>DASPMS010000036.1:0-107587 GCA_035626915.1 Opitutaceae bacterium
GGCGACTACTTCAAGGACGGCGCCATCGAGATGGCGTGGAACCTCATCACCAAGGAGTTCGGCCTGCCGGCCGAGAAGCTGACGGTGACGGTCCACTCCTCCGACGAGGACGCCGCGGCGCTGTGGCGCAAGATCGCCGGCCTGCCGGACGAGAAGAACATCCGCATCCCGACCGACGACAATTTCTGGCGCATGGGCGACACCGGCCCGTGCGGCCCGTGCTCGGAGATCCACTTCAACCTGCTCGCGTCCGACGACGAGGCCGCCGGCCGCCGGCTCGTCAACGCGTCGAGCCCGCGCTGCATCGAGATCTGGAACCACGTCTTCATCCAGTTCAACGCGAACGCCGACGGCACGGTCTCGCCGCTCGCGGCGAAGCACATCGACACCGGCATGGGCTTCGAGCGGGTCGCCGGGATCCATGCCACGACGAAGGGCTTCCAGGACTTCTCCGCCGAGCCCTCGAACTACAACGCCGACGTCTTCAAGCCGACCTTCGACAAGGTCGCCGCGCTCTCGGGCAAGCGCTACACGGGCTCGGTGCCGGCCGCCCGCACGGGCCTCGGCGAGCAGCAGCAGGTCGACATCGCCTTCCGCGTCCTCGCCGACCACGCGCGCTGCGTCTCGTGCGCGATCGCCGACGGCATCCTCCCCGGCAACGAGGGCCGGAACTACGTCATCAAGCGGATCCTCCGTCGCGGCATCATGTACGGCCGCCGCAACCTCGGGCTCAAGGCGGGCTTCTTCGAGCAGCTCGTCGGCCCGGTCGTCGAGTCGCTCGGCGCGGTGTTCCCCGAGCTCAAGACCCAGCGTGTGATGATCGAGCGCGCGATCCGCTCCGAGGAGGAGTCGTTCGGCCGGACGCTGGACCGCGGCCTGCAGATCTTCACGAAGGCGGCGGCCTCCGGCGCCGTCAGCGGGCCCGCGGCCTTCGAGCTGTACGACACCTACGGCTTCCCGCTGGACATGACGCAGCTGCTGGCGGCGGAGCGCGGCCTGTCCGTCGACACCGCCGGCTTCGAGGCGGAGATGGAGAAGCAGCGCGAGCGCGCGCGGGCGGCCCGCGCGACCGAGGTCATCCTCGGCGCCACCGAGGGCGCCGCCGCCGTCGCCGCCACGAAGTTCGAGGGCTACGACATCGACGCCACCACGGCCTTCCACGCGAAGGTCACAGACGTGGTCACGAGCGACAAAGACACCTTCCTGGTCTTCGACCGCACGCCGTTCTACGCCGAGATGGGCGGCCAGGTCGGGGACTCCGGCCACGCGCTGGTCGACGGGCAGAAGATCGGGATCGCCGACTGCGTGAAGGACAAGGCCGGCCGGCACCTGCACAAGGTCGCGCGGTCGGGCGGGCCGATGCCGAAGGCCGGGGCGGCGGCGACGCTCCACGTCGACTTCGGGCGGCGGCGCGCGATTTCGCGCCACCACTCCGCGGCCCACCTCGTGCACTGGGCGCTGCGCAAGATCCTCGGGACCCACGTCCGGCAGTTCGGCACGCACAAGACGCCCGACCGGCTCCGGTTCGACTTCACCCATTTCGAGGCGCTCACGGCGGCGCAGCTCAGGGAGTGCGAGCAGCTCGTCAACGAGAAGGTCCTCGACAACGCGCGCGTCGTCTCGTCCGAGATCGAATACGCGCAGAAGCCGGACGACGTCCTCGCGTTCTTCGGCGACAAGTACGGCAAGGTCGTGCGCCTCGTCGACATCGGCGGCTATTCGAAGGAGCTCTGCGGCGGCACGCACGTCGCCACCACCGGCGAGATCGGGCTGATCAAGATCACGGCCGAGATGGCGATCGCCGCCGGGACCCGTCGCATCGAGGCCGTCGCCGGCCAGGCCGCGCTCGACTTCGTCGTCGCCGAGGAGTCCGCGCTCAAGGCCGTGAACGCGCGGCTCAACGCGGGCGTCCTCGACGTCGCGCAGAAGCTCGAGGTGGTCCTGAACCACCAGAAGGAGCTCGAGAGGAAGCTGAAGGCCTTCGAGGCCAAGGCCTCGGCCGGGCTCGCCGACGAGCTCGCGGCCAAGGCGGTCGCGCGGAACGGGCTCAAGTGGGTTTCCGCGGTCGTCACGGCCGACAGCCCCGAGGCGCTGCGCTCGCTCGGCGCGCAGGTGCTGGCGAAGCTCGGCGAGGGCGTCGTGCAGCTCGGCGCCGCCTTCGGCGAGAAGGCCTCGGTGGTCGCTTTCTGCTCCCCCGGCGCGAACCAGGCGGGGCTCCAGGCGGGCCGGCTCGTCGGCGATCTGTCCGCCAAGCTCGGCGGCAAGGGCGGCGGCAAGCCGGACTTCGCCATGGGCGGCGGCAAGGAGCCGGGCAAGCTGGCGGAAGCGCTCGCGCTGTAGGATGCGCCGCGCCCGGCGCAGCGCGGCCGGCCACGGGATCCCGGGACGGCCGCGCCCCGCGGGCGCCGGAGGGCTGGCCTACTCGTCCCGGAGCGCAACGAGCGGGTCGATCCGTGCGGCCCGCCGGGCCGGCAGATAGCTGGCGAGCAGGGCGACCGCGGCCAGCAGGAGGGCCACGGCCGCGTAGACGAGCGGCTCGATCGGCTTCACCCCGAACAGCAACGCGGCCAGGTGGGTGCTGAACAGGAGACTGAAGCCGACCGCGGTCCCGAGGCCGAACACGACGCCGATGCCCGCCTTCCACAGGCCCTGCCGCATGATCAGCGCGACAATCTGGCCCTGGGTCGCGCCGATCGCGCCGCGGATGCCGATCTCACGCGTCCGCTGCGAGACATCGTACGCCAGCACGCCGAAGATGCCGAACGCCGAAAGGAACACCGCGACCCCGGCGAGCGCGACCAGCAGGAGCATCGTCGCGCGGCGGTTGTCGTACGAGGAATCCACCACCTTGTCCATCGGCCCCGTGTCGAAGAGCACGATGGTCGGGTCGATCGCCTTCACCTTGTCGCGCATGGCCGCGAGCACGTCGTTCGCCGGCCGGTCGGAACGGAGGAACAGCGTGAGCCCGCCGGGGCGGCCCTGCTGGACGACCTGGTAGATGAACGGGTTGCCGCTCTTTTCCTCGACGCCGTTGTGGGGAATGTCCTTCACCACCCCGATGATCGTCGGCCAGTCCTCGAGCTTCTCGGGCCGCTGGCCGAAGGAAAAGCGGCCGCCCAGGGCGGAGCCCTTGGGGAAGAACTTCCGGGCGAAGCTCTCGTCCACCACGAAGTGCCGCCGCTTCGGGTCGGTGTCCGCCTCCTCGTAGAACCGCCCCTCGACGAGCCGCAGCCCGAGGGTCTCGGCATAGCCGGGCGTGACGAGGACGCGGTACGCGCCCGGCTGCGGCGAACCCGGCGGCAGCGTGTCCTCATACAGCCCGAAGGCGTTGATCGGCAGGCCGCCCTGGAACGGGGTGGCGGAGGAAAGCGCGACCGAGGTCACGCCCGGGATCTCGCGCATCGACTGCATCAGGCGCTCGCGGAAGGTCTTGGCCGCGTCGTCGCTCGCCCGGTGCGCCTGCGGCAGGGCCAGGCGGCCGGTCACGACCTTGTGCGGGTCGAATCCCGGGTCGACGTCGATCGCCTTGGCAAAACTCTGGACGAGCAGCCCGGCCCCCACGAGCAGCACGAAGGCGAACGCCACCTGCAGCACGACGAGCGCGCTGCCCAGCAGCCGGACGCCGCGGGCGGAGGACGCACTCCGCGAGCTGCGCTGGATCACCTCCGCCAGGTTGGTCCGCAGGATGTGCACGACCGGGAGCAGGCCGATGAACAGGCCCATCAGCAGGGAAAGGACGACGGCGAAACCGAGCACGCGCAGGTCGAGCGCGGCCGGGAGCGACTGCGGGAGGAACTTCGGCAGATAAAAGTTCGTCGCCTTCAGCAGGCCCCACGCGACCATCACGCCCAGGGCCGCGCCGAGGCCCGTCAGGACCAGGCTCTCGAGCATGAGCTGACGGGCGATCGTGCCGCGGCCCGCCCCGAGCGCCGCCCGGATGGCGAGCTCGGACTGCCGCGCGTTGGACCGCGCGAGCAGGAGGTTCGCCACGTTCAGGCAGCCGATCAGCAGGACGCAGCCGACCGCTCCCTGGAGGAGGAACAGCGTCGGCCGGACCGGCTTCACCCGCTGCTCCTGCACGCCCCCCACGTTCATGGTCATCCCGGAGCGCTCCGCGAACTGCTTGGTCTGCGGCGGGGAGGCGTCGACGTAGCGCCGCTCGAGCTCCTTCGCCTCGGCGTCGGCCTGTCCCGCGGTCACCCCCGGCTTGAGCCGCGCGTACATGTTGATGCCGACGCCGTAACGCCCCTGCGCGTTCTCGGCCTGCGGCGGCCACGAGAGCGGCGTGACGTACTTCAGGCGGACGTCGAACGCTTCCAGCAGGCGCGGCGCGATGCCGATGACCTTGTAATTCTCGCCGTCGAGGCGGATCTCCCGGCCGATCACCTCGGGGTTCTCGTCGAACTGCGTGCGCCAGAACGTATGGGTCAGCACCGCCACCTTGTCCGCGCCCTGCTTGTTCGCCTCCTTGGTGAAGAACGCGCCGTGGAGCGGCTGGACGCGCAGGATCGCGAACATCTCCGCCGTCATCCGCGCGCCGAACAGGCGCACCTGGGAGCCCTCCTCGCCGAAGAGCGTGTTGTTGAAGGAGCACAGCCCGACGCCTTCGTAGGAGGTCGCGTTCTTCGAGTAGTCGAGGTACATCGGCACGTTTGCCGGCATGCGGTTCAACCCGGCCTTCACGGCCGACGAATACAGCTCGACGATGCGGTCCGGCTCGTGGAACGGCATCGGCTTCAGCATCAGCGCGTAGACCGACGAGAAGATCGCGGTCGTCGCCCCGATGCACAGCGCGAGGGTCAGCAGCGTGGTGGCCGAGACGCCCTTGCTCTTCCAGAGCAGACGAAGGGCATGCCGGAGGTCGCCCCAGGCCCCCGCGAAGAAAGCGGAGCCGGAGCCGTCGGTGTGCGTGGTCATGGGCGAGATAACCCGGGAATGGGCGTCGAGTTTCAGGATTCCTAAAGCGCGAGGAAGGTCACGGACCCGCGTGGATTCAATGCGTCTGGCCGGCGGCGCGGCGGAGGTCGCGCTTCGCCCGCACGCAGGTCTCGAGCGCGAGCGCGACCGCGTCCGTCAACACCCCGAGCGCCAGCGCCGGCAGCCCCCCGGGGGCGTGCTCGCGGGCATGCGGCACGTGGATGAAGCCGCCGCGGACGGCCTTCCGCCGCCGCAGCTCGTGCATGAGAACGTAGAAGACGTGGTTGCAGACGAACGTGCCGGCGGTGTGCGACACGGAGGCCGGCAGTCCCCGGTGCTGCAGCGCCCCGACGATCGCCTTCACCGGCAGCGTGCTCCAGTACGCGGCCGGCCCGCCGGCCACGACGGGGCGGTCGACCGGCTGCCGGCCCGCGTTGTCGGGGATCCGCGCGTCGTCCACGTTGATCGCCACCCGCTCGGGCGTGATTTCGCCGCGCCCGCCGGCCAGCCCAAGGCACACGACCAGGGCCGGGCGCGTCCGGGCGAGCGCCGCGCGCAGCTCCCGCCTGACCGCGCCGAACACGCAGGGAAGAAGGGCGGACTGGACGACGTGGCCCCGGATCGTCGCGCCGTGCAGGTGCCGGGCGATCTCGCCGGACGGGTTGAAGTCGTCGCCGCCGAAGGGCTCGAAGCCGGTGAGGAGGATGGCCGGGGGGCGCTTCATGGGCCCGGGGCATAGACGGACGCGTACATCACCGCCACGTTGAAAAGCCAGATCGCCGCCGCGAAGGGCGCCTGGGCGCGGATCACCGTGAAATCACCGCGCAGCTCGAGCAGGCGCACGGGCACGATGTTGAAATTCGCCGCCATGGGCGTGACCAGCGTGCCGCAGTACCCGCTCAGCATGCCCAGCGCGCCCATCACGGCGGGATCACCGCCGTGGGCCCGGACGATGAAGGGCAGGCCGATGCCCAGGGTCATGACCGGAAATGCCGCGAAGGCGTTGCCGAAGAGGATGGTGAACACGGCCATTCCGGCGCAATAGGCCAGCACGGCGACGAACGGATCCTGCACGGGCAGCGCGGCCGCGACGAGGCGCGCGATCTCCTCGCCCACCCCGGCCTTGCCCAGGATGCCGCCCAGCGCGGCCAGCGCCTGCGGGAGGACGAGCGCCCAGCCGATCAGCTGCAGCAGGCGGCCGCCCTCCGTCACCGCCGTCCGCGGGGTCTCCCGTGTGGTGCGCAGCGCCCAGCCGAGTCCGACCAGGCACCCGAGCCCCAGGGCCACCTGCGCCGCTTGATTCTCCGTGACGACCGCCAGGTCGCCGAACCGGATGCGATACAGGATCAGGCCGCCCGCCACCGCGATGGCCGGCACGACCAGCACGGGTCGAAGGAGACGGTTGCCGAGCTCGGCGGCGCGGCGCGCCAGCTCGGCCGGATCGGCGCCGCGAAACGCCGGCGGTTCCACCGCGCGGGCGGCGGCCAGCACGGCCAGGACCACGACCGCATAGCCGACGACGGCGGGCGGGATCCACGGGCCGGCGC
Source organism: Opitutaceae bacterium (assembly GCA_035626915.1). Taxonomy (GTDB): domain Bacteria; phylum Verrucomicrobiota; class Verrucomicrobiia; order Opitutales; family Opitutaceae; genus Didemnitutus. The sequence goes on from DASPMS010000036.1 coordinate 6,465, forward strand.
CGGTGACCACCGCCAGGATTCCCCAGAAGGCGGCCGAGCCCCGGCGGTGCGGGTGCGTGCGGTCGCGCGCGATCGCCAGGGCGACGGCGCCGACGACCAGCCCGCATACGCCCAGGATGAGGTCGACCGACAGCAGCGTCATGACGTCCGACCCTCCCCCCGCGGCGGGTCGACACGCGTTGCCGCCTCCAGCCGCCGCTGCAGCGCGCGGTAGCGCCAGGCGCCGATCAACAGGACCCAGCCGGCCGTCGGCAGGCTCCAGAATTGGATGTCGCGCAGCCGGACCTCGACTCCCGCGCTGCGGAAGAAGCCGTCAATGATGAGCAGCGCGCCGACCGCGACGGCGATGTCATCCGAGAAGAAATTGCCCACGTTCTCCGACGCTGCCGCATGCGCGCGCAGATCGGTCCGCGCCCGCTCGTCGAGCGCGCCGTGCTTTTTTTCCGCCGCGGCTTCGGCCATCGGCACGATCAGGGGACGGATCGCGGACGCGTGATTCCCGATGTTGAGGCCGACCACGCTGCACGCGCCGCGCACCGCCTGGTAGATCCACAGGATCCGCCCGGCGCTGGCCGCCTCCAGCCGGCGAATGAGGTGGCCGACCCGCTCCTGGAGCCCGTGCCGCTCGAGCACGCCCACGACCGGCAGCATGAGGATCACCGGCAACAGCACGCGGCGGTTCTCGACGAAATACTGGCCCGTCAGCGTCATGACTTCGTGCAGGTCGAAGCCTGCCAGCAGGCCGCTCAGGACGCCGGCCGCCAGGACCACGGCCAGCGTGTTCCAGCGGAGGGCCAGGCCGATCGCCACCAGTGCGATGCCCAGCAGCTTGATCATGCCCGGAAAGCGGCCAGCTCGACGCCCGCCGCGCGCAGCTCGCGGTTGAGCCGGCCCGCGAGCGCCACCGCCGCGGGCCCGTCGCCGTGGATGCAGACCGTGTCCGCGCGCACCGGGACCTCCTGGCCGTCGACCGCCCGCACGCGGCCGTGGCGCACCATCGTGATCACCTGCGCGACCGCCGCGGCTTCGTCGGGGACGAGCGCGTCCCCGCGGTGCCGCGGCGTCAGCGAACCGTCGGGCTGGTAGGTCCGGTCGGCAAAGACTTCCTCCGCAACCGCGAGGCCGCATTCCCGGCCGGCGCGCACGAGCGCGCTGCCGGCCAGCGCGAACAGCACGAGCCGGGGATCCACCTCGTACACCGCGCGCGCGACCGCATCGCCCAGCAGCGTGTTGCGGGCGGCCATGTTGTAGAGCGCGCCGTGCGGCTTGACGTGAGCCAACCGCGCGCCGGTCTCGCTCGCCACGCGCGCCAGGGCGAGGGTCTGGCTGAGCACGTGCGCGAACACCTCGTCGGGCAGGACCGGGTACTCGCGCCGGCCGAAATGCTCGCGGTCCGGCAGGCTCGGGTGGGCCCCGGCCGCGACGCCGTGCTCGCGGGCGAGCCGGAGCGCCGCGCGCATGCTGGCCTCGTCGCCGGCGTGGCCGCCGCACGCGATGTTCGCGGAGGTGACCAGGGGCATGAGTTCGGTGTCGTGTCCGGCGCCCTCCCCCAGGTCGCAGTTGAGGTCGACGCGGCCCATGGTTCAGCCCCCCATGCGCGCCAGCCCGGAGCGCACCCGCGCGAAGTCCCGCTCCCGCGCCAGCAGGAGCTCATGCGCGTGCGCCAGCGCGATCTCCTCGAACCGGATCCGATCGCCGGGTCGGAACTGCGCGAGCTTGCCGAGGTCCACGGTCGCCGCGGCGGCGATGCGGGCGTAGCCCCCGACGCTCTGCCGGCCGACGAGCAGCACGATGGGCTGGCCGGAGCCCGGGACCTGCACGACGCCCACGTTCACGGCCGCGGAGATCTCCTCGCGGGGCTCCTTGAGCATCAGGGCCGGGCCCGTCAGCCGCATCCCCATGCGATCGATGTCCTTCGTCACCTCGTATTCCGCCCCAAAGATCGCCTGCCGGGCCTCCGGCGTGAAGTGGTCCCACTCGGGCCCGCGCGTCGCGCGCACGGTCGCCCCGCCGGCGACGCGGCCGAGCGTCTCGGGCCGGATGCTCCAGGCCGGGCTGCGCGAACCGCCCCCGGCCAGCCGCTGCCAGAGCTGCGTCGCCCACGGTCCGGGGCGGCCGACCGCCAGGACGTCGCCGGCCACGAGCGGCCGCCCCTCATGGCCGCCGATGCGCGCGCGCACGTACGTGCTGCGGCTGCCGAGCACGGCCGGGACGTCGATTCCGCCGGCGACGGCCAGCCAGGCGCGCGCGCCCGCGCGGGCCGGCCCGAAGGCCAGCACCTCGCCGCGACGGACCGCCACCGGCCGGTCGCGCGAGGCCGCGTGCCCGCCGACCTTGAACGAGAAGTCCGCCCCGCAGACCGCGACCAGCAGGTCCTGGCCGGCCCGGAGCTCCGGGCCGGTCAGCGCCATCTCGAGGACGGCCGCGCGGTCGTCGTTGCCGACGGCGAGATTCGCCACGCGGGCGGCGAACGCGTCGACGGCGCCGCCGACCACGATTCCGTGCCGCTGGTACCCGGGCCGGCCCTGGTCCTGCACCGTCGTGAGCAGCCCGGGCTTGAGAACCGTCAGGCTCACGCCGTTTCCTCCCATTCCTCGAACTCGGCCGCGCTGATGCGCCGGAACCGGACCCGGTCGCCCGCCTGCAGGAGCACCGGCGGCTCGTGCGCGGGCCGGAACAGGGGTCGGGGCGTCCGGCCGATGAGATTCCAGCCGGCCGGCGTCTCGATCGGGTAGATGCCGCACTGGGCCCCGATGATCCCGACCGAACCCGGCGGCACGCGCTTGCGGGGCACCGGCCGCCGCGGTATCGCCAGCTGGGCCGGCAAGCCGCCCATGTAGGGAAAGCCCGGCGCGAAGCCCACGAGATAAACCAGATACTCCGCCGCGAGGTGCAGGCGCACGATTTCCGCGGCCGCGAGGCCCGTCCGCTCCGCGACCTCCGCGAGGTCCGGCGCGTATTCCCGCTCGTAGCAGATCGGGATCTCGATGACGCGCCCGGGGAGCGCCGGCGGCCGGGAAACCGCCCGCTCGGCCGCCTGGAGGACGCGCACGCCGAGCCATCCCGCGATGTCGCGCGCCGGCGCACCGGCCGCGGCGGCGGCGGCCGGGTCGTAGAAGAGCGTCACCGTGGTGTAGGCCGGGACGAGTTCGGTCACCGCCGGCAACGCCGCCGCCTCGAGCGCCGCACAGGCGGATTGCACCCGCGTCAGCGTGTCCTCGTCGATGCTGTCGCCCAGGGTCAGGACGAGCGTGGAGTCGCCGAGCGGGGTCACCTGCATGCGCGCAGAGTGTTCGCGCCGGAGCGCTTGGCAGTCAAAATCTTCCGCGACCGGCGGCGGGCCGACGAAAATCCCCTTGTCGCGCCTGGCAATCGTGCGAGCCTCGGCGGTCGCCCGGCGACCCCGCCCCATGCGCGTCACCCTGAAGCAGATCGCCGCCCAGACGGGCTTCCATCACTCGACCGTCTCTCGCGCCCTGCGCGGCGATCGGGCGCTTCCCGAAGAGACGCGCGCGCGGATCCGGCAGGCCGCGGAGAAGCTCGGCTACCGGCCGGACCCCTATCTCGCGGGCCTGATCGCGCACCGCTCCGCGCGCCGGTCGCGGCGCTTCCGCGCGGTCCTCGGCTGGCTCAACAACTGGCCGGAGCGGGCCGGCTGGCGGCGGTGGGTCGTCTTCCGGCAGGTCTTCCTCGGCGCCCAGAAGCGGGCGGACGCGCTCGGCTACCGGCTCGAGGATTTCTGGCTCGCGGCCCCGAGCCTCTCCCCCGCCCGGGCGGCCCATGTGCTCCAGACCCGGCAGATCAACGGGCTGATTGTCGCCCCGCAGCCCGAGCCGCAGGGCATCGGCGACTTCGACTTCGCGCGCTTCGCCGCGGTGGCGATCGGCCAGACGCTGCGCGCGCCGGCGCTGCATTCGGTCACGAGCGACCATTACCACAACATGGTCCTTCTCGTGCGCGCCCTGCAGGGCCAGGGTTTCCGGCGCATCGGCTACGTGACGACCGCTTCGGGCGAGGCGCGGACGAACGGCCACTGGAGCTCGGGCTTCGCGTGGGCCATCACGGACGGCGGGCGCGTGGCGCCGCCGATCCCTCCGCTCACGATCGCCAATGACGACACCGCTCCGCTCGGCGCCTGGTATCGCCGTCACCGGCCCGACGTGATCGCGTCGACCTGCCCGGTCGCCACGTTGCGCCGCCTGCGCGAGATGGGCCTCCGCGTGCCGCACGACGTGAGCCTCGCCTGCGCTGCTCTCAACGACGACGCGCGCTTTGTCGCGGGAATCTCCGAGCACCCCGAGCTCATCGGCGCCGCCGCGGTGGACATGGTCGTCGAGCTCCTGCACAAGGACGAGCGCGGCATCCCCGCGGTTCCCCGGCGCCTCACGATCCCGGGCAGCTGGACCGAGGGGCCGAGCGTGCGGGGCCCGCAGCTCAGCGGCGCCCGCGTCGGGGCGGCCTGACTACCTCGGCGCCGCGGCCTCGGGGTCGGGCAACCGCGGATCGAGCCGCCGCGCCTCGCGGTAGTGCTCCATCGCCTCGTCACCCCGCCCGATCCGGGAAAGCGTGAGCGCAAGGTTGAGTCGCGCCGCGACCAGTCCGGGCGAAAGCGCGAGCGCCCGATCGAACCGCCGCAGGGCGTCCTCGTCGCGTCCCAGGTCCCGCAGCGTCATGCCGGCGTGGTTCCAGGCGTCGGCCGAGCCCGGATCCAGCTCGAGCGCCCGCTCGTGATGCCGGAGCGCCTCGGCCGGACGCCCGAGCTCGCGCAGGATGACGCCGAGATGGTCGTGCGCCTTGGCCGACCCGGGGTCCAGCGCGACGGCGCGGCGGTCCAGTTCCAGGGCGCGTTCGCGCTGCCCGTCCTCGCGCGCGATGATCGCGAGGCTATGCAGCGTCCGCGGCAGCTCGGGCCGGAGCGCCAGCGCCTCCTCCAGATGCGTCCGCGCCTCGTCGCGGCGCCCGGTCTCGCGCAACAGCGTCGCCAGGTTGTGGTGCGCCATCCAGCAGGCCGGGTTCGCCGCAATGAGCTCGCGATAGAAGGTTTCCAGGTCGCGGTACCGCCCGCACTGCCGCCAGCTCAGGGTCGCGAGCACCGCCAGCAACCCGAGAATCACGGCCCCCCGCGCGGCTCCCGGCAGCGGGGCCAGTCCCCGGCTGAGCAGCGCCGCAGCGAGCGCGATCGGCGCGAGCATGGGGAGATACTGCCAGTGGTCCGCGACGAACGAATAGATGAACGCGTAAACATTCAGGAAACCCAAGACCGGGAAGAGCATGCCGCCGAACAGGAGGGCGGTCGCGAGCGGCGCGCGGGTGCGATCCCGCAGCCGGAAGCAGGCCGCGACGACCGCCGCCGTGGCCGCGGGGAAGAGCCACTGCCACGCCGCGCCGGCGTCGACCGTCCAGCGCGGATAGATGAAGACCAGGTCCGCGGGCCAGGCCAGCTTGCCCAGGTAGAACCAGGGGATGCGGCCGGCCAGCAACAGCCGCTGCGCCGCGTCCAGCGCGAACTCGGGTCCGTCGGCGCCGATGAAGCGCCGCTCGACCCACGCGGTGAACAGTCCGAAGCCGGCGCCGGCGGCCAGCCACGGCAGCAGCGGAAGCACGTCCCCCCGCCCGTCCAGCCGGCCGCGCCGCCACCAGAGGGCGACCAGCAGAGCCGGCGGAATCACCGCCGCGGTGGATTTGCTCAGGAGCGCCGCCAGGAAAAGAACCGAGGCCAGGATGTAGTCGCGGCCCCGCCGGCCGCCGTCGAACCGCAGGTAGGCCCACGCCGCGGCGAGCCCCAGCGCGGCGGACAGCGTGTTCTTCTGCTCGGAGATCCACGCCACCGACTCCACCGCCACCGGATGGAGCGCAAAAATGAAGGCCGCGAGCCAGGCGCCGGGCACGGCCAGCCGGCGCAGGACCAGGGCGAAGAACAGGGCGGCCAGGGCGTGCTGGACGATGCTGGTGAGGTGGTAGCCGGCAGGCCAGTCGCCCCACAGGCGATGCTCGAGCCAGAATGCCGTGTGCAGCAGGGGGTAGTACTGCTCGGTGGCGCCAGGCGCGGTCCAGATGGCGCCAAGTCCGTCCCATCCCCGCAGGTGGGGCGCGGTGACGTACTCGGCGTCGTTCCAGATGAACCCCCCGCGCAGCGCCGGAAGGTACGCCGCCAGCACCGCCAGGAGGAGTCCGGCGGCCAGCAGCAGCGTGGCCAGCGACGCGGCGGCGTCCGGCCCGCGGGCCGGAGACGCCGAGCTGGGGGCGGAGGCAGGCCGCGGCATGGCGGGATCAGGCGGGCGGCTCACGGAGCTGGAAAGAAAAATCCGGCCGGCGGAAGCCCGCGCGGCCGGATCGAAGAAACCCTCAGGAGGGCGTCAGAAGGTGCCCTTGACGCCGAAGTTCCAGTTCGCGCCGTAGTTCTCGTAGACGCGGACGGCGGCGGCCTCGCCCTGCTCCAGATCACGGGGTCCCTGCATCCAGGTCTGGCCGCCGTTGAAGATGTTGCGGCCCTGCCAGTACAGGGAAACCTTGCTGTTGATCCGATACTCGCCGCCCCAGTCGAGCTTGGCGTCGTGGCGGCGGAAGCGGTTGTTCGTGTCGCTGGTGTCATCGGTGTCGTCGCGCCAGACGAAGCCGAGCCGCGTGCTGAACTTCTTGTAGCGCCAGCCGAGGCTGGTCGTGAAGCGGTGCGGCAGCAGGTTGTTCCGGCGCTGGCTCGCATAGCTGCGGCTGTACGCCATATTCAACGTGATGTTGCGGAGCAGCTCGCTCGAGAACGGCAGCGTCTGGCCCCACGCGACCTCGAGGTTCCGGAAGCGGACGGGATTCGCGACGTTGAACCGCGTGCGGAAGTCGTACCCGCCGTAGACGGGATCGTCGCCCAGGCCGAACTCCTCGGCGGTGCCGGTCCGCTCCTCGCGGAGGTTCCGGATGTTGTTCTGCGTCACAGTGACCGAGAGCTGGCCGGCGGGCTCGAAGTAATAGGCGAGCCGGGCGGCGAAGTTCTTGGAGTACTCGGGCAGCAGGTTCGGATTGGGCGCGGTGATGAGGCCGATGTCGTCGTTGACGATCCAGGCGCCGGTGAGGTGGTCGACCGGCGGGCGCGAGATGGCCTTGTTGAATCCCGTGTGGAATTGCAGCCGGTCCGTGATGTCGTACTTCACGCTCACCATCGGGAACAGGTTGTCGTACGAGCTCACGCGGGTGGTGCGCGGGCGCTCCTGGAACTGGTAGAACAGGCCCGGGATCGTCGTGGCGCGGCCGTTGGAGACCGCGAAGCCGGCGGCGCGGACCTCGTCGGACGTGCGCGCGTTCGGCTCCTTGAACTCGCTCTCGGTGTCCTCCCAGCGGACGCCGGCGCGGACCGCGATCTTCGGGTTCACGCGGACGTCAGCCATGGTGTAGGCGGCCGTCACGGTGCGGGTCATGCGGCGGTGCGGCGCGATGAACGCGTTGTAGTAGTTGTCGGCGCTCATCGTGTTCACGAAGTACTCCGGGTGCTCGGCGAAGAGCTGCGCGAGGTACGTGTCGTCCGGGCGCGGGATGCCGCTCGGGCGCACGTTGCCCTGGAGATCCTTCACCGTCAGGATGTTCGACTTGCCGGTGCTCCAGTCGGTCGGGAGCACGTAGCCGGCGAAGCTGCCGGTCGTGGTGATGGTGCCGTTGGGGTTGAGGATGTTGCCGCCCGGCCCGATGTATGAGTAGGTCAGGGCGGACGTCTCGTTGGTGTTGTTGCGGTTGTCCTCGGCCCACTTGCCGCCGAACTTCAGCACGGTCGGCATCTTCAGCCCTGGCACGACCCAACGCGCGTTGAGGTCGCCGGACCACAGCTCGGTGCGGGCCATGCGGCCCTCGTTCGTGATGCGCGGGTTGGTGCGGTTGGCCAGGTTGAACCAGTCGGGGCCCGCGGTCTGCTGGATCGTCCACTCGTACGAATCGTGGTTGGCGCGGGTCGCGTTCCAGTCGCTGACGATGGAGTTGACGTCCGTCGAGCGGGCGTGGCCTTCCTCGAGCGCCTCGTAGTTGTTGAACGAGCGGGAGTACGACATGCCGCCGTCGAACGTCCAGTTGTCGAGCTTGAGCTCGAAGCGCGGGAAGATCGTCACGGTGTGCGTCTTCTTCGAGGCGCTGCCGCCGCCGATCGCGGAGTTGCGGCCGCTCGCGGTGCCGTTGGTGCGGACGTTGTTGACGCCGTCGCCGACCGAGGAGGAGCGGCCGCCGGTGTTGAAGGTGAACTCGCGGTTGAAGAACTGGCCGAGGGCGAAGTTGTAGATGTACGTCGTGGAAAGGACCAGCCGCTCGGTGGCCTTGAAGTCGGCCGTGACCGTGTAGGTGTCCTTCACGATGTTCTTCGCGCCGTCCTTGAAGTTCAGCGCCGTGATCACCTGCGGCCGCGTGTCGGTGGCGGTCGTCGTGAAGTTGTACGTCATGTTATGGCGGTACTGCTCCGTGTAGGAGTCCGCGTGGCTCATCGAGGCGACGATGCCCAGCCGGTTGTTCAGGAACGAATCCGAGTACTCGAGGCTGTAGTTCGGGCGCATCTTGAGGCGCTCGTTGCCGGCGGGGCCGTAGGTCTTGTCCCACGTGAACTCCTCGGAGTTCAGGTTGACGCTGAAGTTGTAGCCGATGCGGCGCCCCTTGCGGTCGAAGGCGCGGCGGGTCTTCAGGTTGATCGTGCCGGCGGGCGAGTCGGCGTCCATGTCCGAGCTCGTCGTGCGGTGGATCTCGATGGACTCGACGCTGCTGATCGAGAACGCCTCGAAGCTCGTCGCGCCGCCGAGGTCGCCCGTGCGGTTGGCGTCCGCGCTGGCGAGGCGCACGCCGTCGAAGCTGACGCCGACGTACTGCGCGTCCATGCCGCCCAGGCGCGGGCCGCGGGTCTCGGATTCGACGTAGTCCACGTCCACGCCGGGCAGGTACTTGAGGAACTCGCCGATGTTGCCGTCGGTGACGTCGCCGAAGATGTCGGACGCGACGGAGGTCGTGACGTTCATGTTGCGCTTCTGGCTGGCGATCGCCTTCGAGTTGCCCTCGCGCTCGCTGGACACGACGTACGCCTCGAGCTGGATGGCGTCGCCGGAGGCCTGTTGCGCGCCCTGCGCGGTGAGCTCGAAGTCCCGCGTGGCGGTCTCGCCGGCGGTGACGTTCACCTTCTGGCTCTGCGCCGGATAGCCGACGTAGCTGACCGTCACGGTCGCCTCGCCGGCGGGGACGCCGGTCAACCGGAAGAAGCCGCCGTCGCCGGTCACCGCGACGATGTCGCTGCCGTCGACGCGGACCTCCGCGTTGCGCACGTATTCCTTGGTCGCCGGGTTGTACACTTGGCCGATGACCGTGCCGCCGGCCATCTGGGCCCGCAGCAGCGGGGCCGCGGTGAGGCTGAGCGCCGCAGCCACGGCGACGAAGAGCCGCGACAGGGCCGCCAAGCCGCGTCGGGACAATGCGGTGGCCTTGGCCGCCCGCATGGGGGGTAGTTGTGTATGCATAGTTTGCCTAGGTCTGACTAACGGGGGTGGGGTGCGTTAGCACCTTACGGACGCCGCAATGCGCGAATCTATCCCGGAATTACGCACACTTGTGCGCAAATGGCCCCGGCGCGCTTCGGTCAGTGGTCGTGGCCGTGCTCCAGCAGGAGCAGCATCATCCCCAGCACCGAGAAGATCCCGCCGAGCAGCGCCGCCTCGTACCGCTCGAACGTCCGCACGGAAAAGCGGTCGAGCCCGACCAGCGTGAGCCAGGTGAAGATCATCATGCCGGCCAGCGTCGCCACCGCGAGGATCCCGCTCAGGACGAAGAAGCCGCGCCACCCGAACTGCACGCCCGAAAGATAGACGCCGAGGAACGCCTCGCACGGCGACAGCGTCAGCATGACGAACAGCCCGCCGATCGCGCTCCAGTCCCCCGCATGCCGGGACGCGAGCGAGCTGTCCTTCAGCTCGGCGTCCCAATGGCTCTGGCCGTGCTCGTGGCCGCAGGCCGGGCCCGCGCGGTGGTGCCCGCCCGGCGCGTGGTGGTGCAAAACCCCGCCGCGCCACTGACGCCAGAAATAGAACGCGCCGAGGAGGAGCAGCAGCCCGCCCGCGACGAGGGGGAAGAGCCGCTCCGCCTGCTCCTGCAGTTGGAAGCCGAACCAGGCGATGAGCAGCCCGAGCAAGCTGGTGAGCGCGACGTGCCCCAGGCCGGCGAACGCGGCCACGGCAAGCGTCTTGCCGCGGCTCCACGACCGCGCCCGCGAGACCAGCACGAAGGGCAGCCAGTGCGTCGGAATAGCCGCGTGGAAAAAGGCGACGGAAAAGCCGGTGGCGGCAATGGTCGTGAGCACGGCTTCGTTCATGCGGGCGGATGGAGGGCGGAGGAAAGGATGGGCCCCCACCCCTGTCCACCCCGAACCCTACCAAAGTCGTCAAGCTCTGATCCCCTTCGCGGTCGGCGCTAATCTTTGCGGGGCCGGCGTTCCTGCCCTCGACTCCCGCGGGCGCCGCCCAATACTGGCCCCTCTTCCATGGGTCCCGACCTCAACGCCGTCAGCAGCTACCTCCTGGCCCTGCAGGACGCCGTGTGCGGCGCGATCGAGCAGGAGGACGGCGAAGCGGCGTTTCACGAGGACACCTGGACGCGTCCCGAAGCCGGCGGCTCCGGCGGAGGCGGCCGGTCCCGGGTCCTGAGTGACGGCGGCGTGTTCGAACGGGCCGGCGTGGGCTTCTCCCACGTCTCCGGGGCGTCGCTGCCCCCGTCCGCCACCGCCACGCGGCCGCAGCTCGCGGGCCGGCCGTACCACGCGCTCGGGGTGTCGCTCGTGATCCACCCGCGCAACCCGCACGTGCCCACCGCGCACATGAACGTGCGCTTCTTCCTCGCCGGCCGGGCGGACGAGGAACCGGCGTGGTGGTTCGGCGGCGGTTTCGACCTCACGCCCTACTACGGATGCGAAGAGGACGCCGTGCACTGGCACCGCACCGCGCGCGCCGCGTGCGCACCGCACGGGGCCGAACTGTACCCGCGCTTCAAGCAGGCGTGCGACGAGTATTTCTTCCTCAAGCATCGCGGGGAGCCGCGGGGCGTCGGCGGGATCTTCTTCGACGACTTCAACGCCCCGGGCTTCGTCCGGTCCTTCGCGCTGCTGCGCAGCGTGGGTGACGCGTTCCTGCCCGCGTACCTCCCGATTGTGCGGCGCCGGCGCGACACGGCCTACGGGCCGCGCGAGCGCGATTTTCAGCTCTACCGGCGCGGCCGGTACGTCGAGTTCAACCTCGTGTGGGACCGCGGGACCCTGTTCGGCCTGCAGAGCGGCGGGCGGACCGAGAGCATCCTCATGTCTCTGCCTCCGCTCGTGGCGTGGCGCTACGACTGGCGTCCGGAGCCGGGCTCCCCGGAGGCGCGGCTGCACGAGGTCTTCCTGCGGCCGCGCGACTGGGCCGGGCCGCCCTGACCGCCGTGCTCCGTTTTCCGATGAATTCCCGCGAACGCTTCCTCGCCGCTTGCGCCTGCGCCCCACTCGACCGACCGCCGGTCTGGATCATGCGCCAGGCGGGCCGCTACCTCCCCGAGTACCGCGCGCTCAAAGCGCAGCACACCTTCCTCGAGATGGTCCGCACCCCCGACCTCGCCGCGGAGGTCACGCTCCAGCCGCTCCGCCGGTTCGCGCTCGATGCCGCGATCATCTTCTCCGACATCCTCGTCATCCCCGAGGCCATGGGCCAGGGCTACCGGTTCCGCGACGAGGGCGGCATCGCCATGGAGTTCCGCCTCGAGTCGGCCGCCGCGCTCGACCGCCTCGACGCCCGCGGGGTCGCAGGCCGCCTGGCGTACGTGGCGGAGGCGCTCGCCCGGGTGAAGCGCGAGCTCCGCGGCGAGAAGGCCCTGCTGGGGTTCGGCGGCTCGCCGTGGACGCTGGCCACCTACATGCTCGAGGGCGGCAGCGCGGACGATTTCGAGCGAAGCAGGACCGTCTTTTATTCCGACCGCCCGTTCTTCGACGCCCTCCTGGAGAAGCTGACGACCGCGCTGATCGAGTACTTCCACATGCAAATCGCGGCCGGGGCCGACGCGATCCAGATCTTCGACTCCTGGGGCGGCCTGATCGCCGGCGCCGACTACGAGGCGGCGTCGCTGCGCTGGATCCGCCGGATCATCGCGGCGCTGCCGAAGGATTTCCCGGTGATCCTCTACGCCAAGGGCGCGGCGCCGCAGCTGACCGACCAGGCGTTCAGCGGCGCCCGCGTGCTCGGGGTGGACTGGACCGTCGACCTCGCCGTGGCGCGCCGGCTGGTGCCTGCGAACATCGCGCTCCAGGGCAACCTCGACCCGGTGCTGATGAACACCACGCCCGAGATCGTCCGCCGCGAGGCCGCGCGCCTGCTCGAATCGCTGCGGGGCGCCCCGGGCCATATCCTGAACCTGGGCCACGGCATCATGCCCTCGGCGCGGATCGAGTGCGTGCAGGCGCTCGTGGACACCGTCACCGCGTGGAAATGAGCCGAATCCCGGACAAGAAATGCGCAGCGCCGCGGCGTGGCTAAACTAAGCTGATGGCATGCCCGCGCCCCGTTCCATCGCCGTCCTCGGCGGCGGCCTGACCGGACTCTCCGCCGCCTGGCACCTCCACCGCCTCGGTCACCAGGTGACCGTCCTGGAACGCGCGCCCGCCGTCGGCGGCAACATCGCGACCGTGCGCCGCGACGGCTGGCTCATCGAGGGCGGTCCGAACTCGCTCCAGCGCACGCCCGACATCGCCGCCCTCCTCGGCGCGCTCGGGCTCGGCGCCCGCGAGCTCGTCGCGGCGCCGGCGGCGAAGCAGCGGTTCATCGTGCGCCGCGGCCGGCCCCAGCCGCTGCCCGCCGGGCCGGGCGGGCTGTTCTCCACCCGGCTTTTCTCGTGGCGCGCACGGCTCGGGATCCTCGGCGAGCTGTTCACACGCCCGCGGATCCGCACGAGCGACATCCCGCTCGCGGAATTCGTGCGGTCGCACTTCGGGCAGGAGATGGTCGACTACGCGCTCAACCCCTTCGTCGCCGGCGTGTACGCGGGCGACCCGGAGAAGCTCTCGACCCGCCATGCCTTTCCCCTGCTCTGGCGGCTCGAGCGGGAGCGCGGCTCCGTCCTGCGGGGGCTTCGCGCCGAGGCCCGGGCCACGCGGGCCCGGGGCGAGGCCACCGGGGTGCCGGCGATCATCTCGTTTCCCGACGGCCTGCGGGAGCTGCCCGACGCCCTCGCCCGCGCGCTGCCGCCCGGCGCGGTGCGCACGGGCGCGACGGCCACGACGGTCATCCCGGGCCGGCCCTGGAAGGTCATCTGGAGCGAGGCCGACTCCGTCCAGTCCGCCGCGTTTGACGCCGTGCTCCTCGCGCTCCCCGCCCCCGCCCTCGCCGGCCTCGCGTTCGGGACGCTCGGCGAGCGCCCCCTCGCCCTCCTCGACAACGTGCCGCACCCGCCGGTGAGCTCGCTGTTCCTCGGCTATCGCCGCGAGCAGGTGGCGCATCCCCTCGACGGCTTCGGCGCGCTGGTGCCGGCGGCGGAGCGCCGGCAGGTGCTCGGGATCCTCTTCAGCTCGACGCTGTTCCCCGGCCGCGCGCCGGAGGGGCACGTGGCGCTCACGGTGTTCGCCGGCGGCATGCGCCAGCCGGAGACCGCGCGGCTCGAGACCGCGGCCCTGCTCGCGCGCGTCGCCCCGGACCTGCGCGAGCTGCTCGGCGTCAGCGGCGAGCCCGCGTTCGTCCACCACACGTTCTGGCCGCGCGCCATCCCGCAGTACAACCTGGGCCATGAGCGCTTCGTCGACGCGATCGCGCGCTGCGAGAACGACCACCCCGGCCTCTTCATCGGCGGCAACGCGCGCGACGGCATCTCCCTGCCCGACTGCATGAAGTCCGGCGCCCGCCTCGCGCGGGCCGCGGCGGACTTAGCCGCGAAGCTCTGAGGCCGCCGCCGCGGTTTTCGACCCGGACGGCGCGGCGCCCGTCGCCGGATTTCCGAGGGAAACCGCCCCCGGCGGGCGCGCCGGTTTCCGGCCTGGTCATGCCCCTTGACTAACCCCCCTCCTCGGCTAGCGTCCGGCGCCCTATTTTTTCATGGCTCAGGAACTCAAAGACACGCTGCTGCTCCCCAAGACCGATTTCCCCATGCGGGCGAATCTCGTGCAGCGCGAACCGGCCCGCCTGGCCCATTGGGAGAAGCTCGGACTCTATGCCCGCCTGCAGCGGAGGCGCGCCGGCCGCCCCGCGTTCGTCCTGCACGACGGCCCCCCTTTCACCAACGGCGACGTGCACATCGGCACCGCGCTGAACAAGACGCTCAAGGACATCATCAACCGCTACAAGGCGCTGCAGGGCTTCCGCACGCCGTATGTGCCGGGCTGGGACTGCCACGGGCTGCCGATCGAGCAGAAGGTCGCGCGCGAGCTGCAGGAGAAGAAGCAGGCCGTGACGACGGCGGAGCTGCGGCGGAAGTGCGATGAGTTCTCCGAAAGCTGGATCGCGAAGCAGACGGCGCAGTTCAAGCGCGTGGGCGTCCTGGCGGACTGGGCGAGCGAGTACAAGACCAAGGCGCCGGCGTTCGAGGCGGACATCCTCCGCACGTTCGCGGCGTTCGTGGAGAAGGGCCTGATCTACCGCAGCAAGAAGCCGGTCTATTGGTCGATTCCGTTCGAGACCGCGCTGGCCGAGGCCGAGATCGAGTACAAGGACCATGTCTCGCCCTCGATCTGGGTGAAGTTCGCCGTGCCCGCCGAGGAGGCGCAGAAGTTCGGCCTGCCGGCGGACAAGCCGCTGTTCATCGTCATCTGGACGACGACGCCCTGGACCATCCCCGCCAACCTCGCCATCGCGCTGCACCCCGAGGTCGAATACGTCGTCGCCGACACGGGGGCCGAACGCATCCTCGTCGCCGGCGCGCTGCTCGGATCCGTCGCCGCCGCCGCCAAGCTCGCGGCCGCCCCCGCGGTCTTCGCCACGCTCCCGGGCGCAAAGCTCGAGCACCTGGCCGCCCGGCATCCCTTCATCGACCGCGCCTCCCCCGTCGTCCTGGCGGACTACGTCACGACCGACAGCGGCACGGGCTGCGTGCACACCGCGCCGGGCCACGGCGCGGAGGACTACCAGACCGGGCTGAAATACCGGCTCGAGATCTACTGCCCGGTCGGGGACGACGGCCGTTATGTCGACGACGGGCGCGTGCCCGCCGACCTCGTCGGGCTCACCTGCCTGGAGAGCGTCGAGGACCTCGCCGCCAAGCGCACCTCCCCGGCCAACGTCGGCGTCCTCAAGAAGCTCGCCGCCGCCGGCGCCCTCCTCGCCAAGCAGCGCTACGAGCACCAGTACCCGCACTGCTGGCGGTCGAAGACCCCGATCGTCTTCCGCGCGGTCGACCAGTGGTTCGTCTCGCTCGACAAGGAGGGGTTGCGGCAGTCCGCGCTCGCCGCCGTCGGCCGCGTGCAGTGGATCCCCGCCTGGGGCGAGGCGCGCATCCGCGGCGCCGTCGAGTCCCGGCCCGACTGGTGCATCAGCCGCCAGCGCGCCTGGGGCGTGCCGATCCCCGCGTTCTACGACGCGAACAAGCGGGCCTATCTGGACGCCGGCGTCGCGCGCGCGGTGGCGGACAAGGTCGCCACGCGCGGCACCAACTATTGGTACGACGCGCCCGCCGCGGAGATTCTCGCCGGCGTCCCGCTGCCGTCCGGCTGGCCGCCGGCCGCGGAGCTCACCTGCGGCCGCGACACGCTCGACGTCTGGATCGACTCCGGGTCGACGCACGCCGCCGTGCTGAAGAACGGCCAGGGCGCCACGCACTGGCCCGCCGACCTCTACCTCGAGGGCTCCGACCAGCACCGGGGCTGGTTCCAGTCCTCGCTCTGGACGAGCGTGATCGCGTTCGGGGCGGCGCCCTACAAGGCGGTGCTGACCCACGGCTTCATCGTCGACCAGGAGCGGAACAAGATTTCCAAGAGCAGCACGTACGAGAAGCCGCAGACGGCCGACGCCTACGTCGCGGACTACGGGGCGGACGTGATCCGGCTCTGGATCGCCTCGCAGGACTTCCGCGACGACATCCCCATCTCGAAGGAAATCCTCGCGCACGTCGGCGAGACCTACCGGCTCATCCGCAACACGTTCCGCTTCCAGCTCTCCAACCTGTTCGATTTCGACCCGGCCCGGGACGCGGTCACGGCCGAGGAGATGGACGCGCTCGACCGGTGGGCGCTGCACCAGCTCGCGACGCTCCTCGCCGAGTGCACGCGGGCGTACGACGCCTGCGAGTTCCACCGCGTGTACCAGCTCTGCAACCAGTTCTGCTCGGTCACGCTCTCGGCGACATACCACGACATCCTCAAGGACCGGCTGTACACCCTCGGCGCGCAGCATCCCCTCCGGCGGTCCTCCCAAACCGCCATCCACCATATCTTCCAGACCTTGGTACGGGTGCTCGCCCCCATCATCCCCTTCACGACCGACGAGGCCTGGAGTTTCGGCGCGGCGCGCACGGAATTTGCCGACGACTCGGTGCACCTCCAGGACTGGCCGGTCGCGCCCGCGGGCTGGAGCAATCCGGAGCTCGAGGTGGAATTCGCCGCACTGCTCAAGCTGCGCGCCGCGGCCAACGAGAAGCTCGAGGCGCTGCGCCAGGCGGGCACGATCGGGAAATCCCTCGATGCCGCGCTCGCGTTCACCGGCGCCAGCGACGACCTCACCGGCCGCCTCATCGAGAAATACCGCGATTTCCTGCCGGAGTTTTTCATCGTTTCGCAAATCTCGTGGGAACCCCGACCCGGCGCCGCGTTCGATATCGGGTCCCGGCCCGCGCGCGAACTCGGATCCGTCCGTTGTCCGCGCTGCTGGCGGTGGGTTCCGGAAGTGACCTCGTCTCCGCACGGAGAGGTTTGCCCTCGGTGCGAAAAGGCCCTTGTTTCCTGACCCCCCCGCCATGGCCAAAAGCAAAAAGACCCCTGCCAAGAAACCAGCCAGCAAGAAAGCCCCGGCTGAGAAGCCGGCGCCAAAATCCGTTTCCGTGAAGCCTGCCGACAAAGCCTCCTCCGCCAAGCCCGCCAAGAACCTGAGCGCGTCCGACCTGAAGCGCATGATCCTGGAGCGCAAGGCCGCGCCCAAGGCCATCGCGTTCAGCCTCGACGAGGTGCGGGAGATCGCGAAGAAGAACGAGAAGCAGACCGAGACGACGGCGCGGACCGCCAAGGCCACCACCAACGGCAAGGCCGCCGCGCGGCCCGGCGCCGCCGCCGCCACCGAGGCGCGCCCCCAAAAGCCGCATCACGTGAAGCCCGCCTCGCTTTCCGACATCCTCGGGTTCAATCCGAACAAGGGCCGCAAGCCCGCGCTCGAGATCGACGAGGAGAAGGTGCCCGAGAAGTTCAAGCGCTACTACCGGATGCTGGTGGAGCTCCGCAACCACGTGCTCACCCAGCTCGGCGAGCACACGGAGGAGACCCTCCTGAAGTCCGCCAAGGACGACTCCGGCGACCTGTCGGGCTATGGCCAGCACATGGCCGACGCCGGCACGGACACCTTCGACCGCGACTTCGCCCTGAGCCTCGTCTCGAGCGAGCAGGAGGCGCTCTCGGAGATCGAGGCCGCGATCAAGCGCATCCACGACGGCACCTACGGCATCTGCGAAGCCACGCAGAAGCCGATCGCCAAGGAGCGCCTGCTCGCGGTCCCGTTCACGCGCTACTCGACCGAGGCCAAGAAGGAGGTCGAGCGCCACTCGCACCGCGCCCAGCAGCGCGGCGGCCTCTTCGGCGAGGCCGGCGAGGAGGATGGCGGCGGAAAGATCATGGACGAGGACGCCGGCGGCGAGGATTGAGCACGTACGAGGACGCCGTCCGAAGTACGATTGATGCCAGATTCGCCTTCACCGGCAGGGCCAGACGAAGCAACCGCGGCCGGGAGTTCGCCGGCCCGCGCCGCCTCGCCTGACTTCGCCCCGCGTCCTTCCTACCTCGTCCGGTTCCTCGCCTACACCCGTCTCTGGGCCCTGGCGGCGCTGGTCGTGGCCCTGGACCAGTTCACGAAGGCGCTCGTCGTCGCGCGGCTGCCCTTCGGCACCTACGGCAGCGAGCAGACCGCGGTCATCCCGGGCTTCTTCTACCTCGCGCACGTCGGGAACACCGGAGGCGCCTGGAGCATCTTCGCCGGCCGCAGCCTGCCGCTCGCGCTCGTCGGCATCGCGGTGCTCGTCGCGGTGTTCATTTGGCGCAAGCACCTCGGGCTCCGGGAGCGGTTCGTGCAGTGGTGCTTCGGCCTGTTTGTCGGGGGCAGCGTCGGCAACATCATCGACCGGCTGTGGCACGGCCATGTGGTCGACTTCCTCGATTTTCGCTTCGGCGCGTACGTCTTCCCGACCTTCAATGTCGCCGATTCCGCCATCTGCGTGGGCGTTTTCGCCTACGTCATCTGGTCGCTCAAGCAGCCCGCGCCGCCGGGCTGACGGCCTGCCGGCGGCTATTCCACGTTCGCCATCTGCTCGCGCACGCGCTCGAGCTCGTTCTTGAACTCGATCACCCGCTGGCTGATCTGAAGGTCGTTCGCCTTGCTGCCGATGGTGTGGATCTCGCGGCCGGTCTCCTGGAGGATGAACTCCGCCTTGCGCCCGACCTCGCCCTCGGCGCGCAGCAGGTCCTGCAGCTGGTGCAGGTGGCTGCGCAGCCGCGTGATCTCCTCGGTCACGTCCACGCGGTCGGCGAAGAGCGCGAGCTCCTTCAGCATGCGATCGTCGTCCAGGTCGAGCTCCAGTCCCGCGGCGCGCAGCCGGAGCATCAGCTGCTCGCGGTAGGCCGGCGCCACCGCCGGCGAGCGCGCGGCGATCGCCTCCATGTGCCCGCGCAGCTTCTCGAGCCGCCCGAGGAAGTCGACGTGCAGCGCCTCGCCCTCGCGCGCCCGCATGGCCGCCAGCTCGCGGAGCGCCTTCTGCAGGGTGTGCACCACCGGCCCGGCGGCGGCGTCCGCCGGCGGCAGCCCGGCGGCGCCCTCCTGCGTGCTGGCGATCTGCCAGAGCAGCTCGAGCGTCGGCTCGAACGGGATGCCCCGGGCGTGGGCCATCGCCGCGAGCTGGTCGAGGACGGACGCGACGCGCTCGCGGTCGAGCCCGGCGCCGTCGGAGCCGCCGGTGACCTCGATCGAGACATGCACCTTGCCGCGGACGACGACCTTCCGCACCTCGGCGAGCACCGCCGGCTCGAGGTCCTCCCACGCCTCCGGGAGGGCGACCGTGAGGTCGAGGGTCTTGCGGTTCACCGCGCTCACCTGGACCGTGAGCGTCCGCGCCTCGATCACCGCGGTCGCGCGGCCGTAGCCGGTCATGGAGTTCATTGCGGCGGAAGTCCAAACGCCAAACCCGCAAACGCCAAACAAATCCGGAGCGGCCGGCGTGTTCGCGGCCCGGGCCTTCAGCCGCTGCGGTCGAGCAGCCTCTGCACCTGCTGCACGTCCTTGTCGCCGCGGCCGCTCAGGTTGACGACCAGGACCTGGTCCCGGCGCATCTCACGGGCGCGGCGCACCGCATAGACCAGCGCGTGGGTCGACTCGAGGGCCGGGATGATGCCCTCGGTGCGCGAGAGCAGCTGGAAGGCCTCGAGGACCTCGTCGTCCGTGGCGTAGGCGAAACCGATGCGGTTCAGGTCGCGGTAGAACGCGTGCTCCGGCCCGATCGCGGCGTAGTCGAGCCCGGCGCTCACGGAATGCGTGAGCTCGATCTGACCCTCCTCGTTCTGGAGGATGTAGGTCTTGCACCCCTGGAGGACGCCGAGCTTCCCGCCTTCGAACCGGGCCGCATGGTCCCCGCGGCGGATCCCGCGGCCGCCGGCCTCCACGCCGGTCAGCTTCACCGCCGGCTCGTCCAGGAACTCGAAGAAGGCCCCGATGGCGTTCGAGCCGCCGCCGACACAGGCGACGATCTCGTCGGGCAGCCGGCCCTCGCGGGCCAGGATCTGCTCCCTCAGCTCGGCGCCGATCACGCGGTGAAAATCGCGGACCATCATCGGATAGGGATGCGAGCCCAGAGCGGAGCCGAGGATGTAGTGCGTGCCGCGGACGTTCGTCACCCAGTCGCGCATCGCCTCGTTGACCGCGTCCTTGAGCGTCCTCTGCCCGGATTCGACGGCGACGACCCTGGCGCCCATCAGCCGCATGCGGAAGACGTTCAGGGCCTGCCGCTCCATGTCGACCGCGCCCATGTACACCGTGCAGTCCAGGCCGAACTTGGCGCACACCGCCGCGGTGGCCACGCCGTGCTGGCCGGCTCCGGTCTCGGCGATGATCCGCCGCTTGCCCATCCGGCGCGCCAGCAGGGCCTGGCCAAGCGCGTTGTTGATCTTGTGGGCGCCGGTGTGGAGCAGATCCTCGCGCTTGAGGTAGATCCTCGCGCCGCCGCAGTGCCCCGTGAGCCGCTCGGCGTGGTACAATTCCGTCGGCCGGCCGGCGAACTCGCGGAGGTGGTGCGCGAGCTCCGCCTGGAACTTCGTGTCCGCCTTCGCCTCGGCGTAAGCCGCCGCGAGTTCCTGGAGCGCCGTCATGAGCGTCTCCGGCACGAAGACGCCGCCGTACGGGCCAAAATGCCCGCCGTCATCGGGCTGGGCGAAGCGGGGGGCGTTCGAGGCGGCGGCGGACATGTCCGAGAAGCACAACGCCGCCCCGGGGATTACGCAAACGGCTTTTGCGCCGCGCCCGGCACATGACGCAATCGCCCTACCCCGAGGTGCGCTTGACCGTCAGCAGCGTGTAGTCGTCGCGCAGGCTCTGCTCGCCGGTGAACTCCCGGACGGCGGCGAGGATCCGGTCGTTGATCTCCCGTGCCGGGCCCGCGTGCGCGGCGCGCAGCGCGTCGGCGAGGCGCGCGGTGCCGAACTCCTGCTCCGCCGCGTTCGGCGCCTCGGTCAGGCCGTCCGTATAGAGCACCAGCGTCTCGCCCAGGTCGAACCGGAGGTGGCGGTCCGCGATCACCTCGTCGAACAGCGCCGGCTCGACCAGGCCGAGCGCCATGCCCTCGGAGGCCAGGTATTCGCTGAGGTGCGCGCCGGTGGCGGGATCGCGCCGCGACCACAGTGGCTGCTCGTGGCCGGCCCGCGCGATGATCAGCTCGCCCGCCGCCGCGTCGATCACGGCATAGACCATCGTGATGTACATCCCCTGGCGGATGTCGCCGGAGAGCGCGCGATTGAGCTCGGACAACGCGCGCGAGGGCCAGGCGTGGCGGGGCGCGATCTGCCGCAGCAGCGTCCGGCAGATCGCCATCAGCAGCGAGGCCGAGATCCCCTTCCCGGCCACGTCGGCCACGGCCACGCCGAGGCGGCCGTCGCCGATCTGGAAGACATCATACAGGTCCCCGCTGACCTTCTGCGCCGCGAGGTACCGGGCGTCGAGGTCGAGCCCCGGAACCTGCGGCATCGCCTGCGGCAGCAGCATGTGCTGGACGTCGCTCGCCATCGACAGGTCGAGGTCGAGGCGGCGCTGGGCCACCTGCAGGTTGAGGAAGTCCGCGTTGTGCACCGCGAGGCCCGCCTGCTCCGCCAGCGTCTCGACCAGGGAATAGTCCGTCTCGCTGAACGGAAGGCCGTCGGCCGCGTTGCAGACGCACAGCACGCCGATGAGCCTCGACCGCACCATGATCGGCGCGGCGATGACGGAGCGCACCGTCAGCGCCGGGTCCTCGTGCTTCACCACCCGCGGATCGTCCGGGGCGTTGACGACGAGCTCCCCGCGCCCGGTGGCGGCGACGCGCCCGACGATGCCCTCGCCGACGGGGAAGGACTCGGATTTCAGGACCTGCTCGATGAACCGCGCGCGCGAGCCCAGCTGCAGGCGGTGGGTGTCCGCGATCGGCCGGTGCGGCGGGAAGAGGCCCTCGACGGCCACGCCGCGCATGAGGTTGTCCGCGCCCTTCTCGAAGATGCAGGCGCTCAGCGCCCCGGTGCTGAGGATCGAGGCGTGCACGATGCGCTGGAACAGCTCGTCGCGTGACAGCCGCTCGCCGACCGCGTCGACCATGTCATGCATGAAGTCGAGCACCACCTGGCGTTCCTCCAGCAGGGACAGCTTCTCCTCGTCGATGCGCGCGGCCTCCCGCTGCGCCCGCCAGTAGAAGGCGTAGACGATGGCGGCGCCGATGAATCCACCGAGGAGGAAGAGGGTCATGGAGGGCGGCTTGGCCGCGATTCTCAGGGCCTAGTTATCCGCGGTTCGGCGGGACGTTCAACCCGTGAGTTGCCGCCGGATTCCACCCCCTTGCCGCGGGCGGGGAAGCGGCGCGTCCCGGGCCGCGCCCCGCGGCCTACCGGCCGTCCACGCGGTTTCGCAGGAAGGCCAGCACGTCCTGGAACTTCCCGGCGTTCGCCGCATCGGCCGCCACGAGGCTCTCGTGGGCCTCGAGGACGAGCCGCGCGCTCTCCACCTCGCCCTGCTTCGTGCCGGGCAGGGCCTGCGCCGGCGGCCGGCTGGTCGACCGAAAATCGCCCGCATCCAGCTGCGCGATCCGGTGCAGCCCGAGGTTGCGGATCAGCTCGAGGTTGCGCTCCTCGATCCGCGCGAGCGTCAGCACGCCCGGCGGGTTCAGCTTCCGCAGCTCGAGGGCCGCCCCCGCCAGGACGCCGAGGAAGGTGCTGTCCATGCTGGCGCAGTGCTTGAAGTCGACCACGAAGCGGCTCTTCCCCTCCCGCATCATCTCGCGGAAAAAAACCTTGAGGCCGGCGGCGTTGAGAAACGACGCGCGCCCCTCGATGCGGACGAGGATCGGGTCGGAATAGGCGTCGACGAGAAAGACGGGCTTGGAATCCATGAAGGCGCCGGCGGCGGGTTCCGGTTGAGCGTGGAAAGTGGCGATGGGCGCCGCGGGAATCCGCGGCGGGCAAGGTCATACGAACCAACAACCGGCAACTATCAACCGGGAACTCCGCCGCGGGCTCAGGCCCGCGCGACGATCTGCCGCAGCACGAACGGCAGGATGCCGCCGTGCTGGTAGTAATCGATCTCGATGGGCGTGTCGATGCGGCAGGTCACCGGCACGTCCTGGGCCGTCCCATCCCGGCGCGTGACGCGGAGCGTGAGGTCCTGCTGGGGCCTCACCGCCGGCGAGAGCCCGACGACGTCGTAGGTCTCCGTGCCGTCGAGCTTCAGCGTCTGCGCGTTGGTGCCCTCCTTGAACTGCAGCGGGAGGACGCCCATGCCGACGAGGTTGGAGCGGTGGATGCGCTCGAAGCTCTGGGCGACGACGATCTTCACGCCGAGCAGGTTCGTGCCCTTGGCGGCCCAGTCGCGCGACGAGCCCGTGCCGTACTCCTGGCCGGCGATGACGACCAGCGGCACGCCGCGGGCCTGCCAGGCCATGGCCGCGTCGTAGATCGAAGTCTCCTGCCCGTCCGGCCCGAGGGTGTTGCCGCCCTCCTTGCCGCCGAGCATGAGGTTCTTGATCCGGACATTTGCGAACGTGCCGCGGGTCATGATGCGGTCGTTGCCGCGGCGCGAGCCGTACGAGTTGAAGTCCTCGAAGGCCACGCCGTGCTCGAGCAGGTAACGGCCGGCGGGCGCGGACTTCTTGATGGCGCCGGCGGGGGAAATGTGGTCGGTCGTGACCGAGTCGCCGAAGATCCCGAGGGCGCGCGCCCCCCGCACCTCCGCGATCGTGCCGGGCGACATCGCGAAGTTCGCGAAGAACGGCGGCTCCTGGATGTAGGTCGACTTCGGGTCGAACGCGTAGACGTTGCCGGTGGAGGACGGGATCTCGTTCCACATCGGGTTCTGCGCGGCGAAGTCGGCGTAGAGGCGGCGGAAGACGTCGGGCTTGAGGGCGGCCGACATCTGGTCGCGCACCTCCTGCAGGGACGGCCAGATCTCGCGCAGGTAGACGTCGCGGCCCTCCTTGTCCCGGCCAATGGGGTCCCGCGACATGTCGATGTCCGCGCGGCCCGCCAGGGCGAAGGCCACGACGAGGGGCGGCGACATGAGGAAGTTCGCCTTGATGTTCTGATGGACGCGGGCCTCGAAGTTGCGGTTGCCCGAGAGCACCGAGGCGGCAACGAGGTCGTTCTTGACCACCACGTCCTCGATGGCCGGGTGCAGCGGCCCGGAGTTGCCGATGCAGGTCGTGCACCCGTAGCCGACGGTCTGGAACCCGAGCTGGTCGAGGTAGGGCGTGAGGCCGGTCTTGTCCAGGTAGTCCGTGACCACGCGCGAGCCGGGCGCGAGCGAGGACTTCACCAGCGGGTTCGGCCGGAGGCCGCGCTCCACCGCCTTCTTGGCGAGGAGGCCGGCCGCGAGCATGACGCTGGGGTTCGAGGTGTTCGTGCAGCTGGTGATGGCCGCGATCAGCACCGAGCCGTGGCCGAGCTTGCCCTCGAGGCGCGGCAGCGCGGCCACGACCTTGTCGGGGGTCGGCCGGTTGTTCGCCATCTCGCGCTCGGTCGTCGTGCTGGTGTTCTTCGCGTCGGACTCGGGGGGCGTGACCGGCTTCTGCGAGCCGCCGCCGGCGAGGATCTCGACCGTCGGGGCGGCGACGACCTCGACCATCTTGCTGTACTCCTCGGGCGACTTGCCAAATCCGTTCTCGCTGACCGGCTTCGCGAACGCGGCGGTGAACTCGCGCTTGAGGTTCGCCAGCTCGATGCGGTCCTGCGGGCGCTTCGGGCCGGCGACGCTCGGCACGACGCTGCCGAGGTCGAGCTCGACGACCTGGGAGTAGTCGATCTCGCCCTTCTGCGGGATGCCCCACAGCCCCTGGGCCCGATAATAGGCCTCGTAGGTGGCGATGTGTCGGTCGTCGCGGCCGGTCGCGCGGAGGTAGGACGCGCATTCGGCGTCGATCGGGAAGAAGCCCATGGTCGCGCCGTATTCCGGGGCCATGTTGGCGATGGTCGCGCGGTCCACCACCGGCAGCGCCGCGGCGCCCGGACCGAAGAACTCCACGAACTTGCCGACGACCTTCGTCTTGCGCATGAGCTGCGTCACCGTGAGCGCGAGGTCGGTCGCGGTCACCCCCTCGCGCAGCGCGCCGGTGAGGTGCACGCCCACGACGTCGGGCGTGAGGAAATACACGGGCTGGCCCAGCATGCCGGCCTCCGCCTCGATGCCGCCGACGCCCCACCCCACGATGCCGATGCCGTTGATCATCGTGGTGTGCGAATCGGTGCCGACGAGGGTGTCGGGATAGTACACGCCGCCCGCGCTGAGCACGCCCTTGGCCAGGTACTCGAGGTTGACCTGATGGACGATGCCGATGCCGGGCGGGACGACCTTGAAGGTGTCGAACGCCTGCATGCCCCATTTCAGGAACTGGTAGCGCTCGCGGTTGCGGGCGAACTCCAGGTCGAGGTTCTTGCGCAGCGCCTCGGCGGTCCCGGCGAAGTCGACCTGCACCGAGTGGTCCACGACGAGGTCCACCGGCACGAGCGGCTCGATGACCTTCGGGTTCTTCCCCATCTTCGCCACCGCCGAGCGCATGGCCGCGAGGTCGACCAGCAGCGGCACGCCGGTGAAATCCTGCAGCACGATGCGGGCGACCACGAACGGGATCTCGGCCGTGCGCGGCTCCGCCGGCTTCCACCCCGCGAGGTCGCGGACGTTCGCCTCGAGCACGCGCTTGCCGTCGCAATTGCGCAGCACCGCCTCGAGCACGAGCCGGAGGCTGACCGGCAGCCGCGCGACGCCCGGGAAGGTCTTGGCCAGCGCCGGAAGCGAATAGAACTGCTTGCCGTCCGCGAAGGACTGCAGGGTGTTGAACGGATTGGGGAGCATGGTAGTCGCTGAAAATTGTCGGTTATCAGCCCGCGCGGCGGGGTTTCAGGAGCGGCCCCTGACAACCGGCGGCGGGCCGCGGATAACCCCGCGCCGCGCGGCCGTCAGGCCTTGGCGAGCGCGGCCTTCACCGCCGCGAAGTTCGGGAGGTCCTTCGGCGTCGGCGTCTGCTCGGCGTACTTGATCGTGCCGTCCTTGCCCACGACGAACGCGGCGCGCGCGGCGGTGTCGCCCACGCCCGCGAGCATCGGGAAGACGACGTCGTACGCCTTGATGACCGTCTTGTTCAGGTCGGAGAGAAGCTTGATCTTGATGTTGTTCGCCTTCGCCCAGGCCTCCTGCGCGAACGGGCTGTCGACGCTGATCGCCAGGACCTCCGCGCCCAGCTTCTCGTAGTCGCCCAGGCCGGCGGTCTGGTCGCACATCTCCTGCGTGCACACGCCGGTGTAGGCCAGCGGGAAGAACAGCAGCACGGTCGGCCTGCGGCCGAAATTGTCGCTCAGCTTGACGTCCTTGAGGCCGTCCGCGGCCTTGGACTTGAGGGTGAAATCAGGGGCTTTGGCGCCGACGGCGAGAGGCATGGGGGATGAGGTGTTCGTGGGTGGACGGGATCCGGCGGTGTCGCCGGGAAGGGACGGCGAAGGTAGAGCCGGCCGCGAAGCCCGGGCAATCCCTTTTAGGCCGGTATGAGCCCGGTTACTGGCCGCGATGCGCCGGCCATTAGCCGCCGTCCACCGGCGGCGCGGGACGGCCGCGACCGCGTCCGAGCGGCGGCGCCGCGGCCCACTGCGCGCTTGCCCAGCCCGCCCCCCGCCGGGTTTAGTATCCGCCTTCCATGACCGACATCCTGGCCGAACTCGAGTGGCGGGGGCTCTACGCCGACAGCACCGACCGCGCCGCGCTGGCGCAGCGCTGCGCCATGGGCCCGATCACGCTGTATGCCGGGTTCGATCCCACCGCCGACTCGCTCCACGTCGGCAATCTGGTCCCGTTGCTGGCGCTCCGGCGCTTCCAGCTCGCCGGCCACCACCCGATCGCGCTGGCCGGCGGCGCCACCGGCCTGGTCGGCGACCCTTCGGGCAAGTCCGACGAGCGCAACCTCCAGTCGCCCGAGCAGGTCGCGCACAACATCGCCGCGATCAAGCTGCAGCTGCAGCAGTTCCTCGAGTTCGACGCGCCGAAGACGCCGCGCGACAACCCGGCGCGGCTCGTGAACAACGCCGACTGGACCGGGCAGCTCACGCTCCTCGAGTTCCTCCGCGATGTCGGCAAGTTCATCACGGTGAACTCCATGGTCGCGAAGGATTCCGTCCGCGCCCGCATGGAGGACCGCGCCGCCGGCATCAGCTTCACGGAGTTCAGCTACATGCTGCTCCAAGGCCACGATTTCTGCCACCTGCGCCAGACGTACAACTGCGAGCTCCAGGTCGGCGCCACCGACCAATGGGGCAATATCACGGTCGGCACGGAACTGACCCGCAAGAAACTCGGCGCGACGGTCTGGGGCCTCGTCTTCCCGCTGCTCACGAAGTCCGACGGCTCGAAATACGGCAAGACGGCCAGCGGCACCGTCTGGCTCGATCCCCGCAAGACCAGCCCGTACCGCTTCTACCAGTTCTTCGTGAACACCGACGACGCCGACGTCGTGAAGCTGCTGAAGGTGCTCACGTTCCTCCCGCGCGAGGAGATCGCCGCCCTTGAGGCCGAGCTGAGGGCCAACCCCGGCGCCCGCGCCGCGCAGAAGGCGCTCGCGAAGGAGATGACCACGCTGGTCCACGGCGCCGACGCGCTCGCGGCCGCGCTCCGGGCCAGCGAAATCCTGTTCGGCGGCTCGCTCGACGGCGTGAGCGAGGCCGTGTTCAACGACGTCGTCGGCGAGGTGCCGACCAAGGAGCTCGAGAAAGCCCGGCTCGAGGGCGCCGGCGCGCCGATCGCCGAGCTGGTCGTCCAGGCGGGACTCGCGCCTTCGAAGGGCCAGGCGCGCAAGGACCTCGAGTCCGGCGGGATCTACCTGAACAACTCCCGCGTCGAGCACACGCGCAGCGTGACGACGACCGACCTCCTCTTCGGCAAGCACCTCCTGCTGCGGAAGGGCAAGCGGAGCTACGCGGTGCTCGCGACGAAGTAGCGCGCTGGGACGACGGATGGGCGGCGTCCCGCGGCCCGCTCAAGGCGCGCCGGGACGGCGCGCGCCACCGTGGCGGACGCTCGGCACGGGTGGCGCGGGCGGATGCGTTATGCGGGTGGCGCGACCCGTCCCCGGGGCGCTTTCCGAGCTGCCGGAGACGCCCCGCGACCTTCCGGCGCGGGGCCGCATCCGCGCCGCGGCTCCCGGGGGTCGGACGCTCAGCTCAGATCCCGGAAGCTGCCGAATTCCGGGTCGAAGAGCCGCCGGTACGTCCGCACGATCATGCCGTCGGTCAGGCCGGCGAGGTGGTCGCAGATCCGCCGCGCCTTGCCGTCGAGCGTCTTCTCCGCGGCGATCAGCCGTCCGACGTTCGGCGGGAGGATCGTGATCACGCGCTCGTTGCGCTCGGCGTAGTTCTCCCAGACCGCGTTGAAGAGCGCGGTGAGGATCGTCCTCGCCTTGTACTCGAGTTGCTCGAGCTGCGGGCTCTCGAAGATGATGTCGTTGGCCATCTTCTTGAAGAACTCCGCCTCGCGCACGGCCGCGCCGTCGACCACCAGCTCGAAGCGGTAGCGATTGGTCTTCGACGCCATGAAGTTGTCCCGCTCCTTCAGCCGGCAGGCCTGGATGAAGGTGCCGATCTTCTTCGAGAAGACGTTCTCGAGCCGGTCGCCGCGGATCGCGTCGAAGAGCGCGTCCATGTGCTTCTGCTCCTCGGGGCCGACCGCCTGCCCCGCGGCCCAGCGCTCGACGCGCTCGATCGTCAGGAAGCCCGCGCGCACGCCGTCGACGATGTCGTTGAGCGAGTACGCGGCGTCATCCGCCCAATCCATGATCTGGCACTCGACGCTCTTGAACTCGTTCAACGCGGCGCCGCGCATCAGGGCGCCGGGAATCGCCGCGCCCCCGAACACCCACGCGCGAACCGGCTCCTGGCCGGCGTAGATGAAGTGGTTCACCGGCGGGGTGGCGAACTCGGTGTAGAGCTTCTTGTACTTGAGGATCCCGTCGAGCAGGGCGCGGGTCGGCTGCATGCCCCGCACGCCCGATTCGTTCTGGTACATCGTCTCGCACAGCAGGTGCAGGGTCTGCGCGTTGCCCTCGAACCCGCCCCGGCGCTTCATGAGCTCCTGCAGCGTCCGCTCCCCGGAATGGCCGAACGGCGGGTGGCCCATGTCGTGCGACAGGCAGCAGGCCTCGACCAGGTCCGCATCGATCTGGAAGTCCTCGGCCAGCGGGGCGCCCCGGCTCAGCAGGAAGTGGCAGATCGAGCGCCCGATCTGGGCGACCTCCATCGAGTGCGTCAGGCGCGTGCGGTAGAAGTCGTACTCGCCGCTGAGGAAGACCTGCGTCTTCGACTGCAGCTTCCGGAACGCGTGGGCGTGGATGATCCGGTCGCGGTCGATCTGAAACGGGCTGCGGTAATCGGGCTTCCGGCCGCCGCCCCACTCCTGCGTGTCGAAGGCGGCGTAGAAACGGTTCTGCGGCATGGGTAAAACGCCGTGGACACAATCAGGGGGGCCCGCAGGATGCCAGCACTCTTCTGCGCGCGCCGGGCCGCGCGCGGCGATCTCCTCCGTTCCCGCCATGAAACGCACGCTTCCGCTCCTGCTCGCCCTGCTCGCGGCGCCGCTCGCCGCCCAGACCTCCGTCTGGAAAGTCACGCGGGGCCAGCACACCCTGTACCTCGGCGGCACCTGCCACGTGCTGCGCCCGGCCGACTTCCCGCTGCCGGCCGAGTACGACGCCGCCTTCGCGGCCGCGACCGAGCTCGTGTTCGAAACCGACCTCGCGCGGATGCGGGAACCCGCGGCGCAACAGATCCTCTTGCAGCAGGGGCTCTACCGCGACGGCACCACGCTCGACAAGGTGCTGAGCCCCGAGGCGTGGGCGGCGGTCGAGCGGCACGGCGCCGCCGTCGGCATGCCCGCGGCCGCGCTCCGCCAGTTCAAGCCCTGGATGCTCACGATCATGATCACCGTGATCGAGCTGCAGAAGCTCGGCGTGACCGACGAGGGCGTCGACTTCCATTTCCACCGCCGCGCCGGCGAGGCCGGCAAGAAGGTCTCCGGGCTCGAAACGTTCGACGAGCACCTCGGCTTCATCACGTCGCTGGGCCGCGGCCAGGAGAGCGAGATGGTCCTCAACACCATCAACGAGATCAGCGAGATCCCCGGGATGTTCGGCCAGCTCGTCGCCGCCTGGCGCCGCGGCGACCTCGCCGCGCTGGAGGAGCTCATGCTCCGGGAGATGCGGGCGAAGTACCCCCGCGTCTACGGCGAGCTGATCGTGCGGCGCAACCAGGCGTGGCTGCCGCGGATCGAGGCGATGCTCGCGACTGAGCCGGTCGAGCTCGTGCTCGTCGGGGCCGGCCACCTGCCCGGCGACGACGGGCTCCTCGCGGCACTCCAGGCCCGCGGGTGCGCAGTCGAACAAATCGTCGTAAAGAATTGAGCGCCCGGTTTTCCGGCCTCGCGACCCCGGACCCGGGCCGCACGCTCCCGTCATGCCGCACACGCTATTCCCCACCTCCTTCGGGACCTGCGCGCTCGCCTGGAACGGCAACGTGCTCCTCGGGTTCCAGCTGCCGGACGACGACGTGGAGCTGACCGAGCGCCATCTGGCCGCGCGGGCCAAGAGCAAGCCCGCCGCCGAGCCGCGGCCCGACTGGGTCCGCCGGCTGGTCGAGCGCGTGCAGCAGCACCTCGACGGGCGCCTGCAGGATTTCTCGGACATCCCGCTCGACTGGCCGCGCGTCAGCGAATTCCAGCGCGCCGTGTACCTCCAGGCGCAGGCCATCAAGCCGGGCTTCAAGCGCAGCTACGGCGAGATCGCCCGCGCGCTCGCGCTCGGGCCGGAGGCCGCCCGGGCCGTCGGCGTCGCGCTGGCGTCCAATCCGTGGCCGCTGGTGGTGCCCTGCCACCGCGTGGTGTCGGCGAGCAATAAGATGACGGGCTTCTCGGCCCCGGGCGGGGTGCGCACCAAGACGCGGCTTCTCGCGCTGGAGGGCGCCGAGCTGCTGTCGGAGTGACGCCGGAATCGCGCCCGTCCCCGCCCCGTTTTCCGCCCGCCCACCGACGGAGAGCCGACCTGGTCTTCCGATGGCCCCCCGCTACGAATACGAGCCCGCCGCCGCGGTCGCCCATCTGCGCCAAGTCGATCCGGTCCTCGGCGGGGTGATCGACCGGGTCGGGCCCTTTGCCCTGGAGCTCCAGCCCGCGCGCACCCTCTTCCAGGCGCTGCTCCGCTCGATCGTCTACCAGCAGCTCCACGGCAAGGCGGCGGCGACGATCCACGGGCGGGTCCGGGACGTCCTGCTGCCCCATGGCGGCCTCCTGCCGGAAGCGCTCGCCGCCGCCTCGGACCTCGCGCTCCGGACCGCCGGCCTCTCCCGGGCCAAGCTCGCGGCCGTGCGCGACCTCACGGCCAAATGCCAGGATGGCGCCATCCCCACCCTGGCGGCCGCCCGCCGGCTTTCCGACGAGGAGCTGGTCGAGCGCCTGTGCGCGGTCCGGGGCATCGGCCCCTGGTCGGTCCACATGCTGCTGATCTTCACGCTCGGCCGGCCGGACGTGATGCCGACGGGCGACTTCGCGATCCGCCTCGCCTTTGGCCGCCTCTACCGGCGGCGGGGCACGCCTCCCCCGGACGCCATTCTCCGGCATGCCCGGTCCTGGCGGCCCTACCGGAGCGTCGCGAGCTGGTATCTCTGGCGCTCGCTCGACAAGGACTGATTTTCCCCCATGCTCCGCGCGCGAAACACGATGCAAACGTTCGCGCCCGTCCCCGCCGCGGCAGGATATCCGGAGCAAAGCATCGGTCGGCTGATGGAGGAGCCCATCGCGGTCTTCCCGCCGACCCTCACCGTTGCGGAGGCCACGCGACACGTGCGGCAGCTCGCGCAGAACACGCGGCTGTTCACCTACGGCTACATCGTCGACGGGTCGGGCGTCCTCATCGGCGTCGTGACGATGCGCGACCTGCTGCTGCACGAGCCGCACGAGGCGGTGCAGGACTTCATGCTGCGGAACCCGTTCTCCATCCGGCCGGAGACGACGGTCATGGAGGCGATGAAGCTGACGGTGAACAAGCACTACCCGTCGTACCCCGTCTGCGATCCGGACGGGCGGCTCGTCGGGATCGTGCGGGGCTCGAAGATCTTCGAGCAGCAGGCGATCGAGATCAGCGCCCAGGCCGGCTCGATGGTCGGTGTCGAGAAGGAGGAGCGGATCGCGACGCCGTTCCGGCGGAGCCTGTTCTTTCGTCACCCGTGGCTGCAGTTCAACCTCCTCACCGCCTTCGTCGCGGCGGGCGTCGTCGGCGTCTTCGAATCGACGATCGAGCAGATCGTCGTGCTCGCCGTTTTCCTCCCCGTGCTGGCGGGCCAGTCGGGCAACACGGGCTGCCAGGCTCTCGCCGTCGCGCTGCGCGGCATGACCCTCGGCGAGCTCGGGACCCCCAACGCGCGGAAGCACCTGTTCAAGGAGGCCGCGTTGGGCGTGGTGAACGGCGCGCTCGTCGGCGTCACCGCCGGCATCGGCATGTTCGTCTACGCCATGTGGCAGGGCACCCCGGAGGCGCCCTGGAAGCTCGGCACCATCGTCTTCCTGGCCATGATGGGCGCGTGCGCGCTCAGCGGCATCTCCGGCGTGCTGGTGCCGCTCACGCTCAAGCGCTTCGGCGCGGATCCGGCGACAGCCTCGAGCATTTTCCTCACGACCGCCACCGACGTCGCCAGCATGGGATTTTTTCTCGGCATCGCGACGCTCTGGCTGATGTGACCGCGGGCGGCGCGGGCCCGGAGCTCCGCGTTGAAGTCCGGCCCGGCATGGCGGCGGCGGGCCCGGACGCGATCCGCCGGAACCCCCCGGGCCCTCCCCCACTCGGCGTATTCAGGCTCCCACCGCCGCCTTCGCGGTTGTGCCGCCCCCGCTCCGGACTACCGTGCGAACTCGAATCCCCATGCCCGCCAAAATGCGAGCCATCGTGAAGCCCGCGCCCGGACCCGGCCTCGTCATGACCGAGGCGCCGGTCCCCCGCCCCGGCCTCAATGACGTGCTGATCAAGATCCGGAAGACCTCCATCTGCGGCACCGACGTCCACATCGACAAATGGGACAAATGGGCCGCGCGGACGATCAAGCCGCCCCTCATCATCGGCCACGAGTACGTCGGCACGGTGGAGGACGTCGGCGACGGCGTGACCGGCTTCACGCGCGGCCAGCTCGTCACGGGCGAGGGCCACATCGTCTGCGGCCACTGCCGCAACTGCCTGGCCGGCCGCCGCCACCTCTGCCCGAACACCCAGGGCGTTGGCGTGAACCGCGACGGCGCGTTCGCCGACTACGTTTCGATCCCCGCGTCGAATGTCTGGAAGGTCCCCGCCGGCCTCGACCCCGACGTCGTGTCGTGCTTCGACCCCCTCGGGAACGCCGTGCACACGACCCTCTCGTTCGACATGGTGGGCGAGGACGTGCTCATCGCCGGCGCCGGCCCGATCGGCTGCATGGCCGTCGCAGTCGCGAGGCACGCCGGCGCCCGCAAGATCGTGATAACCGACATCAACGACGGCCGGCTCGAGCTGGCGCGGAAGCTCGGCCCGACCCGCACGGTGAATGTGGCGAAGGAGAACCTCTCCGACGTCTGGCACCGCGAGCTCGGCATGACCGAGGGTTTCGACGTCGGCCTCGAGATGTCCGGCAGCTCTGCGGCGCTGAACCAGATGATCGACAACATGATCATGGGCGGCCGCATCGCGCTCCTGGGCGTCCACCCGGGCGAGGCGCAGGTCGACTGGAACAAGATCGTCTTCAAGATGCTCCACCTGAAGGGCATTTACGGCCGCAAGATGTTCGAGACGTGGTACAAGATGACCGCGCTCGTGCAGGGCGGCATGGACATCACGCCGGTCATCACGCACCGGCTGCCGGTGGCACGGTTCCAGGAAGGCTTCGAGCTGATGGGCGCCGGCCGCTCCGGCAAGATCGTCCTCAACTGGGAGTGAGCGGCGAACGCAATGCGGCTACCCCACCCGCACCAGAATCCCGATCGCCAGCGCGAGGCACGCGGACAGCAGAGTGCCGATCAGGACATACTCGGCGAACGGGCGGTCATCGAGGGCCTTGAAACGCGTGAACGCCTTGGCCGCCAGGACGAAGCCGATGGCCCCGAACTGGCCCTGGAGAATGAAGAAGCACAGGAGTATGCGCTCGAGAACCCCGATGATCCGCCCGCGATTGAACTCCCCCTCGTCGACGATCGAGCGGTCCGGACCGGCCGTGCGCCGCGGCTTGAGGTCGAGCCGCTCAAACACCGCCCGGATGAGCAGGTTCGCCTCGTTCGCCGAGAGGAGCAGGGCAAAGAGGATACGCTCAGCGGCCGGGCTGCCGACCGCGAACAGGTACGGCGCCAGCGTGGTGTGGCGCGCCAGCGCCTGCCCAGCCTCGGTCCAGAACGGCCGGAACGCCATGCCGTGGGCGGACGCGGTGCAGACGCTCAACGCCGCGAGGTGCAGCGCCCCCAGCGTCCAGCGCGCGAGGTTTCTCGGGCCGGGTCGGGTTTCCCGCCACCGGCCGACCAGATTCACCGCCAGCGTCGCCCCCGCCGCCGCCAGCAGGGGCGTCGAGAATTCGAAGGCGGCGACCAGCATGCCGAGCTCGGTCACAATCGCCCAGGCCCAGGCCCGCGCGGTCGGCGGCTCGTCGCGGAAAAAAAGGCCGAGCCGGCAGAGAAGCACGACGTTGGCGCAAATAAGGAAGGAAAGGCTCATCGTGACTTCAGCTCGGCAGTGAGCGCGCGCTCGATGTTCTGCAGGATCAATCGCCATTCGTCCAGTTCGGCGGCGCGGATGTTCTTGTTCACAGCCCGGATGGTGATGCCGGTGCGCTTGGCCAGCTCGGCCGGAGAACCGCCCTCCAGGAGCCCCGCGAACAGCTGGCAGCGCGTCGGCTTCCACCCCTCGACCTGGCCCGAGAGCACGTTGAGCGTCGCCATCGTCACCTGGTCCGGCTCCGGACGCCCGTCCTGCACGGCGAACAGCCGCCCTTCCCGCTTCAGGCGCTCGAGCTGCGCCCGGGCGCGGTGGAAGGCGGACCCGTCCATTCCGATGGCCTGCTCGGGATTCACCGGCGTCACGATCTCGCCCACCGCGAGGGCGAACCGGAGCCGCACCGGCGCCACGCGGGCGAGGACGGTGAAGATGTCGGCGAAGACGCCGGCCGCGTCCCGGTGCACCGCCTGGAACTCGTCCCCGAGCGTGAGCGTGTACGGCGAGGCCAGCCGGCGGCGCACGTTCAGCGCCGCCAGCTCTTGCTTCAGCCGGCGCTGGAAACGGGCGCGCCCCGGCACCTGCCGGGAGCCCACCACGTCGGCGATCAGGACGAGGTACTTCATGGCGCCATGGGAACCGTTTTGGTTCCTATGTCAATTAGGAACCGTTTTGGTTCCCTACTGGGAAAGGAACCGGTTCTGTACCCGGACGACCCCGGCCTGCTTGCCACCGCCCGGCCCTGCCCCGACCCTGCCCCCATGAATGCCGTGTTTGCCGCCCACCTGCAGAAGACCCTCGCCGAGATCGACGCCGCCGGACTCTACAAGCGCGAGCGCGTCATCACCACGCACCAGACCGCGCGCATCGGGGTCGCGCCGGGACCGCGCGTGCTGAACATGTGCGCCAACAACTACCTCGGGCTGGCCGACAATGCCGAGCTGATCGCGGCCGCCCGCGATTCCCTCGACCGCTGGGGCTACGGACTCGCGTCGGTTCGCTTCATCTGCGGCACGCAGCAGATCCACAAGGACCTCGAGGCCGCGATCTCGCGGTTCCTCGGCACGGACGACACCCTGCTCTATTCCTCCTGCTTCGATGCGAACGGCGGGCTGTTCGAGACGCTGCTGGGACCGGAGGACGCCGTGATCTCGGACGAGCTCAACCACGCCTCGATCATCGACGGCATCCGCCTCTGCAAGGCGCAGCGTTACCGCTACCGGAACAACAACCTGGCGGACCTCGAGGCGAAGCTCCGCGAGGCCGATGCGGCGAAGGCGCGCTTCAAGCTGATCGCGACCGACGGCGTGTTCTCGATGGACGGGTACATCGCCGACCTGAAGGGCATCTGCGATCTGGCGGACCGGCACCAGGCGCTCGTGATGGTCGACGACAGCCACGCCGTCGGGTTCATGGGACGGACCGGTCGCGGCACGCACGAACACTGCGGCGTGACGGGCCGGGTCGACATCTTCACCGGCACGCTCGGCAAGGCCCTCGGCGGCGCCAGCGGCGGATATACCTCGGGCCGCAAGGAGATCATCGACCTCCTGCGCCAGCGGTCGCGCCCCTACCTCTTTTCGAACACCCTCGCCCCAGCCATCGCCGCCGCGTCGCTCAAATGCCTGGACATGCTCACGCGCTCGACCGCGCTGCGGGATCGGTTGGAGGAGAACACGCGGTATTTTCGCGCCGGACTCGAGAAGGCCGGCCTCACCCTCCGGCCGGGGACCCACCCGATCGTGCCCGTGATGCTGGGCGACGCCGCCCTCTCGCAGAAGGTGGCAGCGCGGATGCTCGAAAAGGGCGTCTACGTGATCGGCTTTTTCTATCCGGTGGTGCCGCAGGGCACTGCGCGGATCCGCACGCAGGTCTCCGCCGCGCATTCGCGCGAGGACCTCGATTTCGCGATCAACGCCTTTGCCGAGGTGAAGCGGGAATTCGGACTGTAGCCGACGTCCGCCGCGCGGCGCGGCCCGCGGCCGGGATGGCCTCGCGCGCCCGGCGGGCGGCGACCCTCGCCGGACGGATGTCCGCCTACAGCGAGTCCGCAAACCCCCGGATCGCCGTCCAATACCGCTCGCCCGCCACATCCTCGAGGTCGCCATGACCGGCGCCCTCGACCCAAAGATGCCGCTTCGGCTCGGGCGCCAGCTCGAAGAGCTTCTTCCCGTGCCAGAACGGAACCGTGCGATCCACCGTCCCGTGCAGGATGAGCACCGGGCACCGGATGCGCGGGATCTTCCGTACGTTCACGAACTTGTCGCCGGGCAGCAGCGGCACGTTGGTCATCACCCGGTATGCGCTGACCAGCGGCGCGATGAGGATGAGGCCGGCGACCTTCTCGCGCGTCGCCAGCTCCACCGCGGGACCGCTGCCGAGGGAATAGCCCATGAGCACGATCCGGGAGGCCGGCACGCCCTTCTCGTTCTTCAGCCAGTCGAGCGCGAGCGCGGCGTCCGCGTAAGCCGCCGCCTCGGTCGGCTCGCCGCCGCTGCGGCCGTAGCCGCGGTAGTCGACGGCCATGACGGCGAAACCGCGGCGCACCCATTCCGTCACGTACGCCTCCAGGGCGCCCAGGTCCTCCCCGTTCCCGTAGAACCACAGCAGCGTGTGCTTCGCCGCCGGATTCGCCCAATGCCGCGCGGCGAGCTTCACGCCATCCGGCGTTGTCAGCTGGAAATGGTCGGCGCCCAGCGCATACGACGGCGGCGGACGCGGGAAAATGAGCCGGAGCGACCAGAAGTGCCCGAGGATGGCCGCAATCACGTACAGCACGGCGAAGACCGCCAGGAGCCGCCAGGCCATGTGAAAAAGGTCGTTCATCGAGAGCTTCTCCGCGCCGCGGGACCGGGACGCCTTCATCGGGTGCCTCCGCCGGGCCGCCGGAGCGCGGCTCAGGCGCCGCTCAGGGCATCGCGGACCGACGCAGCCACCTGGGTGCGAGGGACCTCGCGTTCCGACCGGTCGGCCAGATCGCGGATTTTCACCACGCCCTTGGCGAGCTCATCCCCGCCATAGATCAGGGCCAGCCGCGCGCCCGAGTCGGCCGCGACCTTGAACTGCTTGCCGAACGCGGCGTCCTTCAGGGGATACTCCACCCGCCAGCCCGCCTCGCGCAGCCGGCGGATGTCGGCGAAGGCGGCCTTGCGCTCGGCTTCTCCGCCGATGACCACGAAGACATCCGGGGCGCTCGCGGGCGCCGGCGCGAGGCCGCGCTGCTCGAGCAGCAGGCCGGTGGTCACGTCCCCGATCGCAAAGCCCACGGCGGGCAAATCGGCGTAGCCGAGCTTCTTGACAAGGTCGTTGTACCGGCCGCCGCCCGCTAGCGCCCGGAGATCGCCCTTCCGGTCGAAAGCCTCGAAGACGAAGCCGGTGTAATACGCGAGCCCGCGCACGACCCCGAGGTCGACGGCGACGAAATCCTGGAGGCCCATGGCAGAGAGTCCATCGAGGATCCTGCGCCAGTCGCCGAGCCGGGCGGCGAGCTTGTCGGAACCGAAGGGCGCAAGCGCGGCCTCGATGCCGGCGAGGCTGTTCACCTTGAGGAACGCGAGGATCTTCTCCCGCCGGTCGGGCGCCAGCGGACCATGGGCTTCGGCGTACCCCTTGAAGGCGTCGTCGCCCATCTTCTCGTGGCGGTCGACCGCCGAGAGAATCTCGCGGGTCTGCGTGTCGCTGAAGCCCAGCGCCTCGAGGTAAAAGAACCAGAGGTTGCGGTCGCTCAGGCGGACGTGGAAGTCGTCCTTCGTGAGCCCGAAGCCGGCGAGGCACTGGACGAGCAGAGAAATCAGCTCGATCTCCGCCTCCGGCCCCGACTCACCGAAGATGTCCGCGTTGAACTGGTGGAACGCGCGGAGCCGCCCCTTCTGGGCGCGCTCGTAACGGTAGAATTCCGCGATGCTGAACCACTTGATCGGCCGCTTCAGGGCTCCGGCCCGGGCGCCGACCAGGCGGCAGACCGTGGGCGTCATCTCCGGCCGCAGCGAGACCTCGCGGCCGCCCTTGTCGGTAAAACTGAAGAGCTGGCCCTCGATCTCGTCGCCCGACTTCGTTTTGTAGAGCTCGAGCGGCTCCAGGACCGGCGCATCATACTCGGCAAAGCCGTGCGCGTGGGCGGCTTGGCGCCAGAGACGGAAGATATGCTGACGACGGGAGAAGTCTTCCGGGTAGAATTCCCGAAAGCCCGGAAGCGACTGGAAGCCGGCCATGGGCTGCGTGCGCGCGGCGCGCGCTTAGTCCGACGAGGCGGGGGGCGGGGGGTTGGCCTTCAGCTTCTCGATGTTCAGATTCTTGATCTTCTGCTTGAGGATCTTGCCCGACTTGAACTTCACGACCGCGCGCTCCGGAATCACGACCTCGGTCTCGGGCTTGTTCGGATTGCGGCCCACCCGGGCCTTACGGACCTGCACCTCGAGCACGCCGAAGTTGCGCAACTCGACGTTCCGCCCGTCCGCCAGGGCGTCCATCACGATATCCAGCGTCATTTGCACGGTGTCCTGGATCTGCTTCTGCGGAAACCCGGTCTTCTCGTAGATCTGCAGCACAATCTCACGTTTGGTCAGGTTCGTTGACATGGCGGTGCGGAGTTAAGGTTGGGGACCTGTGTCAGGTTCAGGGTGGCACAAATAATTCACCGGCCCATGCTTGCGTCAACGGCAAACCTTCGTAAGCCGTTGATTTAGCTCATGCCCGATCCTGCCGCCGTCCGCGCCATGTTTGCCCGCATCGCCGGTCGGTATGACTTGGCGAATCACTTCCTGAGCGGCGGAATCGACTACGGCTGGCGACAAAAGCTCGTCCGCCGGGTGCGGGCGGGGCGCCCCCGGACGGTTCTGGACCTGGCAACCGGCAGCGGGGACGTGGCCTTCTCTCTGGCGGAAGGGCTGCCACCGGGGGTCCGGATCACGGGCATGGACTTCTGCGAACCGATGCTTGAAGAGGCTGTAAAAAAGCGGGCCGCGCATCCGCGCGGGGCCGGGATCGACTTCCGTCCGGGCGACGGACTTGCGCTGCCCCTCCCCGACGCGAGCTTCGACGCGGTCACGATTTCTTTCGGCCTGCGCAACATGGCGGACCGGCATCGCTGCCTCACGGAGATGCGACGCGTGCTGCGCCCCGGCGGACGGCTGTTCGTGCTCGAGTTCTCGCAGCCGTACCCGGTGCTCCGGCCGTTCTACTATGCGTACCTGAAGCACGTCCTGCCCGCGCTCGCTGCAGTGCTGACCGGCGACCGGTCCGCCTACGACTACCTCTGCGGATCGATCGAAAAATATCCGGACCGGTTCGCGATGAGCGATGAGATCCGTCGCGCCGGGTTCAGGTCCGTCCGGGCCACGCCCCTCACCGCGGGCATCGTGGCGCTCCACGAGGCGACGGCCTAGCCGCGAACTCCCGGCGGCGGGAGCGGGCGTCGCTTGCGGCGCGCGGGATTTCGCCGCCGACGCGGCCTCAGTTGAACGACTTCCCGCAACCGCACGTGCTCTGCGCGTTCGGGTTGCGGATTTCGAAGCCCTTGCCGTGGAGCCCGTCGTCGAAATCCACGCTGCAGCCGCTCAAATAAACGAGACTCGTCGGGTCGAGGAGCACCGGCACGCCTTCGCACATGATCTCCTGGTCCTCGGGCTTTCTTTCATCGAACGACATGCCGTACTGGAAGCCCGAGCATCCGCCGTTCTCGACGAAGACCCGCAGCTTCTTCTGCGGCTCGCCGAGGGCGGCGTGCATCGTCCGGACCTGTTGCGCGGCGCGCGGCGTGAGCGTGATCATACGGGCACCGTAGGCCGCGTCTTTCGCCTGTCAACGGGCGCGCTAAGCAGGAAGCGTGCAAATTCCGCCTTTGAGTTCTTGCCTCGCGCTATGCCCCCGGCATCGTCGCGTCCGTGGCGTCCCTCCAGCACATCTTCAACGAGCTTCACTATGAGATGACGCGCAAGATCTCGGAGGGCGGCATGGGCATCGTCTACGAGGCCGTCCAGCGCGGGGCCGGCCAGTTCCGGAAAGTCGTCGCGATCAAGCTGATCCGCGAGGAGTACTCGAGCATTCCGGAGTTCCAGAAGAACTTCATCGGCGAGGCCCGCCTGGTGGCTGACCTGATCCATACCAACATCGTCCAGACCTACCACCTCGGCCAGATCGGCGGGCAGTATTTCATGACGATGGAATTCGTGCGCGGGGTCAATCTCGAGCAGTTCCTCGACCGCCACCACGAGCTGAACCGCCCCCTCCCGGTCGACCTCGCGGCCTTCATCGTCTCCCGCGTCTGCCGCGGCCTGGCCTACGCGCATGCCAAGCGCGACGCAGACGGCCGGCTGCTCGGCATCGTCCACCGCGACGTCAATCCGAAGAACGTCATGCTCGCATACGAGGGCGACGTGAAGCTCACGGACTTCGGCATCGCGAAGGCCCTGGACCTCATGTACAACGAAGAGGGCAAAGTGATCCCGGGCAAGGACGAGTACCTCTCCCCCGAGGGCGCGAGCTATGGGGTGACGGACGCCCGATCGGACATCTTCTCGCTCGGCATCGTCCTCACCGAGCTGCTGCTCGGGAAGAACGTCTTCCGCTCCGCCAACCGGCTCGAGTCCCGCCGCAATATCCTGAATCTCGCGGTCCCGCAGTTCACGACGCTCCGGGGCGAGATCGATGCGAAGCTCGAGGCGATCATCCAGCGCGCACTGCAGCGCGACCGCGACAAGCGGTACCAGACGGCGTACGAGATGATGACCGATCTGGAGCTCTATCTGTACAGCGACCGCTACGGCCCCACGAACGAGAAGCTCGCCGTCTATTTGCGGGACCTGTACGCGCTGCAGGACCCCACGCCCTCCCCGCTGCCCCCTACCCCTGTCTCCACGCTCGAGAGCCAGCGTTGACCGCCTCCGCGCATGAGCGGCCCAGGTTTCAGCCAAAGCTTTCAACAGCGGCAGACGCAGCAGCTCGTCCTGGCGCCGCAGATGCGCCAGTCGCTGAAGATCCTGCAGGTCGCGGCGCTCGACCTCCGGCAGGCCATCCAGGAGGAGCTCCAGGCCAATCCCACGCTCGAGGAGCTCCCGATGGAGGGGGTCAGCCTCGAGAAGAATCCCGCCGAGGCTGACGAGGGCAGCGCCCCCACGGGCGACGACTCGCGCGAGGAAATGGATTTCAAGGACGACTTCCGGATCCTGGAAAAGATCGGGCAGGACTGGCGCGACCACCTCTCGGACACCGGTGGCGTGCGGCAGTCCAGCCCCGAGGAGGACGAGCGCCGGCAGCACTTCTTCGACTCGCTCACGACGGAGACGTCGCTGCAGGAGCACCTCATCCAGCAGGCCGAGCTCGCGGACGCCCCGCCCGCCGTGCACGAGGCGATGCGCTACCTCGTCGGCAGCCTCGACGACCGCGGCTTCCTGTCGGCGAAGCTTGCCGACATCGCGCTGATGTCCGGCCTGCCCCTGGCGACCGTCCAGGAGGCGACGAAACTCCTCCAGAGCTTCGACCCGGCGGGCATCGGGGCGCAGGACCTCGGCGAGTGCCTCCTGCTCCAGCTCGCGCAGAAGGGGCGCGAGAAATCCGTCGCCGCGCGCATCATCCG
Source organism: Opitutaceae bacterium (assembly GCA_035626915.1). Classification (GTDB taxonomy): domain Bacteria; phylum Verrucomicrobiota; class Verrucomicrobiia; order Opitutales; family Opitutaceae; genus Didemnitutus. Next base: position 48,637 of record DASPMS010000036.1, read on the forward strand.
CGACCATTTCGAGCTGCTGGTCCGTCGGCGCATCCCCGACATCGCGCGCAAGACCGGCCTCGCTCCCGAGGTGATCCAGGAGGCGATCGAGGAGATCGGCTCGCTCGATCCCGCGCCCGGACGGCGGTTCGCCGCCGACTCCAACCGCGTCGTCGTGCCGGACGTGATGGTCGAGCAGGAGAACGGGGACTGGAAGATCCACCTCAACCAGGATTACATCCCGCGGCTCCGGCTCTCGAACACCTACAAGGAGCTCATCGCCAAGGGCGAGCTGTCGAAGCAGGAGCGCGATTACCTCCGCGAGAAGCTCCGGTCGGGGAAGTTCATCATCAACGCGATCGAGCAGCGCCAGCGCACAATCGAGCGCATCACGCGCGAAATCCTGAAGCATCAGGCCGAGTTCTTCGCCGAGGGCGTCGCCAAGCTGAAGCCGCTCACCATGACGCAGATCGCGGAGATCCTCGGCGTGCACGAGACGACGGTCAGCCGCGCGCTCGCGAACAAGTACATGAAGACGCCGCACGGCGTCTTCCCGATGAAATATTTCTTCACGTCGGGCTATCAGTCCGACGAGGGCGCGGCCGTCGCCAACACGAGCGTGAAGGAGATGATCGCCGACATCATCGCGGGCGAGGACCCCGGCTCCCCGCTGAGCGACCAGGAGATCGTCGGCCTGCTCCAGCAGAAGGGGCTGAACATCGCCCGGCGCACCGTGGCGAAATATCGCGAGGAGCTCGGGCTCCTCCCGAGCAATCTCCGGCGGCGGTACGACTAGGCGGAGGCGGCCCGGGGCCCCCGGCGCTTTACGCCAGCACCTTCCGCAGCTGCGTCTTCAGGTCGTCCATCCGCAGCGGCTTCATGATGCACGCGCTCAGTCCGGCCACCGCCATGCTTCGCGAGATCAGGTCCGGGTTCATGTAGCCCGTCATCAGGACCCGCTTCGCGGCCGGGAAGCGTTCCTGCGCCTCCACGAGGAAGTCGAGACCCTGCTTCTTACCCGGCATCATGTGGTCGCAGACCAGCAGGTCGAACGTGCGGGTGCCGAGCAGCAGCACGGCCTCCTCGACGTTGGCGGCGCGCTCGACGTCGAACTCGTTTTCGAGGGCGGCCATGATGAGTCCGGCAAGCGGCGTGTCGTCCTCGAGCAGCAGGATCGCGGGGCGGGGAGCGGGCGCGAATGCCATGGATCAAACGGACGCGACCGACTGGTCGTGCAGCTTCGCCGCCTCCTGCACCGTCTTCACGAGCTCGGGCAGCGAGACGGGCTTGAGCAGGTAACGGTAGAGCGCCGCCTCGTTCACGCTGCGGAGCAGCATCTCGGGCTTCATATACCCGGTGACGAGGATTCGCTGGGTGTTGGGGTGCTCCTCCCGCGCATGGACCAGGAAACTCAGGCCGTTGCCGCCCGGCATGAGATGGTCGCACACGACCACCTTGTACGGCTTCTTGTGCATGAGGAACTGCGCCTCGCGCGCCGTCGTGGCGCGGTCGATGTCGAAGAACGGCGACAGAGCCTCGCCATAGAGCTCCAGCAGCGGGACCTCGTCGTCCACGAGAAGGATGGTTCCCCGCTTGGGGGCGGGTTGGCCCGAGGGCGCCGCGGTTCCAGAAGTGCTCACGCCGCAAGATGCTGCGCCAGCGCCACCCCTTGGCAAATCCAAAGCTCCCGGGCGCGCCGCGGGGCATTTCGGGTTTGCCTGCCCGGGGCCGCGACGGATGCTTTTTCAACTTCGGCATGTCGTCACCCGATCTCCTCGCCGCCGCCCGTGAAGGCACCCTGGACCGGCTTCCGCCGGGCGCCATGACGGCCGAAAATCTCGCCCGGCCTAACGCCTCGGGAAACACGGCCTACCACCTCGCCGCGAAATACGGGCACCTGCGCCAGATCCCCGCCGCCCTCGTCACGCCGGCGACGCTGCTGCTCAAGAACGACGCCGGCTACACTCCCCTTCACCTGGCCGCGCGGACCGGCCGGCTCGACCAGCTGCCGCGGGAGTTCCTCACCGCCGAATTCCTGCTGTCGCGCTCGAACAGCGGCTACACCCCCCTGCACCTCGCTGCGGCGGCGGGCCAGCTCGGCCAGCTGCCGCCGGGCATCCTCACGGCGGAGACGATCCTCGCCAAGACCGACCACGGGAACACGCTGCTCCACGAGGCCGCCGAGAACGGCACCCTCGACCGGGTCCCGGCGGAGTTCATCACGCCCGCCGCCCTCGCGAGCCCGAACATCAGCGGCGAGACCGTCCTGCACGTCGCCGTCTTCAACGGTCACCTCGACCAGGTGCCGCGGGAATTCCTGACGGGCCCCGCCCTGCTCGCCAAGACCGCCAATCACGACACCTGCCTGCACGCCGCGGCCATCTCGGGGCACCTCGACCAGATCCCGACGGAGTTCCTGACCCACGACAACCTCGTGATGGCCAGCAAGAGCGGGCACACGCCGATCCACGCGGCCGCCGAAAGCGGCTTCCTCAGCCAGATCCCGCCCGACCGGCTCTCCATCGACCTCGTCATCGCCCGCAACGAGTATGGCGACACCCCGCTGCACGCCGCGGCCGTCGAAGGCCGCCTCAACCAGATCCCGACGCGGTTCCTCAATCGCACCACGCTCCTGATCCGCAACTACAGCGGCGGCACGCCGCTGGGCGCGGCCATCCGGAACGGGCACGCCGACCAGCTCCCGCCCGAGTTCCGCCCCCGGCCGCCGGCCTGGTGGCAGAAGCTCCTCTACCGCGCGGGGCTTGCCCGGCCGCCCTACGCATAACCCGCCGGCGAGCGTGTCATCGCCGCGGCGGCCGGCCACCTTCGGCTTTACGCCGCCGGGGCGTTGCCCCTTAGCTCCTCCCCTTCCCGTTCCATGAACACCACCATCACCGCCATCACCGCCCGCGAGATCATCGACTCCCGCGGCAATCCGACCGTCGAGGTCGACGTCAAGCTCGCCTCCGGGCACGTGGGCCGCGCCGCCGTGCCGTCCGGGGCCTCCACGGGCGAGCACGAGGCCCTCGAACTCCGCGACGGGGACAAGAAGCGGTACCTCGGCAAGGGCACCCTGAAGGCCGTGGCGAACGTGAAGGCGACCATCGCCCCCGCGCTGGTCGGCCACGACGCGTGCGACCAGGTCGGCGTCGACCGCGCGATGCTCAAGCTCGACGGCACCGCCACCAAGGCGACGCTGGGCGCCAACGCGATCCTCGGCGTCTCGCTCGCCACCGCGAAGGCCGCCGCCGCCGCCTGCGGCCTGCCGCTCTACCGCTACCTCGGCGGGCCGAACGCGAAGGTCCTCCCCGTGCCGATGATGAACATCATGAATGGCGGCGCGCATTCCGACGCCCCGATCGACTTCCAGGAGTTCATGATCATGCCCACCGGCGCCCGCTCGTTCTCCGACGGCCTCCGCATGGGCTGCGAGGTCTTCCACGCCCTCAAGAAGGTCCTCAAGGAAAAGGGCCTCTCCACCGCCGTCGGCGACGAGGGCGGCTTCGCCCCGAAGCTCGAATCCGCGGAGGCCGCGCTCGATGCCATCGCCCTCGCCGTCAAGAACGCCGGCTACAAGCTCGGATCGGAGATCAAGCTGGCCCTGGACGTCGCCGCATCCGAGTTCTACGCGAAGGACAAGAAGGCCTATGTCTTCAAGAAGTCCGACGGCCGCTCGCTGACCGGCGACCAGATGGTGAAGTTCTACCAGGAGCTGACGAAGAAATACCCGATCGTCTCGATCGAGGACGGCTGCGCCGAGGGCGACTGGACGACTTGGAAGAAGCTGACCGACGCGATCGGCGACCGCGTCCAGCTTGTCGGCGACGACCTGTTCGTCACCAACACGGAGTTCCTGAAAAAGGGCATCGAGACCGGCACCGCCAACTCGATCCTGGTCAAGGTGAACCAGATCGGCTCGCTCACCGAGACCCTTGACGCCGTCGAGATGGCCAAGGAGGCCAACTACACGGCCGTCATCTCCCACCGCTCGGGCGAGACCGAGGACGTCACGATCGCCGACATCGCGGTCGCGACCAACGCCGGCCAGATCAAGACCGGTTCGCTCTGCCGCACCGATCGCGTCGCGAAGTACAACCAGCTTCTCCGCATCGAGGAGGAGCTCGGCGCGAGCGCCGTCTACGGCGGCAAGCTCTGACCGGGCCGCGCCTCACCGATCGGCTTCCCTCTCGGCCGGGCGTCATCGCCCGGCCTTTTTTTTGCGCCGCGACAGGCCGGCATCCGCACGGACCTTTTTCCGATCGTCGGAGTCCAACCTTGCCGGCCTTCGAACCTCGACCACCCTGACCCTCGTGACCACCAAGCTTCGCCCGTTTCTCCCGTTTCTCGCCCTTGCCGCGACCGCCGCGCTGTCCGCCGCGGACGAGCCGGCCGGGCAACCGGCGCCGCCCACCGCCGCCCCGAACGCGGCGGCGAAGCCGGCCGATGATGGGGTCGTCACGCTCCCGGCCGTGCAGGTCACGCGCTCGCGCATCCGGCAAATCGACGTCACGATCAAGCGCATCGACAAGCTGATCGGCCGCGAGCGCAAGCACCTCAAGTCCACGGACACCGACCGCGCGATGAACAACGACAAGGTGGCCGGCGCCGCGGCGCTGTTTGGCGGCTATTCCACCGGCCAGCGGGAAGCCGTCGCCGCCGAGCGCGTGCGGCTCCTGGAGTCGGAACGCGAACTGCTCGAACAGATGAAGGCGCCGATGACCCGCGAGGATTTCATCGTCGTCGAAAAACAGATCGAGCTGCTCCGCACCGCCCGCCGGGAACTCGACGTGGTGTATCGGTGAGCCGGCAACCGGCTGCGTCCGGTCCGGGGATCGATCACCGCGGAAGCGGAATCCGCTCCACGCCAAGGTGCCGCCCATGCCACTGCAGCGCCGTCTGCACGTGGAGGTCCCAGTAGTCCCAGTCGTGCGCGCCGGCGTGCTCGTGGTACTCGTGCGGGATCCCCGCTTCCTTCAGCGCGCGGTGGAATTCCCGGCTGTCCTCCAGCAGGTAATCCTCGCGCCCGCAGTCCAGGTGCACGTGCGGAAGCTCCTTCCGCGCCTGCGCCTTTTTCGCCAGCTCGAGCAGGTCGTGCGTCGTGCCGAGCGGCTTCTCCCCGAACACACGGCGGAGCTCGTCGAGAAATTCCTTGGTCTTGTCCTTGTGCCGGCCCGCCGCCTCCGCCTCCGCGCCAAAGTCCGCGTTCGCGCGGCCGAGCGCGCCCGAGTGGCAGTTCACCGACGCGAACCGGTCCGGAAATCCCAGCGCGATCCGCATCGCCGCGTACCCGCCCATCGACAGCCCGCCGATCGCCCGCCCCGCGCGCTTCGCCACCGTCTGGAAATTCCGGTCCACGAAATCCACCACCTCGCGGCCGAGATGCCGGGCGAACGCCGGGCCCGCCTCGTTGTCGGTGCCGAAGCCGCGGTAGAGGTCGGGCATCACCACGATCAGCGGGAGCTCGCGCACGTAGTATTCGATCCGCGTGTGGCGCAGCCAGGTCGACGAGTCGTCCGACAGCCCGTGGCACAGGTAGTACACCGGCCAGGGCGGCAGCCCGACCCGCGGCAGGATCACCTGCATCGTCGTTTGCTTCTGCAGCACGTCGCTGCGCCAGTGAACTTGGGCCCAGGGCATGTGAACAAGGTATCAAGGACCAAGTCCCGGAAGTATCAAGACCGCGGTCGGCCGCCGAGGTTGCGACGAGAACGGGGGACCCCTCCGGACCGCCGCTCCCGGCGCGGCCGCGCCGCCTAGTCCACCCGCAGCACGTACCCGCGGAGGTACTCGCTCTCCGGCATCGTCGCCAGCACCGGGTGGTCCGTCGGCTGGTGGTGCCACTCGAGCACGTGGACGCGCCGCTTCGCGTCGCTCGCCGCTTCGCCGAGCACGCCGCGCAGCTCGGCGTCGCCCATGTGGTGCGAGCAGGTGTACGTCGCGAGGACGCCGCCGGGAACCAGCGCCTTCATCGCGCGCAGGTTGAGTTCCTTGTAGCCCCGCAGCGCGTTCTCGAGCGCGCTCTTCGATTTCGCGAACGGCGGCGGATCGAGGATGATGAGGCCCCAGGCCGGCGGCGCGTCGCGCTGCGCGGTGAACCAGTCGAAGACGTTCGCGACCTGGAAATCGGCCTTCACCCCGTTGCGCTCGGCGTTCTTGCGCGCCTGCCCCACGGCGTCGTCCGCACTGTCCAGCCCGAGCACCTGCGCCGCGCCGGCGCGCGCGCAGTGCAGGGCGAACGCGCCCTGGTTGCAGAACGCATCGAGGACCGCGCGGCCGGCGGCGTGCTTCGCCACGGCCGCGTGATTCGCCCGCTGGTCGAGATAAAATCCGGTCTTCTGCCCGCCCTGCAGGTCGAGCCAGTAGTCGAAGCCGTCGATCGTGGCCCAGCGCGGCTCCCACGGCCGGCCGGAACGCGTCTTCACCTCCGGCGCCAGGCCCTCCAGCCGGCGGAGGTTCGAATCGTTGCGGAAGATGACCTCGGTCGCGCCCGTCAGCTCCGCCAGCACGTCGCCGATGGTGGCCGCGCGCCGGTCCATCGCCAGCGTCTGGATCTGGACGACCAGCGTGTCGCCGAACTGGTCGACGACGACGCCGGGCAGCCCGTCGGACTCGCTCCAGGCGAGACGCCGGTAGCGGTTCGCCTGGACGGGCCGGCCCCGGATCGCGGCCGCGATCGCGGATTCCAGATAGGCCCGGTCCAGCTCGACCCGTTCGCGGCTCAGCCGCCGCCACACGATCTGCGACTTCGAGTTGTAGATGCCCGAGCCCAGGAAACGCCCGGAGCGGTCCCGGCACTCGACGACCTCTCCGTCATGCCCGGCCGGCAGCAATGCCTCGACCTCGTTGGCGAAGATCCACGGATGCCCCGCGAGGGCGCGCGCCTTGGCGTTGGGCTTGAGCTTGAGCGACGGCGACATGCCCGCCCACTTTCCGGGCGCCGCCGCGGACAGGGAAGCCTATTCTTGCCGCCGGTTCAGGCCGCGTGCCGCGAATCGTGGTGCGGGACCGGCCGGCGCCGCGCCTTCCGGCCGGATCGACGCGAGCCCGCCTCGTCGTCTTCCGCGGCGCGGGACCCGAAATGGAAGCCATTGTCATCCTCGTACCCGAGGGGCGATCGCGACATCGCGCGAATCGTGCAGGCCGCCATGACGGCCAGGACGATGAGCAAGAGGCTGAGGAGTAGCGCTTCCATAAGTGCCATAATCCTCTCAAATCGGCCGAAACGGTATCGGGTGAAGTACGTATACGCCCCTCGGGGCCGGCACGGAGGACATAAATTCATCAAACGATTATTTATCAGTGTGTTGTGAGTTTAATTTTCCCCGTCAGGATGCCAACTCGGGTCTTTCCTTCGCGGTTCTTCTGTGTCCATCTGTGCCTTTTTTCATGACCGACGCTCAGGAAACCGCTCGCCGCCGGACGTTCGCGATCATCTCGCATCCCGACGCGGGCAAGACGACGCTGACCGAGAAGTTCCTGCTGTACGGCAATGCGATCCACCTCGCCGGGGCGGTGACGGCCCGCAAGCAGCAGCGGGCGACCGCGTCCGACTGGATGGAGCTCGAGAAGCAGCGCGGCATCTCGATCAGCTCGACCGTCCTCCAATTCGATTACCGCGGCTTCGCGGTCAACCTGCTCGACACGCCGGGGCACAAGGACTTTTCGGAGGACACCTACCGCGTGCTCACCGCGGTCGACGCCGCCCTCATGGTGATCGACGCCGCCAAGGGCGTGGAATCGCAGACGCGCAAGCTCTTCGAGGTCTGCCGCCGGCGCGGCGTCCCGATCTTCACGTTCATGAACAAATGCGATCGGCCGACGCGCAACCCGCTCGAGCTGCTCGACGAGCTGGAGACCGTCCTCGGACTCCAGGCCGCGCCGGTCGTCTGGCCGCTTGGCAACGGCCCGACGTTCCGCGGCGTCTTCGACCGCCGCACGCGGCAGGTCCACCTGTTCGAGCGCGTCCCGGGCGGCGCATACCAGGCGCCGGTCAGTGTCACCTCGCTCGATGATCCGGCGGTGCGCGCCAAGCTCGACGACGAGACCTACGCGCAGGTGAAGGAGCAGCTCGAGATGCTCGACGGCGCGGGCCACGCCTTCGACCTCGCGGCGGTCCATGCCGAAAGGCAGACGCCCGTGTACTTTGGTTCGGCCGTGAACAATTTCGGAATCCAGCTCCTCCTCGACGGCTTCCTGAAGGACTCGGTCGAGCCGCAGCCGCGGCGCTCCGTCACGGCCGCCGGGACGCCGCGCCCCGATCCTGCGCCGGCCGGCGCTCCTTCGCCGTCCGCCGACACCTCGCGGGTGATTCCCGTGGATCACCCGCGCTTCAGCGGCTTCATTTTCAAGATTCAGGCGAACATGGACCCGAAGCACCGCGACCGCATCGCGTTCCTGCGGGTCTGCTCCGGCAAGTTCATGCGCGACATGAACGTCATCCACCAGCGCACCGGCCGCACCGTGCGCCTCTCGTCGTCCCACAAGCTCTTCGGCCAGGAGCGCGAGACGGTGGACGAGGCCTGGCCGGGGGACGTGATCGGCCTGGTCGGACACGACTCGTTCGGCATCGGCGACACGCTCACCGAGGACAAGGCGATCAACTACGACGAGATACCGCGGTTCCCGCCGGAAGTGTTCACCTACATCACGAACCCCACTTCCGCCGACGCGAAAAAATACCGTGCCGGCCTCGAGCAGCTCCTGCAGGAGGGCGTCGTGCAGTCGTTCACCGCCAAGCATGCGCCGGCCGGCGCGACGCTCCTGGCGGCGGTCGGCCCGCTGCAGTTCGAGGTCGTGCAGTGGCGCCTCCAGGCCGAGTACGGGGCCGAGTCGCGGCTGTCGCCGACCCCGTGGACGCTTCTCCGCTGGCTCGAAGTGCCGGATTCCGCGAAGGGCCCTCGCGGCTTCGACCCCTCCTCCCTCGTCGTCGCCACCGGCGTGAGCTTCGGCGCGGACAAGTTCGACAATCCGGTCGTGCTCTTCCCGAACGACTGGACGATGCGGTACTTCACGGAAAAGAACCCGGACTTCCGGCTGCGCGAGCTGCCGCCCGAGCAAAAGACCTGAGCCGGGGACGACCTTCGGCCCGGATCCGGATGTATTGGGCTGACGTCGGGCCCCGGGGTAGCCAGCAATCTTCCCCGCGCCGCCCATGAAACCGGTTCACTTCCGCACCGCCGCCGCGTTCCGCCGCTGGCTCGGGAAGCACCACGCCGACGCGCCGGAAATCTGGGTGCGATTCTACAAGAAGGCCTCCGGCCGGGGCGGGATGACCTATCCGGAGTCCGTGCTCGAGGCCCTGTGCTTCGGGTGGATCGACGGCCTGATGCGCAGCGAAGGCGCCGACTCCTACGTGCAGCGATTCACCCCGCGGAAACCGGGCAGCAACTGGAGCAACATCAACGTCGCGCACATCGAGCGCCTCAAGGCCGCCGGCCGCATGCACCCCGCGGGGCTCGCGGCCTTCGCGCTCCGCGACCCCCGGAAGACCGGCGTCTACTCGTTCGAGAAGCCGCGTCCCAAAAGCGGGCCGCATTTCCCGCGGGCCTTCCTCGCCCGATTCCGCGCCCGGCCGAAAGCCTGGGCGTTTTACTCCGCGCAGGCGCCGTGGTACCGGCGCTGGGCTGTCGAATGGGTCGCGGGCGGCAAGCAGGAGAAAACCCGCGAGGCGCGCCTCGGCCGCCTCCTCGCCGCGTCGGCCGCGGGCCGGCGGCTCTGACCATGCGCGATCCCTTCGCGCGCTCCGCGCGCCAGCCGCACCGCCTGGCCTGGCTGTGGGAGCCGGTCGAGGCCGATCCGACGTTCGTCCTCCGGACCATGTTCGGGACCAAGGCGGTCTACCTCGACGGCCGGCTGGTGCTTTGCTTCTGCGCGCGCGACGAGCCCTGGCGCGGAATCCTCGTGTGCACGACGCAAGAACACCACGGTGCGCTGCGGGCCGATTTCCCGGCGCTCGCCCCGCATCCGATTTTGCCAAAGTGGCTCTACCTGCCGGAAAGCCACGACAGCTTCGAACCGCACGCCACCGCGCTTGTCGCCCTCGCGCGCCGCCGCGATCCCCGCATCGGCGTCGTGCCGCGCGCCCGGAAGCGCGCCCGCCGGCCCCGGCGTCCGCGGTGAGCCCATCCGCTGGCTTGCCGGGGTCCGGGGGGCCCGTTTGAGTTCGACCATGAGCCTGTCCCGCTGCGTCGCCCTGCTCCTCCTGCCCGCAACCGTCGCCTTCGCCGAGGAGCCGGCCAAGACGCCGCCCGATGCCCTGCTCGTCATCAAGGCCGGCCGGGTGGTCGATCCAAAGGGCGGCCACATACTGACGAATCAAGCCATCGTGATCGAGGGCGAGCGGATCAAGGCCGTCGGCGCCGCGGCGGAAGTGCTCGAGAAGCTCCCGGCGCATACCCGGGTCATCGACCTCGGCGCGGCGACGGTGCTGCCCGGCCTGATCGACTGCCACACCCACATCACGGCGCAATCGGAGGACTACTACGCGGATATCTTTCGCCGGAGCCCGATCGATTACGCCGTCACGGCGCACGTGTACGCGCGGCGGACGCTCGAGGCGGGTTTCACGACCGTGCGGGACGTCGGCGCCGGCGAATTCATCGACATCGCGCTGAAGCGCGCGATCGACTCCGGCAAGGTCGCCGGCCCCCGCATCGTTCCCGCGGGGCTCGCGATCGGCGCCACCGGCGGGCATGCGGACCTCAGCGGGTTCTCCCCCTCGGTTTCGTTCACGGACCGCAGCGGCGTGGCCGACGGCGAGGACGAGATCCGGAAGAAGGTCCGCGAGAACATCAAGTACGGGGCCGAGTGGATCAAGATCATGGCCACCGCCGGCGTCCTGTCGGAGGAGGAATCGGTCGGCGCGCCGCAATACCAGCCCGACGAGATGCGCGCGGCGGTCGAGGAAGCCGCGATGTGGGGCAGGAAGGTCGCGGCCCACGCGCACGGGACCGAGGGCATCAAGCGGGCCATCCGCGCCGGTGTCGCCTCGATCGAGCACGCGAGCTTCATCGACGACGAGGGCATCGCGCTGGCGAAGGAGCGCGGCACGTGGCTGGTCATGGACATCTACAACGACGACTACATCCTCGCCGAGTTCGCCCGTCTCGGATTCCCGCAGAAGCTGATCGAGAAGGAGAAGCTCGTCGGCCGCACGCAGCGCGAAAACTTCCAGAAGGCGGTCCGCGCCGGCTGCCGCATGGCCTACGGCACCGATGCGGGCGTCTACCCGCACGGCGGGAATGCCCGGCAATTCCGGCATATGGTGCAGTGGGGCATGACCCCGATGCAGGCGGTGCAGGCCGCGACCGTGAACGGAGCCGAGCTCCTGGGGTGGTCCGACCGCATCGGCCGGCTCGCGCCCGGCTTCCAGGCCGACCTGATCGCGCTCAAGGAGGACCCGCTCGCCGACGTGACGCGGCTCGAGTCCGTCGACTTCGTCGTCAAGGGCGGCCGGATCTACAAGAACCGCCTCACGTCCGACCCGGTGCACCGCCTCGAATAAACGCCCGTTCCCGCGGCGACGCCGATGGCCGGGTCCGCAGCGGCTCCGGTCGCCCGCGACGGGGCCTCCTCTCGCGCTGGCTCTATCCCCGGAGCAGCTCCTCGGCGTGCGCGAGCGCGCTTTTCGCGCTGCGGTCGCCGAGCATCCGGGCCAGCTCGGCCACCCGCTGCTTGTACTGGCCGTGGATCGGGGCGATGTCGACCGACGCGCGCGCCCCGCTCTGGTCCTTCGTGACCAGCAGGTGGCTCCGCGCCTGGGCCGCGACCTGCGGCAGATGGGTCACGCAGAGCACCTGGTGCCGGTCGGCGATCTCGGCCATCTTCTCCCCGACCACGCGGCCGATCTCGCCGCCGACGTTGGCATCCACCTCGTCGAACACGAGCAGCGGGACATCGTCGCTCTCCGCCAGCACGGCCTTGAGGCCGAGCATGACGCGGGCGAGCTCTCCCGACGAGGCGATGCGGTGGAGCGGCAGCGGCGGCTCGCCGACATTGGGCGAAAACAGGAACTCCACCGCGCAGTCCCCCGCCAGCGTGGGCTCCGGGAGCGGCACGATCGCCACGCGGAAGTCGGCCTTCTTGAACCCGAGCTGCACGATGGTCCGGCCCGCGGCGCGCTCGAGCGCGGCCCCGGCCTTTTCGCGGGTCGCGCGGAGGTCCGCCGCCGCCTTGCGCGCGGCCTTCTCGGCCTCCGCGATCCGCTTCTCGAGCCGGTGCAGCGAGCCCTCCACGTCGCCCTGCCACTCGAGCTTCCGGCGCATCTCGTCGCGCGCGGCGATCACCGCCTCGACCTTGGCGCCGTACCTTCGCTTGAGCTCGAGCCAGGCGTTCATGCGGCCCTGCAGCGCCTCGGCCTGCTCGGGATCGAAGCTGACGGACGAGGCCAGCGCCGCGAACTCGGCATCGAGGTCGCCCAATTCGATCGACACGGAGTGCAGCCGGTCCGCCAGCGGCTTGCTCGCCGCGTCGAAGCCCTCCAGCTGCCGGGCGGTGCGGACCAGCGCCGCGAGGCGGCCGAGCAAGCCGTCCTCCCCGCTCAGTCCCTGGCTCAGGCCCTGCGCCAGCTGCACGATCTCCTGCGCCCCTTGCTGCCGCTGGAAATCCCGCTCGAGGGCGGCGACGGCGTCGTCGGTCAGCTCGAGGTCGTCGATCTTCGCCAGCTGGAGCTTCAGGAAGTCGATCTGATCGGGCGAAAGCTTGTCCGAAGCGAGCAGCCGCGCCCGTTCCTCGGCCAGGTCGCGCCATTCGCGGTACTGCGCCTCGTATTTCTCGCGGACGCCGGAGTTCCGCGCGAACAGGTCCAGCAGGTCGCGCTGGCCGTCGGCCTTGAGCAGCCGGCGCGGCTCGCCCGGGCCATGAAAATCGATCCACTGGCCGCCCAGCTCCTGCAGCGCGGTCAACGTCGCCAGGCCGCCGTTGACGGAGATCTTCGGCGCGCGGTCCCGCGGCAGGCTGCGCTTGAGGATGAGCACGCCGTCGTCGCACGCCGGCAAATCGAGCCGGGCCAGTTCCATGTCGAGCCGGCGCGTGTCGGCGAAGAAGAGCGCCGCCTCCACCTCCGCCGCGTCGGCGCCCTGCCGGATGACCGTCTTGTCGGCCCGCGCGCCCGCCAGCAGGGAGAGCGCGCCGAGCAGGATGCTCTTGCCCGCCCCGGTCTCGCCGGTGACGGCCGTGAATCCGCTCTCGAACTCCAGCTCCACCTCCTCGAGCAGGGCCAGGTTGCGGATGCGGAGGGACTGGAGCATGGGCTACCCTCGAATGGACACGAATTAAGGCGAATTCAAGTGCCCTCTCCCCGTCGTCGCGCGCGCCGGCGCCGCCCGCGCGACGGCCTCCAAATAAGCCTTGCGCCACCTCTCGCGAGCCCTTCACTCCTGCCCCCTCGCGGACCCTTAGCTCAGTTGGTTAGAGCGCTTCCTTGACATGGAAGAGGTCACTGGTTCGAGTCCAGTAGGGTCCACCATCCGACACCTCCGCGCCCCCGGGCCGGAGGATTTTTTGTGCCCGGAGGCGGCCGGCGGAAGCCACAAAATGCGCAGCCTTTGCGCTTTACCTGCCGAAGAGCGCGCTGCACAACCTCGGGCCCGTGGCCACCTCCCGGAAACTCGACGCGCGCCAGATCCATTCTGCCATCGCCAGCGTCGTTTCCGCGATCTCCCGCCGCCACCCCCGCGCGGCCAACCTGCTGCTCCTCGGCATCGCCAACGGGGGCGTGGTGCTCTCCCGCCGGCTCGCCGCGCTCCTGAAGGGCGAAGGCCGGCTGCCGGCCAGCGGCACCCTCGACATCTCCTTCCATCGCGACGACATCGGCCGGCACCCGATCCCGAAGGAATTCGCGCCCTCGTCGATCCCCCAGGACGTCAACGGCGCGACGGTGATCCTGGTCGACGACGTGCTGCACTCGGGACGCACGGTGAAGGCCGCGCTCGACGAGCTCTTCGACCACGGCCGGCCCGGCCGCGTCGAGCTGGCCGTCCTCGTGGACCGCGGCGGCCGCCGGCTGCCCGTCGCGGCGGATTACTGCGGACTCACGATCGAGGCGCGCGAGTCCGAGAAGGTCGTCGTGCACCTCGACGAGAAATCTCCCGCGCGCGACTCGGTCAGCATCCGGCCGGCCGAGCCCCGCGCCCCCGCCTCCCGCCCGCGTCCCCGTGCCCTGGCATCGTAAGCATCTCCTGACCATCGAGGAACTCAGCCGCGACGAGATCGAGCAGATCCTCGCGACGGCGGCGGCCTTCCGCCGCACCCTCAACCGGCGCGTGAAGAAGGTCCCGGCGCTGCGCGGCAAGACCATCGTCAACCTGTTCCTCGAGCCCAGCACGCGCACGCGCATCTCCTTCGAGATGGCGGCGAAGCTCCTGAGCGCGGACGTCATCTCGTTCGACGCCGCCGCCTCGAGCACCACGAAGGGCGAGACCCTGCGCGACACCGCGCAGAACATCGAGGCGCTCCACGCCGACATGATCGTGCTGCGGCACTCGGCCAGCGGCTCGCCGCTGTACCTCAGCCGGCGCCTCGGCATCCCCGTGGTGAACGCGGGCGACGGGGCGCACGAGCACCCGACGCAGGCGCTGCTCGATGTCTTCACGATGCGGGAAAAGCTCGGCGACCTGCGGGGCCGGAAGGTCGTGATCCTCGGCGACATCCTCTTCAGCCGCGTCGCCCGCTCGAACCTGCACGCGCTCACCAAGCTCGGCGCCGACGTGACCATCGTCGGCCCCTCCACCCTCGTCCCGCGCTGGTTCGAGGACCTGGGCGTGAGGGTTTCCCACAATCTCCGCACCGCGCTCCTCGACGCCGACGTCGTGATGCTGCTGCGGATCCAGCACGAGCGCCAGGCGAGCAGCCACTTCCCCTCGCTCGGCGAGTACACGAGCATGTTCGGGCTCAACCGCACGCGGGCGTCGTGGATCAAGCCCGAGGCCCTCATCATGCACCCCGGCCCGATCAACCGCGGCGTGGAGATCGACAGCGACCTGGCGGACTCCGCCCGGAGCGTGATCCTCCAGCAGGTCACCAACGGCATCGCCGTGCGCATGGCGGTGCTCTACCTCTGCGCCGGCGGGCAGCCGGAGCATGTCACCGCGCCCGTCGAATGAGCCCCCGTTTTCGCCCATGAGTCTCCTGTGGATCCAAGGCGGCCGCGTGATCGACCCCGCGGCCAGGCGCGACGCCCGGGGCGACGTCTTCGTCGCCGACGGCAGGTTCGTGCGCTCGCTCACGCCGGCGCAGAAGAAGCGCGCCCGCCGGCTCGACGCCCGCGGCCTCGTCGTCTGCCCCGGCCTGGTCGACATCCACGTGCATTTCCGCGAGCCGGGCCAGACCCACAAGGAGACCATCGCCACCGGCGCGCAGGCCTCCGCGGCGGGCGGCTTCACGACCGTGGTGTGCATGCCGAACACCGCGCCCCCGGCCGACAACGCGGGGACGGTCGAGCTCATCAACAATGCCGCCAAGGCCGCCGTCGTCCGCGTCTACCCGACGGGCTGCATCACGGCCGGCATGAAGGGCCAGCAGCTGGCCCCGCACGGGTCGCTGAAGAAGGCCGGGGTGGTGGCGCTGACGGACGACGGGCTCTGCGTGCAGTCCAACGAGCTCATGCGCCGCGCGGTCGAGTACGCGCGGATGTTCGACCTGACCGTGCTCGATCACTGCCAGGACGATTCCCTCACCCACGGGGCGGTGATGAACGAGGGGGCGATGTCCACCCGCCTCGGGCTGCGCGGCTGGCCGCACGCCGCGGAGGACATCATCGTCGCGCGCAACATCATCCTCTCCGCCTACTCCGGCGCGCACATCCACATGCAGCACATCAGCTCGGCCATGTCGGTCGAGCTCCTGCGGCGGGCCAAGAAGGACGGCGTCAACGTCACCGGCGAGGCGACGCCGCACCACATCGCGCTCACCGACGCCGCGCTCCACGACTACGACACCAATTTGAAGATGAACCCGCCGCTGC
The DNA here is from genome assembly GCA_035626915.1 of Opitutaceae bacterium. GTDB lineage: Bacteria > Verrucomicrobiota > Verrucomicrobiia > Opitutales > Opitutaceae > Didemnitutus. The sequence continues at coordinate 64,577 of DASPMS010000036.1, forward strand.
GCACCGAGGCCGACCGGCGGGCGATCATCGCCGGGCTGCGCGACGGCACCCTGGACTGCATCGGCACCGACCACGCCCCGCACGCGGCGGACGAAAAGGACCGGGAATTCGACTTCGCGCCGAACGGCATCATCGGCCTCGAGACCGCCCTGCCCGTCTGTCTCGAGGTGCTGGTGCGGAAGAACCGGTTCAAGCTGCCGCAGGTGATCGATCTGATGACCCGGCGCGCCGCCGAACTCCTCAAGCTGCCCGCCGGCACGCTCGCGGCGGGCGCGCCCGGCGACGTCTGCCTCTTCGATCCCGACGAGATCTGGACCTACGACGCGACGAAGGGCTTTTCGAAGTCCCGGAACTCCCCGTGGCACGGTCAGAAGCTCACGGGCCGCGTCAAGGCGACCGTCGTCGGCGGCAAGGTCGTGTTCGAGAGCGGCCGCATCGCTTGAGCGCGCTCCGCGGGACGGGAGACTGAAACCCTTCATTCACCCGCCCGCACGGCGGCCTGCATCCGCCCGCTCCGGACTTCCCTTCCCCGGCTTTCGCGTCCATTCGTGGGCGTTCCGCATGGAAGCTGCACCCATCCCTCTCCTGGCCGCGGCCGCGAGTTTTGTGATCCTGGCGGCCGGCCTGGCGCTGCTCGGGCGCGGCTTGTTCGTGGCGGAGCGCCGGAAGAAGTGGTTCGAGACGAACGCGCTGGCGCACTGGGACATCGCCGCCCCGGAGGTCGCGATCCTGTTGTGTCTGATGGTGATTGACGGCTTCTTCCTCCAGCTCGCGACGCAGCTGGTTCTCTCGAAGGTGGCGCCGGAGGCGGCCGTGACGCCCGGCACGCCGATGACCGGCCTGCAGGTGCTCGCGTCCGGGCTCAGCTTCGGGCTCGGCACGCTCCTGGGCTGGATTCTCTTCGGCCGGATCCGCCGGGGCTGGCAGCCCGAGGTCGGCGGCCCGCCGCGCAACGTCGCAGTCCCCGCCTATCGCCTGCCCTGGACCAAGGTCCTCGTGGCGGGCGGCACGGCCGTGCTCGTGGCGCTGCCGCTCGTGCTGGCGGCCTCCCTGGTCTGGTCGCTCCTGATCCGGCTCCTGAAGCTCCCGCAGGAGCCGCAGGATCTCGTCGCGATCTTCGCCCGCACGGACTCGCCCTGGGTTTTCGCCGGACTCGTCGTCACCGTGACCGTCGTCGCGCCGCTCTCGGAGGAGCTCATGTTCCGCGGCGTGCTGTACCGTTTCCTGCGGCAGCGGTTCGGCCGCGCCGTCGCGCTGACCGCGAGTTCCCTGCTCTTCGCCGCGATCCATTTCAACTGGAGCAGCTTCGCCTCGCTCGCGGCCCTCGCCGCGGTGCTGGCGCTCGCCTACGAGAAGACCGGCGACCTGCGGGTGCCGGTTGTCGCGCACGGCCTGTTCAACCTCAACACGACGATCTTCATCCTCGCCGGCCAGGGCCAGGCCTGAGCCGGACGTCCATGAACCCTTTCACCCGTCAGCGCGCCGCCGCCGTCACCGCCACCGGGGAGCTCAGGCTCATCGGGCTGATCCGGCGCTGGCTCGGGCCCACCTCGCCGCCGGCGCCGTTCGGCGTCGGCGACGACTGCGCCGTGCTGCCGCCGTCGCGGCACCCGCAGCTCGTGACGACCGATCCGGTCATCTACGGGCGGCATTTCGACGACCGCGTGCCGGCCCGCGCCGCCGGCGCGAAACTGCTCAAGCGCAACCTCAGCGACATCGCCGCGATGGGCGGCCGCCCCCAATGGGCGGTGGTGTCGCTCGCGCTCGCCCCGGAAACGCGCCTGGCCTGGCTGCGGGAGTTCTACCTCGGCCTGGCGGGGGCGGCGCGGCGGTACGGCGTGAAGATCGTGGGCGGGGACATCACCGAGGGTCCCGCCGGCTTCCTCGGCGCGTTCCTCACGCTCCACGGCGAGGCGGCCGCCGGGCGCGTCGTCACCCGCACGGGCGCCCGCGAAGGCGACGGGCTCTTCGTCACCGGCCCGCTCGGCGGCTCCGGCGCGGGCCATCATCACCGCTTCGTCCCGCGGATCGCGGAGGGCGCCTGGCTCGCCGGGCAGCGGGAGGTGGTGGCGATGATGGACGTGAGTGACGGCGTGGCGAAGGACGTGCAATGCCTGACGCCCCACGGCCTCGTCGCCTCGGTCTGGCCCCCGCTGGTGCCGGTCACCCCGGCCGCGCGCGCCGCGGCCCGCCGCTCGGGCCGGCCGGCCTGGCAGCATGCCCTCTCCGACGGCGAGGACTACGAATTGCTCGTCGTGCTCCGCGCCCCGCGCGGCGAAGCCGAGTTCGCGCGCCGCTGGCAGCGGCGGTTCGGACGTCCCCTGCATGCGCTCGGACGGTTCCAGCGCAAAGCCGGCCCGGAGGACGTCGACTGGCGATCGCTGCACGGCTACGAGCATTTGCGCTGAGGCCGCGTGCCGCCATGGATGTCGCCGCCCAGCTCCGCCAGGGAATCACGACGCGCTCGGCCGAGGAGACGCGCGAATGGGGCCGCCGGCTCGCCGAGGTCCTTCCGCCCGATTGCGTGCTGGCCCTCCACGGCGACCTGGGCGTCGGCAAGACGACCTTCGTGCAAGGCCTGGCCCGGGGCTTCCACGTGACGGACCAGGTCACGAGCCCGACGTTCGCGATCTACTCCGTGCACCGCGGCGCGCGGCGGTCGCTCGTGCACCTCGACGCCTACCGGCTCGAGCGTCCCGATCAGCTCGAGGCGCTGCTCCTGGACGAGTTCCTCACCAGCCCGTACTGCCTGGCCGTCGAATGGCCGGAGAAGGTCGGCGCGTGGCTGCCGGCGGACGCCTGGCATGTGACGCTCTCGATCGTCGAGGGCGACCGCCACGGCATCAAGCTGGTCTGATACCCCACGCCTTCTAGGAGTTCGACCGCCGCGCCAGGTCGGCCTGGCTCGCGTGCACCCGCGGGTTTGCGTGGTATTCGCCGGGGGCCGTCGCGTGGCGCCGACGTGTCGGCGAGGTCGCGGCCGCGCTCGGGGTCGCGGACCTGGCCGGCCTCAAGCAGCAGCTCGGACCTCGCTGGGCCTACCGACTCCGCGAGGCTATCACGCTCGCAACAGAAGAACAGTGGCGGGAGATGATCGAGTGCCTGAGATCTTCGATGTCGAGAACTTCACCACCACCGGCCAAAAATCTCGGCGAAAAAGGTGCCGATTTTCTCCATCGTATTATCGCGTAAAAAACAAGCGCCGGCACCGCCCGACAATGCAATTGAGGACCAAATCAATAACGCGGTCCGACCTTCCATGCGAAAGGCCCACACCAACATCGCTCCAATCAAGCCGCCGAGGACAATCCCACCAAAGATTCGGAAAATCATACTCGCTTATCTTGAGCTTCCCCGCCTTGGAGAACGACCACCTATGGGTGCCTCAGGAGGACGTTCGTGAATTCTGGTGCGCTCGTCGAGATACTGCATCAGCGGAGCGGCCGGACCGACGGTTGAGCCAAACGGCGTCGACGCTTGCTTCTGCAGAACGTTCGAAACTGGGCCGTTCAGGAATGGGGCGCGCGTAAGCAACTGCGCTTGGGATTCCATGAGAACTGCCTCAACAGCAGGAGCCGCTTCAACAGCTAGAATTCCACTGGAAACAGACGCAGCAATAATTGCTCCACCTACGACCATAGCTTCGGGAGCCGAGTCCAACTGGCTGTTGGCGAATTCGTCCACAGTAGCCATGAACAACGCGTTCTGCGGATCCATGGCGGGCGGTCTCGATGTGGCGGGGAATCGCGTACTGTAGGTGACCCCATCCCACAGCGGTTGATAGGCGGGCATTGGACCGATCTGCTCCTCTTCGATCGTCTCCAAAGCTTGCAGCGGCCCAATTTCGACCGTTCCGGTTCGAACATTCAGTTCGTCAGCGATAAGCTCCAGCCTCGCCTCCCGATCCTGAGCGTGTTTCTGACCCAATTCGCTATTCGGATTGAACCAATCGCTTTGCCCGCGCGTCTCGTTCAACCAGTGGTTCGCCTCCTCGCGCTGTTGAAGGAAGGCGTCTGCGCTCCACATTCCGCGTGGGCCGTCGAAGTCTCCGAAGGAGGTCATGCGGAGGTCCATGAATCATAGTCCTCGGTCGCGTTCGGGTCCCACTGCGTCGAGGATTCCTCGCCGGCGTCTGTCGTCCAGCGATAGGTCACCCACGCGCCGTTCATCCCGAGGTAATCGTATGCGTTCGGCACGCGATTGCTCACGTACGCGTACAGATTTAAGCCTCCGGCCTCCCCGATCGTGTCGCGGTTGATGAAACGGCCGAGCGCGGGCGAGTAGAAGCGCGTATTGTACTGCACGAGCCCGGTCTCGATATCGGTGTACTTAGTCGCGAACCTAAACGGGTTGCTGGCGGCGTAGGTCCCCGACTCGCGCAGGGTGTTCCCGAAGGCGTCGTATTCGTAGGCGGAAGCCTGATCCGACGGTTGGTAGCCGTAGCTCGTCGCCGGCAGCCCGAATTTACTCGATGATCCCAATTGCAACAGCGCGCTCACCTTCCATCAGCTCAAAGCGGTTTCCCGCCACTAAAAGATGCTCAGGTGCCTTTCCGACCAAGAAACGCACGTTGACCCGATGTGTTAACGAGCCGTCAGGCGGTTCGGTCCATTCGACGACCAAGCTCCAAGCTTCCTTTCGCCAAGTCTCTCGTTGCTGGTCGAACCGCGAGACGGCCGAGTAGCGATTGCCCGAAGGTGGCGCCTGTCGTCCACCTCGTTCGGGACGGACCCATTGTAATTTCGCCGACGCGGTTTTCATCGTGGATCAAACGGACTGATAAACAGCGGCTGCATCTGATCGAAAGTTCCGAATCGTGCTGGGCCAATGCCGTCCAGACGTTCCCAACGCATAAATTGATTCGCCGCCGCTGCATTGAAATCTACCTGGATAATTCGGAAGTTGCCCGGCCCCTCGAGAAGATTGCCCCACTGGGCGGCATGATCCGCATTTTCGGCAAAGAACTTTCCAGTTGCATAGGAATTCGGTCCCGGTCGTAGGACTTGGTTTCCCACTGCATCTGCAAATTCCGCTGGGCTAACCGCACGGTAGAGCGTCGTTGTCTTCGGCGGCGCAGCTTCTGCGACGTTTTGCGCGAGCTTGCCCAGCTTGCCTACGCCCGTGGGCACGAAGGGAATGAATCCCGCGTACGACCATGGGTTCGTCGGGTCGCGATAGATTTCCCGCGCCGTGAGAGCCCAATCGAGAGGTTCGAAAAAAGCGCCGATAACCTCGGGGCCGAACTCCGCAGCCAATCGACCGGCGCGAACTGTGAAGGGTGCCATGGTGATCGGCTTTTCGTTCATTGGCCCGAATGCCTCGACGGGGCCGCCCACGTGCTCGGGGGTCGCCGTCCGGTCGATCACCGTCTGCGCCAGAACGTCAGACGGGCTCATGAATCGGATTTCACCGGTTTCCCCAGCGTGATTCACCGCCCGGCCGTACGCTTCCATCTCGTACGCAGCGATGCCATCGTGGCTCGGGCTCGCGTTGGAATTCACGAAGAACGGGTTCATCGTGATGGTTGGCCCGGTCGTGGTGACTCTCACCCGACGCGTCGAAAGATTCGGAACCGCCTCCGACGTCCCGCCAGGACCAAAACCAGAATACACCGTATTCCCCGGGTTGAACTCGACCACGTCGTACTCGACCTCGTCCATGCCCAGGTAGTCGTATGCGTTCGGCACGCGGTTGCTGACGTAAGCATACAGATTCAGCCCGCCGGCCTCGCCGATGGTGTCCCGGTTGATGAAGCGGCCGAGAGAGGGCGAGTAGTACCGGGTGTTGTACTGGACCAATCCCGTCTCGATGTCGGTGTACTTGGTCGCGAACCTAAACGGGTTGCTGGCGGCGTAGGTCCCCGACTCGCGCAGGGTGTTCCCGAAGGCGTCGTATTCGTAGGCAGCGGAGATCTGAGTGCCGTTCAGCATGGCATGGATATTGCCAGCCTGATCATAGGCCGGGTTGTAGGCGACTCCGGACTGCCGGACCATGAGGAGCCCGCCGACGCCGCCGGCTCCGGCGAACGTGCCGGACAGGTCCGGCCCCCAGAACATCTGCCGATTGTTGGTTGAAACGAAGGCGTTCGCGTTGAACGGCCCCCAGTACTCCGCGACGATGTTCCAGCCGCTCCAAAGGAACCGGCGCTCGGTCGTAACGCCGGCCTTGCTGTCGACCTTGCGGATGCGCCGGCCCAGATAGTCGTAGTACGAATAGACTTCGACGATGGGGTGCCCGGCCGCGACCGCGGCGGGCGTCGTGATCGCGGAGATCATGCGGTTTTCCGCGTCGTAGTCGTAGACGAACCGGCCGTCGTTCTTCAGGTTCCCATCGAGATCGTACGCGAAGACCGTGTCCTTCGCCGGGACATACGCCGTGTGCAGCGAATAGGTGCTGGCGCTGTTCTCGTAGATCGCGGCGCCATACACCTGGAAATCGTCGCCGGCGATGGAGTGACAGTAGTGGGCGCGGGGATTGCCGCCGACGGCCGCATAGGTCTTGGTCACCGTGATCCACCGCCAGTTCGTGTCGATGGTGTGGGTCTCGGCGGTGAATCCGGAATTCACATCCTCCGTCAGCGCGGGGTTGATGTCGCGCATGCCGGCGAGCGTGCGAGCCCAGAATCCGAAGGTGTAGGTCTTGCCTGCGGCAAAAGTGTAGCCGTGGTGCCAGGAATCGATGCCCGCGTGGTCCGGATCGTCGTTCAGCTCGATCACCGCCCCCGTGGCTCCCGTGGGGAGCGTGGTGGTGGGGGTGGTGATCCCCTTCCCGTTCCAGTTGAAGGAGATCACGCCGTTCACGGACTTGCTCGCCGGTGACACGCCGACGTCGAGAAGTTCGAACCGTGGCGCGCTCGTCGACGCGACCTTGAAGGTCTGAAAAAAGTAGGACGCGCCCTGCTGAGTGGCGGTGGCGCCGGCCACGTGAACGGGGATCGAGGATCCGCTCGTGGACGAGCCGGAAACGTCCAGCACGTCCAAGCCATTCCGATCGGAATACTGGTTGAGCGAGTTGGTAACGTAAGAGGACGTGCTCCCGTTGTGCGTCAGTGAGGCCCGGTTACCGATATTGTCGTAGGTGTACGCATCGTCCCGACCCACAAGGGCGACGGTCGGCGGACCGCTGAGGAAGCTCGATTCGGTGGCGAGCTCCGCCCGGCTGTTATACGTGTGGTCCGTACGCAGGCTGTTTCCATACCGAGTGAATAACGAACCGGTCTTCGTGGTCTGCAGCGCCTGCCCGAGGTCGTTGCGGGATTGATATGTGAACCGGACCAGGTTCGTCGTACCAACGCGATATTCGCGTGAGAGCAAACGGTCGGTGCCGCTCGAGTAGATGCGCTCGTCGATCGAACTTCCCCGGACGATGGTGCGAATCAGGTGGGAGTTCAGCTCATAGTTGTAGGTGTAGGTCCCGCTGGGAAAGCCCGGCTCGCTCAGCGTGATGGTCGAAAGCTGACCCGAGGCCGTCGAATATCCGTAGGTCGCCGTGTGGTTCGCGGCGGCGTTCGAGGCATTGCCCAGCTTGAACGCCTTGGGCCGCCCCAAAGCACCCGCGACCGTGTCGTACTCGTACGTGAGCCAGCGGGAGTCCAAATAGGCCGGGAGCTGCTCCCGCTGGAGTTCGAACGTGCCGCCGAGGTTGTAGACCAGCTGCCGCTGCCCCGCAACGTCCGTAACGGTGTCCTGCCGTCCGAGCCGGTTGTACGTGTACGTTAGGTCCGGCGTGGTATCGCTGTAGTCCACGGAGGTCAGCTCGCCGGTCAACGGCGAGTAGCCGTAGGTCGTGACGACCCCGCGGGCCCAGGTACGGGTCAGGAGCTGTCCCGCCGGGGTGTAGGTGTAAGTCACGCCCTGATTCGTGGCATCCACCTTCGACGTCAGGAATCCCGTCGGGGTGTCGAAATTCCACGTGGTCACGTCTGGTGTCCCGGTCGAGTTCCCGACGTTCGCGCCGGTCCCCGGCCAATCCGTCTGGTCCCAGCCGGCGCCGCCGCGGAACGTCTTCATTTTGGTGCGGCGGCCCCAGCCGTCGTACTCGTACTCCGCCGGGTAGGCCGCGTTGCCCCATTGGCGGAAGAGCTCGCCACGCGAAGTGTACGCCGAATACGTCAGCATCCCCACGGCGTTCTCGTGGCTGCGGATCCGCCCGGCGGAATCGTAGCTGTAGACGTGTTGGACACCATGCAGACTGTGCGAAACGGTGCCAACCAGCCCGGTTCCGCTCAGATATGCCGTCGTGCGCGATCCGTGTCGGGGGTGAATTGCCTTGGTTGGCCGGCCCAGGCCGTCGTGCTCGGTCCGCCTGATGACGCCAATTTTGTCCCGTGACTGAACTTCCAGGCCGTTGTACACCACGCTCACGCCGTTCGTGGATGCGTCCGGGTAGTCCGTGGTCGCGACGACCTTCTTGGTGGCCGGGAACACATCGACATATTTGGAGGTGATGTTCCCGTAGATGTCGGTGCCGTTGGCCAGCGACAGCCGGCCGGTCGGGAGCCCGCTCAACTGGGTTTCCACCTTCGCCACCTGCTTGGCCGTGGGATTGCCCAGGGTAGCGTAAGTGCTCGTGGTTTCACGGCGCCACCAGGCCGAGCCCGAAATGAAGAAGGTCCATGCGTGCTCGGTGATGCGGTCGCTCGAAGCGGGATCGAGTCCGTCATTGCCGCCCACATCGAGGCCCTCGCGCACGAGGGTGCCAAGCGCCGGATCGTACTCGAAGATCGTGGCGGCACGCCCTGGCTCCGTGGCCTTCCACAGCTGCCCCTTGCTATTGTAATGCCAGGTCCGACCCGCGGAGCCGCCATTCCAGGCCGGGATCCACTCCTCCACCTTGCGGCCCGCCCAATCGTAGAAGCAGTTGATCCAGTTGTTCGCGTTGTGGTTCGGATTTCGCTGGTGGAAGAGCCGGCCGGTGCCGGCCTCGATCGTGTAGGTGGAGTAGTCGCTCACCTGCGCGTCGCCCGTCACCTGCCGGACTCGGCCGTCCAGGTGGGTTTCCGTGGTGCGGGTGGCGCCTCCCGGGAATGTCGTGGTCACAATGCGTCCGCCGGAGAGATAGGCGTGGCTCGTCGTGAGGGCGTGCGCGCTGCCGAAGTTGGCGGTCTCGGTCTTGAGGCGGCCCGCCCGGTCGAATTCCCGCTTGGTGGAGACGGCGGCCGCGGCGGCCCCGCTTCCGCCGGCCACATCCTCCTGTGTGATGCGCCCAGCGCCATCGTAGACAAACGTGGTCGTGATGTCCTCCTGCGCCGGGTACGTGACGCCGGTCTGCGGGATATGCGGGGCGACGGACGGAGCCCCCTTCTTGACCGACGTCTTGACGCGTCCCAGGCCATCGTAGGTGGGGAACTGGGTCTCCGTGCCGTCCACGCCAACGGCGCTGAACAGCCTGCCGCCGACGTAAGTCCGCGAGGTTGCGAGACCGTTGCTGTCCAGGGTGGAGGTGAGCCGCCCGGCGGAATCGTGGTAGTAGTCCTGGTGCGAGACCTTGGCGAACCCGCTGCCCGTGAAGACGTGCGTTTCGGTCCGGACGACGTTGCCGGGCGAGTTGCGGATGGTCACCGACATCGTGGATTTCTCCGGCACCAGGTACACGGGATCCGTGGACTGACCGTCGTGCGACGACACCTGGACCGCGCCCGCGGTGGTTTCCGTGCCATGGAACACCAGTTCGCGCCAGTAATAGGCGGCCGGGTCCACCGCGAATACGCGCGTGCCCTCGTCAAAGCTGCCGCGCGTCATCGATGCCGACGTGTGCCGGCCGTCCGCGGACTTCGAGAAGTACGGCTGTCCGACGTAATCGGGCCCGGCGTCCCCGCGGTAGTACTGCCCGGAACCGGTCTCGTAGTTCGCATTCGAGGAATACACGCGGGTCGTGACGCTCTCCCGCGGCGCGCCCGCCCCTGTTACGTCGCCGTTGATCCATACGGTGCGCGCTGTCACCGCGCCGTTCACGGAAATTTCCTTCAGCGTCGGCCGGGTAAACCGCCCGGTCCAGTCCGCGCCGTATTCCAGATACGTGACCTGCCCGGACGCGAGGGATGCGCCCGCCGCGGTGGCCGGAAGGTCGCCGAAAGGCGCGAAGGCGTACTTCAATCGGCCGCGGCGGTCCCAATCGTCGTAGTATTCCGTCGCGCTCCAGGATCCGGTCGGCAGGCTCACCGACTTCACCCGGCGATAGTTGCCCCGGTTGGCCGCGTTCGTATGGTAGGTATAACTGGTGACCAGTTCCGTGCCCGTGGCGGGGATGGCGGTGGCCGTGACCAGTTCCTCGCCCCACCCCTGATCCTCGAACCGGTATTTTTCGTCCGTCACCAGCTCGCCGGTCGTGTTCCCCGTGTAAACCTTGAGGAGTTCTTCGCGGTAGCCCGAGTAACGAGTGCTCGTGCGGACCTCCGTTCGCTCCCAGGTGGAGCCGTCTCCCTCCTGCAGAGTCCACTCGTAGGTTCCGGTCGCCACGCCAGCCGACGACTGAGTGGCATAGCGCAGCACCACAATGCCCGAACCGCCGTTGCCGCCCTTGCCTTCCAGATTCCCGCCGCCGCCGCCGCCCGACCCGGTGTTCGCGGCCGCATGACCGCCGTTGGCGCTGCCGGCGCCGCCACCGTTGAACGCGCCGCCCGTATAAGAGATATTCCCGCTGTACCCCTGCCCACTTGTGCCTGCGCCGCCGAGCGTCGGATCCGGATAGCCGGAACCTCCGCCCGACCCACCGGCTCCGCCCGCGCTGTTCGAAGCACCGTGACCGCCGCCGATCGCGGTCTGGCTGAAGGCCGAGGAATTTCCGCCCGATTGACCGCTGTAACCCGTGCCGAACGCGTTGTACCCGGTGTTCCCAAGCCCGCCTGCACCGACCGTGATGGCATGGGCGCCGGTGGAAACCGCCAGGCCGTTCACCTGCACCACCCCGCCCGCCCCGCCGCCGCCGGCATGCTGAGTCGCACCGCCGCCGCCACCGGCGACCACCACGACATCGGCGGTCAGGCTCATCGGCGCAGTGAAGGTGCCGCTCTGGGTGAACCGATGGATAGTGTAGCCGCCGCCGATCGTGATCTCCCCGCCGCTCGGAGGAATCTGGCTGGTCAGACGCAGGAGCGAAACGCGCGAGACGGCGCCCTCCGTTTCGGTGATCCGCAGCTGGTGCGCCGCGGGCGACTCGACCCGGATGCTCCTCCAAGGCGACCCCGTGAAGGTCCAGAGATTCAGGCCGGAGTCCCACGTCGCGTCGCTCCAACTATAAAATCTGATCGAATAGCCGCCGGAGGTTTCGTCGTAGAAATCCACCAACCCCTGCGGTGCCATGATCTGCCGGAGCGTCTGGTTTGACGGCCCGTCGCGGTAGACCGCGATCTGGTCGCTGTTTTCCGGCGCGCTGTAGTACAGTCGCGCCCGGCTGGTCGGATCCGCCGAAAGGTCGAATTCCCGAAAGACGACGCGTCCAGCCGAGCGGCCGGTGCGAAGGCCCCCAAGCCCGACGGTCCAGTTGACGGATTTTCCAAGACCGATTCCGCTGAACCCGCCGAACGCAAGCGCCGCGGATTCGGCGACGGGCTGGACCTCGACCGTGTAGTCGTGGCTGTACCAGCCGGAAAGCCCCGTGCGCGTGAGCAGATCCTGCCGGAACCCGTCGATATAAATCTCGTATCCATCGGGCGCGACGAAGCTGAGATCATAGCGGTACGGGTTGCTCGCCTGGAGGTTGACCGTGTATTTCTTGCCCGGCCGCAGCCAGGCGGTGCGAAGCGCCGATTCCTCGTTTCCACCGGAAAGCGTGTACACTTCCACCGCGTCGCCCGGCTCGGCGTACACGGTCATGATGCCATTGCCCACCCCCCACAGACGCTCCGTGAAACTGACCGGCACGGTGAACGGGTTGGGCGTCACCGCGAACGTGGTCGAGGCCGCGGCGAGCGCGAGGCATCCCAGCAACAGGCGAAAGGCTGGCCGGCTCATGGCGACACCTCCTTGGTGATCGTCTTTTTCAGGCTGGCGCGCACCAGGTCAGCGCGGCCCAGCCGCACGGCCGGAGGAGTGGAAACTTCCAAAAACGGCTCTTCCTCGAGCACCCCGGGCCTGCCTCGAGGATCCGCATCCCCCGCCGTCCCGGCCGCCCGTGTCGCGCCGGCCCCGCTGCCGCTGGCGTCGGACGCGACCGCCGTGCCGCCGGAACGAGAGCGATCGCTCGTCGCGTCCACTCCTCCCCGCGTGCCCGCGGCGTCGCGGGCGTCAAGGGGGGACAAGGGCAACGACCTCCAGCGAGTCGATCGGCCAGGCGAATGCCTTCCCGGCCGAAAGCACGATTTCCAGCTCCGTCGCCCCATGCGGGATGGAGGCGCGACCGGCAACTTCGCCGCCGATGGCCACGGTGGTTTCCGTCGGCGAGGCGATGATGACCAAATCCAACGAATCCGACGCGCCGGCGCTGTTCAAGGGGACCGCGATGCTTGCGACTTCGCGCATTGTTTCCATCGCGACCATCGCGATGCGGCCCGCGTCTCCCTCCCGCAGGAAAACCAATGCGGTTCCGCCGAGCTCGAGCAATGCGGCGTCGTCCGGCGTGGCGGAAAAATGCGGCGTCGTTCTCAGGGACACGCCGATCGAGCCGGCCGCGAAGGTGCGCGCCACCTGGCTGCCCGCACCGAGCTGAAAAGCCGGGCCGCCTCCCAGGAACGTCGGTTTCGGTCCAGTGACCGTCCATTCGGCGAGCAGGCTGGCCTGTTCGCCGCTCTCGGTTCCCCCGCAGTACAGAGTCGTCGGCATGAGCGCGCCGAGACCGATCAAGCCCGCCGAAAATAAATTCTTCATGGCGTGCTCCGGGTCAGGATTTCGGACGAACCGACTGAGGCTCACCCCGCTCCCGCAGGAGGTGATCCCGCCGCCGCAGCAGCAATTCGTCCGCCGGCTGCAATTCGACCGCCCGATCGAGGTCGGCTTTCGCCTCGGCGCGCTTGTTGAGGAACTGGCTCCGGATGAAGGCCAGTTTCTGCAGGTACATTGATTTCTCCCGCGCAAGCGCATCGGGCGTCTTGCGGATGGTCTTTTCGAGCGGCGCCTCGGCCTCGCGAAAAAACTCCTCGGCCTCGCGATTGCGGCCCGCGGCCACGAGTCGCAGGCCGATGTCGATGGCGGCGAACGCGAAGTCCGCGTCGCGGTCCAGCTCCGGCAATCCGCTGACCTCTTCCTGCGTTTTCAGCTTTTCGAGGGCAGCGCGGGGGCTTTCGCCCTTCGCCACCGCGTCCGCCACATCCGCGCGCGCGCGCAGGGATGCCGCCATTTTCGATTCCCGTTTGGGTTCGGCCGTCGCGACGACCGGCATGAGCGCGCACAGCGCGGCGAGGATGAGCCGTGTATCCATGGTCAGGGTTCGTCCGGGGATGACTCCGCTGCGGGCCGATGACGGCCGCAGGGCGGAGCCAAAGCGTTGATTACGTACCGCAAGGCGCGGTTTGATTTAGTCCGAAGCTCCGGACCGAGCTTCAAGCGCCCGAAGCAGATGGGTGGAACCCCCTACGCGGTCAAGCGAGTCTTTCCGGATATCACGTGCGGCGATCGGGCCCGACACCACACCACTCCGGCGCAGCCATTCCCGCCCTTACGACGCGGCCATAAAAAGCCCGCCTCGAAGGCGGGCTTTGGTGTTCACGAGGCGCCCTCGGGCTTGGTGGCCTCCGGTTCCGGCGCCGTCGCCGATTCGCCGGCAGTCGCCGGTTCGGCCGCCGACCCGCCCTCGCCGGCCGCGACGGGCTCGGTGTCCTCGGGCGCAGGTTCCTCGGCGGACTTGGCCGACGGCGTCTCGGGGAAATCGACGGGGTCGTGCTCCTCGCCGTGCTCGTCGGCCTTTTTCTGCGCGGCGGGGGACATCGGCGGCGGGGCGAAGAGCTTGCCGTCGGAGAATTCGGTCACGTAGCCCTCGGTGACGAGCCAGCGGAGGTCGTTGGTCATCTTCCGCAGTTTTTCGGCCTGCTCGGGCGGCAGCACGAACGGCGCCGTCGAGGCCGGGGCGCCCTCGGCGGGCGGCGTGGCCGCGGCCGCCGCCGCGGCGGCGACGTCGATGCCGAGCATCTCCTTGGGCAGATCCTTCACGTGGATCAGCGGGTGCTTCTCGACGAAATCGATGAGCGAGGTGATCGACTCGGAGAAGACCTGGCCGGGAACGCGGAAGCGGCGCTTCACGGCGCAGACGAACGAGACGCCGCGCGAGCCCTTCTTGAAGATCGTGAATCCTTCGCGGCGCAGGCGGCCGCGGAGCGCGTTGGCGGTGTCGAGCGGGAAACGGCGCTGGCGCTCCACATGGCCTTCGACGGCGCGGCGGATTTCGCCCGGCGGCAGCTTCTCGATGAGGCGGCCGTGAAAGCGGACGTTGTCGACGGCGCGGACCGCCTTGTCCTTCGCGTTGGCGAGCAGGTAGGCGCGGGCCTCCTCGAGGCTGTCGAAGCTCGGACCGGCCGCGGCGGCCGGGGTCGCGGGCGTCTCGGCCGCAGGGGCGGGCGCACCCTCCGCGGGCGCGGCTTCGGCCGGCACGGCGGGTTCGGCCGGCGCGGCGGACGCGGTTTCCGCAGCCGGCTCTGCTGGCCTGGCGTCGGCCGCCGCCGCGTCGGCGGGCTTGGGCGCCGCCGGCTTCTGGCCGTAGATCCACGTGTACCGCGTCGCCTTCTTCATCTTGTCCATCCACTGCTGGACGACTTCGGGTTCGCGCACGGACTGGATGCTCTCGCGGAAGCGATCGAACGGCATGCGCCCGAGGCGCGCCGCGTGATGCTGCTGCAGGATCTGCTGATAGCGGTGATAATTCGGCGGCCCGAGCAGCTCGCCCGTGATCCCGCATTTGTTGATGATCGGAAAGTTGCCCTTGGGCGGGTCGATCTCGACATCCTGCGTGCTGAAGAACGTCGCCAGGTGATTCGCCATCACATGGTGCAGCGCGGCCTCCTCCGTCTCGAACGGCAGGTGATCGGGCACCGACATGTAGATCGGAGCCGGCTTTTCGGCGCGCGGAGCGGCCGCTTCGCCCGCGTTCTCGGCCGGCCCGCGCTCCGCGCGCTCGGACTTGCGCTGGATGACCACGACGAAGCGCTCGTTTTTCTCGAGCACCGCCTTGGTGATCTCGAACAGCTGGAAGGTGCGGCAGGATGCGCGCACGGCCTTCACCATGGCCGCGAATCCGGCGTCTTCCGGATAGCACGTCATGGTGAAATACGGGCTGATGTAAGGCCCCCGCTCCATCGGGCCGTCCCGCCGGTCGCCGCCGCGGAAGTCGCGACGCTCGCCACGGTCGCCGCCGGGCCGGAAATCCCGGCGCGGTCCGCCGCGGAAACCGTCGCCGCGCGACCGATCGCCCTGCGGGCCCCGATAGCCCGGATCCGGGGCCGCCCCCGGGCCCGACGGCGCGGGCGCCCCGGCCGGCCGGCGGAAGGCGCGCCGATCCCGCGGTGCGCCGCCGGCGTCGTCGCGGCGATCCCTCCGGTCCTCTCGCTCCCGCCGCGGTCCGCCGGGGGTGTTCTTCACCTCGGTCCACTGCGTGCCGAAGGTGAAATCTTGCAACTGGCTGAGGTCGATTTTGTTCAACCCCGGCTCGTTGGGCTCGTTGGCGGGCTTGGAGTCGTCCATGAAAGGGCGAGAAACGGGGCGGCTACCCCGGTAGAGTCGGTTGGTGGGCTTGGTGTTCCGCGGTCGGTTAGGTCTGACCCGCGGGGAGCCGGAAGTTTCGGCGGATGAAAGTGCGAAGCAAGCGCATTTCGGGGCTTTACAACGCCTCGGCGATGAACCTAATTCGCCGCTCCCTTTTGGTTGGAACGCTCAGGTGGTGGAATTGGTAGACACACACGTTTGAGGGGCGTGTGCCGTAAGGCGTGCGAGTTCGAGTCTCGCCCTGAGCACCACCCTTCGCCCGGGGCCGAGACCCGACAGAGGCCTCCGCCGCCCTGCATAGCACACCCGGCGCCGTTGACGTTCCGGGGGTTCTGCCAACACTGCGGCTGCCGCTGCCCATGCCTCTCGACGCCATCAAGCAAGCCCTGCTGGACTCCTATGCCCACACGGGCGGCATCAACCACCTCGACGGCACCAACCTGCCCTCGCAGAACTCGGTCAACGAGCTGGCGCGGGACTTCATGCACCTGATGTTCCCCGGCTTCTTCGAGCGAAGCGCCCTGACCAAGCAGGAGATGCCCGCCTGGGTCGGCCACACGCTCGAAAAGGTCGAGCGCGGGCTGGTCGCCGAGATCGCAAAATGCCTCCGCAAGGGACACAACGGCGACTCGCTCGTCGAGGCGGCTCGGCTCGCCTCCGACCTGCTGTCCCGCCTGCCGGCCGTCCGCTCCGTGGTCCAGACCGACGTCCAGGCCGCCTACGACGGCGACCCGGCGGCGCGGAGCCTCGAGGAGATCATCCTCGCCTACCCCTGCGTGCTGGTGATCTCGCTCCAGCGCATCGCGCACGAGCTCTACAAGCTCGGCGTGCCGCTGCTGCCGCGCATGATGACCGAATTCGCCCACGAGCGGACCGGCGTCGACATCCATCCCGGGGCCCAGATCGGCACGCACTTCTTCATCGACCACGGGACCGGCGTCGTCATCGGCGAGACCGCCCGGATCGGCGCCCACGTGAAGATCTACCAGGGCGTCACGCTCGGCGCGAAATCGTTCGAGACCGACGCCCACGGAGTCCCGGTGAAGGGCGTGAAACGCCATCCCGACGTGGACGACCACGTCACGATCTACGCCCATGCCACGATCCTCGGCGGCGACACGCGCATCGGCGCCCACTCGGTCGTCGGCGCGAACGTGTGGCTCCTCGAGTCGATCCCGGCGCACAGCATCGCGTACTACAAGAACGCGAGCCTCGTGGTCCGGCCCCGTCAGAAGCAGGAGCTCGCGATCGCCGACGGCGCCGACTGGATGATCTGACGCGGCCGGTCAGATGTAGTACATCTCGACCTCGGCGCGCGCCGCCATCGCCTCGAGCGTGTAGGCCTGCGCGCGTTCCGCCGCCGCCGCGCGCACGTCGTCCCAGATCTGCCGCATGCGCCGGCCGGACCTGCCGCCCTGGTTGCCGCTGGGCTCGAGCAGGCCGCCCTCGACCGTCTCGATGATGTCGAGGAGCGTGATGTCCGCCGGAGAGCGCGCGAGGAGGAAGCCGCCCTGCACGCCGCGCTTGCTGACCACCAGCCGCCCGGACTTCAGTTCGCCCAGGATCTGGGCCAGGAAATTCGCCGGCACCTCCTCGACGTTGGCGAGGTGCTCCAGCCGCACGGGCTCGCCCGCCGGATGCGCGCGCGCAAGCTCGCACAGGATCCGGCACGTGTAGTCGAGCTTGACCGTGATTTTCATGAGCCGCGCTCAGATCGCGTAGTCGCTCAGTTCGGGTCGCACCACCTCCCGCGGCGGCAGGAGCATGCCCGCGGCCACGGTCGCGTTCGTTCCCTGCTCGATCAGGATGAACGAGCCTGTCAGGCGGTTCGTCTCGTAGCCGTCGTAGAAGATGGGCTTCGCGGTGCGCAGCCGGACGCGGCCGATGTCGTTCACCGCCAGCTCGGCGGGATCCGGCTCGGGATCGAAGCGGTCGAGGTTCAGCCGGTGCTCGATGTCGATCACGGCCGCCTGGACGGTGTTCGTCGTGTGCTTGAGGACGTATTTCTTGCCGCGCTGCAGCGGCCGCGGGTGCATCCATGCGACGCGCGCCACCAGCTCGGTGCCCGCGCCAGGATACGGATCGCGGCCGACCAGCATGCTGCCGCGGCTCACGTCCAGGTCGTGCTCGAGCACGACGGTGACGGACTGCGGGCAGAAGGCCTCCGGCGCCGGCCCGTCATAGGTCCAGATCTGCTTCACCGTCGTCTTGAGGCCGCTGGGCAGCGCCATGACCTCCTGCCCCACCCGCACGATGCCGCCCGCGATCTGGCCGCTGAAGCCGCGGAAGTCGTGCAGGCGCGCGTCCGTCGGGTTGTTCGGCCGATTGACCCACTGCACCGGCAGCCGCAGGCCATGGAGGTTCCAGTCGCTCGCGATATGCACCGACTCCAGGTGGCCGAGCAGCGTCGGGCCGACGTACCAGGGCGTGTGCCGCGAGGGCTCGACGACATTGTCGCCGTTCAGCGCGCTGAGCGGGATGAACTTCACGTCCTTGATGTCGAGCCGCGGCAGGAACTCCTCGAACTGGGCGCGGATCTCGTTGAACCGGGCCTCGCTCCAGTCGACCAGGTCCATCTTGTTCACCGCGACGACGAGGTGGGGGATGCGCAGCAGCGACGCGATCGCCGTGTGGCGGCGGCTCTGCTCGATGACGCCGGCGCGGGCGTCGACGAGGACGATGGAGAGGTTCGCGGTGCTCGCGCCCGTCACCATGTTGCGCGTGTACTGCACATGGCCCGGCGTGTCCGCGATGATGAAGCGGCGGCGCGGCGTCGCGAAGTACCGGTACGCGACGTCGATCGTGATCCCCTGCTCGCGCTCGGCCCGGAGCCCGTCCGTCAGGTTCGCGAGGTTGATCTGACCGCCGCCCGTGATGTCCGCCGAGCGCGCGAGCGCCTCGAGCTGGTCCTCCATGAGCGACTTCGAGTCGTACAGCAGCCGGCCGATGAGCGTCGACTTGCCGTCGTCGACGCTGCCGCAGGTGTTGAACCGGAGGATGTCGATGACGGGCGGAGCGCCGGGGCGCGAACCGGCGGCCGGCGAGGCGGCGGTGGACGGAAGCAGGGAAACGGACATGGGAATTGCGGATGCGGTCGGAATCGGCGCCGGCTCAGAAGTAGCCGGCCTTCTTGCGGTCCTCCATCGCGGCCTCGGAGGCCTTGTCGTCGGCCCGGCTGCCGCGTTCGGTCACGCGGGCGGCGCCGATCTCGGCGATGATGTCGTCCACGTCGTCGGCGGGCGACTCGACCATCCCGGTGCTGATGATGTCGCCGATCGTCCGCACGCGCACGACGAGCTCGCGGACCTCCTCCGTCGGCTTCGGCGGGAGCAGGTCGCTCACGGGCAGCCATTGCCCGCCGCGGCGCACGCAGCGGCGGCGGTGGCTGAAGTAGATGCTCGGCACGTCGAGCCGCTCGCGCCGGATGTACTCCCAGACGTCCATCTCGGTCCAGTTGCTCAGCGGGAATGCCCGCATGTGCTCCCCGGGGTTGATCCGCGCGTTGTAGAGGTTCCAGATCTCGGGCCGCTGGTTCTTCGGGTCCCACTGCCCGAAGCTGTCGCGGAAGCTGAAAAAGCGCTCCTTCGCGCGGGCCTTCTCCTCGTCGCGCCGCGCGCCGCCGATGAGGCAGTCGAAGCGGAACTCCTCGATCGCCGCGAGCAGCGTCGGGATCTGCAGGCGGTTGCGGCTGACCTCCCCCGGCGACGGCGCCGCGATGCCCTTGGCGATGGCGTCCTCCACCCGGCGCACGATCAGCCGGCCGCCGAGCTGCGCGGCCCGGCGGTCGCGGAATTCGTTCAGCTCGGGAAAGTGGTGCCCGGTGTCGACATTGAGGAGCGGCATCGGGATGTCGGCCGGCCGGAACGCCTTCTCCGCGAGCCGCAGCAGACAGATCGAATCCTTGCCGCCGGAAAAGAGGATCGCGGGCCGCTCGAACTCGCCGGCGACCTCGCGCATGATGTGGATCGCTTCGGTCTCGAGGTGGTCGAGGTGGTCGAGGTGGTAGCTGCTCATCGCGCCGCCTCCGCCACCGCCTTGCCGCCCCAGGCCGCGTGCAGGCCGCACTCGCGCTTCTCGTCGGCTTTGGCGGGGTCGAAGTAGTCCCACTCGTTCGGCAGGCCGTGCTGCGCGAGGTACGCCTCCATCTCCGCGTCGGCCCAGTGGAACACGGGGCTGACCTTGAGCGCGCCGAAATTCGCGTCGTGGGACACGACGTCGAGCCCGGCGCGGCCGGGGTTCTGCACCTTGCGCAGCGCCGTGATCCACACCGTCGGCGCCAGCTCCTTCATCCCGCGCTGGAAGGGTTCGAGCTTCATCACGGCGCTAAATTGCTTCAGTCCGGCCTCGTCGTCGAGGCTCGGCACCGGGCCGTGAATCGCGTCGCGGTGCGCCGGCGTCAACCGGGGCAGGAACGGCTTCAGGTTGAGCCGGAGCTGCGCGCGGAGCTGCTCCGCGTGCCGGTAGGTCGCCGGCCGGTTGTACCCGTGGTCGACCCACAGGACGGGGATGTCCGGCTGGGCCTGCACGGCGAGGTGCAGGACCACGGCCTCGTAGGGCCGGAAATTCGTCGAAACCAGCGCGCGGCCGCCGGCCTGGCCGACGGCCCAGCGAACGATCTCGAGGGCGGACTTCCCGCGAAGCTCCGCATTCCAGCGGGCGATCTGTTCAGGGGAGAAGGACATGGTGATGCAATCGGTCGCTCACGAAGCGGTGGCCGCCGGCGCCTTGGCCGGCGCGGCGGCGGCCGCAGCCGCGACTTCCGGCCAGATGACGCGCGCGGCGAAGTCGCCGAAACGCTCGCCGGCCGCGCGCTCGCTCTTCCACCGCTGGAGCAGCGGACGAAGCTCGGCCTCGATGTCCGGCTCCTTCAGCATCTCCCGGTAGACGCGGTTGAGCCGCGTGCCCGACACGTTGCCGCCGAGCCACAGCTGGTACCGGCCGGGGGCCTTGCCGACGAACGCGATCTCGGCCATGTACGGCCGGGCGCAGCCGTTCGGGCAGCCGGTCGAGCGGATGATGATCTCCTCCCCGCCCAGGCCGAGCTCGTGCGCGAGCTTCTCGATGCGGTCGACGACCGCCGGCAGCATCCGCTCCGACTCCGCCAGCGCGAGGCCGCAGGTCGGCAGCGCCGGGCAGGCCATCGCGGCGGCGTGGAGGACGCTCGCCTGGTTCTCCGTGCGGACGCCGTGCTCCGCGAGCAGGGCCGTGACCGCCGCCCGCTCCGCATCCGGCACGTTCGCGAGGATCACGTTCTGGTTCGCGCTCAGGCGGAATTCGATGGCGGGGAAGCGCTCGGCCACGCGGCGCAGCGCGGTCTTGAGCCGCCGGCCCTCGACGTCCTTGATGCGGCCCGTCTCGACGAAGAGCGTGAGGAAGTTCGAGCCGTCCACCGCGCGGTGCCACCCGTAGAGGTCGCCCGTGGTGACGAACCGGTAGGGCCGTGCCGGCCCGAGCGCGCCGCCCGAGCGGCGGTTCACCTCGTCCCGCATCCATTCCGCCCCCCGCTCCTCGACGACGTATTTGAGGCGGGCATGCCGGCGGTTGGTGCGGTCGCCGAAATCGCGGTGGATGGTCAGCACCGCCTTCGCCACGTCGACGACCTTCTCGCGGGGCAGGAAGCCGATCACGTCGGCCAGCCGCGGGTAGGTCTGCTCGTTGCCGTGGCTGCGGCCGAGGCCGCCGCCGACCGCGAGATTGTAACCGAGCAGCCGGTCGCCCTCCGTGATCGCGATGTAACCCAGGTCGTTCGTGAACACGTCCATGTCGTTCACCGGCGGGATCACGAACGCGGTCTTGAACTTGCGCGGCAGGTAAGTTTGCCCGTACAGCGGGTCGGTGAAGGACGCGTTCTGCGGGTCGTCCAGGTTGAGCTGGACGTTGTCGACCCAGATCGCGTGGTACGCGGGCGTCTTGGGCGCGAGGGCCTCGGTGACGAGCTGGGCGTCGGCGAACACCTGTTCGCGCGCGCGCGTCGTCGCCGGCGTCGGCGAGGCCATGACATTGCGGTTCACGTCGCCGCAGGCGGCGAGGGTCGAGAGCATGCACTCGTTGATCCGCTTGATGAGCGGCCCGAGGCCGGCCTTCACCACCCCGTGGAACTGGATGCTCTGCCGCGTGGTCACGCGCAGCGTGTCGTTGCCGTACCGCGTCGCGAGGTCGTCGAAGACGATCCACTGGTCGGACTTGAGCACACCGCCCGGGATCCTCCCGCGAATCATCACCAGCCACTTCTTGCCGGTCTTGCGGAGGTCGCGGTCGTCCTGCTGGTAGATCCCGTGAAACTTGATGAACTGCTCGTCATCCTCCGAAAACTTCTCCAGCGCCGCGTCCGACATCGTGGCGGCGATGGTGCCGGCCAGCGTGGGAATGCGCTGCTTCAGGTGCTCGTTCTTCGTGAGTTTGGCGGGATCGACGACGGACATGGGAAAAGGCATGACATGAGCTACGCTTGACCCTAAGCAAAGCCTAAACTTGTCATAGGTCATGTACCTAGTCATGTTTCTCTGAATCTCAACGATGCCAGCAGGATTCGTCAGTTTCGTAGGAGCCGGGCCCGGCGCGGCGGACCTCATCACCGTCCGCGGCAGGGATATTATTAGTCGCGCGGAGACAGTGCTTTACGATAGTTTGGTCAGCGCCGACCTGCTGGAATTCGCGCCGGACACGGCCGAACTGGTCTTCGTGGGGAAGCGCGCCGGCCGCCACTCGGCCATGCAGGCGGAAATCAATGCGCTGCTCGTGCAGCACGCCGGCGCCGGTCGCCGCGTCGTCCGGCTCAAAGGGGGCGATCCGACCCTCTTCGGCCGTCTCACGGAGGAAATCGACGTCCTCAACGCGGCCGCCATCCCTTACGAGATCGTGCCGGGCGTCACCGCCGCGTGCGCGGCCGCCGCCGCCGCCGGGATCAGCCTGACCAACCGCTCGAACGCCTCCACGGCGATCTTTGCGCCGGGCCACGAGTGCGCGGGCAAGGAATCCGGGGCCGAGGTCGATTGGGCCGGGCTCAGCCAGCCGAACGCCACGCTCTGCCTTTACATGGGCGTGCGGGCGCTGGCGCGCGTCGCCAGCCAGCTCATGGCCCACGGGCTGCCGCCCGAGACTCCCGTGCTGGTCGTCAGCGACGCCTCCCTTTCGACGCAGCGGGTCCGCGCGGGCACGCTGGTGGATGCAGCCGCGCTTTCCTCGGCAGCCGAGGGCTATCCCTCACTCGTGCTGATCGGCCAGAATGCCCGCCTGCCCCATTTGCGGGCGGGCGTCACGGAAGCCCTCGCGAACGCCTGAACGGCGCTCAGGCGGCCGCGGCCCTCCAGCGGTCCGCCAGGATCTCGAGCAACAGCGGGTGCTCGCCCACCAGCCGCGTCAGGCGCGTGCGCAGGCCCGGATGCGCCGCCTCGGCGGCGTGGCAGATCTTCGCGACGTCCCCGTCGGGACCGGCGTGCCGGCCGGGCAGCAGGAACTGCATCGCCAGCGCGACTTCCCCGCGGTCCCACCCCGGCTGGCCGAGCAGATCCGCCAGGCGCGGCGCGCAGAAGTCGTACTCCGGCTCCGGCCGCCGTTCCATGCTCGCCGCGGCGACGGTGACCCCGGCGCCGAGCCGGGCGCTCACTTGCGCCGCCAGGGCGTCGCGGACCGCCGTGACCTCCCGCGCGGGACTTCCGTGGTCCACCACCACGACGCGGGACGTCCCGCCGGTCGCCCGGACGTGGTCCACGAGGATCCGGGCCAGGCGGTC
Organism: Opitutaceae bacterium; assembly: GCA_035626915.1. Classification (GTDB taxonomy): domain Bacteria; phylum Verrucomicrobiota; class Verrucomicrobiia; order Opitutales; family Opitutaceae; genus Didemnitutus. Next base: position 87,935 of record DASPMS010000036.1, read on the forward strand.
ATCGGCCGGCGCGAAAAGCGGATCCGCCAGCCGCACCCGCAGCCGGGGATGCTTTCGCCGCAAGTGACCCAGGCGCTCGGGCAGGTAGCTCGTCAGCGCCCGGCTCGGCCCGAAAAAAAGCGGGACCACGACGAATTCGGTTTCCCCCTGCCCCGCTCGCCGCGCCAGCGCCGGCTCGAGGATCTCGGCCGCCATGCCATGCAACCGGTCGGGCGTGATCGCGCTCGAATGCAGGAGGGAGACCGGCGCGACCGGGGCGCCGAGCCGCGCCCCCAGCGCCGCCGCAAGCTCGCGCAGCCGCAGGGTGGCCGCGGGCTCCAGCGATCCGTTGTCCAGCAGGAGCGTGGACGGCGGGTTCATCGCCGCTGGCGCCAGGCGGCGGACCGTGCGAGGTCGCGCGCCAGGAACGGTCCGCGGAAGATCATGCCGGTGTAGACCTGGACGAGGCTCGCCCCCGCATCGAGCTTCTCCGCGGCCGAAGCCGCGTCCGAGATGCCGCCCACGCCGATGATCGGCAGCCGGCCGTTCGTCGCGCGGGCGATGTAGTTGATGATCTCGGTCGAGCGCCGCCGCACCGGGATGCCGCTCAGTCCACCCGCCTCGTTCACGGCGGCGAACGATCCCGGGCGCGCGAGGGTCGTGTTCGTGGCAATGATCCCATCGAGCCCGAGCTCGGCGATGACGCCGAGGGCGGCGTCGATCTGCGGGAAGCTGAGGTCGGGCGCGATCTTGAGCAGCAGCGGCCGACGGGGCCGCCCGGCGGCGACGCGCGCCCGGTTCTCCCCCACCAGCGCGGCCAGGAGGGGCTTCAGCCACGCCGCGTCCTGCAGCTCGCGCAGGCCGGGGGTGTTCGGACTGCTGACGTTGACCACGACGTAGTCCGCGTGGTCGGCCAAAAGCCGGAAGCTGCCCAAATAGTCCTCCGTCGCCTGCTCCAGCGGCGTGACTTTCGTCTTCCCGAGGTTCACGCCGAGCGGGATCCGCCGGGCGCCCGGCCCCGGCAGCCGGGCGAGCCGCGCGGCCACCGCCGCGGCCCCCTCGTTGTTGAAGCCCATCCGATTGATCACCGCCTCCTCGGGCGGATAACGGAAAAGCCGCGGCTTCGGGTTCCCGGGTTGCGCCTGGAGCGTGACGGTTCCGATTTCGACGTGGCCGAAGCCGAGCGCGGCGGCGGCCGGCCAGGCCCGACCATTCTTGTCGAAACCCGCGGCCAGGCCGACGACATTGGGGAATTTCAGTCCGAGGCACTCGACCGGCCGGTGCCCCGGCGGCAGCTGGCTGGCCCGCTCCAGGGCGGCGCAGAGCGGCCGGACGCCCCCGAGCCGCGCCAGCATGTCGACCGCGAGCTCGTGTGCGGACTCCGCGTCATGACGAAAGAAGAATCGCTTGCCGAGGCGTTCGTAGAACCAGCCCATGGGGCGCGGACTCTGCCAGCCGGTGACTCCCGGTGACAAGCGCCGGAAATTTTTCCTTCGACCCGGTTTCGGCCGCCGCCCGGGGCGGCAACGGGCGCCATTTTCATCGGAACCAGAATTTTTCTAAAATTCTGGGTTTCAGGATTTGACATGGTCTGAAAGCGCCCTTTTTCCCGTCCAACGAAGTTCAATCCCATGGCGAAAGGAACCCCTCAACTCGAATGGTGCGTCGTGCGCCTCGGCGAAGACCACAACTGGTGGGTGGACGAGGTCAGCGATCCCGTCCACTGGGACGTCGACGGCCTGAGCATCATCGACCCGCGCCAGGTCGATCACGTCATCGAGTTGATCGAGCCGCTCCGCGAATACGGGTTCGATCCCGATGTCTTCGAGCGCGCGTTCATCGCCTTCCGGATCACCAAGGACCTCGGCAAGGGCAAGGTTCGCCTGGCCCGCACCAAGGAGGCCCTCCTCGAGTCCGACGAGAAGCTCTTCGCCCTGCCGGACATCATCGACGAGGAGAACGGCCCCTACGCCGACCTGCTGGATCACCTCACCCGCCTGCGGGTGAAGTTGCTGAACGACCTGTTCGACTTCGAGGAAAAGCTCACGGTCGACGAGGTCGAGGACCAGATCCGCGAGCAGCAGAACACCGACTTCATCGAGGGCAAGGCCGTCCACCTTTTCAACGAGGTCACCGCGATCCTCGACTTCATGCCCGCCGGCTACGGCGAGGACGACGAGGAGAGCGGCGCCAAGCGCCGCGCCAGCGAGGACGAGGACGACGAGATCCCGGACATCGAGGAGGAGGAGGACGAGCGGATGAAGAACGACTCCTCGCTCAAGTGGGACGAGGACGAAGAGGACAAGGAAAAGGAAAAGGACGAGGAAGGCAAAGGGACCGAGTCCGACGACGAGGAAGAGGACGACGACGCGGACGATGAGGACGCGGACGAGGACGACGAGGCCGAGGAAGAGGACGATCGTCCGAGCCGGAGCCGCCGCGGCCGCCGCTGACCGGGCGCCGCCCGGCCGAGCCCGGCGAATCCTGTGATTGCCAAGCTGCGGGCGTTGCCCCAGCAGTCTCGCATCACCATGCCCGCCCGCCGCCTGCTCGTCTGCGCCGCCCTCGCCGCTGTGGTCCTGCAGGCGGGCTGCGAGACCACCCGCCCGCCGGGCGGCGCGGGCGGGAGAAATCCGAAGATCGGCGCGTCGGCCACGACCGCGCAGCTCCGGCCGGGCGACACGCTCGTCATCGCGCTGCTCGGCATCCCCGATCCCAGCAGCACGAACGCCCAGATCGACGAGCAGGGCGTCATCAGCCTGCCCTACATCGGCAACCTCCAGGCGGGCGGCCTGACACCGTCCGAACTTTCGCGCTCGATCCGCGACACCTACATCGCGAAGCAGTTCTACACCACGCTCGACGTGTCGGTGACGGTCACCGAGCGGTACATCTACATCGGCGGCGAGGTCCAGCGCCCGGGGCGCATCCCGTGGTCGCCGGACATGACGCTGGCCAAGGCGATCCAGGCGGCCGGCGGGTTCACGCTCTACGCCAAGGAATCGCGCGTCACGCTCACGCGCGACCGCGCGGCGCACGACTTCGACGTGCGCCTGGCGCAGCGGAACCCCGACGAGGATCCCCTGCTCTTCCCCGGCGACTCGATCCAGGTCCCGCGCTCGGCTTTTTGAGCCGCGCGCCCCGGCGCGCTAGACCTTGTAGTAGTGCTCCCAGCCCTTGCGCGGCTTCGGGCCGGCCAGCAGCTCGTTGGCGCGGCGGTTGCCCTTGAAGCGCTTGCGGACCGGGTCGAACTCGAGCTTGCCGCCGAGGCGCTGCGCGATGACGCCGAGCGCGAAGACCTGGCTCAGCGGGCCCGAGATGTGGAAGGCGGACCGCGCCTCCTCCGTCCCCTGGCACGCCCGCACGAAATTCACGTAATGGTCCGAGAATCCCGAGCCGATGCGCGGCAGCGTCGGCGCGAGCTCGCGCATCCGCGCCTCGGGAATGATGCGCAGCGTGTCGCTGTGCGTGCCGCCCTGGAACGTGAGCGCCTTGCTGAAGATGAACTTGCCGTTCTTCTTCGTGAGCTGCGCGTCCGGTCCGAGCTCGGACGGAAGCGGCGGGATGTTCGCGACGCCATCGTACCAGAACACTTCGCACGGCGGCATGCCCTTGCGCGCCGCGAAATCGAACCGGATCGTCGTGGCCTGCGGGAAGATGTACTCGTTCGGGCCGTCCCGCTTCACGGCCTCGATCGTGCGCGGCAGCCCGAGCTCGAGGAACCGGTGGGCGGTGTCGAGGATGTGTGGCCCCCAGTCGCCGAACGCGCCGTTGCCGTAGTGGTACCACCCGCGCCAGGTGAGCGGGTGCAGCTTCTCGCTGTAGGGCCGGGGCGGCCGCGCCATGTTCCACAGGTCCCAGTCGACCGTCGGCGGCACGGGCGCGCCCTCCTCGAAGCCCTTGATCGTCCACCCGTGCCAGCGGCGCGGGGAATTCATGTGCGCGATGATCTTCGTGACGTCCTTGATGACGCCCGCCTCGGTCCACGCCTTGAACTGGTGGAAGTTGTTCCCGGAGTGCCCCTGGTTGCCCATCTGCGTGGCGACGCCGGACTTCTTCGCCATCGCCATCAGGAGCTCGATCTCCTGGAACGAGTGGGCCAGCGGCTTCTCGACGTAAACGTGCTTCCCGTGCATCATCGCGTGCATCGCGATCGGGAAATGGGCGTGGTCGGGCACGGCGATCATGACGGCCTCGAACTTCGCGCCCATCTTGTCGAACAGCACCCGGTAGTCCTGGAACCGCGGGACGTCCGGCCGCAGCTCGCGGATTTCCTGCGTGTGCCTCCCCTCGAGGTCCACGTCGCAGAAGGCGACGGGGTTCACCAGCCCGGTGTTGAGGAACGTCTTCGTCATGTCGCGCCCCTGGTGCCCGATCCCGATGAACGCCATGTTCAGCCGCGGGGCCGGCGCCTGGGCCCGCAGCCGCCGGGCCGGGAGCAGGGCCAGGGACGCGCCGGCGGCGGCGGTGACGAGGAACTGGCGGCGGTTGACGACGGGACGGGGGGCCGAGGCGGGGTTCATGGGGGGGAAAAGATGCGGGGGGCCGGCCGGCGTTGGCAATGCCGCGTCCGGCGGAGCGGGGCCACCGGCCTACGACGGCGGGGGCCCGGGCCGCGTTACACGCGCCGCGTCAGCCGCGCAGCTCGCGCGCGACGTCCTTCGCAAAATAGGTCAGGATCATGTCCGCGCCGGCCCGCTTGATGGCGAGCAGCGACTCGCGGCGCGTGCGCGCGAGGTCGAGCCAGCCGAGCCGCGCCGCGGCGTGGATCTGCGCGTATTCGCCCGAGACCTGGTACGCCGCGACCGGGCACTTCACCGCCGCCCGGACGTCGCGGATGATGTCGAGGTAGGCGCCCGCGGGCTTCACCATCACGATGTCCGCGCCCTCCCGCTCGTCGAGCTGCGCCTCCAGCGCCGCCTCGCGGCGGTTGGCCGGATTCATTTGGTAAGTGGCCTTGCTGAGCAGCCGCGTGCCGGCCGCCTGCGCGCTGCCCACCGCGTCGCGGAACGGGCCGTAGTAGGCCGAATTGTACTTCGCCGAATAGGCGAGGATCCCGACGTCGGTGAAGCCGGCGCCGTCGAGCGCACGCCGGATCGCGCCGACGCGGCCGTCCATCATGTCCGAGGGCGCCACGAAATCCACGCCGGCGTCGGCCTGCAGGCCGGCCATCTCCGCCAGGATCCCGACGGTGCGGTCATTGTCGACGTCGTCGCCCGCGGGGGTCAGGACCCCGTCGTGGCCGTGGCTGGTGTACGGGTCGAGCGCCACGTCGGTGATAATGGCCAGCTCCGGCACCGCGGCCTTCACCGCCCGGACCGCCCGGAGCACCAGGGTGTCCTCGTTGAGCGCCTCGGTGCCCTCGGGATCCTTGAGCTTCGGGTTGAGCTTGGGAAACAACGCGACCGCCGGCACGCCGAGCTTGTGCAGCTCCCGGCACTCGCGGACGAGGTCCCCGAGGTTGAGCCGGTAAACCCCGGGCATCGACGCGATCGGCTCGGGCTTGCCCTTGCCCTCCACCACGAACAGCGGGGCGATCAGGTCCTGCGTCCGCAGCGCCGTCTCCTCGACCAGCGCGCGCCGGGAAGGGGTGCGGCGGAGCCGGCGGGGACGGTGCGTCAGCTCGAGCTTGAAATTTTTGGCCATGGCGAGGCTCCCACTAAACCAGCAATTCCGCCCGATTCACGCCAAACCTTTCGGTCCCGGCCGCCCGGCCAAATCCGGATAGCAGAAACAGTTATCCCGCCCTTTCGCCGGAATCCGGGGTTGAAAGCCCGGCGCGACCTGTGGCTGGATTCCGCCCCGCCGATGCCCATCCGACTCTTCGACTCCCTCACGCGCCAGCCCCGCGAGCTCCGGCCCGCGCAGCCCGACGGCGTGTACCGGTTCTACAACTGCGGCCCGACGGTCTACGCGCCGGCCCACATCGGCAACTTCCGCACCTTCGTCGTGAACGACGTCATCCGCCGCCTGCTCGAGCTCGAGCTCGGCGCGGGCAAGGTGAGGCACGTCCGCAATCTCACCGACGTCGACGACAAGACCATCAAGCGCGCGCGCGACGAGGGCCGACCCCTCGCGGCCGTGACCAGGCAGTGGACGGACAAGTTCCAGGCCGATTGCGACGCGCTCAACTGCCTCCGCCCGCACGTGGAGCCCGCCGCCACGGGGCACATCCGGGAGCAGGTCGACATGATCGGCGTGCTCATGCGCAAGGGCCACGCCTACCGCAGCGCCGACGGTTCGGTGTATTTCAAGGTCTCGTCCTTCGACGACTACGGCCGGCTCTCCCGCGTGAAGGACCGCGAGCTGCAATCCGGCGCCGCGCTGAAAGTCCACGCCGCCGACGCCGACGAGAAGGAGGACGGCTCGGACTTCGCCCTCTGGAAGGCGCACAAGCCGGACGACGGCGACAACGCGTGGGACTCCCCCTGGGGGCGCGGACGCCCGGGCTGGCACATCGAATGCAGCGCGATGAGCAAGAAACACCTCGGCGACACGATCGATCTCCACACCGGCGGCGTCGACCTGCTTTTCCCGCACCACGAAAACGAGATCGCCCAGAGCCAGTGCTGCAACGGCGCCACCTTCGCGCATCACTGGTACCACAGCGAGCACCTGCTCGTGGACGGACGGAAGATGTCCAAGAGCCTCGGCAACCTGTACACGCTCGACGACCTCGCCGCCAAGGGCTTCAGCCCCATGGCGCTGCGCTACGCCCTCCTCGCGGGCCATCCGCGCAAGCAGCTCAATTTCACCCTCGACGGCCTGCACGCGGCCGAGAGCGCGCTCAAGACGCTGCGCGAGTTCCGCGCGGCGCTGCCGACCGCCGGCATCGCCCACGACGCCTTCGGTCCGGTGCTCGCCGCGCTCCATGACGACCTGAACACGCCTGCGGCCCTCGGCGCCCTCTTCACCGTGGTCAATCGGAAGGCCGGGGAGGTCGACGCCGCGTCCTTCGATCGCGCGATGTTCGCCCTCGGCCTGGACCTCGCGGCCGCCGCTCCGGCGCGGGCCGAGATCCCGGCCGCCGTCGGCGCCCTCGCGGAAAAACGCTGGGCGGCCAAGCAGGCGAAGGATTTCGCCGCGGCCGACGCGCTCCGGCAGGAGATCGCCACCGCGGGATGGGCGATGAAGGACGCGAAGGACGGCTATTCCCTCGAGCCGCTCAAGAAATAGCCGCGGCGGGGCCCGTTGCAGCCGGAGCACCCTCGCCTCTCCCTACCCTGCCTTCCGAATGGTCCGGATCGAGACGACCTGCGCCGGATTCACCACGAGCGAAAACGGCCCCTCGTCCGGATAGATCACGAGGTCTCGCGTGTTCGGGTGCATATGCGCGTGATCCGGGTGCGGCAGCAGATGCCGGTCCCCGCTGGCGAGGGTGATCTCGATCGGGAACTCTATCGGCCGGCCGAGGATACGTTCCAGCGACGCTCTCATGTGGCGAACGATGAATAGATCGGCGCGCACCTCAAGTCCGGCTTCGCCGGGATTACCCCGTCTCCCGGATTGGATTATGCCACCGCCTCCGGTCTGGACGGACACCGGCATTGACACCCGCGCCATCCCCGTCGCGAATCGGCGGTTCGGCCCTGTCCCGCGGCCGCGGGATAGGCAGGACCCAACCAACTCCCCATGTCGATGACTCCGCTCGAAGAGCTCCGCCACTCGTGCTCGCACGTCCTGGCGACCGCCGTCCTCCGCCTTTTCCCCGAGGCCAAGCTCGACATCGGGCCGCCGACGGAAACCGGCTTCTACTACGACATCGACCTCGACCACAAGCTGACGACCGAGGACCTCGCCCGGATCGAGGAGGAGATGAAGAAGGTCGTGGAGGAGAACCAGGCCTTCGTCCGGAAGGAGGTCCCGCGCGCCGAGGCGGAGCGGATCATCCGCGAGCGCCGGCAGGAACGCTACAAGCTCGGCCGCCTCGCGGACATCCCCGAGGGCGAGGCGATTTCGTTCTATCAGAACGGCGAGTTCATGGACCTCTGCGCGGGCACGCACGTCCGGTACACCAAGCAGATCAAGGCGTTCAAGCTCCTCTCCATCGCCGGCGCCTACCACCGCGGCGACGAGCGCAACAAGCAGCTGCAGCGCATCTACGGCACGGCCTTTGCCTCGAAGCCCGAGCTCGAGGCCTACCTCACCCAGCTCGAGCAGGCGAAGCTCCGCGATCACCGCAAGCTCGGCAAGGACCTCAAGCTGTTCCACATCGACGAGGACGTCGGCCAGGGGCTCATCCTCTGGACGCCGGCGGGCTCGATCATCCGGCAGGAGCTCCAGAGCTTCATCGCCGCCGAGCTCCGCAAGCAGGGCTACCACCAGGTCTTCACGCCGCACATCGGCCGCCTGTCGCTCTACAAGACCAGCGGCCACTTCCCCTACTACAAGGACTCGCAGTTCCCGCCGGTCGTCGAGCGCGACTACCTCGACAAGCTCGTCGCCTCCGGCTGCTCGTGCGCCGAGATGGCGAACCGCATCGAGGCCGTCTCGCCCAAGTTCGCCGCCGAGGTCAACGCGCGCACGGGCACGGAGACGATCACCCCGGACCGCGTGCTGCCCGACGACCAGCTCATCGACGGCTTCCTCCTGAAGCCGATGAACTGCCCGCACCACGTGAAGATCTACGCGTCGCAGCCGCACTCGTACCGCGACCTGCCCGTGCGCCTCGCCGAATTCGGCACGGTCTACCGCTGGGAGCAGTCCGGCGAGCTCAACGGCATGACCCGCGTCCGCGGCTTCACCCAGGACGACGCCCACCTGTTCTGCACCGAGGAGCAGGTCCAGCCGGAGATCCTCGGCTGCCTCGCGCTCGTGAAGACCGTCCTGACCACGCTCGGCATGTCCGACTACCGCGTGCGGGTCGGCCTGCGCGACCCCGACTCGAACAAGTACACCGGCGACCCGGCGAACTGGGACAAGGCCGAGTCCGCCTGCCGCACCGCCGCGCAGACCCTGGGCGTGCCGTTCACCGAGGAGCCGGGCGAGGCCGCGTTCTACGGCCCGAAGATCGACTTCGTGATCAAGGACGTCATCGGCCGCGAATGGCAGCTCGGCACGGTCCAGGTCGACTACAACCTCCCGGTCCGCTTCGACCTCACCTACATCGGCGCGGACAACGCCGCGCACCGGCCGGTCATGATCCATCGCGCGCCCTTCGGCTCGATGGAGCGGTTCTGCGGCGTGCTGATCGAGCACTTCGGCGGGGACTTCCCGCTGTGGCTCGCGCCCGAGCAGGTCCGCATCGTCCCGATCTCGGACAAGGTCCTCGACTACGCGAAGGCCACGCTCGACCAGCTCGTGGCCGCCGGCCTCCGCGCCAGCCTGGACACGCATTCGGACAAGCTCGGCGCCAAGATCCGCCGCGGGGAGATCGAGAAGATCCCCTACGTGCTCGTCGTGGGCCAGAAGGAGGCCGAGGCCGCCAGCGCCTCGGTCCGTTCGCGCGCCAAGGGCGACGAGGGCGTGCACCCCGTCGCCGAGCTCCTCGCGCGCTTCACCCGCGAGGTCGCCACCCGCGCGCTGCCGGAAAAGAAGAAGGCCTGAGCGCCGCCGCGCGCGGCGCGGGATTCCCTATCACGCCGGCCGTTCCCTCCCATGGCTTCCCCGACGGACCCCGGCGCGCTGCCCGCCTGGCGCGACGAACTCGACGCCATCGTGGGCGCCCGGGCGCACGGCCAGTTCGAGGAGATCGTGCCGCGGCTGCAGCGGCTCGACGCCAGGTATCCGAACACCGCGGAGATTTCCTACCAGCTCGCCTGGACGCAGGACACCCTGGGGCGCGCCGCCGAGGCCGTGCCGCTCTACGAGAAGGCGATCGCCCTCGGCCTGCCGCCCAACGAATTGTCCGGCGCGCTGCTCGGGCTCGGCTCGACGCTCCGCGCACTCGGCCGGCTGGAGCAATCGGCCGCCACGCTCCGTTCCGGCCAGGCCCAGTTCCCGGAGAATCGCGAGTTCGCCGTGTTCCTGGCCCTGACGCTGCACGCCCAGGGCGACCACGCCGCCGCCCTCAGGCTGGTGCTCGAGACCTTGTGCGACACGACGGACGACCCCGGTCTCACCGCCTATCAGCGCGCCCTCCGTCACGAGGCCGGGAAACTGGAGCCGACGCTCCCCGCCCCTAGTCCGCGCCCTCGCGGGCCCATTCCTTGAACGCGCGGATCTGGTCGGGACTGCCCAGCACGAGCACCTGATCGAGCGCAAGCAGCTTCTCCTCGCCGGCGGGACCGAGGATCCTCAGTCCGCCGCGGTTGATGCCCGCGACCTGCACGCCGGTCTTCCGCATCGGCGCGGCCTCGGCGAGGGTCCACCCCGCCAGCCGGCTGCCCACGGGCAGCTCCACCAGGTCCATCCGGACTTCGTCGAAGTTGGACGCCATGGCCTGGCCGGTGACCGCGGTGAGGAAGGCCTTGCCCGCCGCGGTCTGCTTCGGATCGCCCAGGAGCAGCACCTTGTCGCGCGGGAACAGGGCCGTGGCGGGCGACGGGTTGCCGACCATCACGCCCTGGCGCTCGATGCCCGCGATCGTGCAGCCGAAGCGCGAACGCAGCCCCAGCTCGCCGATCGTGCGGCCGCGCACGTCGGCCAGGTCCGGGAGCATGCACTCCGTGAGCGCCAGCTGCCACTCGCTGTGCTGGGCGAGCCAGGGCGCGCTGGTCGCGGTGGACTTCGCCTCGCTCTGCTCCAGCCGGGACTGCAGCTCCACCTCCACGAGGCTGTGCCAGTAGATCAGCTTCCCCCGGAGCAGGTAGAGCGCCACCGCGGCGACGGCGAGCGCCACGAGCGGAATCCATCGGCCGGCCGCGCCCGCGGGGAGGACGGCGCCCAGCCAAAAGAACATCAGCACGCCGCCCGCGATCTTCAGGCCGGTCTCGACGATGGGCTTCATCCGCGCCGCCGTCGCCTGCCCCTGCGTGCTCACTTCGGCGACGATCATGGCCAGCGCGGCGACATTGCGCCAGATCGCCACCAGGGGCACCAGGGCGGCGAGGACGAGCCCGCACCAGAAAAGCAGCCGCAGCGCGTCGGCGTCCCCGAGGTCCCCCGGCAGGTAATCCATCACCAGCCGGAAAATCTGCTCCGAGAACACCAGGAGCCCGGTCACGAGCAGCACCTCGAGCCCGATCTGGACCACGCGCTTGCGGCTCAGCTGCCAGAGCAGGCTCCGCTTCTGCATCTCCCGCAGTCGCTCCAGCCAGCTCTGGTAGCCGCGGAGCGCCTCCATGAGCCACCGGGGCTGCCGGGCGTCCAGCCGCTCGCTGATGGCCCCCGAACGCCGCGCGAACACCGGCGCGAGCAGGGCCGTGACGAGCGCGAGGCCGACGGCGAGCGCCTGGAAGCGATCCGAGACGACGCCGGCGCCCACGCCCAGCTGCGCGATGATGAATGAGAACTCGCCGATCGGCATCACCAGCAGGCCCACGCGCACCGCGTCACGCAGGTTCATGCCCGTCACGAGCATCCCGAGCGTGCCGCCCAGCACCCGCGCGGCGACCGCGAGCAGCGAGATACCGAGGATCGGCAGCCAGGTCGCGCCGAGCAGCTTCACGTCGATCTGCATGCCGATCGACACGAAGAACACCGCCGTGAACATGTCGCGCGTGCCCTCGAAGACGCGGTCGATCTGCCCGCGGTGCGGCGTCTCGGCCACGATCGAGCCCAGGATGAACGCCCCCATCGCGAGCGAATAGCCGGCGCGCTGCGCGATGAAGGCCAGCCCGAGCATCAGCCCTGCCACCATCAGCGTCTGCAGCTCCTCGCTCGCGGTCTCGCCCAGCTTGCGCAGCAGCCAGGGCACCGCGAGCAGGCCGATGATGCCCGCGAGCGCCACGAAGGCGCTGAGCAGTCCGAGCGTCTCGCCCACGTCCGGGCCGGCCCCGCCGCCGAACAGCACGACGGAGTTCAGCAGCGCGAGGCAGATGACGGCCACGACGTCCTCCAGCACCGTGATGCCCATCGCCATCTGGCCCGCCTTCTCGTGGCCGAGCCCCGTCTCCTGGAGGACCTTGCTGATGATGGCGGAGGACGAGACGACGAGCATGGCGCCGAGGAAGATCGCCGGCGTGCCGATGATGCCGAAGAGCGGGGCGCCGAGCCGCGAAACCGTGTAGACGGTGATCGCCGTGACGAACGCCGCCGCGACGAGGGGCCAGCCGAGCCGGCGCAGCTTGCGCAGGCTGAGCTTCGTCCCGATCGCGAACATCAGGAACACGAGCCCGAGCTGCGCGAGCGTCTCGATCCGGCTCTCGTTCGTGACCAGCGAGAACGGCGGCGTGTGCGGCCCGATGATCATGCCCGCGGCCAGGAAGCCCACGACGGTCGACAGTCCAAGCCGGTGGCACAGCCAGCCGACAAGGCCGGCCACGAGCATGACGACGGCGAGGTCCTGGATGAAGTCGAGTCCGTGCATGCGTGCCGGGCAAGGAACGCGGCGCGCTCCCACCGCGTCAAGCCCGCCCACCGTTTCCACCGGCGCCGGACTTCCCGGCAACCGCAGGGCGTGCGTGAGGCCCGCCTCCGGCCCGCGCTCGAGCAAGGCGCCCGGACCGCGCAGGCCGCGTGCGGCCCCAACCCTTGCGCGACGCCCGGGAATCGAAGCCTTGCCTCACGCTGTCCCAGGGTCGACCGCGCCGGTTCCGCGGGCGACCGCGCAGGGGCGCCGTTCTTCGGTTTCGGGTCCTCGGATTTCTGATGTGATCCCGATCCGGGCGGACCCGCAGTCCCGCACGGTTCTCCGGGCTTGGGTTTGGGGCGGGCTGCCTGCCCAAACCCGCACGGCTCAACGGGTTTGGCTTTGACAATTTCGCTCGCGCCCGGCTTTGATTCGGAAACCCCGTCACCCGCGACATGTTCAACCAACTGCTGGGACTTTTCTCCAACGACATCGGCATCGACCTCGGCACGGCGAACACCCTGGTGTACGTGAAAGACAAGGGCATCGTGCTCCGCGAGCCGTCGGTCGTCGCGGTCCACACCGCCAGCCGCAAGGTCCTCGCGGTCGGCGACGAGGCCAAGCGGATGCTGGGGCGCACGCCGGGCAACATCACGGCCATCCGGCCGATGAAGGACGGCGTGATCGCCGATTTCGACATCACGGAGGCGATGCTCCGCTACTTCATCAAAAAGGTGCACAACAACTCCAAGGTGGTCTCGCCCCGCGTCGTCATCGCGATCCCCAGCGGCATCACGGAGGTCGAGAAGCGGGCGGTGAAGGAGTCCGCCACCCACGCGGGCGCGCGCGAGGTCATCACGATCCTCGAGCCCATGGCCGCCGCGCTCGGGGTCGGGCTGCCGGTCGACGAGCCCGCGGCCAACATGATCTGCGACATCGGCGGCGGCACGACCGAGATCGCGATCATCTCGCTCCACGGCATCGTGTTTTCCAAGTCGATCCGCGTCGCGGGCGACGAGATCGACCTGTCGATCATCAATTACATGAAGCGGGCGTACAACCTCCTCATCGGCGAGCGCACGGCGGAGGAGATCAAGTGGACCATCGGGTCCGCGTACCCGCTCGACCAGGAGCTCTCGATGGAGGTCAAGGGCCGCGACTCGGTCGCCGGCCTCCCGAAGACGATCCACATCACCTCCCAGGAGATCCGCGAGGCCATCGCCGACACCGTCGGCGCGATCGTCGAGGCCGTGCGCGCCGCGCTGGAACGCTGCCCGCCCGAGCTCTCCGCCGACCTCGTCGACCGCGGCTTCGTCATGGCCGGCGGCGGCTCGCTCATCCGCGGCATCGACAAGCTGCTGTCCGAGAAGACCGGCCTGCCCGTGACCGTCGCCGACGATCCGCTCTCCGCCGTCGCCAACGGCACGGGCGTGTTCCTGAACAACATCGACGAGCTCTACCGGACCGCGGCCGATTTCTGAGCCGGCCACCGGCTGAACCGCCGCCCGCGCCGTGCTTTCCCGCCGCTTCGACCAGGTCCGCCCCTTCGCGACCCTCGGAATCGTCCTGCTCGTCTGGGCGCTGCTGCCGCTGGCGGTGAAGGTCTTCACCCGGCGCACGCTCTTCGAGATCCAGGCGCCCCTCACCGTGGCGCCGTCGCGCGTCGAGGACCTGCAGACCTTCTGGGCCAACCGGCTGGCGTCCAAGGACGACCTGCTCGTCGCCGGCCGCGAGACCGCCGGGCTCATCGCCGAGTACGCCTACGGCGTGCAGCAGAACGAGCAGCTCAAGGCCGAGATCCTCCGCCTCGAGAACCTGCTCCGCCTGCCGCCCCAGCCCGAATACCGCTTCGAGGCCGCGCGGGTCGCGCGCCGCGATTTTTCGGCGTGGTGGCAGCGCATGGTGATCCGCAAGGGCGAGAACCACGGCATCATCGTCGGCGCGCCCGTCGTGTACGTCGGCGGCGTCGTCGGCCGCGTGTCCGAGGTCTACCGCACCACCTCGATCGTCGACCTGATCACCAGCCCGACCGTGCGGCTCGCCGCGACCGTCGAGGGCGACACGCGGCCCATCAGCTACCAGGGCGGCATCAACCCATCCTTCAGCGCGGCCTCCGGCCTGGTGGAATTCGTGCCGCTCGACGTGCACGCGACGCCCCAGCAGCCCCGCCGCCTCGTCACCTCGAGCCTCGGCGGCGTCTTCCCCGCCGGCCTGACCGTCGGCGAGATCACGAGCCTGGAGATGGGGCCCGACGGGCTGTTCAAGTCCGGCGAGGTCCGCCTCGACCCGCGCCTCGGCGAGCTCACCGAGGTGACCGTCCTCGTCCCGCTCAACCGCGACGACCTCTGACCGATGCGCCCGCCCGACCTCCGCTGGACCCTCGCCGCGGTCGCCAACCTCCTGCTGCTCTGGCTCACCGGCCTGGCCAACCACCACCTCGCGTCGGCGTGGTTCCCGTTCCGCGATCACTTCACCGGCCACCTCTACCTGGGCGGGCTCTTCGTGACGTTCTCCGCCCTGCGCCTCGATTCCCGCAACGGGTGGATCGCGGTCACCGTGACCGGCCTGCTGGCGGACGCGATGACGCCGGTTCCGTTCGGCACCAGCGTCGTGCTTCTCGGGCTCGCCTACGCCGCGCTGCTCCACGGTCGCCAGCGCTTCCCGCGGGACGAGCCCCTGTTCGGCACGGTGGTTGCGCTTTTCACCAACCTGTTCCTCTTCCTCGCGCTGTCCTTCTTCCTCGTCGGCGCCAATCCGAGCCCCGCGCGGGCCTGGGTCCGCCTGCTCACCGACCTCGTGCTCTCGCAGCTCGCCATCGCGCTCGTCACCCCGTGGTTCCTCGCGCTCCAGTCCCGCGGGTTCGAGCTCGTGCGCGTCCACCCCGAAACCGGCCGGCGGGTCGCCCGGGCCGACTACTGACCTCGCCGCCGCCGCGTCATGTCGGTCATCGAGACCCACGCCTCCCGCAACCCGCGCCTGCTCGCGATCTACGCGCTGCTGGCGGCGATGCTGGTCCTGCTGGCCGGCGGGCTGGCGTACCGCCAGCTGTTCAAGAGCGGCCTCTACGCGGAGCGGGAGCGCCTGCAGAGCCAGCGCCGCGTCATCGTGCCCGGCCCGCGGGGCAACATCTACGACCGCGAAGGCCGCGTGCTGGTCGGCAACCGCCCCCGCTTCTCGGTGGTGCTGAACCTCGCGGAGCTGCGGGACGAGTTCGACAACGAGGCCCGGCGCATTCGCGCCAACTTCCGCCCCTACCCGCCCGAGGAGCGCCCCTCGCTGGCCCAGCGCTACCGGATGGCGCGCGTGGCCGTCGTGCAGCGCTACCTCGACCAGGTGAACGCGCTGATCGGCCGGCAGGAGCGCATCGCCGACGCGGCGATCGACCGTCATTACCGGCAGAGCCTGCTCCTGCCGTTCATCCTGCTGGATGACCTCAAGCCGGAGGAGTACGCGCGGCTCATCGAGCGCCTGCCGGTCACGTCGCCCCTCCAGGTCTACACCTCGAGCGTCCGGCACTATCCGAACGGCGCGGCCGCCGCCCACGTGCTGGGCTACGTCGGCGTGACCGACGAGATCGAGCCGGAGAATTTCCCCGGCGAGGACCTGACCACCTTCAAGATGCGCGGCCATTTCGGGCGCGACGGCCTCGAGCGCACGTTCGACGACCTGCTCGAGGGGCAGGCCGGCGGCCAGATCTATCTCGTGGATCACGCGGGCTTCAAGTTCGCCCAGGCGGAGGACGGCCGCCGCCCCGTCCAGGGCGGAAATCTCACGACCACGCTCGACCTCGACCTGCAGCAGGCGGCGGAGGCGGCCATGGAGGGCAAGGTCGGCGCCGCGGTGGCGCTCGATGTCCACACCGGCGAGGTGCTGGTCCTCGCCTCCAAGCCCGACTATGACCTTTCGCTCTTCGTGCCGCGGCTCTCCGCCGACGCGGCCCGCGAGATCGAGGCCACCGGCGCCTGGCTCAACCGCGCCATCCAGGGCCAGTACCCCCCGGGCTCGACGTTCAAGATCGTCACCGCCATCGCCGGGCTGCGCGCCGGCGCGGTGGACCGGGAGGAGTCGAAGACCATCTGCCCCGGCTATTTCATGGTCGGCGCCCGGCGCTTCCCCTGCTGGCGCCGCTCGGGCCACGGGGAGCGCGACCTCGCCGGCGCGCTGCGCGACTCGTGCAATGTCTTCTTCTACCGGTACGGGCTCGACCTCGGGATCAACTTCCTCGCCGCCGAGGCCCGGCGCCACGGGTTCGACGAGCCGACGGGAATCGAGCTGCCCAACGAGTTCCGCACGCCACACGTGGCGAGCCCGGAGTGGAAGCGGAAGCTTTTCAACGAGTCCTGGTACGACGGCGACACCGCCAACGTCGCCATCGGCCAGGGCGACACGCTCATCACCCCGCTCCATGCCGCCTGCATGATCGCCTCCTTCGCGCGCGGCCAGTCGACCACGCGGCCGACCCTCGTCCATGTCGCCGGCCGCGCGCCCCAGCGCACCGCCCCGCTCGGGCTCGCTCCGCCGGACCGCGCCGCCGTCATGGAAGGCCTCGCGCAGTGCTACCAGATCGGGACCGCGCGCCTGGCCAAGGTCGAGGGGCTCACGGCCGGGGCCAAGACCGGCACGGCGCAGAAGGGCCGGATCGAGCTCGCGTGGACTGTCGCCTTCGCCCCGTTCGAGAATCCGCAGATCGCGGTCGCGGTCGTGATGGAGGGCCAGGAGATCGACGCGGACTACGGCGGCGGCGCGCATGCCGCGCCGGTCGTCCGCGCGATCCTAGAGACCTGGAAGGCGAAGCGCGAGGGCACGGCCCTGCCCGCCCTGAATATCGCAACGTTCCCGTGACGCGTCCAAAGGGACGCCGCATCCGGCGCCGCTAAAAAGCCTCCGCGGCTCGGCGGTGCCGAGACCGGAGCCCGGCCTCGACCCGCACGGGAATCGCCGCCCGCTCAGCCGCGGGCGGCCCGCAGGGCCCGGCGCGCCCGCCGGAACACCTCGCGCGGCTCGGGCCAGGTCCCGCGATGCCCGAACCGCAGCCGCTCGAGGTCCTGGCGGGCCGCGGCCAGCGATTCGCCCGCGTGCGGCGGCCGGCCGGGGACTCCCGCGATGCGCAGCAGCCACCGGCCGGCCTCGCGCCGCACCGGGTCGAACTCGTCGGGCCGCCGCCATGCGCGCCAACGGTCGGATGCCACGCGGGCCAGCCGCAGGAGCGCCCAGCCGACGGCGCCAAGCAGGGCCGCGGCCCCGAGCCAGCGACCCGCGCGCGCGAAGTCCCACGGCGCCGTGAGCCAGGCCCGGATCGCCCGGGCCCACTCCTCCAGCCGGCCGCGCAGCGCCTGGCCGCCGTCCGTGGTGAAGCTCTTCACCGCCTCGACCATCTCCGCCTGCTGGCGCGAGTCGAAATTCACGATCCGTCGGTACCAGACCACCCGCAGGCTGTCCCATCGGGCCGACCAGCTGGAATCGTGCGCCTGCTGCGCCGTCCCCTGCGCGCCGGGCTGGCCCGCGGCGGCTCCGCCCGGCGTCGGGTCCATCCGGATCCAGGCGCCGGCGCCGTCGAACACCTCCACCCAGGCGTGGGCGTCGGTGTTCCGGACCATGACGTAGTTTTCATACGCGTTCAGCGCGCCGCCCCGGAATCCGGCGATCACCCGCGCGGGGTAGCCGGCCGTCCGGCACAGCACCGTCAGGCCGCCCGCGAAATACTCGCAGAACGCCGGCTCGTTCGACTCGAGCCACTTGACGATGTCGTCCTTGTCGCCGCGGGGAATGCTGGCCGACAGCGCGTAGGCATGGCGGTCGCGCAGCCACTGCGTGGCCTTCTCCGCGAACTCCGTCGCGGGCATCGCGCGGTTGTCCCCGCGGATCTCGGCCACCATGCGCGCGAGCGCCTCCTGGTTGGCCCGGCCCTCCGGGCCGCGCAGGGTCAGCAGGGGGTTGTAGCGCCGGCCGTCGTCCAGGCCCTCCGCCGCCTCGCGGGCGCTGGCGAGCTGCTGCCCGAACCGCCCGTCCGGAATCGCGGCCCGCAGCTCCACGCCGTCCAGCTGGAAGGCGGTCATCGTCATCGGCTCGCTGCGGAGCGCCACCAGGCGCATCTGCGCGTGGATCTGCACCGGCGCGGGGTCGCGCAGCCGCAGGCTGAGGAACGAGCCCGGCAGCGGAAGGAAGCGGCTGACGCCCGGCTCGATGTAGAAGGTCCATTCGCCGCCGACCGCGTTCGGCCCGAGGCCGCCGCTGCGGCCGCGCGTGAACTGGAACACGCGCTGGGAGCGCAGGAGCTCGGACTTGAGCCCGGCCGAGAGCCGGAAGCCCTGCGGGGTGTACTCGTCGAGGGTCACCACCCGCCAGAACGGCAGTTCCCGCAGCGAGCCCGCGTCCGTGAGGTCCACGCGCATCGCGACGCTCTCGTCGCGCACGAGCTCCGTCACGTCGCCGAACCGCACCTGCTCGGTGAAGCCCGTCCGGCTCTTCCGCGTGATGTACCGGTCGAGGAAGAAGCCCGTCGCGATCTCGAAGCGCGGGATGACCATGAACAGGAGCGCCGACATGCCGACGACGCCGGCGAACAGCACGGAGGCGAACGCGAGGAGCCGCCAATCCGTCACCTGCCGCACGCGCCGGAACAGCGCGCCCCACCGCAGCTTCGCCCAGCCGGGCACGCCGGTGTCGGCCGCGGCCGGCGCCACGCCCGGCGGTTCGGAGATGTCCACCAGCGTGACGATGAACAGGAAGCCGAGCGCGCAGGCCGTGAAAACCAGGAGCAGCGCCGCGAAGCCGAGCGACACCGTGAGGACGCCCGCCACGACGATGAGGAAGAGCGTGAGCACGATGAGCTGCAGGTCCTCGCGCTTCCGGCGGTACGACACCGCCCGGTAGAGGACGAGTAGGATGGCCAGCCGGATCAGCACCGGCAGCGTCTCCGGCGTGGAATAGAAGTCGAAGGCCACGCCCGCGATGATCGCGGGCACGGCGAGCCTCCACAGGAACTTCGGCAGGCGCGCGGGAAGCTGCGGCCAGACGATGGCCGCGGCGATGATCGCGCCCGCCAGCCCGACGAGCGCCAGGGCCTCGACGTCGAGGAAGAAGACCGTCCACAGCGAGACGAGCGCCAGGGCGCCGCCGAGCAGCCATTTGAGCCGGCGGAGCTCGTCGAGGCTAAGCTGTGGCCGTCTTGATGCCATCGACGTAGGCGGCCACGCCGCGCGCCCCCTCGGGGGCGAACGTGACCACGTTGTGGGTGAAGCCGGACCCCGCCGGGCGCGCGGCCGGCTCGCCGGCCGCGAACG
>DASPMS010000037.1:0-23999 GCA_035626915.1 Opitutaceae bacterium
CGGCCGCGAACGGCACGCGCGAGCCCGGGGCGGCCGGCGCGGTGCCCCGGCCCTTCGGCCGCGCGTCGGCCCGCGGCGCCAGCACCGCGAGCTGGTCGAGGAAGGCCTCGACGTCGCGGACCCGGCGGGTCTCGAGGAAGACGCCGCCGTTCACCACGACGCCCCGCAGCCGGCCCGCCGCGAAGAGGTCCTCCGCCAGGGTGCCGGCGAGGCTGCAGAGCAGCTCGAACTGCTCGGGCCGGCCCCAGAGCGACTCCGGCGTGTCCAGCCGGAGCACATAGCCGTCGTGGCTCTCCGCCGAGAACTGCCGCACCATCAGCTGCCGCAGGCGCGCGCTCGCCTTCCAGTGGATCAGGCGGTGCGAATCGCCCGGCGTGTACCGCCGCAGGGCGAGCAGGTCCTCCCCCTGGCCCACCCGCGCCGTGCGGCTGCCCTGCGTGCCCGCGTGGGCCGCGATCCCCCCGTGCGCCTGGTAGTCGACCTGCGCCGGCCAGACCAGGACGGTCTGGCGCTGCCCGGCGCCGATGCTCTTCCGGAGGAAGCCGAACGGGAACAGCGAACCGACCCCGGTGAGCTCCACCGTCGTCTCCCCGCGCCGCTCCGGCTTCACCACCCAGTCGAGCGTGGCCCCGCCATGCGCCTCGAGCCGCTCGTGCAGCGCCAGCCGCCCGCGCGTGACCTCGCGCTCGGCCGCGGCGAGGATCTCGCGCACGCGGACGTCCTTCCCGGGCTCCGCGGCCTCCGCCGGCCGGGCCCGGGGCGCCAACGCGAGGTCGAACCACAGCCCGTACGTCGGCAGCCACGACTTCTGGTTCTTCACCTCGACGGAGACCATGGTCTCGTGCCCCGCGCGCCACGGGCCCTCGGGCCGCACGCGCCAGCACACACCCATGAAATTGAACCAGGACATCAGCCCGCTCAGGAGGAGGCAGGCGAGCAGCAGCGAGAGCGTGATGAACAGGATGTTGCTCGCGGTGTTGTACGCCGCGGAGCCGATGCCCATCGCGAGGCCCATGAGGAAGACGCCCGGCACGGTCGGGGCAATGCGGTGCCGCCGCGGCGGGAAGACCAGCATCCAAACGAGCCGCCTCCACCCGAGGCGCCGCCGCGGCGCGTCGGGCGCACCCGGGCCGTCCCAGGCGGCGCCCGGGGCGACGG
This sequence comes from Opitutaceae bacterium, assembly GCA_035626915.1. Classification (GTDB taxonomy): domain Bacteria; phylum Verrucomicrobiota; class Verrucomicrobiia; order Opitutales; family Opitutaceae; genus Didemnitutus. The sequence goes on from DASPMS010000037.1 coordinate 1,159, forward strand.
GGATCGCTGACGGCGCGCTCATTCCGGCACGGGCACCGCGCCGACGATGCGCTTAAGCGCGGCCAGCACGGTGCGGCGCTCCTCGAGGGTGTCGGAGGTCTGGCGGGCGAGCGACAGGCGGTGCGCCAGCACCGGGGCGGCCATCTCCTGCACGTCCTCCGGCACCACGAAGTCGCGGCCCTTGAGCAGCGCCCGCGCCTGGGCGGCGACGCGCAGCGAAAGGCCGCCGCGGACGCTGATGCCCGCCTTGAATTCGGACTCGGTGCGGGTCGCGGTGATGATCTTCAGCACGTAGTCGAGCACGCTGTCCTCCACGAAGACCTTGCCGGCCAGCGTCTGCAGCCGCGACACGTCCGTGCGGGTCACCACCGGATTGAGCGCGATCGCGTCGTAGCCGTACCGCGGCGCCCGCAGGATCTCCAGCTCGTCGCCCGGCTGCGGGTAGCCCATGTGCAGCCGCATGAGAAATCGGTCCATCTGGCTTTCCGGCAGCGGGAAGGTGCCCTCGTAATCCACCGGGTTCTGCGTCGCCACGACCATGAAGGGCGAACCCACGGCGTGCGCCTCGCCGTCGACGGTCACCTTGCCCCGGTCCATCACCTCGAGCAGCGCGGACTGCGTCTTCGGCGTCGCGCGGTTGATCTCGTCCGCCAGCACGATGTTCGCGAACACCGGGCCCGACTTGAACACGAACTCCTTCACGTTCTCGTCGTAGATGGACACGCCGGTGACGTCGGTCGGGAGCAGGTCGCTCGTGAACTGGATGCGGGAGAACGCGGCGTCCATCGACCGGGCGAGCGAATAGGCCAGGGTCGTCTTGCCGACGCCGGGCAGGTCCTCGATCAGGAGGTGCCCCGCCCCCAGCATGCACACCAGGGCCTGCTCGATGACCTCGTCCTTGCCCTTGATGGTCAGGCGCATGTTCGCCTTCAGGCGCAGGAGAAGTTCGCGGGCGGAGGCAACCTCCGCGGCGGGTGCAAAATCGCTCATGCCCGCACACTAGGTCGCACCCTCGGTCGCGCAAATCGATTCCCCCCGGAGCATCCCCCGGGGGGCCCGAACGGACGGTTAGACCAAGCTCCGTCTCGGCTTCCCCGTCCGCCCGGCCCAACCTCCGGCATGCCCCGCCCCCGCATGCCCGCGCCCCGCCGTTTCGCCGTCCTGGCCCTCGCCTTCCTCGCCGCCGCCGGCATTCGAGCGGGCGCGGCCGAAGGCGCCTGGCGCCCGCTCTTCAATGGCCGCGACCTCGGAGGCTGGGAGACGTGGCTCGGCCGGCCGCACGCATCGCTCGAGATCGCCGGGCTCGCCCGCGGCGGCGACGGGAAATACACGGACCCGATCGGGCTCAACCGCGACCCCCTCGGCGTCTTCGGAGTCGTCACGGTGGACGGCGCCCCCGCCCTGCGGTTCAGCGGCCAGGTCTTCGGCACGCTCAGCTCGCTCGAATCGTTCTCAAACTACCACCTCCGCCTGCAGTTCAAGTGGGGCGAGAAGCGCTGGCCGCCGCGCGCCACGGTCGTGCGCGACAGCGGCCTGCTGTACCACGGCCACGGCCCGCACGGCGGCGGCACCGGGAGCGCCTGGATCAACAGCCACGAGCTGCAGATCCAGGAGCGAGACTGCGGCGACTATTGGGCTGTCGGGCCCGTGCAGGCCGACATCCCCGCCCGGCCGTCCGGCGAAAAACTCTTCCAGTACGACCCCGCCGCCGCGCCGCTCGCGTTCGGCGTCGGCACGCCGCGCGGCAGCCGGGTGATCCGCCTCGCCGACCGCGAGAAGCCGCACGGCGAATGGAACACCATCGAGCTCGTCTGCGTGGGCGACGAGTCCGTGCACGTCGTCAACGGCGAGCTCGTCCTGCGCCTCCGCGGCCTCCGCACCGCGGCGGGCGAGCGGCTGCAGGCCGGCTGCATCCAGCTCCAGTCGGAAGGCGCCGAGATCTTCTACCGCGCCATCGAGGTCCGCCCGGTGACCGAGACTCCGGCGGCCTGGCGCGCGCCCTGACTTTCGGCTTGGTCGCGGAGAAAGTTCAGGCAGCGTGCGGTCCGGCGTCCGCACACACGCCCCTGACCCATGACCCCCTCCGTCGCCGTTCCGCCGGTCGGCCTCACCGCCGGCAATCTCAACGTGGACAAGGAGACGACCTACTTCGTCTTCGTCCTCCTGATCTCGATCGGCATCTGGGGACTCGTCGTCCTCAGCATCATCGGGCTCTTCTATGGCCTGCTCATCGCGCTCTTCCTCTGGTTCGGCAACGGGCTCCTTATCGCCTACCTGCGCGCCGAGGCGGTCCGCGTCGACGAGCGGCAGCTGCCCGAGCTCCACGCCGCGTTCCTCGAGGTGTGCCGCCAGCTCGGCGTGACCCACCCCCCGCGGCTCTACGTCCTGCAGTCCGGCGGGCTGCTCAACGCGTTCGCGACGCGCTTCGCCGGCCGCGACTTCGTGGTCGTGTACTCGGACTTCCTCGAGGCGCTCGGGCCGGGCTCGCCGGAGATGAAATTCGTGCTCGGCCACGAGATCGGGCACATCAAGAGCCGCCACATTCTGAAACAGATCTTCCTCGCCCCGGGCCTCCTCTTCCCCCTCGTGGGCCCCGCCTACCGGCGCGCTTGGGAGACCTCGTGCGACCGGTATGGCGCGTACGCGGCGCAGGACATGGACGGCGCGATCCGCGCGATGCTCGTCCTCGGCGGCGGACGCGAGCACGGTCGGCGCCTCGACGCCGACGCGTACGCCTCGCAGCACCAGAGCGAGCGCGGCTTCTTCGTCTCGCTGCACGAGCTCGTCTCCGACTACCCCACGCTTTCCCGCCGCGTCACGGACCTCCTCGCCCTCAAGACCGGGCAGCCCGCCCGCCGCCCGGGCCGGAATCCCCTGGCCTACCCCATCGCGCTGCTGGTCCCCGGCGCCAACATCGGCGGCGGCGCCTCCGGCGCGATGTTCATGGTCGTCGTGATAGGCCTGCTGGCCGCGATGGCGATTCCCGCCTTCCAAAAGGTCCGTCAGGCATCGGTCGACAAGGCCTGCGCCAACAATCACCGCATGCTCGCGGCGGCCTTCGAGCAGTTCCAGCTCGAGCAGAACCGCGAGCCGCAGGACATCGACGAGATCGTCGGGCCGGGCAAATCGATGACCGCCGTGCCGCTCTGTCCGCTGGGGGGCGCCTACCACGTGCCGGCGGGGGCGAGCTCGAGCGCCGAGATCGTCTGCACCGAGCACGGCACGCTGGAGGAGCTGATGGAGCGCGCGCTCCGGTCCCGCGCACCGAGCCAGCCAGGGTACTGAGGCGCCCCGCCCGGCTGCTCTAGCGCTAGACTGCGCGCGGCCCTTGCGGGCGGCGGCGCGGCTGGTTGACTCGGCCGCCTTTCCCCCGGCATGAAAACCCCCTTCTGTCTGTCCGCCGCCGCAGCGTTCGCCTGCCTTTCCCCCGCCGCCGAGTTGCCGCGCGCCACGCCCGAGTCCCAGGGCGTCGCCTCCGCCGCCCTGCAGGCGCTGGTCGACGAGCTCGAGGCCCGCGCGTTCGGCGTCCACAGCCTCGTCATCGTCCGCCACGGGCGCGTCATCGCCGAAGGCTGGTGGGCGCCTTATGCGCCCGACGAGCCGCACATGCTCTTTTCCCTGAGCAAGAGCTTCACCTCGACGGCGATCGGCCTCCTCCAGGCGGAGGGCCGGCTGAGCATCGACGACCCCGTGTTGAAGTACTTTCCCGAGGATGCGCCCGCCCAGCCCTCGGAGAACCTGAGGCAGATGCGCATCCGTGACCTGCTGCGGATGACGACCGGCCAGCATCAGCCGGACATCGGCCCGATCCCGATCATGCAGGACACCGGCGTGCCCGCGACGCGGGCCTTCCTCGCCGCCCCGGTGCCGCACAAGCCCGGCACGCACTTCTTCTACAACTCGCACGCCACCTTCATGCTGTCGGCCATCGTGCAGAAAGTGTCGGGCCAGACGATGCGCGACTACCTCGTCCCGCGCCTCTTCCAGCCGCTCGGCATTCCGACGCCCGACTGGGACGCCACGCCCCAGGGGTTCTCGTTCGGGGCCTCGGGCCTCCACCTGCGCACGGGCGACATCGCGAAATTCGGCCAGCTGTATCTGCAGCGCGGCGAATGGGAGGGTCGCCGTCTCCTCCCCGCCGCGTGGATCGACGAGGCGACCGCCGCGCAGACCTCCAACGGCAGTCATCCGGACAGCGACTGGGACCAGGGCTACGGCTACCAGTTCTGGCGCTGCATCCCGGGCTTTTATCGCGCCGATGGCGCCAACGGACAGTTCTGCATCGTGATGCCGCAGCATGACACGGTGGTGGCGATCAACAGCGGCACGCGCGACATGGCCGGGATCATGAAGACGCTGTGGCGCCTGCTGCTGCCGGAGCTGCGCCCGGCCGCGCTCCCGGAGAATCCGACGGCGGCGGGCGCCCTCCGCCGGCGACTCGGCGCACTCGCGCGGCCGTTCGAGAAAGGCGCCGCGACCTCGCCGATCGCCGACCGGGTCCTCGGGAAGCGGTTCGCGGTCACCGGCGAGAACGCCGCGAGCCTCGAGGCCGTCTCCCTCGAGCGCGCGCCGGACGGCGCCACGGTCGCCCTGGCCCGCATCCGCGGTCGCGACATCCGCATCCCGGTGGGGCACGGTGCCTGGCGCAAGACCGAGGCGCCCTTCGGGCCGACCGGCGCGATCCAGCCCGTCGCCTCGTCCGGCGGCTGGATCGCCGACGACACCTTCGTCGTGGCGGCCTATTATTACCGCACGCCCCGGATCGAAAAGCTCCGGCTGAAGTTCTCCGGCGACGAAGTCGCGATCGAGGCCTCGTCCAACCTCGACCGGCCGGTGCACCTGACCGGGCGGGCGCAGCCGTAGCGGCGCCGCGCCCCCCGCCGGCCCCGTCCTCCGCCCGGCGGCGGTATCACTCGATCGCGTAAGCGATCACCGTGTTCCGGAAGAACGTCGGCACGTACACGATCCGGTCCTTGGGATTGTAGCCGATGTCGGCGGCGTTCGCCTTCTCCGCGCTGGTGTCGAGCAGCGTCGTGCGCGACCCGTCCGTCTTAGCGTAGTCGTGCTGCCCGGGCCAGTACGTGATGATGAAGCCCTCGCCGCCCACGTACTCGAGCCCGTCGCCGTTCCCTTCCTTGCCGGCGCTGACCAGCACCTTCTCCCCGCCGGGGGCGAGCCGGTACAGGCTGCCGTTGTCCATGAAGAAAAGCTGGTCGTCGCGGACGTGGACGCCGTTCGGCGCGCGCAGGCCCTCGAGCAGGACCGAGGCGCGGCCGTCGCGGAGCGCGTATATCTTCTTGTCCCGCGAGTCCGAGACGTAGACCACGCCGTGGCGGTCGGCCGCGACGTCATTGAGCCCGTGCGCGCCGGCGACCGCGATCCGTTCCACCACCTGGCCGCGGTCAACGTCCACGACCACCACGCGGTCGATGTCGCCGATATAAAGCCGGTTGCCGTGCAGCGCCATGCCCTTGGGCGCGCTGAGGCCGGTGATCCATTCCGCCTGCAGGATCTTGCCGTCGAGCCCGACTTTGCCGACGGAGCCCTTCGCGTCGTCCTCCCAGGGCGCGCCGTCGATGTTCGTCACATAGAGGACGCCGCGTGCGCCGTCATAAAGGACGGACTCCGGCACCTTCAGCGACGCTTCCGTCTCCCATTTCTTCGTCAGTTTCGGGGCGGCCGCGAGGGAGGTGGCGAGGGCGAGGAAGACGAGGAGGGCGGGAGGCTTCATTTTCCGGGGGAGAGTTGGGCGGAACGGACCGATTCAGCCCGCCGGACTCGCGCGCGGCAAACCCCGGCCCCGTCACACAATCGCGCACCGGTCCGGCCGGCGCCGGCGCTAGCCGACCCAGGAAATGTCCTGGATCTTCCGCGCGAGCTCCACGTCCTTCGCCGTCACCTTCCCGCCGGCGTCATGCGTGTTCAGCTTCACCGCCACGCGATTGTAGACGTTGGTCCAGTCCGGGTGATGGTCCAGCGCCTCGGCCTCGAAACCGACGCGGACCATGAAGGCCATCGCCTCGCGAAAGCTGCCGAACTTGAAGGTCTTCGCGAGCGCGTCGCCGTCCTGCGCCCAGCCGGGCAGGTTCTTCAGCGCGGCGGCGATTTCCTCGGACGAAAGCTTCGGGGTGGGCATGCGGGAAGATGGCCCCGCCCTCCGCCCGGGGCAAGTCGGGCGGCGCCCCGATTCGCGCGCCCGCCGCTCGCCGCAGAAACTGGCCCGGGAGCCGCCACCCGCGGCCTGAGGGCTTGTCAAACGGAGAGGACGTCCGCTCAATCTGCCGCTCCATGACCCTCCCGGCGACCGCCAAGCTTCCCCGCCACGTGGCCATCATCATGGATGGCAACGGCCGGTGGGCCAAGCAGCGGGGACTGCCGCGGCTGGAGGGCCACCGTCGCGGGGTCGAGGCGGTCCGCGCCGTGGTCGACGCGGCGCGCGAGATCGGGATCCGGTGCCTTACGCTCTACGCCTTCTCCGCCGAGAACTGGAAGCGGCCGGCCGACGAGGTGTCGGGGCTGATGGGCCTGCTCGACTTCTTCCTCAAGCGCGAGCTCGACAACCTGATCAAGGAGCGGGTGCGCCTGCGGACGATCGGCCGTACCGACGAGCTGCCGGCCAACGTGCGCCGCGAGCTCGAGCGGGTGCAGGCCGCGACCGCGCATTTCACGGAATGGACGCTGGTCCTCGCGCTCAACTACGGCGCGCAGACGGAGGCGGCCGACGCGGCCCGCGCGTACGCCGAGGCCGTGCGCGCCGGGCGCGAGAACCCGGAAGACGCCTCCTGGGAACGGTTCAGCCGGTATTTCTACACGGCGGACCTCCCCGAGCCCGACCTCCTCATCCGCACCTCCGGCGAATTGCGGCTGAGCAATTTCCTCATGCTCCAGCTCGCGTACGCGGAGCTGGTCTTCACGCCCGTGCTCTGGCCGGATTTCGGCAAGGCCGATCTCGTCGCCGCCGTGCAGGACTTCGCGCGCCGCGAGCGCCGGTACGGGCTCATCACCGAGCAGGTGAAGGCCCGCGCCGGCTGAGATCCCGTGGCCAAGCGCATCGCCAGCACCGTCGTCCTCTGGGCCGTCATCCTCGGCAGCCTCTCCTTCTTCGGCGCGCACGCGGCGGTGGCCGGCGTGACCGTCGTGTCGGCGCTGGCGTTGTACGAGTTTTACGCGATGGCGGAAAAGATGGGCTTCCGCCCGTTCCGCTGGATGGGCCTCGGCTTCGGCGTCCTCTTCACCGGGGTCCCCTATTACCTCCTGGCGGGCCTGTCCGACAGCGTCCTGACCGGCTTCGAGCCGTTCCTGTTTCACGCCGCGCTCCTGTTCGGCGCCATGCTCGCGACCGGCGTCCGGGTGCTCGGCGAGCGGGACGCCACGAATCGCGTCGGCACCGTCGCCTCGACGATGCTCGGGCTGCTCTGCGTGCCCTACCTGCTGCAGTTCCTCGTGCTGATCCTCATGCGCAACGCCAGCGCCACCGAGAACCTGGCCCTGGTCCTCTGGCTGGTCGCGGTGTCGAAGTTCTGCGACGTCGGCGCGCTGCTCACCGGCATGGCGATCGGCCGGCACAAGATGTCCCCGGTCATCAGCCCAAAGAAGACATGGGAGGGCGCCGTCGGCGGCGTGCTCGTCTCCGCGGGCGTGGGGGCCGGGATCGCCGCCCTCGCCGGCGCGCACCTGCCGGAGTCCCTCACCCCGGCCGTCGCCGCCGCCGTCGCGGTGCCGCTCGCGGTGACCACCATCGTCTCGGACCTGCTGGAGTCGGTGCTGAAGCGCTGGGCCGACATCAAGGATTCCGGCCGCATGATCCCGGGCATCGGCGGGGCGCTCGACCTGGTGGACAGCCTGCTGCTCGCCGGGCCGCTGGCGTACTTCGTCTTCGTGTTCCTCGACTGAGCGCGACCCGCTCCCCCGCGTGCCCGAACCCGCCTCCCGCCACCGCCTCGTCCTCCTCGGCGCCACCGGCTCGATCGGCGAGAACACCCTCCGCGTGCTCCGCGCGCACCGCGGCCGGATCGAGCTCGTCGGCATCGCGGCCCACGGCAACCACACCCGCCTGGCCGACATCGCCCGCGAGTTCGGCGTCCGCCACGTCGGCCTGCACGACGAGACGGCGCTCGCGGCGGCGCGCGCCTCCGGGCGCTTTGCGGCCGGCACGCGCTTCCACGCCGGCCTCGCCGGGCTGACCGAGCTCGCCGTGCTGCCCGAAGCGGACATCGTGCTCGTCGCCGTCGTCGGCACCACCGCGCTCGAGCCGACCTTGGCGGCGATCGCCGCGAAGAAGACGATCGCGCTGGCCTCCAAGGAAATCCTCGTGCTCGCCGGCCGGTTCGTGCTCGAGGCGGCCCGGCGCAGCGGCTCGCGCCTGCTGCCGGTCGACAGCGAGCACAACGCCGTCTTCCAGTGCCTCGAGGGCCGGACCGCGGCCGACGTCCGGCGCGTCGTCCTCACCGCCTCCGGCGGCGCCTTCCGCGACTGGCCGCTGGAACGGCTCGCGCAAGTCACGCCCGCCGACGCGCTCAAGCACCCGAACTGGGCGATGGGCCCGAAGATCACGGTGGATTCCGCCACCCTGGCCAACAAGGGGCTCGAGCTGATCGAGGCCCAGTGCCTGTTCGGGCTGCGCGCCGCGCAATGCCAGGCCGTGCTCCACGCGCAGAGCATCGTGCACTGCCTGGTCGAGTTCACCGACGGCTCGATGCTCGCTCAGCTCTGCCCCCCGTCGATGACGTTCCCGATCCAGCACTGCCTGTTCCACCCCGAGCGCGCCCCCGGCGCGACCGATCCGGCGCTGCCGCTCGACCGCGCGCTGGCGCTCGACTTCCGGCCGGTCGAACCGGCGCGGTACCCGATGCTCGGGCTCGCCCGGGCGGCCATGGAGGCGGAGGGTACCGCGCCGGCCATCTACAACGCCGCCAACGAGATCGCCGTGTCGGCCTTCCTCGCGGGACGGCTCCCCTTCCTTGCCATTTCCCGGGTGGTGGAACAGACTCTCGCCCGCATGGAAATCCGCCCGCCCGCCACGCTCGCCGAGGTCCTCGCGGCCGACGCCGAAGCCCGCCGCGTCGCGGCCGAGCTCCTCCTGACCCGCGCCTGACGCCATGTACGTGCTCCTGGCCATCGCGCTCATCACGCTGTCCGTCTTCATCCACGAGCTGGGGCATTTTCTCGTCGCCCGGTGGCGCGGGATGGTCGTCCCGCGCTTCTCGATCCTGGGCCTGGGCAAGCCGATCGTGAGCTGGAAATGGCGGGGCGTGGAGTACTGCATCTGCTGGCTCCCGATCGGCGCGTACGTGATGGTGCCGCAGCTCTCCGACCTGGGCGACCTCGAGGGCGACATCCCGGAGGAGGCCCGCAACCTGCCGCCGGCCGACTACCTGTCGAAGGTGCTCGTCGCCGTCGCGGGCCCCGCGGCCAACCTCCTGTTCGCCCTCGCCCTCGGCTGCCTGGTGTGGCGGGTCGGCGTGGACATGCCGGTGGAGTTCAACCGCACGGAGATCGGCGACGTCACCAAGGAGCTCCGCACCACGGACGGCGAGCTCGTGCCGGGCCCGGCCGCGGCGGCGGGGCTGCAGGCGGGGGACATCATCCGCGCGATCGACGGGCGGCCGGTGGCCAATTTCCAGGACCTGGTCCGCGCCATCGTGCTGGGCGGCGAGGTCGCGCCGGACGGCCGGCGCCTCGCCACCGTCACCTTCGAGCGCGACCAGCAACTGCTCACCCGGCCCGTGTATCCCGTCCTGACCACGTCGGAGGGCCACCGCACGATCGGCGTCGTCCCGCGCTCCGACCTGGTCGTGAACCAGATCATGCCGGGCTCCGCCGCCGAGGCCGCCGGCCTCCAGCCGGGCGATCGCATCCTCCGGGTCGACGGGCGGCTGCTCACCCGGCGCGACGACCTCAGCGCGCACTTCCAGCAGAAGCACGCGGAGCCGAGCGTCCTGGTCTACCAGCGCGAAGGCCGCGAGTTCAGCACCCCCATCCAGCCGAAGCTCCAGGTCGCCGAGGACGGCCAGACCGCCTACCGGATCGGCATCGTGTGGCGCTTCGAGACCGTGCGGATGCATCCGACGCCGTTCGCGCAGATCGGCGACGCGCTCCAGCAGGTGTACAGCACGTTCGCCAGCCTCCTGAACTGGAACTCCGACGTCCGGATCAAGCACATGAACAGCGTCGTGGGCATGGTGGACACCATCCAGGCCGTCGCCCGCGAGGGGCTCATCTACGCGGTCGTCGTGCTGATCCTGATCAACGTGGCCCTGGCGATCTTCAACCTCCTGCCGATCCCGGTCCTGGACGGCGGCCACATCCTCTTCGCCACCCTCGCGCGGCTCCGCGGCCGGCCGCTGAGCGCGAACTTCATGCAGCGCACCGTGGCGGCGTGCTTCGTCATGCTCATCGGCCTGATCGCCTACGTGACCTACAACGATATCCGCCGGAACATCGAGCGGCGGCGGGAGGAGCGCCCGGTGGCGCCCGCCCCGCCGGCCCCCGAGCCGCCGAAGAGATGAGCGGGCGGCCCGCGGACGTCGGCCGCCGAGCCCCGCGCCCCGGCCGGCCGTTGACCGCCGGCCGGTTCCCCCTACCAGTACCGGACAACCCGCGATTCTCTTGAGCTACTGCGCCTCCCGTTTCCGCACCGTCCGCCGCCGCACCGTCGAGGTGAAGGTCGGCGCTCTCGGCGTGGGCGGCGCGAATCCCATCCGGCTGCAGTCGATGACGACGAGCGACACGCAGGACGTCGCCGCGACCGTCCGGCAGTCGATCGCGCTCGCCGAGGTGGGCTGCGAGATCGTCCGGATCACGGCGCCGAACGTCCCGGCCGCGAAATGCCTGAAGGAAATCCGCGCGCAGCTCACCGCCGCGGGCTTCGGGCATGTGCCGCTGGTGGCGGACATCCATTTCCTGCCGGCGGCCGCGATGGAGGCCGTCGAGCACGTGGAAAAGGTCCGGGTCAATCCCGGCAACTACGCCGACAAGAAGAAATTCGCGGTGAAGGAGTACACCGACGCGGACTACGCCGCGGAGCTCGAGCGGCTCCACGCCGCCTTCTCGCCGCTCGTCCGTCGCGCCCGGGAGCTCGGCCGCGCGCTGCGCATCGGCACGAACCACGGCTCGCTCTCCGACCGGATCATGAACCGGTACGGCGACACGCCGCTCGGCATGGTCGAGAGCGCGCTCGAGTTCCTCCGCATCGCGCGCAGCCACTCGTTCCACGGCCTCATCCTCTCGATGAAGGCGAGCAACCCGAAGGTCATGATCCAGGCCTACCGGCTGCTCGTGGACCGCATGCAGCGGGAGGACATGCATTACCCGCTCCACCTCGGCGTGACCGAGGCCGGCGACGGCGAGGACGGCCGGATCAAGTCCGCCATCGGCATCGGGAGCCTCCTGCTCGACGGACTCGGCGACACCATCCGCGTGTCGCTCACCGAGGACTCCGTGTACGAGATCCCCGTCGCGCAGGCCATCGCGGACAAGGCGATGAGCCTGTGGCCGGACCCCGCGGGCGTCGCCCCGGGCCGCGAGGCCGGGTCGACCCACGACGCGGTGGATCCCTACCATTTCACGAAGCGCGAGACGGCCACGCTGCACTTGTCCGGCCGGTGCGCGGTCGGACCCGAGCAGCCGCCGCGCGTGATCGTCCGCGCGCCCTCCGTCGGCCAGCTGGCCGCGACCGCGGCCGCCCTCGGCTCCCCGCGGCTCAAGGAGACGCCCGCCGAAGGCCTGCTCGTGCCGGTCGCGTCGGCGGGGGACCTCGGGACGCTGTGCGAGGTGGCGGCGCGCACCGCCCTGGGCGTGGATTTCCTCGCTCTCGAGCTGGGCCCGGCGATCACCCCCGACCTCGTGCGCCCGCTGGTGGCCCTGAGCCCGGGCCGCCTGATGCTGGTCCGCGCCTTCGCGCCCGCCGAGACGGCGCAGTTCGCCGCGTTCGCCGAGACCGTCCGCGCGCACGGGCACTTCCTCGCCGCGGAGATCGCGCCGGACGACGTGCCTGCGTTCGCCGACGCGATCCGCGCCCAGGGCGGGGCCGGCCTCGTGTTCACGCTCGCCGCGCCGGCCGGCGCCGGGCACGCGACCGGCGCCTACCGGCGGCTCGCCGACGCGCTGCGGGCGGCCGGCTCCAACGCGCCGCTCTGGATCCGCAACACCGCGGCCACCGCGGTGCGCGGCGACAACAGCTTCCTCTCGAAGCTGCTCGAGGCGAGCTTCCTGACCGGCGGGCTGCTCTGCGACGGCCTCGGCGACCTCGTGAGCATCGAGACCGAGTCCGACCCGGCCCGCGCCACGACGCTCGCCTACAACGTGCTGCAGGGCGCCGGCGCGCGGATCTCGAAGACGGAGTTCGTGGCGTGTCCGTCCTGCGGCCGGACGCTGTTCGACCTGCAGTCGACGACGCAGCGCATCCGCGAGAAGACCGGCCACCTCAAGGGCGTGAAGATCGCGATCATGGGCTGCATCGTGAACGGCCCGGGCGAGATGGCCGACGCGGATTTCGGCTACGTCGGCGGCGCGCCGGGCAAGATCAACCTCTACGTCGGCAAGCAGTGCGTGCAGTACAACATCCCGCAGGCCGAAGCCGACGCGCGGCTCATCGCGCTCATCCGCGAGCACGGGAAGTGGGCCGACCCGGATCCGGTGGCCGCGGGACGCTGAGCGGGCGCCCGTTTTCCGAGCGAAAATCGCGGCCAGCATCCGGGGCCGTTTTCGCAACAAAAAAATCGCGCGAACTTATCCGCGGGCGCGTGTGAACAACTTGTCCGAAAGTTCGGATTGAAACGCATTTTTTGATTCACGTTATACCCCGATTCAGTTTCATCACGCTCCCTCTGCGGTTGTTCTTTGCCCCGTCTGTTGCAGCAGCGCTCCTCGAGCCTTGAAGGGTCTCTTCCCGACTGGCCGTCATCGTTTTTCCCCCGGCGGTGCCCCGCGCACCCGCCCGATGGCGACCGGCACCCACTTTCCCTTTCGAGCCCGGACCAGGAGCCGCGCCAACGATTCTGGCAAGGTCCCCCAGAGGTGTGAATAAGCCCTCCCGCCCGCACCTCAATGTCCTCGCTTTCGCTCCAACCCAGCCTCTGGGAAACCGTCAAATGTGACCTGAAAGGGCTGTTCCCCGAGGACGTGTACCAGATGTGGTTCGAGCCGCTGGTGTGCGTGGAGACGACGGAGGACTCGCTCACGCTCGCCGTGCCGAACGATTTCGCGGCGATCTGGATCCACGACAATTACCTCGACCTGATCTCGCAGCGCATCCGGCTCACCGCCGGCCGGCTCGTCCAGGTCATCCTGCGGAAGCAGGAGTCCAGCCGCCTGGCGCCGTCCGCCGAGGCGGCGCCCCGCCCGAAGGCCGCGCCGGCCCGCCGGACCGCCCGCTACGACGAACGCCTGGCCGCCTCGTCGCTGAACCCGCGGAACACCTTCGAGAATTTCGTCATCGGCTCGAACAACCAGCTCGCCCATGCGGCGGCGGTCGCCGTCGCGCAGGCCCCGGCGCAGGCCTACAACCCGCTCTTCATCCACGGCGCCACCGGGCTGGGCAAGACCCACCTCATGCACGCCGTCGGGCACAGCATCCTGCAGCGCAACCCCGACGCCAAGGTCGCCTACCTCTCGACCGAGAAGTTCACCAACGAGTTCATCCACGCCATCCAGGAGAACGCGCTGACCAAGTTCCGGCAGCGCTACCGCCACGTGGACATCCTCCTCCTCGACGACGTCCAGTTCCTGGCGAACAAGGAGCGCATCCAGGAGGAGTTCTTCCACACCTTCAACGACCTGTTCGAGTCCGGGAAGCAGATCGTGCTCTCGAGCGACCGCCCGGTCACGGAGATCGCGACCCTCGAATCGCGCCTCGTCTCCCGCTTCCAGTGGGGCTTGTCGGCCGACATCCAGTCGCCCGATTTCGAGACGCGCGTCGCCATCCTCAAGACCAAGGCGGCCTCGCTGAAGGTCGACCTGCCCGGCCCCGTCATCGAGTTCATGGCGCAGCACATCGCCAAGAACATCCGCCGGCTCGAGGGCGCGCTCATCAAGATCTCCAGCTACTCGGCCCTCACCGGCAAGGCCCTCGACCTTCCGACCGCGGAGTCGCTCCTCAAGGACGTGCTCATGGAGGAGGCCCAGAACCGGCTCAACATCGAGGGCATCCAGAAGCGCGTGGCCGACCACTACCAGATCCGGCACTCGGACATGACGAGCAAGCGCCGGCCCAACGCCATCGCCTTCCCCCGCCAGATCGCGATGTACCTCTGCCGCCAGCTCACCCGCCACTCCCTCCAGGAGATCGGCGAGGCGTTCGGCGGTCGCGACCACGGCACCGTCATCCACGCGTGCAAGACCGTCGAGAACATGATGGAGCAGGACGACACCGTCCGCGGCTCGGTCGACTTCCTCAAGACCCAGCTCTCGAAGTGACGCCCGGGAACCCGGCGCCGTCCGGGCGGTATGCCTTCAGTATCCCCCTTTCACCGCACACACGCACTAACTGACCGCAGGCCCGGCCCGACCGCCGGGCCTGCTGCTTTTGCGGCGCCGGCCGGCCGGCGCCGGCCAGGCGTCGCCCGCCGCCAGGCTGTGTCCTCCGCGCGCCCGGATCGGGCGTCACCAAGCTTGTCGTTTGCGCCGACCTGTCTCTTATTCGTGCCCTGCGTCCAAATCCCTGCCTCAGGCCATGACTCTCACTCCCGAACAAAAGCAGGCCGTCTCGTCCTGGGTCGCCGCCGGCGACAATCTCTCGACGGTCCAGAAAAAGCTGAACGAGCAGTTCCAGATCTCCCTCACGTACATGGACGTCCGGTTCCTCGTGGACGACCTGGGGCTCGAGCTGAAGAATGCGGCCGCGAAAGCGGCGGCCGATGCGAACCTCGGCTCGGCAAAGCCCGCCGACGGCGGCGCGCCGCGCCCGGCGGCCCCTCCGCCGGAAAAGAAGGGGCTCATGGACAAGCTCAAGGAAAAGGTCGGGCTCGGGGGCGACGACGCGCCCGAAGACGAGGGCCTGGCGCCCGACGAGGAGCCGTATCCCGACGAGGAATTGCCGCCGGCGGGCGCCGGCGCCGTGAAGGTCGACATCGACCGGATCGTGCGCCCGGGCTCGGTCGTGAGCGGCACCGTCACGTTCAGCGACGGGGTGTCGGGCAAATGGGCCCTGGACCAGTATGGCCGGCTGATGCTGGAGACCGGGCAAAAGGGATACCAGCCGCCCGCCGCCGACGTGCAGGCCTTCCAGCGGGAGCTCAGCATGCAGCTCCAGCGCCAGGGCTACTGACCGGCCCCCGGCCCGGCGCGCGAAAGCGGGGTGTCGGTGCCGAAGCTCCACCCGGGCGTGCGGTCGCATTGTGAAATTCTGCCGCCATCGGCGGCGGCGCACTTGCGGGCGCGGACCAGGCCGATAATCTCCCCGGGTTCACGTTTCGCGCGTCGGCCCTCGACCGCTCCCGGTTCTTCCCGGGTTCCAAGTTCCATCCCGCAGGCCCCCCGCCCATGATCGCCACCCAGATCCGCCAGAAGGACGCCGTCTTCTACTTCGCCTCCTACCCTTCGGAAAAGCTCCTCCAGAAGGTCCGCTTCATCAGCCGCTACTACGACGAGGAGGGCGGCACCATCCGGGCCGAGGACACGCCGGCCGACGACGACGTCGCGCAGTTCATCGGCAAGGTGGAACGCAGCGACAAGGCGTTCCAGCGCGAGCTCTCGAGGGCGAAGATCCGCGCGATTCGCAATTTTTACGAGACCGCCGTCTCGCAGCCCCCGATCCCGGGCACCGTCCTCTTGTTCACGCCGCAGCGCCTCGGGTTCGAGGCGTGGGCGGACGGATCCGGCGTCGGCCGGCTCTCCGAGCCCGCGGAGAAGTTCCTCATCATCGACGGCCAGCACCGCCTCGCCGCGCTCGAGTTCTTCGCCCGCACCCACCCGGATGACGCCCGGAACATCTCGGTGCCCTGCGTGATCTTCGACGGCCGCAGCGAGGATTTCGCGACGGAGATGTTCGTCATCATCAATTCGACGCCGACGCGCATCAACAAGAGCCACCTCATCGACCTCTACGAGCGCGTCTCCTGGGCCGAACCCGACCGCCGCTTCGCCGCGCACATCGTGGAATTCCTCTACCGCGCCGACGACAGCCCCCTGCAGTACCGCATCAACCGGCTCGGCGGCCGCTCGCAGAAGGACAAGTGGATCCTGCAGGCCGAGCTCTTCAACGAGGTGCACCGCTGGGTGAAGCTCGACTGGAGCCGCCTGGAGTCCTCCGGCACGGACAAGCGCGCCGCCGAGCGCCAGTACGGCATCGTGCGCGATTTCCTCAAGGCCAGCGCCCGCGTGTGGGGCGACGCCTGGGGCGCGCCGAATTCGATGGTCACGAAGCCGGTCACGCTGAAGGCCATGCTGCGCGTCGGGGCCGACCTGGCGGCGGTCGACGCCGAGCCCGCCGACGACCGCGTCACCCGCTGGACCCACAAGCTCTCGCCCTGGACCGATCAGGTCCGCGAATTCCGGGCGGAGGGCTTCTACGAGCGGTTCGCGGCCAAGGGCCAGGTGGAGCGGGTGGCCAAGATCCATCGCGAGCTCGCCCGCTGGGCCGGCGTGCCCACCCGCGGCCGGGGCTGACCCGGCCCCTTGCCCGACCCGCGCCAACCGTGAATTCCCGTAACCCGCCGCGTGGCGGCGGGTATTGCTTCCCGCACCCACCCCTCCCCCCATGCCCGCCCTCCGCTATGCGGTCCGCTCCCTGCTGAAGTCCCCGGGCTTCACCGTCGCCTCCGTCCTCATCCTGGCCCTCGGGCTCGGCGCGATCACGGCCATCTTCTCTGTCCTGTACGCCGTCCTGCTCCGGCCGTTCCCGTATCCGGACGCGGACCAGATGGTCGTCATGTGGCAGAAGGGTCCGCAGATGGAGATGTCGATCGCGTGGCCGACGGTGCAGGATTGGCAAAAAGAGCAGCAGGCGTTCTCGGCGCTGGCCGTGCACCGGCGCGACCGCTTCAACCTGTCCGACCCGGGCCAGTTGCCCGACAACATCAACGGGGCCTACGCCTCGCCCGAGATCTTCGACGTGGCCCGGCTCCGGCCCGTCCGCGGCCGGTACTTCTCCGTCGAAGACAACCAGCCGGGCGCCGCCCCCGTCGTCGTCATCTCCGAGAAGCTGTGGCATCGCCGGTTCCAGCGCCGCGAGGACCTCCTCGGCACGGCGATCCCGGTCGACGGGGTCGCCCGCACCGTGATCGGCATCGCGCCGGAGGACCTCAACCTGCCCCGTCTGGCCGAGCTCTGGGTCCCGATCGGGCCCTACGCCGCCACGCAGCCCGGCTGGCAGACGCGCGGCAACAACCCCGGGCTCTACAGCTTCGCCCGGATCAAGCCCGGCCTTTCCGTCCAGCAGGCCGAGGCGGACATGGAGCGGATCTACGCCGGGCTCCGCGTCGCGCACGCCGACAACCTCGCCCAGGTCTCCGCGCGCGTGCAGCCGTATCGCGACAATCAGCTGGCGTCCTACCGCACCGGCCTGTGGGCGCTGCTCGCCGCCACGGGCTTGGTCCTCGCGATCGCGTGCGCGAACGTGGCCAGCCTGTTCATCACCCGCGGCATGACCCAGCAGCGCGACTACGCCGTGCGCTCCGCGCTCGGCGCGTCGCGCGGGCAGCTGATCCGCCAGATGCTGCTCCAGTCGGTGCTCGTCGCGCTGGCCGGCGGCGCGCTGTCGCTGCTCGTCGCCGCGTTCGCGCTCGACGGCATCCGCACGCTCGTGCCGTGGGGCCAGGTCCGCTTCCAGGACCTCGAGCTCAACGGCTGGGTGCTCGCCTTCTGCCTGGTGGCCGCGCTCGTCTCCGGCGTGCTGGCCGGCCTCTGGCCCGCGTTCCGGCTCGCGCGCGCCGACCCGCTCACCTCGCTGCACGAGGGCAGCCGCGGCGCGACCGCGGGGTCCACCGCCCGCCGCGTCCTCGTCGGCGCGCAGGTCGCGCTGACGCTCGTGCTGCTGAGCGTCACCGGCCTGATGCTCCGCAGCCTCCAGCAGATGCGCGCGGCGCCGCTCGGCTTCGACAGTTCCCACCTCCTCATCTTCTCGCTCGCCCTGCCGGAGAACCGCTATCCGTCGACCGAAAACGCCTCCAGCGGGCTGGGCTCCAGCTCGCCCGCCCAGCGCTTCTACCAGCGGCTGGTCGATGAGCTCCGGGCGCTGCCCGGCGTCACCAGCGCCGCGGTCAACACCACGCCGCCGCTCCACACCGGCTGGCAGTCCTCCTTCGCCGCCGAGGGCCATCACGCGCCCTCGGACAACAACAAGCCGCTGGCCGAGATGAGCATCGTCAGCGACGACTACTTCTCGACGCTCAAGGTGCCGCTCGTCGCCGGCCGGGCCTTCGGGCCGCAGGATGCGACCGGGCCGCGGGCCGTCATCATCGACCAGGCTTTCGCGAACAAGTACTGGCCCGGGCAGGACCCGATCGGCAAACGCGTCAACTGGGGCGTGACCGAGCGGGACGATGAGAACTGGTTCACGGTCGTCGGGGTCGTCCCCACGCTCAAGGTCGAGGGCTACGGCGAGCCGCCGTCCCGCCCGCAGGCGTACTGGTCGCTCCGGCAGTTCTCGTGGCTGCAGAAGATCGCCCTGGTTCGCACCGAGGGGAACCCGCGGCTGCTCGAGCGTCCGGTGCGGGAGCTCCTGGCGAAGCTGGACCCCGAGATCGCACTCTACGGGCTCGTCACGATGGAGGAGGAGGTCGCGTCCACCTACCAGAACACGACCCTGCAATCGACCCTCCTCAGCCTGTTCGCCGCCCTCGCCCTGCTCCTCGCGCTCACCGGCCTTTACAGCGTCGTGGCCTACGGCGTCACCCTGCGGCGCCGCGAGATCGGGATCCGGATGGCGCTCGGGGCGATGGCCTCCGACGTCGTCGGCGTCATGCTGCGGCAGGGGCTCGTCCCGCTCGGCGTCGGCCTCCTCGTCGGCCTCGCCGGCGCCCTGGCCGCGGGACGGGCGATCTCGACCCAGCTCTACCAGGTCACCCCGTACGATCCGCTCATCCTCTGCGCGACCGCCGCCCTGCTGGCCGCGGCGGCCGGCATCGCCTGCTATGTGCCCGCGCGGAAGGCGACGCGCGTGAATCCGGTCGAGGCCCTCCGGACGGAATAGCCCCGATCGATCCGCGCGCGGGCGGCCCCCCGCCAATTCGCGCGCCGAGGTCGCGCTCCCCTCGCCGCCCACCGGCCGCTCGCGCCTGCGGCCGTTCCGGATTTCCCCCGATGGCGGGCGGCCAAGCCCCGGCTACGGTGAGCCATGGACGAGGACCTCGACCGGCTTTCCCGCGAAGACCTCGCGGCCGAGGTGCGCCGCCTGCGGGCCGGTATCCGCAAGCACCGCGACAGCACCGGGCACGAGCTCTGCTGGCATCATCCGGACCTCTGGGCGCTGCTGCCGGAACGGACCCAACCCAGCATCCGCGTGCCGGACTGGCCGCAATTCCTCCGCGGCTGCCTGCGCTACCGCGAGTCGCTCGACCGCCAGGCCGCCGACGCGCCGAGCACGCCCGAGGAATTCCCCGGTGCCGGCGGCCACGCGGGCCGCCCCTGACCGGCGGCTTGCCCGCGGCGCGCCGGGCGCTACACCTGCAGCCGCGACCCGGCGGGCCCAACATCCCACCGCTGCCCGCCCACCCATGTCTCTCCCACTGCGCCGCCTTGCCTGGGCCCTTCTGGGCGCCCTGCCGCTCGCCGGCTGCGCCCATTACCCCGCGGGGCTGACCAAATCCGAATGGGAGGCCCTGACCCCGGGCCAGCAGGAGCGCTACCGCCGGCTGGAGCGGCAGGACAACGCCAAGTTCGAGCAGTATTCCGCGGAGCGGCGCCGCGAGGCGGGGGGTACGGTCGGGGACGTCGAGAACCGGAACAATCGTTCCCGCGATTGAACTGCATCGGGCCGGGCGATAGACAATCGCCCGCCGCTGCGACGCTCCTGCTTCATGCACGCCTTCACCCAGGCCTTCCGGCAGCTCCGCGCGCATCCGGGGTTCAACGCGCTTATCGTCGCCCTGCTCGCCCTCGGCATTGGCGCGAACACGACGATGTTCAGCCTCATCCACGCCGTCCTGCTCAAGCCCCTGCCCTATCCCAAGCCCGGCGAGCTGGTGCTGATCCGCAAGCAGCCCACGGCCACCGCAGCCCAGGGTCCTGGCCGCGGGGAGCTGGTGACCGACAAGGAGTTTCTCGCCTGGACCGAGGCCGGAGCGCCGAGTTTCCAGGCGTTCGCCGCTTACACCACCGCGCGCGCCACCTGGCGCCAGGCCGCCTCGGCCGAGATCGTCCAAACCGCCCGGGTCACGGACGGGTTCTTCCCGCTGCTCGGCGTCCGCGCGCATCGCGGCCGGCTGCCCTCGGCGGAAGACGCCCGCGCAGGCGCCGATCCGGTCGGCGTGATCAGCTATGGCCTGTGGCAGGATCGATTTGCGGCAAGCGACGCCATCCTCGGCCAAACGCTCACGCTCGACGGCGAGGCGATGACGGTCGTCGGTGTCCTCCCGCCGTCGTTCCAGTTCTCGGAACCGGCTCAGGTCTGGCGGCCGCTCACGCTCCACGAAGCCGCCGGCGCCGGCCCCGGAGGGGCCCACCGGGTCAGCATCGCGCTCGTTCGCGTGCTCGGGCGCCTCCAGCCGGGCGCCGACCTGGCGGCCGCGCAGGACCAGCTCAACCTGATTTCGCAGCGAATGTGGGACGGCACGCGCGCGCCGGATCCGGGACCCGGCGCGGCTCCGGGGGACGCGCCCCCGCCCGTCAGCCGGATGATGGCCGCCTTTGCCAAGCCGGTCCAGCTCGTGCCCCTCCGGGAATCCCTGGCCGGAGCCGTCCGGCCGACGCTGTGGCTGCTGGCCGGAGCCGTCGGGTTGGTGCTGCTGATCGCCTGCGTCAACATCGCGAACCTCCAACTCGCCCGCGCCACGGTCCGCCGCCATGAGCTCGCGGTCCGCACGGCGCTCGGCGCGAGCCGCGCCCAGCTGGCCCGCGGACTCCTGGCCGAAAGCCTACTCCCCGCCTTCCTCGGCGGCGCGCTCGGCATCGGCCTCTCGTTCTGGGGCGTGCATCTCGCCCGCTCGCTGCTCGGAGCCCAGCTCTCGCGGGTCGCCCCGGTCGAAGTCAACCTGACGGTCGCGGCCTTCACCCTCCTCCTTGCCGCCGTGACCGGCCTCGTCTTCGGACTCGCCCCCGCCTGGTCGGTACGCCGGATCGCCCCGCAGGATGCCCTTCATACCGGCGGGCGCACCGGAACCGGATCGCCCGGGCGCAACCGCTGGCGCCACGCGTGCGTCGCCCTCGAGATCGCTCTGGCCCTCGCGCTCGTGGCCAACGCCGGGCTCCTGCTCAAGAGCTACCTGCGGCTCCGCGCGGTCGATCTCGGCTTCCGGACCGACGTTCTCACGGTCGCGCTCCCGACGAGCGAGAATCTCCGGCCCAACCAGATGCGGGCGTTCGATGAAGCCACCGAACGCCGGATCGCCGCGCGCGCCCGGGAAGCCGCCGACCGCTATCAGGAGGCGTTGGACGCCATCCCCGGCGTCCGCCGCGCGGCGCTCGCGGATCACACGCCGCTCTCGCAGTTCTCGATGATGATGATGATCAACATCGAGGGCTATACGCCGTCCGCCACCGCGCCCGAGCCGCCGCTGTCCGCCTCGTCGGTCGGTCCGGGCTATTTCGAGGTGCTCGGCCTGGCCCTGCGCGACGGCCGGTACACCAACGCCGGCGACGGACAGGGCGCGCCCCTGGTCGTGGTGGTCAACGAGGCTTTCGCCCGGCGATTTTTTCCCGGACAGAGCGTGCTCGGCCGCCGGGTGGCTTCGCCGGCCCACCCCGGCGAAAGGGCCACCGTCGTCGGCGTCGTCGCGAACGAGCGCCGCAGCAGCATGGACACGGATCCGCAGGCGCAGCTTTATTTCCCGTTCGCACAATGGCCGGCGACCCGACTGGCCGCGCTCATCGAATACGAGGGCGACCCCGACGCAGTCAGCGCCGCCGTGCTCGCCAGCCTGCGCAAGCTCCAGCCCGAACTCGCGTTCGACGTGCCGCAGACGCTGGAGGAGCGCCACGACCGGATGCTCGCGCCGCGTAAGCTCGTGATGGCCCTGCTGCTCGGTTTCGCGGGCGCCGCCGTGCTGCTCGCCGCCCTCGGCATCTTCGGGGTGATGGCGTACACGGTCGCGCAGCGCACCCACGAGTTCGGCGTGCGCATGGCGCTCGGGGCCGACCGCGGCCGCGTCCTTCGCCATGTCCTCCGCGGCGCCGGGCTCGCCATCGCGATCGGTGTGGCCGGCGGCGTCGCCCTCGGGCTCGGCACCAGCCGCCTGCTCGAGTCGATGCTCTTCGTCGTGTCGCGGCACGACCCGATCGTGCTCGCCGGCGCCGCCGGCATCCTGGCGCTGGTCGGGCTCGCCGCCTCCCTGGTTCCCGCCCTCCGCGCGGCCCGCGTAAACCCGATCGAGGCTTTGCGGGCGGACTGACGAGCGGCGGCGGCCGTCGCGCTGCGGTTTCTCCGCCAGGTTGCAGGCCCAGGAGGCGCACGCCGCCCTGGGCCAAAACATGCGCCGACGACGTACTTTCGTGCAACCGCCCCGGGATCATCGGTGTGCTCCCCCCAGCACGTCGACCGATGCACTCCCTCCTGCAGGACCTGAGATTCTCCCTCCGGCTGCTGGCGAAGACCCCTGGGTTCACCGCCACCGCCGTCGCGGTCCTGGCGCTCGGCATCGGCGTCAATACCGGCCTTTTCAGCGTCGTGCACGCGCTGGTGTTCAGCGCGCGGCCCTTTCCGGACGCCGGGCAGGTCGTGCAGGTTTACTCGCAGGATCGCCGGAACC
>DASPMS010000038.1:0-75036 GCA_035626915.1 Opitutaceae bacterium
CCGATCGCGGCCACCGGCACGAATGCGAGCAGCACGTTGCGGAGCAGCCTGAAACCGGAACTGCTGCGTCCGGTCAGGCCCAGCGCCATGCCGAGGAACTGCCGCCAATAGAGCACGACGACCGCGAGGATTGCGCCCGCCTGGATGATGACCGCGTAGGCGTCGGCCGCGAGCTTGAGCGTCAGCGGCACGCCGCCGGGATGCTCGGGGGAGGGCGGCTTGTCCCAAAGCGGCTGGCCGTCGGGGCCCCGCAGCTGGTCGTCCACGTCGAGCCCGAGGAGTTCGTTGGCGATGATCAGGTGGCCGGTCGACGAGATCGGCAGGAATTCCGTCACGCCCTCGACCAGGCCGAGGACGATCGCGTCGCCGGCATCGAGCCTGGCGGCGGGCCCCGCCGGCGCGGGAGCGGGCTCCGCCGCGGCCGCCGCGGTCACCCACGCCAGGAGCAGGAGGATATGACGCAAGGGCGGCGGGCGCACGCGGCGTGTGGTTCCAGAAAGCCCGTGGGCTGTCGAGGATTATGCTTTGCCGCGCGGGCCATTTTCCCATGTTGGCGCGCATGTCCGCGCTCGCCGCGCTCACTTCCCGCATCGAGGCCCAGCACAACCTCACGCCCGCCGAGGTGGCCGAGGCGGCGGCGGCCCTCGCGTCCGAACCGGTCCCGGACGAGGCCAAGGCCGCCTTCCTGGGCGCCCTCGCGCGCAAGGGCGAGACCGCCGGCGAGCTCGCCGCCTTCGCGGCCTATTTCCGCACCCAGGCGCTGGATCCGGCGGTCGGTCCCTGGGCGGGCCGCGCCATCGACGTCGTCGGCACGGGCGGCGACCACGCCGGCGGCTTCAACATCTCGAGCCTCGTGACGCTCGTGCTCGCGGCGGGCGGCGTGGTGGTGATGAAGCACGGGAACCGCGGGATCACGTCGAAGTGCGGCAGCGCCGATCTCCTCGCGGCGCTCGGCGTCGACCTCGAGGCCCCCCCCGCGAAGCTCCGGCGCGCGTTGGACGAGCTCGGCTACTGCTTCTTCTTCGCGCCCGCGCATCATCCGGCGTTCCGCCGGATCGCGCCCGTTCGCAAGGCGCTCGCGGCCCAGGGGCAGCGCACGGTGTTCAACGTGCTCGGGCCGCTCATCAATCCCGGGCGGCCGGCGCGCACCCTCCTCGGGGTGTCGGCGGCGCCGCTGGTCGAGAAGCTGGCGCACGCGCTCGATGCCCTCGGGACGGAGTCGGCGCTGGTCGTCCATGGCGCCCTCGGGCCCGACCGGGGCATCGACGAGCTGACGACCGCCACGGAGAATCGCGTGCGCGGCGCGGGCCGGCTCCGGGACTTTTCGGCGACCTGGCGCGCCGGCGACTTCGGGCTCGCGCATTCGCCGTTTGCGGAGCTTCAGGGCGGTGATGTCGCCGCCAACATCGCCATCACCGAGGCGATCCTCGCGGGGCGCGGTCCGACCGGGCTGGTGGACACCATCGTGCTGAACGCCGCCGTCGGGCTGTGGCTGAGCGGCGTGGTCCGCACGGTCCGCGAGGGGCTGGCGCCCGCCCGTGACCTGCTGCTCGGCGGGGCGGTCGCCCGGAAGATCGCCGCGACGCGGGAGTTCTACCAATCCTGAGCGCGCCGCCTCGTCGGCTGCGTCTTTCATGCCCAACTCCCGGCAATACTTCGGCACCGACGGCGTGCGCGGCCCCTACGGCGGCCCGGTGGTGAACGAGGCCTTCGCCGCGCGCCTCGGGGCGGCCGCGGGCGGGTTCGCCCGGGCCGGCGGCGCGGCCGCGGGGGCCGCCGTCTTGATCGGACGCGATACCCGCGGCTCGGGTCTCGCGCTCGAGCGCGCGCTGGCGGGCGGGATTGCCGCGGCCGGCCTGACGCCGTTCAGCCTGGGCGTCGTGCCGACGCCCGCGGTCAGCCTCGCCGCCCGGACCGGCCAGGCCGCGCTCGGCGTCGTGATCACGGCGTCGCACAACCCCGCGGCGGACAACGGAATCAAGTTCTTCGGCGGAAACGGCATCAAGCTCACCGACGACCAGGAGCTCGCGATCGAGCGCCGGCTCGCCGCCGAGGTCCCGCCGGCCGTCACCCCCGTGTCCCGCGAAGGCCTGGCCGGGTACCTCGCGGCCGCGCGGGCGGTCCTGCCGCAGCCGCTTCCGGGCTGGAAGATCGTGCTCGATGCGGCCAACGGCGCGACCGTCGCCAGCAGCCCGCGCGTCCTGGGCGACCTCGGGGCCGAGGTCCACGGGATCGGCGTCAAGCCCGACGGCCGGAACATCAACGAGGGGGTCGGAAGCGAGCATCCGGAGCGGATGTGCGCGAGGGTGCGTGAAGTCGGCGCGCGCCTCGGCATCGCCCACGACGGCGACGGCGACCGCTGCATCCTTTGCGACGAGACCGGCGGCGCGCTCGACGGGGACGAGGTCCTCACGCTGCTCGCGCTGCATGCCCTGCGCGCCGGGCAGCTGGCCCACAACACGCTGGTCGTGACCGTGCAGAGCAACCTGGGCGTCGAGGCCGCGCTGGCCCCGGCCGGCGGCAAGGTTCTCCGCACTCCGGTGGGGGACCGCTACGTGATCGAGCGGATGCTGGCCGAGGGCGCCACCCTGGGCGGCGAGTCGTCGGGCCACGTGATCTGCGCGGACGTCTCCCCGACGGGCGACGGGCTGGTCGCCGCGCTCAAGGTGCTCGCGGTCATGCAGGCGACCGGCCGCCCGCTCTCGGAACTCCGGCGCGCGCTCCGGAAGTTTCCGCAGCGGACCGCCGCGTTCAAGGTCCGCGAGAAGAAGCCGCTGGAGTCGCTGCCGGCCGTGACCGCCGCGATCCGCGCGCTCGAGAGCCGGCTGGAGGATCAAGGCCGGGTGCTGGTCCGCTACTCGGGCACCGAGCCGAAGCTGCGGCTCCTGGTGGAGGGGCCGACCGAGCAGGCCGTGGCGGCGGGCCTGGCCTCCCTCGAGGCCGCGGTACGGCAGGACCTCGACGTGATGTAGTCCGCGCCGTCGGTCGGAGGGAACCGGAACCTCGCGGCCGGGAGTTTAGCCGTGCGGCGCGGCGGGCGCCGTGCTTGGCTGGCGCCATGAAGACCGCAAAGCGCGTGACCGGAATCGGCGGAGTCTTCCTGCGGGTGAAGGACCCGAAGAAGTTCGGGGCGTGGTACCGAAGGCACCTCGGCCTCGACGTGAG
This sequence comes from Opitutaceae bacterium, assembly GCA_035626915.1. Lineage (GTDB taxonomy): Bacteria > Verrucomicrobiota > Verrucomicrobiia > Opitutales > Opitutaceae > Didemnitutus. The sequence continues at coordinate 3,166 of DASPMS010000038.1, forward strand.
CGAACAGTGGTGCGGCTGCGCCTTCCCGTGGCGCGACGCGAAGGACCCGCGCAAAAAGGGGACGACGATCTGGAGCGCATTCGATCCCGACACGAAATACTTCGGCTCGCGGCGGCAGGCCGTGATGGTGAACTATCGGGTCGCGAATCTGAAGAAGGCGCTCGCGGCGCTGAAGAAGGAGCGCGTGTGGATCGACCCGAAGGGCATCGAGGCGTCGGAATACGGCAAGTTCGCCTGGATCCGCGACGGCGAGGGCAACCGCATCGAGCTCTGGGAGCCGCCGAAAGGGGGCTAGCGCGGTGTCGGTGGTGCGCGCCGTCCCGGCGCGCTTCCGCGACGGCCGGAGAGCGGCCGGTCAGGCCTTGGGCGCCGCCGGCAGGTGGCCCTGCTTCAGCGCGTCGTCGATGAGGCGCAGGGCGAATTGCCAGAGGACCGGCGACGCGTCCTCGATGACGCGGTTGCGGGCGACGACGCGGTCGTAGGTGACGCGGTGCTCGCGCCACGACCCGCCGGCCGACGCGGCGTTGAGCATGACGGCTTGCAGCCGGTCCATCGCGAGCGCGAAGCGCGCCTCGCGCGTGGCGACGGCCTCGAATTCCTCCCACAGCGCACGGAACTCCGCCGCCTGCTCGTCCGGGAGCATCCCGAAGAGCCGCTCGGCGGCCCGGACCTCGCGGTCGCGCTTGTCCGCATGGCCGGCCGTGTCGTAGCCGAACGTGTCCCCCGCGTCGATCTCCACCAGGTCGTGCACGAGAAGCATCTTCAGCACGCGCCCGAGGTCGAGGTCCGCCGTGTCGACATGCTCGGCCAGCAGCACGGCCATGAGCACGATGTGCCAGGTGTGCTCGGCGCTGTTCTCGAGCCGTTGGGCGTGGGGCAGCCGCGTGCGGCGGATGACGCCCTTGAGCTTGTCCGCCTCGAGCGCGAACGCCATCTGGCGGGCGAGGCGGTCGGGAGCGGGTTCGGGAATCGGCATGCGGGGAGTATGGGAGGGACGAGTTCCGCGTCGTCCAGTGGAATATTGAGCCCGGGCGGGCCCGGCCGAAGCACGGGTGGGGGCGGGCCGATCGACGCGCGGAGACCGCGCGCGCCGCCGAATCGGCCATCGATCCCGGAGGGGGCGTGCCGTCCCGGCGCGCCCGCCATCCACCGCGGCGAAACCCCCGCCCGCCATCTTGGGCTTGCCGGAAGGACGACGGGCGGCTCCTTGGAGCCGCAAATGAAGCTTATGTGCGCGCTCCTTGCCGGGGCGGCGATCCTGCCCCCCGCGGGCCACGCCGCCTGGAAATACCCCGTCTCGAAAACCGTCGACCAGACCGACACCTACCACGGCGCGACCGTGGCCGATCCCTTCCGCTGGCTGGAGGACGTCGATTCGGCCGACACCGCGGCCTGGGTCCAGGCCCAGAACCAGGCGACGTTCGGGTTCCTCGCGACGCTCAAGCACCGGGATGCCATCCGGCAGCGGTTGACCGAGCTGTACGACTTCCCGCGGCACGACCTGCCGTTCAAGGAAGCCGGACGCTATTTCTTCACCTACAACACGGGCCTGCAGAACCAGTCGCCGCTGTACGTGAAGGAGCGGCTGGGGGAGGAGAAGCGACTGCTGCTCGACCCGAACACGCTGTCGGCCGACGGCACCGTGTCGCTCACGCAGTGGGACATCTCGCCCGACGGGCGGTGGCTGGGCTACGGCGTGGCGGTCGCGGGCTCCGACTGGAACGAGTACCGCGTGCGCGACATCGCGACGGGCCAGGACGCGGCCGACGTCGTGAAATGGGTGAAATTCTCGCGGCTCGACTGGACGAAGGACAGCAAGGGCTTCTTCTATTCGCGCTATCCCGAGCCGAAGAAGGAGGAGAACCAGGTGTTCAGCGCGCTGGCGAACCAGGCGATCTATTACCACCGGCTGGGCACGCCGCAGAGCGAGGACGTCCTGGTTTACGCGACCCCGGAATTCCCGCAGCGGGGCTGGGGCGGCGCCGTCAGCGACGACGGCCGCTATCTCTTCATCTACGGCAGCGAAGGCACCGATCCGCGAAACCGGCTGTATTTCATCGACCTGAAGGACCCCCGGCAGCCGGACCTCTCCGGCCCGGTCGTGAAGCTCGTGGATGTCCTGGAGGCCGACTACACGGTGCTGGGCAACCGCGGAACGACGGTGTTCCTCCGCACGGACCTCGACGCGCCCCGGCGCAAGGTCATCGCGATCGACCTGGCGCACGCGGACCGCGCGAACTGGAAGACGCTCGTGCCGGAGGCGCGCGACGTCATCGAGTCGTCGGTCTACGCCGGCGGGAAGTTCGTGCTCAACTACCTGACGGACGCCCACAGCCGGCTCGCGGTCTTCGGCGGCGACGGCCAGCCGCTCGGCGAAATCCCCCTGCCGGGCATCGGCACCGTGGCCGGCACGAACTACGCGCGCGATCAGGACGGCCTGAGCGGCGACCCGGACGACAACGAGCTCTTCTTCAAGTACACCTCGTTCGTCCAGCCCGCCACCTGCTACCGTCACGATCTCGCGACGGGGCGGACGGAGCCGGTCGAGCGGCCGAAGGCGGCGTTCGACCCCGCGGTCTACGAGACGAAGCAGGTCTTCTATGAGTCGAAGGATGGGACGCGCGTCCCGATGTTCATCACCGCGCGGAAGGGCCTCAAGCTAGACGGCTCCCATCCCGCCCACCTGTATGCGTACGGCGGCTTCAACATCTCGCTGAAGCCCGCGTTCTCGCCGGGCGTCGTGGCGTGGCTCGAGCTCGGGGGCATCTACGCGGTGCCGAACCTCCGCGGAGGCGGCGAGTACGGCCGCGACTGGCACCTCGCGGGGACGAAGGAGCGCAAGCAGAACGTCTTCGACGACTTCATCGCGGCGGGAGAATACCTGGTGAAGGCCGGCTACACCGCGCACGAGCGCCTGACCATCAGCGGCGGATCGAACGGCGGCCTCCTCATCGGCGCCGTGGTCAACCAGCGGCCGGACCTCGCGCGCGTCGCGCTGCCCGCGGTGGGCGTGATGGACATGCTGCGCTTCCACAAGTTCACCATCGGCTGGGCGTGGACGAGCGACTACGGCTCGGCGGACGAGGCCGAGGGATTCAAGTACCTGCGGGCCTACTCGCCCGTCCACAACGTGCGGAGCGGCGTCGACTACCCGGCCGTCCTGACGACGACCGCCGACCATGACGACCGCGTGCACCCGGGCCATTCGTTCAAGTACGCCGCCGCGTTGCAGGCGGCGAATCCGGACCCGAAGTTCCCCGCCTACATCCGGATCGACGTGAAAGCCGGCCACGGACAGGGGAAGCCCGTCGCGAAGATCATCGAGGAAACGGCCGACCGGCTGGCGTTCGCGATCCACTTCACGGGTTCGGCGGCGCAGTAGGCGGCCGAATCCCGAAGTCCGCGGACGGAGATTCTCCGGTGATGGCCCGCGGGCGACGCGCGGGCTATGACCACTTCGGGGTTTGATTTCGGGGTCCCCGCCGGCTTGCCTCGCCGCTTTCATGAAAATCCTCGTCGCCGACAAGATCTCTCCGAAGGGCGTCGCCTTTCTGCGCCAGCAGCCGGGCTTTGAAGTCATCGAGGCGTACGGCTCGTCCCCGGCGAAGGTCCTGGAGCTGGTGAAGGACGTGCACGCCATCGCGGTGCGCTCGGAGACGAAGATCACGGCCGAGGTGTTCGCGGCGGCGCCGCTGCTCAAGGTGGTGGGCCGGGCCGGGGTGGGGGTGGACAACGTCGACGTCGACGCCGCCACCGACCGCGGGGTCATCGTGATGAACACGCCTTCCGGCAACACCGTCGCGACGGCGGAGCTGACCTTCACGCACATCCTGTGCGGCGCGCGGCCGGTGCCGCAGGCGGCGCAGTCGATGCGCGAAGGCAAATGGGACCGCAAGAGCTTCTCCGGCATCGAGCTGTTCCGGAAGACCCTCGGCATCGTCGGCCTCGGCCGCATCGGCACCGAGGTGGCCAAGCGCGCCCAGGCGTTCGGGATGACGGTCGTCGCGTTCGACCCGTACCTCGCGCCCAGCCGCGCCAAGGCCATGCAGATCGAGGCCGTCTCGCTCGACGACCTGCTCAAGCAGGCGGACTACATCACCGTCCACATGCCGCTGACGGAGCAGACGCAGTACATGATCGACGAGGCCGCGCTCGCCAAGTGCAAGCGGGGCGTGCGGATCTTCAATTGCGCCCGCGGCGGCATCATCAAGGAGTCGGCCCTCGTGGCGGCGCTGAAGTCCGGCCAGGTCGCCGCCGCCGGCCTCGACGTGTTCGAGGAGGAGCCGCTCGCGCCGGACAGCGAGCTGCGCCGGCTGGCCAACGTCACGCTCACGCCGCACCTCGGCGCCTCGACCGCCGAGGCGCAGGACGCGGTCGGCGTGGAGGTGGCCGAGCAGATTGCCGACGTCCTCAGCGGCGGCGTCATCCGCAACGCCGTCAACATGCCGTCGCTCGACGCCGCCACGCTGAAGGTCCTCGGGCCGTACCTCGAGCTTGGCAACAAGCTCGGCACGATCGTCCAGCAGCTCGCCACGGCGCGGGTCGAGCGGCTCCGGATCACCTACTGGGGCAAGGTCGTGGAGCTCGACTCCAACCCCGTCACGCGCGCCATCCAGCGCGGCTTCCTCCGCCGGATCAGCAGCGAGGAGCTCAATTACATCAACGCGCCGGTGCACATGTCGCGGCTCGGCGTGCAGGTCGAGACCACGAAGTCGAACGTCGAGTCCGACTACACCGAGCTGGTCCAGGTCGAGGCCGTGCAGGCCGACGGCGCGGTCGTTTCGGCGACGGGCACGCTGCTCGGCAAGGGCAACCAGCCCCGGCTCGTCGCGCTCAACGGCCGCGAGGTCGAGGTCGAGCCCTCGGGCGTCCTCCTGGTCTACGAGAATTCCGACAAGCCGGGCATCATCGGCATGGTCGGCACGCTCATGGGCCGCGAGCAGGTTAACATCGCGGCGATGTCGCTCAGCCGGAACATCGTCGGCGGAACTGCCTTGACGGTGCTGAACCTCGACTCCGAGCCCGCCGCGCCCGTGCTCAAAGAAATGCTCTCGCATCCCGCCATCAAACGGGCTGTGTTGGTGCATCTTTGAGCCCCGCGTACAGAGAGACGCCGCGCGCCGGGACGGCGCGTCCCATCTTCCGGGCAGGCCCGTCCCCCGGCCGGGTGCAACGCGCGGTCCCCCGGCGGTTCGGGAGCGAGTGATGGCATGACCGCCGTTTTCGTCATCGCCGCGGTTGCGGGGTATTTCCTCGGCGCGCTGCCCTTCGGCTGGCTCGTCGCGCGCGCGCACGGGGTGGACATCTTCAAGGAGGGCAGCGGCAACCCCGGCGCCACGAACGTCAAGCGGGTGCTCGGCGAGAAGTTCGGCGCCAGAGGCAAGCGCGCCGGCAACCTGGTTTTCGCGCTCGACGCCCTGAAAGGCGCGCTCGCCGCCGGCTGGCCCCGCGTCCTGCGCTTTCACGAGCACTTGGTCGGTGCCGACGGACGGATGCTCCGGCACTTCGACACGGCCGAGGTCTGGCACGAGCTGGCGCTTGTCGGCCTGATCGCGGCCGTGCTCGGGCACTCGTTCTCGGTGTTCACCGGTTTCAAGGGCGGCAAGGGCGTCGCCACGGCCGCGGGCGGCGTGCTCGTGATGACCCCGACCGCCTGTCTGATCGGCGCGGCCGTGTGGGTGGTGACGTTCTACACGACCCGCTACGTCTCGCTCGGCTCGATCCTGGCGTCGGTTGTCGTGCCCGCCGCGGGGTGGATCCTCGGGAATCCGCTGCCCGTGAACATCGTGGTCACGCTCCTGGGCGCGTTCGTCATTTTCCGCCACCGCGAGAACATCCGGCGGCTGCTGGCGGGGACGGAGAGCCGGTTTGTCCGGAAATCTTGAGGCGCGCCTCGGCCGCGGCGCTTCTTCAAAGCTGCCGGCGTCCGAGTGCTGACAGCCACTGGGTATTCTACAGGAGGGCGCGGAGGAAACGGAGTGGAATCAGCGGGTCGGTCGAACGTCTCACATAAGGCAGCGAAGCGGACGAAGGAGCGATCAGGTGACCGAGTAGGCTCTTCGCGACCTTCGTTTCCTTATATCGAGCCTCGCTGGCCGCCGACCTTCCGCGCTGCTCCTCCGTGGTTTTGTATGTTCAAAGCTGCCGGCGTCCGATTGCGACGCAAGGCCTTGCGCCGCCGCATTATGACGTGCCCGCGGCACTGCCGCCTTGCCAACTTCGGCGGGGGGCCGCCAATTAACCGGCTCCATTCTCCATGGCTCTCATTGTCCAGAAATACGGCGGCACCTCGGTGGGCGATATCGAGCGGATCAAGAAGGTCGCCGAGCGCATCAAGGAGACGCGCGACGAGGGCCACGACCTCGTCGTGGTGGTCTCCGCGCGCTCCGGCGTGACCAACGAGCTGATCGCGCGCGCCAAGTCCATCCACGAGCGGCCGGACGAGCGGGAGATGGACGTCCTCCTCGCCATCGGCGAGCAGGAGACGATCGCGCTCACGGCCATCGCGCTCCACGCCATCGGCGTGCCGGCCGTCTCGTACACCGGCGCCCAGGCCGGAATCTTCACGGACAAGATCCACACGAAGGCGAAGATCAAACAGATCAACGCCGCGCCCATCGCGAAGGACCTCAAGGATGGCAAGGTCGTCATCGTCGCCGGCTTCCAGGGCATCAACGACCAGGGCCAGATCACCACGCTCGGCCGCGGCGGCTCCGACCTGACCGCGATCGCGCTGGCGGCCGCGCTCAAGGCCGACATCTGCCAGATCTTCACCGACGTCGACGGCGTCTACACCGCCGACCCGCGCATCGTGAAGCACGCCCGCAAGCTCGACGAGATCAGCTACGACGAGATGCTCGAGCTCGCCAGCCTCGGCTCGAAGGTCATGCAGTCGCGCTCCGTCGAGTTCGCCAAGAAGTACGGCGTCGTTTTCGAGGTCCGCTCCAGCTTCAACCACAACCCGGGAACCATCGTGAAAGAGGAAGTCGCTTACATGGAAAAGGTCGTCGTCCGCGGCGTCGCGGTCGACAAGGACCAGGCCAAGGTCGTCATCAGCAACCTGCCCGACAAGCCGAACTCCGCGGCGACCGTCTTCTCCGCGCTGGCCGAGGCCAGCGTGAACGTGGACATGATCGTCCAGAACGTCGGCCGCAACGGCGTGGTGAACCTCACGTTCACCGTGCCGCGCGACGACGCGCACCGCGCGGTCAAGACGCTCCCGGCCACGCTGGCCAAGCTCGGCGGGGGCGAGGTCACGGCCTACGACAACATCGCCAAGCTGTCCGTCGTGGGCGTGGGCATGCGCACGCACGCGGGCGTCGCCGCCACCGTCTTCGCGGCCCTGGCCGAGCAGCAGATCAACATCGAGCTGATCGCCACCTCCGAGATCAAGATCACCGTCGCCGTCGACCGCAGCCGCGCCGACGACGCCCAGCGGGCGGTGCACGCGGCTTTCCAGCTGGACAAGAGCTGAGGGCGCGAACCAGGGATTGGGAGTTAGGGGGCAGGATCAGGGCTGCCAAAGCAGAGGGCGGGCGGACCGGTTCTGCGCTGGGAGTGAACTTGTCGGTTGCAAGTTCCCCCCGCCGATTGCTCGATCGCGGGCGTGCAGAGAATCCGTGCGTTTCCTTTGCGCGAGCCGACCGAATCCCCCCGGGGCCCGGTTCGCCATTTCAGCGAGCTGATCGCCTATCGGAAATCATTCGTTGTCGCCGCGCACGTTTTCGAGTTGTCGCGGGCCTGGCCGGCACCTGAGCGGTATTCGCTGACTGATCAAGTGCGCCGATCGTCGCGTTCGATCGGGGCAAACATCTCCGAGGCTTGGGCCAAGCGCCGCTACCCGGCTCATTGGATTAGCAAGCTGACAGATTCCGACGGAGAGACCAACGAGACGGAGCACTGGCTCGCGTGTGCCTTGCAGCATGGGTACATCTCGGATGCGGACTTTGCGGCGATGCAGTCCGAACTGGCGCAAATAGGAAAGCTCCTCGGAGCGCTGATTTCGAAGCCTCATCTTTTTTGCGGACGGCCTCCCGCCGGATGCGACCCCGTGACGCGAAGAAACCTTCCCGAAGTCGGCCCTAACCCCTAACCCCTAACCCCTAACCCCTAACCCTGCCCCGTCTCCATGCGTTTCCTCAGCACCCGCGGCCAGACGCTTCCCATCGCCTTCAGCGAGGCGGTCCGCCTGGGGCTCGCGCCCGACGGCGGCCTGTTCCTGCCGGAGGACCTGCCCGACGTCTCCCCCCGGCTGGCGGCGTGGCAGAACCTGTCGTACGCGGACCTGTGCACGGAATTCCTCGGCCTCTTCGCCACGGACATTCCGGCCGACGATCTCGAACGCATGGTCCACCGCGCCTACGGCCGGTTCACGCATCCCGACATCGCGCCGCTGCGGCCCCTCGCCGATGGGCTCTACGTGCTCGAGCTCTTCCACGGACCGACGCTCGCGTTCAAGGACTTCGCGCTCCAGCTGCTCGGCAACCTGTACGAGCACCAGTGCGCGCGCACCGGGGCGGGGATCAACGTCCTCGGCGCGACGTCGGGCGACACCGGCGCCGCCGCCATTCACGGCCTGCTGGGCAGGCCGCGGACCGCCATCTTCATCCTCTATCCGGACGGCCGCGTCTCGCCGCTGCAGGAGCGCCAGATGGCGTGCACGGGCGCGGCCAACGTCCACGCGCTGGCGATCGATGGCACGTTCGACGACGCCCAGCGGGTGCTGAAGGAGGCATTCGGCGACCGCACCTTCGCGCAGGACCTTCGCCTGTCGGCGGTGAACTCCATCAACCTCGCCCGGGTGCTCGCGCAGTGCGTGTACTACCTCTACGCATGGCTGCGGCTGCCACCCGCCGAGCGCGAGCGCGCGGAGTTCGTGGTGCCGACCGGGAATTTCGGCAACGTGCTCGCCGGCTGGCTCCTCGCGGAGATGGAGGTGCCCATCCCGCGCTTCCGGGTCGCGACCAACCGCAACGACATCCTGCACCGGTTTTTCACCACCGGCGAATACCGCGTCGGGGAGGTCCGGCCCAGCCTCGCCCCGTCGATGGACATCCAGGTCGCGTCCAATTTCGAGCGGTTCCTCTACTACACGCTGGACCAGGATCCCGCCCGGGTGCGCGGCGTCATGGCCCGGCTCGCGCGCGACGGCGCCTACCGGATCGACGGCTTCGAGCGCGGCCAGTTCAGCTCGTCGCGCGCGGACGACGCCGAGATCACCGTGATCATCCGCCGCGTGCACGAGCAATACGGCTACGTCGTCGACCCGCACACCGCCTGTGGCTTCAAGGACCTCGATCCCGACCGCGTGAACGTGGTGCTCTCCACCGCGCATCCCGGCAAGTTCCCCGAAGCCATCCGCGCCGCGATCGGCCGGGAGGAAACGCATCCCGCCCTGGAAGCCCTCAAGGCCCGCCCGGTGGTGAAGCACCGCCTGCCGGCGAAGCTCGAGGCGGTGCAGGCCTATATTCGCGCGCACGCGGTGGCCTAGCCGGAGACCGCAGGGCGCGCGGCGCCGCAAAAAAGCCGGGGCGAGGCTCGCTCCGGCTTTCGGGAAATTCCGCCCGCGGCGCGGCCCCGGCATAGGCGCATCTTTTTCGGCTCATCTGCCCGACATGTTTTTCAACTCATCGAACGGTCGAGCTTATCCATTTATCGGAGGTTTTATCCTTCAGATTCTGGTCCTTGATGCGTCTATGACGGGGCTTTCGCCCACGCACGTAAGATAGCCCGGCGGCCAATTTCCGAAATAGGCCGGAGGCCCGACCCGGCCATCGGGCCATGCGCGAGGGCGGGCGCCCGGCAGCGGCCGGCGCTCGGGCGCCTAACGCGAGGTTCGCAGGGTGCGCTCGAAGTCCTCCGCCGTGGTCCGCTTGTATCGGGTCTTTTGCTTCGGATACGCCGGCAGCCAGAAGACGACCAGCTCCCCTTCGCGCGCCAGGGCGAACGTGCCTTCCCAGTCGGCGGTCCGGCCATTGAAGAGCAATCCGCCGGCTTCCCGGTCGACCGCGCCGGCCGTGGCCTCGAGCACGGCTTTCCGCCACAGAGCCTTGCCGGCCATCGTGACCTTCCGGTCCGCCGCGGAAATGTGCATGACCGAATCGCCGAGGGCGCCGACAAAGCCGCTGATCGTCCAATAGCCGTCCATGTCGCGCAGCGCCAGGGTCGCGGCGTCCGGGGCAAGCTCGACGTGCCTCGTCCACCGCTCGCCGCGCTTCAGCTCGGCCATGAGGTCCTGGGTGTCGAAGTGTTCGGCCGAAACCGTGAGGCTGAGGGAGCCGGGCGGCTGGTCCTCCAGCCGGAGGGGGGTCGGGCCGAGCACGCGATCGCCCACGCGCACCAGCGCGCCGGCCGGCTGGCTGGTCACCTCGATGCGCGCGCCGGGGATGTCCGCCATGAATCCGGCGGGCTCGGCGCCCACCGTGATTTGCCCGCGCTGTTCGCCGTATCCCGCACGCGTCACCGTGATCTCATACCGGCCGCGCGGCACCTCGAGCCGGTCGGGGAGGGCGCCGGAGTACGACCGCTCGCCCGGTCCTTGCAGGCGGTAGGTCAGGCCGGTTTGCCGGGCCGTAAGGTCGACCGGCACCAGGATCTCTTCGAGCCGGATGGCCGGGACGTCGAGCGACTGCCCGGCCGCGAGGTCGAACTGCAGCCGGCGGTCGCGGTAGCCTTCCCGGCGGACGAGCAGCTCGATCGGGCCCGCGGGCAAGTCGGTGAGGTGGATGGGGGCGCGCAGGATGCGTTCGCCGAACCGGACCTCGGCGTCCTCCGGCACCGTGGTCAGCCGCAGGGAGGCGGGAGCCGGCGGAGCGGCCACCGGCCGGGCGGCCACGGCGGCGGGCGCATCCTTTTGCGCTTCGGCCGCGACCCCGGCGGGACCGCCGGGCTGGGGGCGCGGCCCGTCCTGGGGTGTGACGGGCGGCGGTTCTTCCTTGGGCGTGGCTGGAGGCGGTCGCTGCACCTGCGCATCCTGGATCGGGGCGCCCGTGCGGCCGGGCCAGAACCAGAACACGCCGGCGCCGATCGCCAGAACAGCTGCGGCCGCCGCGGCGATCCACGCCGCGCGCGACGAATGAGCCGCGGTGCCGGAGCGGGGCGCCGGCTGCGTCGCGGCCGGCGGCCGGGCGATTCCGGTCGGCGGGCGCTCCGGCCCCAGGACGGCAGGCGGACGGGCGGTCGGGGGCGGTGCGGACGCCGGGGCGGCTTCCCCCGCCAGCAGCGCCTGCAGGGCGCGCGTGGTCTGCGGCCGATCAGCGGGCTCCTTGGCCAGGCAGGCGGCGATCGCGCGCTCCCAGTGCGCCGGGACCGGGTCCAGGCCCGCGATTCCGAGTTCTTCTCGTCGTGCGGCGATGCTGGGCGCCGTCTTCTGCGTGACCTGCAGGATGATGTTGCCGGTGTAGAACGGGGGCTTGCCGGTGAGCAGTTCGTAGAGCGTCGCCCCGAGCGCGTAGATGTCATCGGTCGCCGACGGCTTCTCGCCCATCATCTGCTGGGGGCTCATGTAGACCGCGGTGCCCGACGAGCTGTTCAGGCCCGACATGCGCGACACGCTGTCCGCGATGCTCGTGGCGATGCCGAAATCGGTGATCTTCAGCTCGCCGCGGCTGTTCACCATGAGGTTCGCGGGCTTGAGGTCGCGGTGGACGATGCGGGCTTTTTCGTGGGCGTAGGCGAGTCCGTCCGCGAGCTGGACGAAGAGCCGCTCGACCTCGGCCAGCGGGAAGACGTGTTGCGGGCGCTCGAGGCGGAGGGTGGAAAGCGACGAACCATCCACGTATTCCATCGAGATCGCCGCGGAACGCGCGTCCTGGACGAAGTCGTAGATCCGCACGATATGCGGGTGGGTGAGCTCGAGGTTCCGGCGGGTCTCGCGCTTGAGCTCGGCGACGGACACCGGGTCGAGCGCCACGACGTCCGGCAGGAACTTCAGCGCGACGTCGCGATCGAGGTCCTCGTCCCTCGCGAGCCACACCACGCCCATGCCGCCGCGGCCGAGGATGCGGCGGAGGGTGAAGCGGTTGAAGACCCGGAAGCCGGGGGCGAAGCCGCGGATGGTGGCGCCTTGTTCGAGATCGTCCATGGGGGCGGGATTACAGCTTGTTGAAATACTCCTCCGTGCACCGGCCGAAGGGCACGTCGTAGTACTTGCCCCGGCCGTTCGCCTGCCAGCGCAGGACCGGCGAGCCGCCGCGCAGCACGATCTCGAAGGCGGGCAGCTTGGGCTCGTCCGCGCGGAACGTGCCCGTCTGGGTCACGGCGTCGAACTTCACGAGCTTCATGGGGTAATTGCGCCCGCCGACGAAATTCGCGCCCGCCCGGTAGGTCACCTGGCCGCTGGTGTCGGTGACGCGCAGTCCGTTGAGGCCGGCGGCCCAGTGGCCGTGGATCGCCTTCAGGTAAGTGACCTGCGGGTCGGGCTCGAGCGCGACGGTCTCGTCGGTCGTCGCCCCGAGCTCGGTCGTGATCGCCACCGTGCGGGGCAGGTGTTCGGCGAGGCTGAGCTCGTAGCTGTTCGCGCCCGGCGCAAGGTCGGTGAGCTGCAGCGGCGTCGTGCCCACGGGGCGGCCGGCGAGCCGGACCGTCGCTCCCGGCGGCGTGCTCTCGAGCCGGAGCGTGCCGCCGCGGAGGTCGGCCTCCTCGCGGGCGCCGCGCCCGGTGACCGCCACCGCGGCGCTGCGCTCGCCGTAACCCGGCCGGACGTAGCGGACTGCGTGGCGGCCCGCGGGCAACCGGAGCGAGGCGGGCAGGGTGCCTTCCAGGACCTGCCCGGCAACGTCGAGGCGGTAGGTGACGCCGGGTGTCGTGGCGGAAAGCTCCACCGGATAGGTCAGCGCGGCGAGCTTCACGGCGGGCACATGGAGCGACTCGCCGGCGCGCAGGTTGACCTCGAGGCTCCGGGATTCATAGCCCGGCTTCGCGAAGGTGAGCGTTACCCGGCCGGCGGGCACCTCCTGGAATTGCGTGGGGGTGCGGCGCGTGGTCGCGCCGAGCGTGACCTCGGCGTCGTCGGGTTCGGAGGTCACGAGCAGGGAGCCCGTTGTAATCGCGGGGACCTCGGGCAGCGCCGGCTGCTTCCCGATGGGCGACGCGCTCTCGCGGGCCGGCTCGGCCGGGCCGGGGTTCGGCACGGCTGGACCAGGCTGGACGGGCTCCTTGGGCACGGCTTCGACCGGCCGGGCAACGGGCGCGTCCGGCCGCGGCGCTTCCGCCGCGGGCTTCGGGCGCAGGAAAAAGACGGCGCCGGCCACCACCGCGAGGATGGCCGCCGCGCCGGCATAAAGCGAAAGCGGGGTGCGACGCGGGGCGGGAGATTCAGCCGGACTTCCCGGCGCGGCGGTCCGTGTCGCGGGCGGGGTGGCGGCGGCGGCAGCCGGATCGGCCGGCCCCGCGGACGCCGGCATCGCGACCGCCGCGGGTCTCGGAGTCTTCCCCGCCAGTTCATCCAGCAGGCTGCGGACGGAGGGCGGGCGATCCTTCGGGTCCTTGGCGAGGCAACGCGCGATCGCCGCCTCCCAGGCGGCCGGAACCGGCTCGGCATCGGTGATGCCGAACTCGGCCCGGCGCTCGGCGATCGACGGCGGGACCTTGCCGGTGACCTGCGCGATGATGTTGCCCGCGTGGAACGGCGGACGGCCGGTGAGCAGCTCGTACAGGGTGGCGCCGAGCGCGTAAATGTCGTCCGTCACCGACGCGCGGTCGCCCATCATCTGCTGGGGGCTCATGTAGGCCGCCGTGCCGGAGGTGGACCGGCCCGACACGCGCGAGACGCTGTCGGAGATGCTCGTGGCGATGCCGAAGTCCGTGATCTTGAGGTCCCCGGCGCCGGTCAGCATCAGGTTGGCCGGCTTGAGGTCCCGGTGCACGACCTGGGCGCGCTCGTGCGCGTAGGCGAGCCCCTCGCCGAGCTGGGCCATCCAGCGTTCGATGTCCGCGAGGGCGAAGACGCCGCGGGGTCGCTCGGCCCGCAGCGAGGAGAGGGACGGGCCGTCGACGTACTCCATCGAGATTGCGGCCGAGCGCGCATCCTGGACGAAATCGTAGATCCGGACGATGTGCGGGTGGGTGAGGTCGAGATTGCGGCGCGTTTCGCGCTTGAGCTCGGCGATGGACACCGGGTCGAGGGCCACGATTTCCGGCAGGAATTTCAGCGCGACGGACCGTTCCAGCTCCCCGTCGCGTGCCAGCCAGACGACCCCCATCCCGCCGCGGCCGAGGATGCGCTGCAGGACGAAGCGGTTGAAAACCTTCTGGTTGGGGCTGAAACTGCGAAGCGTGACGCCGAGGTCGAGTTGATCCATGTGGGGCAGCGGGACGAAAGGCCACGCGGCGGGCTCGCACGAGGCTGATGTCCCGGGGGCAAGCGGGCCGCCTGGGCACCGGCCGGCGGGGGGCCGCGGTTCTCCTCGGAAACGGCAGCCTCCGTGCCACGCGGCCGGGATTATCTCCCGGTCGGCGCGGGATTTTCCCGTTCCGATCGCCCGGCCTTCTTTCCGGTCCGTCGCCTGATGGCGACGCGATCCGCGCGGGCTATGCTTCGCGCTTATGAAACCAGACAACAAGACCCCCCGCGGGCAGGGCGCCGGCACGCCCCGCGAGCAGTCCCGCGACGCGGAGCACCGGGGCGCGCCGGCGCGGGCGGATACGGCTACACAGCGGCCGGGCCGCCGCCGGCAAACCGGGGGTGAAGAAGAGCTGCACGACGACCACCTGGACAGTAGCGGCCAGGCCTCCGAGGCCGCACGCGAGTCGCCCGGCAATACCGCGCCCGCCATCCGGCATCCCAACCGGCCGGAGCGCGAGAAATCCGGCGGCAATTACAACGGCCCGAGCCGCGGCCGCGCTTAGGCCGCGTCGGGCCACGCGCGGAAGACCGCGCGTTCCACCGCGACAGCTCGCCGGCGGACGGCTCGGCGTGCCGTGCCGACGCTTAGGTGGAACGCGCCGTCCCGGCGCGTTGCGGCTTGCCGCACTTCTCGGCTCTAGCCGGCGGCCGCCTGCCACCCCGTCTCTCCGCGGCGGTATTCCGCGACCTGCAGGGTGGTGAACGCGCCGTCGCGCCACGTGCGGACCTCCACGGACATGCGATCCTCCGCCAGCAAGATCCGGTTGTAGCCGTTCGGATCCGAACGGACGCGCCCGGAGATCGCCGTGCCGGCCTGCACCGCCACGACGCCGCGGCGCGCGGCCGGATACTGCGTGCGCGTATCCCCGGAATAGCCGTGGTGCAGATGACCTGAAAGGAGCAGGTCGACGCCGCAGCGGTCGATGACCGCCATCGCGAGCGCGGCTCGTCCCACGAGCCGGATGCCGGCCTGGTCCGAGTCCCGGGCCGGGGGCGGGATGAACGGGTGGTGGGTGACGACCACCTTGTGCCGCGCGCGCGCACCCGTGAGCCGCTCCTCCAGCCAGTCGATCTGCTCGCGCGAGATCCGACCGCTTTTCCACGTGAGCGAGCGCGCGGTGTTCAGGCCGACGACGAGCAGGTCGTCGCCCTCCCACACCGGGTCGACCCCCTCGCCGATGTGTCGCCGGTAGCGCGCGAGCGGCGCCAGGAACCGGCGGGCGACGTCGAAAAGGGGGACGTCGTGATTGCCGGGCACGATCAGCTGCGGCCCCGGCAGCGTGCGCAGGTAATCGGCGGCCGCGGCAAACTGGCGGGTGCGCGCCCGCTGGGTGAGGTCCCCGCTCACCACGACCAGCGTGGGCGGACGGGCCTGGAGTTCCTCGCGCAACGCGGCGGCGATCTCCGGCCGCTCGGTGCCGAAGTGGAGATCCGAGATGTGCGCGAGGGTGGGCACGACGGAGACGGGTGAAGATGGTGCGGCGTGCGGGAAGAGACCGGATGGGTTCGGTTCGCGACCGCGGCCGGGGCGGGCATCAGCCGGACGCGCGAAGCGGCGGGGCGGGGGCCCCGGCCGGTTTGCTCACCGGCGAGATCACGCGCAGTGCGCCCGGGCGGATGCGGAACGTGAACGGGCTGTGGAGCGGCATCACCTCGCCGTCGAGGGCGACCGGCACGTCGGCGCTGCGGCAGGTCGCCTCGAGTCCCACCGCCGGCTCGGCTTCGAGGGCGGCCATTTCGTCGAGCCGCCGGAACAGGGCGCGCAGCACCAGCCGCAAAACGGCCAGGTGCCGGCGCGCGCGCACGGTGTAGAGCCACAATTCGCCCGCATCGAGACGCTCGCGGAGGCTGTGGTCGAGCAACTGGCCCGAGTAGCGGTTGTTGGCGACGACGAGCAGCGGCGTCCGGACGTGGCGGACCGGCGGCGGCGGGCCGCCGCCCGACGTGAGCCGGAGCTCGAAGGGCAGACGGCGCAGCCGCCGGAACGCCGCGAACGACGCCCGCAGCATCGCCCGCCACTTGCCGTGGGTGCCTTGGGACTGGAGCCCGTTGCGGCGGCGCACGGCCTCGGCATAGGCGCCGAGGGAGCAATTGTTGATGAAGACCTCGCCGTTGACCTCGCCCACGTCGATCGACCGGACGTGTCCGCCAGCCAGCGCCGCGGCCGCCGCGGTCGGGTCGGTCGGGACACCGAGGTCTTTGGCGAAATGGTTGAGCGTGCCGAGCGGAAGCACGCCCAGGGGAATGCCGGTGTCGACGAGCAGGGCCGCGGCCGTGCGGATCGTGCCGTCGCCGCCCCCCACGACCAGGGCGTCGGGCCGCGTCCGCGCGGCCGCATGCACGCGCGGCCCGAGCTCTCCCGGCGTGACCTCCTCGATCTCGGCCTCGACGCCGGCGGCGGCGAACGCGGCGCGGAGCTCCGCCGGCGTGGTCCCGCGCGGGGAGCCGGGGGCGCGGCCCGCCTCGGCGTTGAGGATGATGCGGTAACGCACGCCATGCTGACCGTGGCGCGGGGGCAAAGGTTGCGACGGCACCGAACCCGGGGCGCGGAACTGCGGTCTATCCAACGGCATGCAACATGTGATTTCCCGCCTGCGCCCGCGGCTGAAGATCCTGTTTTCCAGCGAGGGCCGGTTCCTGCTCGCGCTGTTGGTCGCGTCGGCGTGCGTGTGGGGCTTCATCGCCCTGGCGGGGATCGTCGGGGCCGAAAGCCACCTCGAGCTCGAGGAGGCATGGATGCGGGCGCTGCGGGACCCGGCGGATCCCGCGCGCCCGGCGGGCCCCTGGTGGCTCGCGGACCTGGCTCGCGACGTGAGCGCGCTGGGCGGCGCGACCGTGGTGGTGCTGCTCTCGATGCTCGCGGCGGTCTTTCTCCTCCTGCGCGGGCGCTGGCGTCGGGTGCTGCTGCTGGTCGCGACGATTGGCGGGGGCTACGGCCTGAGCTCGCTGCTGAAGGACCTGTTCGCCCGCGAGCGTCCGGACGTGGTGCCGCACCTCCTCGAGGTCCATTCCGCGAGCTTCCCGAGCGGACACTCATTGTCCTCCTCGGTCGTGTACCTGACGATCGGCGTCTTCCTCGCGCAGGCCGCGCCGCGGAAACGCGAAAAGCTCTTCTTCATCGCCGCGGCGTTCGCCCTGACGGCGCTGATCGGCGCGAGCCGGGTTTTCCTCGGCGTCCATTACCCGACGGACGTCCTGGCCGGGTGGTGCGCCGGGACCGCGTGGGCGATTGCCTGCGGCCTCGTCGCCACGTGGCTGCGGCGATGGAAGCCTCGGCTTTCATCTCAGGAAACGAAATAGCCGAAGAACCCGCCGCCGCCTGGCCTTCGCCGTCCTCGCTCATGGTGTGGAAAGCACCGGCGGCGGCGCCGCGTCACTGCGCAGGATTGCCGCTGGAAACTCCGCCGACAGGGGGATTGCCGCCGGGAGGATTTCCCCCTCCGGGCGGATTTCCTGCGGAGGAGCCGCCGGCTCCGCCGCCTCCGGCGCCGGCGTTGACGACGGCGTTGATGGCATGGCGCTGTCCGATGCGGCCAAGCGCGTCGGCGACGACGGTCTTGATATGGACTCGGCGGTCCTTCAGCTGGGCGCCGGTGCCGATGGGCGTGCGGTCGAAGTCCTCGTGGTCGACCAGCTGGTTTTCGATCCAAACGGCGGCGGCCCCCATTTGGCCGTTGCCGATGCGGACGGTGAGGAGGACGGGTGCGCCGGTGCTCGCAAGGTAGTCGGCGGCGATCGGAGCAGGATTGGGCATGGAGGGGCCGAGGTGTGTGGTTGCGTGTGCGGGCAGTCCGCGGAACGTCCGCGGGCCGCTCCTTGGTGAAGCCTTCGCCGCACGTCGATCCGGCCCGCCGACCGGACGCGCATGGCGCCCATGACCGGCCGAAGTGACCCGCGGTGGAGGATCGCCCCGGAAACGTCCGGGGCATGGCGGGCCCGTGGCTGCGACTAAGCCGCGGCCCGGCGGGCGGGTCAAAGCCCGCGGTTAAGCGAAATCACGTAGTCCGCTGACCTGGTCGGACGGCTCGCTGCGGAAACCGCCCAGCCGCGGGGTGGGCCACGTCGACAGGGATTTGCGGCTCGATCGGGGGGTGCGCAGGCTGGCTGATCTCCGGCGCGGAGGTCGCCGTCATCAGCGATGTTGCCTCGGGCGGCCGGCCCGGCCAGGGTCGGGCCGGCGGGCCGCCGAGAAAGGAACCATGAGCGTGACGAACGATGGCAAGGACCGGCTCGAGCTCTCGACCTTGGTCGAGCACGTGCGCGGCGAGATTCGCCGGATGATCGACCAGCGCGACGGCAAATTGCCGAAGCTCGAGATCCAGGAGGTGCAGCTCGAGGTCAACTTCGTGGTCGAGCGGCAGGAGACCATGTCCGGGCAGGCCGGCGGGGACATCGCCGTGCTCGCGCTCACGGCCAACGCGGAGAAAAGCCACCGCACGGAAAACGTGCACAAGATCGCGATCACGCTGAAGGTGCTCGAGCCCGCGGCGCCGGCGGCGCGTCCGGCGAGCGCAGCGGAAGGTCCGGCGACGTCGGGCGGCGGCGGTCCCGCGACGTTGCCGATCACGCCGCTGCCGGGGAGTCCGCGGAGCCCGTTCAGGAACGCGTGGCTTGTCCCGCTTGGGAGGGAAAAGTCGCCGATCTATTGCCCGTGGGCCGAGCTCAACAAGGAGGCGGATTTGCCGTGGGCGAACGACCAGGACGTGGTCGTCATTCCGATGGAACAGCTGAAGCTCGATCCGACCTGGCAGCCCGCGTTCAATAAATATTTTGCGCCCCGGCGGCCCCTCCCGGGCGGCTAGCGCGGGCGGCCAAGCCCGTCGGCCGCCTAGCCGGGAAGCAGGTGCTCGACCACGGCCCAGCCGCGCAGGGCGTCGATCGCGACGAACTGGTGCAGCGCGACCGTCAGCCAGTACACGACCTGGAAGTTGCCTTTGCCGGATTTGTGGCGAAAGGCCTTCTGCGCGAGGAACGCGCCCGGCCAGCCGCCGAGGAGGGAAGCGAGGTGCAGGGTCGTCTCCGGCGTTCGCCACGCGCCGGCGAGGGCCCGGCGTTGGTCGGCCCAGTAGAGGCCGGCCGTGACCAGCGAGGCCGCGGCGACCCAGCCGGCCGCCCAGGGCAGCGCCGCGGCGCCGAGCCATCGGCGCACGGCGAGGGCGGGGAGGACCAGCAGCGCGAGGATCAGGGCGTGCGACGGCCGCAGCCGGTTTTGCGAGGGTGACGAACGCGCCCGGCCCACTCAGCGCGACGGATACGAAACGTGATCCTGCGCGTCGATCGAGAGCACGCCGGCGCTTTCGAGCTGGCGCACGAGCGCGGCCGCGTCGGCTTCGGTCGCGCCCTTGCCGAGCGACGACTTGATCTGCGCGAGCAGCCCGCGCCGCCGCGTGGGGCGGCTGCGGTTCGAGACGTTCTGAAGGCGCGCCGTGATCCGGGCCGCCCGGTCGTCGGACCTGGACTCGGGCTTCGGCGCGGCCGCCGAGCGCGGCGCGGCGGGCGACGCGCGATGGGCCGTCGACGGCGCCGCATGGCTCGAGCGGCGGGCGGGCGCGTGCGCGGACACGGGCTTCCGCACGTGGATGTCGGCGTGCCGTTCGATGCTGAGGCCGTTGCGCCGGAGGTGCCCGATCATCGGATCGAAATCCCGGTCGCGGGAAATGATCGAGAAGGTCGCGTCGGGCGCGCGCTCGATCGCGCGGCCCAGGTAGCAGGCGAGGGTCAGGTCCAGCGCATTCGGTCCCGACGCCCCGACCTCGACGAGTTCAAGCTGGTCGCCGAGGCGGTGGATGAGCTGGACGAGCGCCAGCTCGAGCTTCTTCTGCCGCGCCCCGATCAGGAGGGTGACGTGGACCGGGTGTCCCTCGACCAGCGAGAGATCGACGGTCGGCACGTTTTCGAAGTCGATGAAAGTGTAGTGGGAGACGGGCATAGGCGAAGGGCGGGAAATGGGCGTTGGGACGCGGGGACGAGAAGGAGGGGTTGGGCGGGAGCCACACAGAAGACAGCCCGGGTGCGGGCGGGGCGAGCACTTTGTCCGGCTTCGGGGAACGCCGGGGCGGAGGCCAGCGGTTGCGCGGGCGACCGCGCTAGGCGCACTGGAACACCAGCCAGGTCTTCGAGAAGTCAGCGCGGCGGACGTCGTCCTCGCGGATCCAGAAGTACAGCGTCCCGGCGTCGCCCCACATGAACCCGGGGGTGTCATCGGAATCGAGCTGGAGCAGCAGCCGCCAGTCGGCGGCGCCCGGCGTCAGGGCCTCGGCCCGCGGGTCCTGATAACCCGCGGAATTGCCGACGTAGACGCCGTTCGAGGCGAGCTGGCACTCGAGCTCCATGGCGTCGTTCTGGACCGGCGTCGGATAACCGAGGAGCTGGTGGCGCCGGTCCCGGCCGAAGGCCGCGGAGCGCAGGGCCTCGTACGCATCGCCGTCGCGCTCCCGATCGAACACCTCCGGAGGCAGGCGGTCGGGGCCCGGCAGCACGCTGATGACGTGAGGCGCGACCGGGAACGGGGCGAAACGGGCCCCGGCGGCGAGCGCGTCGGGCGCCGGTCGCTCGCGCAGGGTGCCGTGCGGGTCGCGGGAATAGTGGACGTGCCAGCCTCCGGCGTCCTTCGGATCGAAGCCCCACACGCCCTGGTGCTGGTCGTAGAAGAAATGGAGCTGGCCCTCGGACGGCAGAAAGGAGGCGTGCGCGGCGTGAAGCTCGGCGAGGTCGATCTGCGCGAGGAACGCCTGCGGCCTGCCGCGGAAGTCCGGCCAGGCCAGGGCCGCGGGCAGGTCGGGCAGGCCGCCGAGCCGGGTGAAGCCGCGGGCCGCGGCGGGGCGCAGCTGCACCGCGGGGCGGGCGAGGTGCCCCAGGCGGGCCTGGAGTGCCGCGCCCGCGGGGTCCGCCGCGGCGGGGTCCTGGGTGATCTTCACGCTGCGGACAAATCGATTTTGCGAATCCATGGTGGGCGGCGTCGCCTGCGACAGGCTATCCGACGCGTCCCATCGCGTACAGCTCCATCGCGCCCGCGAGGGCCGCGGGCGGCCGGCTCGCGCACGGTTCGGAGCTAGTCCGGCGCCACGTCGAAACGGCTGAGTTCGCCGTCCTCAAAGCGAACCGTGACGGTCATCGGCCGGCAGCAGACCTCGCAGTCGACGACGAACTCGGCGTCGCCGTCGCTCGGTTCCACCGGCAGCGAGAACTCCTCGCCGCAGTGCGGGCATGTGAGGGGAAGAGAGTCCATGAGCCAGCGGGCAGGGGCATGTTTCCGGTTTGCCGCCGTGGTCCGGGAAAAACGCCACCGAGATGTCAGCCGGCCGCGGCGCGGGGAAGCCGGAACTTCCAGCCGGCGCGGGCGAACGGCGTGAACTTGATGGCTTCGAAATACACCTCGGTCACGCCGCTGTCCTTCCTCAGCCAGTCGGTGACCTCGAATGTCACGGTTACGGTGCGCGACTGGTTCAGTCCGAGAACGTGCCCGACAGGCGGGCTGTCGAAGGCGTGCGGCCGCTTGAGGTCGCCGCGATTGTTGCGCAGGACGAAGAACTTCGCTTCGGGACTGAACACGAGGTGGTTGTCCCAGGTGTTGGTGAACTCGAAGGTCGCGCGGAGTCCGGCCTGGCCGCCCGCCAGCTCGACGAGCTCCGCTTCGGCGAGCCGCAGGATCTCATCGGGGCGAGCGAGGTTCGCGTACGTGGAGAGGAAATCGTATTGGATGCGGGCGACGCCGCTCGGGTCGGGGGGCGGCGGGTCGCGGCGCCTGCTTCCGTGCGTATCGGGGTCGGGCGGAGGCTCGAACAGCCGCGCGATCGCGGTGCGCGCGGGCCACGGCCGATCGATCGCGGCCGACGACACGCCCATCGCGAGGAAGGCGACCATCGTCAGCATGAACGCCCAGGTCATGAACACCGCGATGACGGAGGTCTGTCCGGGCTTGAGCCGGGTGATCGCCTTCAGCCCGAGCAGCGCAATGGCGAAGGCGAGGAGAATGAGCCCGACCAACGCCAGGGCGCCGACGTTCACGCCCCATTCGAGCACCACGGCGGCCATCGCGAGGAGCGCGGCGGCGCCCGAGACCCATTTGAACGACGGGACCGATTTCTGGGCGTAGTTGATCAGCTCTTGCTTGGTGAACATGGCGCCGGCCCGGGCGGAAAGTGGCGGGGGGCCGGGACGGGGGCAACGGGAAAGGCGGGGTGACGAACCATCGGCGAAAGCCCGATGCTCCAATCGGCCGGCGGCCGGCAAGCGGGTGGGGCCGGCCGGGCGTAGAATGGTCGACCTATGAAGACTTGGAAATTCGCGGGAGCGGCGGCGGCGGTCATGGCGGCGGTGCTCGCGGGCTGTGAAAGCCGTTCGATGCGCGCCGAAATCGCCGGCACCGGGCCGCGCCCGTCGCTGCCGGAACCGAACCCGTCGCTCATCCCGACGGTGAACATCGCACCGGCCAAGGGCTGGCCGGCCGACGGCGCGCCCACCGGGGCGGCGGGGCTGCGGGTGACGGCCCTCGCGCGCGACCTCGCGCACCCGCGCTGGCTGCACGTGCTGCCGAACGGCGACGTGCTGGTCG
Organism: Opitutaceae bacterium; assembly: GCA_035626915.1. Classification (GTDB taxonomy): domain Bacteria; phylum Verrucomicrobiota; class Verrucomicrobiia; order Opitutales; family Opitutaceae; genus Didemnitutus. Next base: position 26,064 of record DASPMS010000038.1, read on the forward strand.
CCGAGACCGCGGCGCCCGAAAGGCCCGAGGAGGGCAAGGGCCTCCGCGGCAAGGTCATGATGATGGCGATGAAGAAGGCGGGCTCGGTCGTGCCGAGCGCCAACCGGGTCACGCTGCTGCGCGACGCGGACGGCGACGGGGTCGCCGAGGTTCGCGCCGCGCTGGTCGAGGGGCTGAACTCGCCCTTCGGCATGGCGGTCGTCGGCGACACGCTGTACGTCGCCAACACCGACTCGGTCGTGAAGCTGCCGTATCGCGAGGGCGCGACGCGGATCGACGCGGCGCCGGAGAAGATCGCCGACCTGCCGGCCGGGCCGCGCAACCGGCACTGGACGAAGGGCCTGCTCGCGAGCCCCGACGGCCGGCGGCTGTACGTCGCGGTCGGATCGAACAGCGACCACGCGGAAAACGGGCTCGACCAGGAGCGCGACCGCGCGGCGATCCATGAGATCGATCTCTCAACGGGGGAGAAGCGGGTCTTCGCGACGGGCTTGCGCAATCCGGTGGGCATGGACTGGGAGCCGCGCACCGGCGCGCTCTGGGCCGCGGTGAACGAGCGCGACGAGCTCGGCAACGACCTGGTGCCGGACTATATCACCTCGGTGCGCGACGGCGGATTCTACGGCTGGCCGTGGAGCTATTTCGGGCAGCACGTGGACGAGCGGGTGAAGCCACCGCGCCCGGATCGGGTCGCGGAGGCGCGGGTGCCCGATTACGCCCTGGGCGCCCACACGGCGTCGCTGGGCCTGGCCTTTGTTCCCGCCGCGGGGAGCGGGGAGCGCGCGGCGCGGGGCGAAGCGGGGCAAGCCGCGGCTGCCGGCGGCATCGCGGCCCGGTTTGGCGAAGGGGCGTTCGTCGGCCAGCACGGTTCGTGGAACCGGCGTCCGCACAGCGGCTACAAGGTCGTGTTCGTGCCGTTCCGGGACGGACGTCCCGCCGGCGAGCCGCAGGATGTCCTCACGGGTTTCCTGAACGCCGAGGGCGAGGCCTTGGGCCGGCCCGTGGGCGTGGCGATCGACCGGCAGGGCGCGCTGCTCGTGGCCGACGACGTGGGGAACGTCGTCTGGCGGGTGACGGCCGACGGCGGAGGCGGGGCCGGCGGCAAGATCGTCGACGGGCAGAGGTAACGGGCCCCCGGCCGACGGAGGCCCGGCGGATCGCGCGGACTCGCCGCGTCGGCTCGTCTCGCCCGAATAAAAAGGCCGGGCTTTCGCCCGGCCTGCGGAAGAGGATCCCGCCGCGGCGGGATCAGTGGGCGGCGGGGACCTTCTTGTTGGCGCCGGCCGGCGTTTCCTCGCCGATCATGTCGGGCGGCACGTTGGAGAGCGCGTCCTGCATGGTCGTGAGGCCCATCTTCACCTTGAGCATGGAGTCCTGGTGCATCGTCTTCATGCCGGTCTTCATGCAGACGCGTTTCAGGTCGGCGACCTCGACCTCGGCGTTGATGGCCTCGACGATTTCCTCGTTGTTGACCATCAGCTCGTGGATGCCGACGCGGCCCTTGTAACCCTGGCCGCCGCAGATGTGGCAGCCGCCGGGCGCGGCCTTGAAGATCTCCGGCGCCTTGTCGAGCTTGAGCGCCTGCATGATGATCTCGGCCTCTCGGCCCTCGGGGACGTACTTGACCTTGCAGTTCTTGCACACGCGGCGGAGGAGGCGCTGGGCGCACACGCAGACGAGCGCGGCGGAAATGTTGAAGGCCTCGATGCCCATCTCACCCATGCGGGAGATGGTGGAGGGCGCGTCGTTGGTGTGGAGGGTGGACACCAGCAAGTGACCGGTGAGCGCGGCCTCGACGGCGATCTGCGCGGTCTCCCGGTCGCGGATTTCGCCGACGAGGATGATGTCCGGGTCCATGCGGAGGTAGCAGCGGAGCGCCCGTTGGAAATCGAGGCCGATCTGCTTGTTCATCTGCATCTGGTTGAGCCCGGGCAGCGTGTACTCGATCGGGTCCTCGGCGGTCTGGATGTTGACGTCCGGCTCGTTGATCTCGGCGAGCGCGGCGTAGAGCGTCATCGACTTGCCGGAGCCGGTCGGCCCGCAGTGGAGGATCATGCCGTACGGCTGCCGGATGCAGTCGCGGTACTTGGCCAGGTTCTCCTCGGAGAAGCCGAGGGCCGGCAGGGGCAGCGTGGACTTCTGCTTGTCGAGGATACGCATGACCACCTTCTCGCCGTGGTTCATCGGCCCGGTGGCGACACGAAGATCGATGTCGATGTTCTTCTTCGTGTACTTCTTGAAGACGATACGGCCGTCCTGCGGCAACCGGCGCTCGGAGATGTCCAGGTTGCACATGATCTTGAGGCGGGCGACCATCGCGCCGGTGACCTGCTTGGGCAGCCGGAGCTTTTCCTGGCAGACGCCGTCGATGCGGTAGCGGACGAGCAGGTCCTTTTCCATCGGCTCGATGTGGATGTCCGACGCGCCGGCGATGTACGCGTCCTCGATGATGCGGTTGGTGAGCTGGATGATCGGCGCGGAGTCCTCGCTCTCGAGGTCGGTCGCCTTCACGTCCGCGCCGGCGCCGCCCTCGGTGTACGCCCCGGCGATGAGGTCGGTGACCTCGTCGAGCGCGACGTCGTCGGCCTCGACCTTCGGCCCGCCGGCCTTGGAATCCTTGAAGAACTTCTTGAGGAGCTCGTCGAGGTAGGTGGCGGGGATGACGCGCACCTCCTCGATGTGCAGCTCGGTGGCGGTCTGGAAGGACTCGCGCTTCGCGAAGTCGAGGGGATTGGTCATCAGCACCGACACGCCGTTGTTGCCGACCTTCTTGACCGGGAAGATCGATTCGCGGCGGATGACGGCGTCGCCGATGATCTCGACCAGCTTCTCGTCGACCTCGCCCTCCTCGACCTTGGTGACCAGCGGCAGGTCGGTGAACTTGGAGATGAACTTCGCGGTGTCCTCGGCGGACAGCTGGAACTTCGGGTCCAGCATGCGCTGGATGAGCGAGGACGAGTACTCGGCGACCTCCTGGAGGACGGCGAGGTCCTTCTGGGTGAACTGCCCGCCGGTGCCCGCGGCCGGCTCCTTGTTGAGGACCTGGATGGCGCCGATGACGATGTTGGTCTTCAGCGGCACCGTCAGCATCGACTGCACGTCGAAGCCGACGTTCATGTTTTTGAGCGACGCGGCGTCGGCGCCCTTGGCGTTGAAGAAGAGGGCCTGGCCCGTCTGCACCACCTTGCCGACGTTGCCCGTGCCGGCGGGAAGCTTGAGCGCGAGCAGCTTCTTCGAGGTTTCTTTGAACTGCGCCTCCTTCGCCTTGTCCGCGCCCCACAGCGTGGGCGAGTAATAGACGTGCTTGAAGGCGATCTCGCCGCCCTCGACGAGGTAGAAGGTCATCGACTGGCACTGGAGGGCCTCGACGACCTTGGACGCGGTGAGCTCGATGACGGAATTGACGTCCTCGCGGCTGGGGGCCGGCTTCGAGATGACCTTGATGAGCAGGGAACGGCGGAGCGTGTTGGTGAGCGCGGTGGTGGGCGGGGGAGGCATGACGAAGGAGGGCGGATTTTGAAATTCAGCTTAGACCGGACGCGGGGCCGACTCTCGGTGTCGGAAAGGGCGGGGAAGAGGCTGGATGGGGGAGCGCAGATGCCAAATGTTCACATTTCGAGCCAAAGGCTGCCACTACCAAGGTCGGTCGTCAGGGTCTGAATCTGAAATTTGAATTCTGAATTCGCCGCGCGACAGCCCGGCGGCCGGGTTGCTCAAAACGCGCTTGCTTGTAGGGCACAAAATCCGGTTGGTCGAGGCTTACTTTCCGATGCTTGCGTGGTGCAGAGAGATATGGTCGCGGCTGGCGGGGCGGGGAGCCCGGCCGGAGCGCACCGACGCGGGGATCCGCAGCGAGGCCGCCGCCGCCGAATACCTTCAGAAACGCGAGGGTTTCACGGTCGTCGCCCGCAACTGGCGGAGCCCGCGGGATGAGCGCGAGGAGATCGACCTCGTGTGCAAGGACGGCGAGGTCCTGGTCTTCGTCGAGGTCAAGGGCCGGTCGGTGCACGCCCAGGTGCCCGGCTACGATGCCATTGATGAGCGCAAGCGCCGCGCGCTCCGCCGCGCCGTGCACGCCTACCTCATGGCCCTGGCCCATCCGCCCCGAACCTTTCGTTTCGACGTCGTGGAGGTGGGGCTCCACGAGCGGATGCCCCCGCAGGTGATGCATTTCGAGAACGTCCCGCTTTTTCCGAAGGGCTACCATGTGGCCCGTGCCAGCGCCTAGGCGACTGGGCCGGGGATGCGCGCGGCCGGCGGCGTCGTTGCCTGCGGGCCGGAGCGGGCGGGTGCGGCGGCGAACCCGAGCGCGATGACGGGTCGACGCACCGCGTCACAAGGCCATGCGTGCCGGGAAATTACCTTGCGGGTCAAAAAACCCGACCGGACACTGCGCGCCACCATGGCTGACGACAATCGGCGCCATCCTTTCCTCCACGGCCTCAGCAAGCACCGCGGCTCTCCGCCGACGGTCATCGTGATCTTCGGCGCCTCGGGCGACCTGACCGCGCGCAAGCTGATCCCGGCCATCTACAACCTGGCGCACGACGGCCTCCTGCCGGCCGACTTTTACCTGATCGGCTTTGGCCGGAAGCCGATTCCGGATCCCGAGTTCCAGGAGATCGCCAAGGGCGCGATCAAGGAATTCTCCCGGCGCGAGCTGAAGGACGAAGTCTGGTCGCGCCTGGCACCCCGCACGCTCTACGTGAGCGGCGGCTACGACGAGAAGGCCGCCTACGACCGGCTGGCCGAGCGCATCGCCGGCCTGGAAAAGGAGATCGGCCAGGAACTCCAGTCCCTCTTCTACATCTCGACGCCGCCCTCGGTGTTCGCCCCCATCATCGCCAATCTCGGCGCGAGCGGGCTGGCCGCCAAGTACGTGGGCCAGGCCCACCACTCCAAGGTCGTGATCGAGAAGCCCTTCGGCAAGGACCTCGCTTCCGCCCGCGAGCTCAACCGCGCCATCACGGCCGTGTTCGAGGAGCCCCAGGTCTACCGCATCGACCATTACCTCGGGAAGGAGACGGTGCAGGACCTCCTCGTGCAGCGCTTCGCCAACGCGATCTTCGAGCCGCTCTGGAACCGGAATTTCATCGAGCATGTGCAGATTACCGTGGCGGAGGAAGTCGGGGTCGGCACCCGCGCGGGTTACTACGAGCAGAGCGGCGCCCTCCGCGACATGATCCAGAACCACACGATGCAGCTGCTCGCGCTCACCGCGATGGAGCCGCCCGTGTCGTTCGACCCGGAGTCGATCCGCGACGAGAAGGTGAAGCTCCTCAAGGCCATCCAGCCGCTCGCGCTCGAGGGGGCGAACAGCGACGTCGCGCGCGCGCAGTATGCGGAGGGCGTGATGGGCGGCAAGCCCGCCAAGGGCTACCTGCAGGAGCAGGACGTCACCCCCGAGTCCTACACCGAGACGTATGCCGCGCTGCGGCTCACCATCAACAACTGGCGCTGGCAGGGCGTGCCGTTCTACCTGCGCTCGGGCAAGCGCATGGCGCGGCGCGTGACCGAGATCGCGATCCGGTTCAAGCGCCCGCCGGGGAACATCTTCGCCGAGTCCGAGCGGTTCCTGCTCACGTCCAACACGCTCGCGTTCCAGATCCAGCCCGACGAGGGCCTCAGCCTCATCCTCAACGCCAAGATCCCCGGCCTGGAGACGCGCACGCAGCCGGTGAAGATGAATTTCCGGTACGCGACCACCTTCGGCTCGAACACGCCCGAGGCGTACGAGCGGCTGGTCCTCGACGCGATGATCGGCGACGGCACGCTCTTCATCCGCGGCGACGAGACCGAGCGCTCGTGGCAGCTCGTCACGCCCATCCTGGAGCACTGGAAGCAGCGGAAGCGGCAGGGGCTCGACTCCTATGCCGCGGGCTCCTGGGGTCCGAAGGCCGGCGCTGCGCTCCTGGGCGCCAACGGCCACGAATGGCGCGAGCCATGAGCCGGCCGGCCCGAACGCAGCCCCCGTCATGAGCGCCGCTTCCTCCACCTCCGTTTTCGACGCGCTGCCCGGCATCGAGGCGCCGGTCGGCGGCATCGCCGCGGCGTTCCGGGAGCTTTGGGCGGACAGCCCGGCCGAGGAAATGCGCGCCATGCAGCTCAACCTCGTGCTGCACCTCGGGGCCAACACGACGCCGGACGACGCGAACGAGCAGTTCCGGGCGACGGTGCGCTTCTCCCAGCGCTACCCCTGCCGCGTCGTGGTCCTGTGCCCGGACTTCGACGAGGCGGCGCCCGCCCTGATCAAGGCCAAGATCTACGGCGAGTGTTTCACCGGGAAGGCGAAGAACGACACCCGCTGCTGCGAGTTCGTGCTGCTTTACTACACGATGGCGGTGCGGAGCTTCCTCGAGAACCAGGTCTCGGTGTGCCTGTCGACCGACCTGCCGATGTACTACTGGGCCCATCGGTTCTCGGCGGCCAAGCGCCTCGCCGACTACTCGTACCTTCTCACGCGCTCCAAGCGGGTCATGTTCGACAGCGCGGTGGTGCCGCCGGACGCGTTCACGTATCCTTGGCCCAACATCGCCGCGGTGCGCGACCTCGCATACACGCGCACCCTGCCGCTGCGGCAGAACCTCGGGCAGTTCCTCAGCCGGTACGCGCCCGCGCTGATCTCCGACGGCCTGCGCGGCGTCACGATCAAGCACCGGGCGGAGTTTTCGGCCGAGGCGAACTGCCTGCTGGGCTGGATCAAGAAGGGGCTCGTCCGCAGCGGCGGCGACCTCGCGGGCGTGACGTTCACGGCCGGGCCGGGGGAGTGCGCCGCCTGCCTCGAGCTCGCTTTCACCTACGCCGGGGGACGGAAGTATTTCCGGTGGCAGGCCAACCTGGAGAAGGACGAGGCGCGGTTCGAGGGCGACCTGGGGACCGGCCAGACCACGCTGTTCGTCGGCGCGCATCTCCTCGCGCCGGAGGCGGCGCTGAGCGAGGCGATGTTTTTCTGAGCGCGCCGAGATGGGGGGAACTCCGTTTCGTCCCATCGGGGTCGCTTCGGCGTCGAGGGACGACTCCCGTGGCGTCCAATCGGTACCGCTTCGTGGAGGGACGACCTCCGTGTCGTCCTTGGTTCGATGATCGGACGCGCATCCGCTGCCGAAAAACTCCGAACCCGTCACTGGACGCGCCGGCCACAATCGGTGCGCCGACCCAAATCCGCTCGCGCGTGCCGGCCGCGGCGCGGACCGGACGGAGCCGGTCCCTCCAATGCGGAGCGGCGTCCCGGGGACGATCTGCGCGGCAGATCTGGAGGGACGACTCCGTGTCGTCCTTGGTTCGATAATCGGAGGATGCGCGATCCTCTATCCCACCGTCACTTTCCGTATCGTCCTTGGTCCGATGATCGGAAGACGCGGAAACCCTATGTCGTCGTCGCCTTCAGCCCCACGATTCCGCCGACGATCACGGCGATGCAGGCCAGCCGTGCGACCGTGACCGGCTCCTTGAACAGGACGATCCCGAGAAGGGCCGTCCCGACCGCGCCGATGCCGGTCCAGATCGCGTAGCTCGTGCCGAGCGGGAGCCCCCGCACCGCCTGCGCGAGGCACCAGAAGCTCGCAATCATGAGGGTGACGGTGACGGCCGTCGGCCCGGCCCGGGTGAATCCTTCGGTGTGCTTGAGTCCGACCGCCCAGCAGATCTCGAGCATTCCCGCGACGACGAGCCAGAGCCAGTACTTCATGCGATGAGAGCAAGCGGGGAACCGGAAAGGGGCAAGCGTGCTCGTCTGGGTAAGCGTTCGCGGTGGGTAGCCGCCCGCGGTAGGGCGCCGGCGACTGCGCGGGCGGGCCGGCATCGCGTTTGCACGTCCATCGGTTGGCCCGTGCGGCCGCAGTGCACGTTGCGATCCGCGCGCCGCTCTAATGAGCGCGCAGGGCGCCGGCTTGCCCTTTCGGGGGGCGCCGCGATGGTGGACGCCGCATGAAACCAGACGGCGGCTCCCTCATTGGCTTCGGCTCCAGCGGTCCGGGCGGCGCAGCATTCCGGGCGCACGATCCGGCGAAGGACGCGCCGATCGAACCGACGTTCCTTTCGGCCACCGCGGCCGATGTCGACCGGGCGGCCGGCCTCGCCGCGGCGGCGGCCCCGGCGTGGGCGAAGCTGTCCGGCGCCGAGCGCAACCGGTTCCTCCAGGCGATCGCAAAGAACGTGGAGTCCAAGGTGGACGACCTGGTCGCGCGCGCGATGCAGGAGACCGGGCTGCCGGACGCGCGGTTGCGGGGCGAGGTCGCCCGCACGGCCGGGCAGCTGCGGCTCTACGGCGCCGCCGCCGAGCGCGGCGACTGGCTCGACGCGCGGATCGAGACGGCGCAGCCCGAACGCAAGCCGCTTCCGAAACCGGACCACCGCTCGATGCTCCGGCCGCTCGGCCCGGTCGTGGTCTTCGGCTCGAGCAATTTCCCGTTCGCGTACTCCGTCGCCGGCGGGGACACCGCGTCGGCCTTCGCGGCGGGATGCCCGGTGATCGTCAAGGCGCACCCGGCGCATCCGGGCACGAGCGAGCTCGTCGGCCGGCTCATCCTGCATGCGGTGCGTGACTGCGGACTGCCGGAAGGGAGCTTTTCCCTGCTGTTCGATGCCGGCTTCTCGGTCGGCCAGGGCTTGGTCCGGCACCCGCTGGTCAAGGCCGTCGGCTTCACCGGATCGCTGAAGGGCGGCCGGACGCTCACCGATCTCGCCGCGGCGCGGCCGGAGCCGATCCCGGTCTACGCGGAGATGGGCAGCATAAACCCGCTTTTCATCCTGCCGGGCGCCGTCGCGGAACGCGCGGCGGCGCTTTCCGAGGGGCTCCACCTGTCGGCCACGCTCGGCGTCGGCCAGTTCTGCACCAACCCGGGCGTGATCGTGATCGAACGCTCGCCCGCGGCCGAGAAGTTCATGACGGAGCTGGTGGCGCGGCTCGTGGCGACGCCGGAGGGGCCGATGCTGACGCCGGGCATCCGGAAAAATTTCCTCGGCGGCACGGCGGCGCGGGCGGCGCAGCCCGGAGTCACGAAGATCGCGGAGGGAAAGGCGGCGGCCGCCTGCGGCGCCGCCCCGGTTTGGTTCGCGACCGAGGCGCGGTACTTCCTCGGCAATCATGCGCTTTCGGAGGAGATCTTCGGGCCGAGCTCGCTCGTCGTCTGGTGCGCGGATCGCGCGGAGATGCTCGCGGTGGCGCGCTCGCTCGTGGGCAGCCTCACGGCGACGCTCCACGCGGGCGCCGCGGAGGCGGGGGCACAGGGCGAACTGCTCGGCCTGCTCGCGGAGAGGGCCGGCCGGGTCATCCTGAACGGCTATCCGACGGGGCTGGAGGTCAGCCCCGCGATCGTGCACGGCGGGCCGTATCCGTCGACCAGCGACGGCGGCCGGAGCACGTCGGTCGGGACGCGGGCGCTGGGACGCTGGGCGCGGCTCGTGTGCTACCAGAACTTCGCGGATGAACTGCTGCCGCCCGAGCTGCAGGCGGCGAATCCCCGGAAGATCCGGCGGCTGGTCGACGGCGAGTGGCGGGTCGACTAGGGCCGACGCCGGCGCGGGCCGACGGTTCTCCGCGCGCCGTCTCGCGCGGCGCACGGTCCGGCGCGTGCCCGCTTCGCGGACGCACGATGCGGCCGGGATTTCCGCCTCAGACCAGCTCGCTCAATTTTTTCGCCTCGGGCCGAAGCGCGACGAGGTCCCCGATGTTCACCGGCCGGTTGGTGCGGATGGATTCGACGCCGGCGATGCCGACGAGGATGGAGGCCGCGCCCTGCTCGTGCCCGGCGAAGCGGTGGAGCGGATCGGCGCCGGTCGCGTCGGGTGAGTAGAAGTGCCGGCACAGGATCTCGTCGGCGCCCCCGTGCGCGCCCTTCGCGGGAGGCAGATCGACCAGATAGCTCTTGCGGAAGTGCGGGTAGACGCGGATCCATTCGCCCTCCGCCTCGGCTCCGGGCATGTCGTCGAGCTTGAAGTCCTTCGGCCGCACGGCGCGGTTCATGTGCGTGCCGATGAACTCGTGGTACTCGATCCGCCCGCGGTCGCCGTTGAAGCTCACCCGCATGCCCTCGCGCGGGCTGTATGCGACGAGCGAGTAGGTGAGGAGCTCGCCGGTGCGGTACCGGACGTTGGCGGACATCTGGTCGGGGATGTCGATGCCCTCCCGGAACACGTTCCGGTCGCGAAGGTACCCGGAGTCGGCCTCGCCGGCGCGGTAGATCTTCCGGAACGGCTCGCTCGCGTCGAGGTCGAGCCGGAACGGGTCGTCCTTGGCCGCCGGCTCGCCCGTGTAGCGCGGGTAGGACGCGAGGTGCGCGTCGCCGCGGGCCTCGGCGTTCTTCCGGCCGTAGAAGACCAGGTCGCCGTAGGCGAAGACCTGCGCCGGGATCGCATCGAGCCACCAGTTGACGAGGTCAAAGTGATGCGTGCTCTTGTGGACCAGGAGCGTGCCCGACTCGGCGGCGTGGGCGTGCCAGCGGCGGAAGTAGTCGGCGCCGTGGTTCGTATCGAGCAGGTACTCGAGCGTGACCGAGTGCACGCGCCCGATGGTGCCGGCGGCGAGCAGCTCCTTCACCTTCGTGCGGAACGGCGCCCAGCGGTAGTTGAAGGCCACGCGCACGCGGCGGCCGGTGGCGCGCTGGGCCTCGAGGATCGCGCGGCACTTGGGTGCGTCGATCGTCATCGGCTTTTCCGTGATGACGTCGCAGCCGGCCTGCAGGGACCGGACAATGTAGTCGTGGTGCGTGTCGTCCTTCGAGCACACGAAGACCGTCTGCGGCTTCGTCTCGCGGAGCATCGCGTCGAACCGGTCCGGCGAGTAGGCGGGAACGGCATGGTAGCCCAGCTCGCCGGCGAGCAGGTCGTTGTAGTACTTCATCCGCGCGGGGCTGAGGTCGCACAGGGCGACCAGCTCGTTCGCCTCGCGGTAGCTCGTGACGAGCGGTTCGATGAAGCTCAGGGCGCGGCCGCCGGTGCCCACGAAGGCGTGGCGGTGTTTGGGGGATGAGACCAAGGGCAAGGCGGGGGAAGGTGGTGTGCGGCCGACCGGGGAACTCTGGTGCGGGCGTGCAGCGAAGCAAACGCGGGAAGTGCGACAATCGATGCCGCTTTCGGACAGTGGGGCGCCGGGGGACCGGCGAGGTGGGGAAGGCGGTCCGCCCCCGGGTCATGGCGAGGCGGCGCGGGCGCAGCGATGAGGCGATCCGCGGGACGGATCGGCCCGGCCGGGTTCGCGATGACACGGCGAGGGGCCGGGAAAGTGGCCGGGCTTGCCCGAACGCGCCCCCGGAGTAATGTTCCGGCCATCCCAGCATGAACGCGAAGCGGCGAGCGGATCGAGGCATCCAGGCGGCGCGGCTGCTGGGCGCGGGGATGGTCTGGGGCTGGGCTTCCGCGGTGCGCGCGTCCGGCGCCGGCGCGGACCTTCCCGCGGAGGCGGCGCCGCGCGAGGAGGTGCTGCGGGTCACGAAGATGGTGAAGCCGTTTTTTCCGCGGCGGGCGCTGGTGGAGGGCGCGCGGGATGGCGAGGCGCACGTGCTGTTCGAGGTCGACGGGCTCGGGCAGATCGGGGACCTGATGCTCTTGGCCTACACCCGCGCGGACTTCGCGGACGCGGCGGTCGAGGCGGTGCGGCAGTGGCGGTTCCGTCCGTACCTGGTCGACGGGAAGCCGGTGACGACCATCATGCGCGTCGCGTTCCTTTACCGCGCCGGGGAGATCGTCGCGGTGGACACGATGTCCGTGCCGGGTCCGCTGCCCGCGCCGCGGATCGCCGGCAGCAGCTTCATCCACGAGCCCTGCCCGGCGACCGAACTCGACCGGCCGGTGCGGCCGCTGCGGTCGGACCCGCCGCTGTATCCGGCGGAGTTCAGCGACCGCGGTCTTGTGGGGCGCGTGCGCGTCGAGTTCTATATCGATGCGGCCGGCGAGGTGCGCTTCCCGCTGGTGGTGTCCCGGACGCATCCGCTGCTGGCGTCGGTCGTGACCGCGGCCGTGAAGGAGTGGCGGTTCGATCCGCCGCGGCGGCGCGGCCGGCCCGTGCTGGTGTTCGCGACCCAGGAATTCCAGTTCGAGCCCGGTCCCTGACCGGATCGGGGTCACGACGCATGAGCACGCGGAACAGCGGCTGGCAGCCCTCGCCCGGAGCGCGCGCGATCGCGGCGGCGATCCTCGCCGGCGCGGCGGCCACGGCGTGGCCGGAGGAGGAGGTGCTGCGCATCCGCCACGCCCCGAAACCGGACTACCCGGCGCGCGCGATGGCGGAGGGCCTCGGCGCGGGCGAGGTGCGGATGCTGCTCGAGGTCGACGAGTTTGGGCAGGTGGCCGACAGCCTGGTCGTCGCGCACACGCACCAGGTGTTCGCCACCGCGCTGGAGCGCAAGGTGCAGGAATGGCGCTTCGTGCCCGCGCGGCGGGACGGGCACCCGTGCCGGACCATCGTCACGGTCGACTTCGACTTTCGCATCGGAACCGAGGGCATGGTGTTCGTCGATCGGAAGGGTCCGGCGAGCAACCAGGCGCGGGCCGGCCAGCCGGCGGGGAAACGCTTCGTTTTCGAGCCCTGCGCCGCGCAGGAACTGGACCGGCCGCTACGGCCGCTCGAGCGCATCGCGCCGGCCTATCCGCAGGCGCTGAAGCAGGGCGGCACGGGCGGCCGGGTGCTGGTCGAATTCCACGTCGATCCGGAGGGTCACGCGCGCTTCCCGCGGGTGGTGATGGCCGCGCACCCCGTGCTCGACGCCGCGGCCGTCGCGGCGGTGAAGCAGTGGCGCTTCGAGCCGCCGCGCCGGAAGGGTCGGCCGGCGATCGCGCACGTGACGCAGGCGTTCGACTTCATGCCCGACGCGGCCCCCTGAAACGATGCCGCGCGGGAGGTGACGGGCCGGGCGCCGGAAGCATCCCGGCGGATTCATCCTCCCGGGGGTTCATGCTCCGCCAAATCTCTGTCGCATATGCGACAGAGATTTGGCACCTACGACCGCAGGAGCGCGCGGCGCCGCTCGAACGCCCGGGGACCGAGGTAGCCACGCGGGTGCAGGTCCAGCGGGAGCAGCGGATCGGCGCCGACCGCGGCGAGCCAGAGATGGTTTTCTTTCTCGCGCCAGTGGCGCAGCGCTTCGCCGCGGGGCGGCGGTTCCTCGATCCGGCGAAGGTAGCGCTCGTACAGGAGGTTGATCCGGCGGAAATTCCACGCCGCCCGCACCAGGTCGCGGTCGACCTCGCCAGCGACCGGCCGGGCTTCCAGCACGATGAGGGACTTCGGATCCATTCCGGCGGTGCCAAGGTGGTCCCGGATGAGGGGTACGGGATCGGGAGAGATCCACACGCTCCGCTGGAGGCAGCCGAAGTGAGCTGCCTTCAGGCGGCGTCGGACGCGGGCCCGGAGCGCCCCGCGGTTCAGCGGGACATCGAACGCGATCGTCCGCCACCGTCCGTCCCACGGCCGCTCCCAGCGCGCGATCGGGTCCCTTCCGCCCAGCGCCGCGATGATTCCGGCTCTCGCGAGCCGCACCAACCGCCCCAGTTCGGGCGTCGTCGCAGTCTCGATCAACTGCCGTTCCTCCAGCTCCTCGACGGAACGGGGCAGGCCATGCCGCCCCGCCCACAGCTCGAAGGTGTCTCCGAAGCTGCGCAGCGGACCCGGCCCGCGCACGTCGATGCCCCAAAGCATCGCGGAAAGGAACATCTGGGTACGTGGGTCCACCGGGGGGTCGACGCCGCCCTCGCGTCCAAATCTCTGTCGCATATGCGACAGAGATTTGGCAATCGCTCCGCGTTCGGGTTTTTCCGGGCCGGTTATCGTCCGGCGGCGGGCATCAATTCCCGCGCGGGGTTTCCTCGCTGCGCTGGGGGCTGGGCGGAAGATGGAAGCGGTCCGGGTCGTCGGGGCGCGAGGGATCGAAGCCCGCGAAATCGGCGGCCAGGTGCGCGGCGAGCGGCAGGCGCGCGTCGCGGATGCCCTGCGCGACGCACTGGGCGAGCTGATAGGCGCCGAAGTTGTTGTGATGGGTGGCGTCCTTGCCCCCGGCCGCAAAGAGTCGCGGCGCGCGCTCCGGCCCCAGCGCCTCGTAAAGCGCGACGCTGGCGCGATCGAGGTCGATGAGCGCCACGTTTTCTTCGGCCGCGACGCGCCGCACGGCGTCCGGATAGCCGCCATGGCTGTTCCGAATCCGGCCCGTCTCGTCGAAGGTCCGCCGCTGCGGCGACGTCAGCAGGACCGGCGTCGCCCCGCGCCGCCGCGCCTCGGCCAGGTAGACCTTGAGCCAGGCGTCGTACGTCGTCCCGGCCTCGGCGTAGGTTTGCGGCCACTGCTGCTTCTGGTCGTTGTGGCCGAATTGGATGAAAAGCCAGTCGCCCGCCCGCATCCGCTCGAGCACCTTGGCGAGGCGCAGCCCGGTCGCGAAGGATTTCAGGGTTTCCCCGGATTCCGCGTGATTGGCGACGGCCACGGCCGGCCCGAGGAAACGCGGCAGCATCTGGCCCCAGCTCGCGCTGTCCTCGTGGCGCTGGTCGGTGACCGTGGAATCGCCGACCAGGTACACCGTCGGGACGTCGGCCGGCTGGAAGTCGATCCGGCGGACGCTGCCCAGGGGTGCGTGAAGCTCGAGGGTGAGCCGGTCGTCCCAGGTGAACGAGCCCCGCTCCCGGTCGTTGAGCACCACCGCCGCGCCCCCCGGCGCGTTGCGTTCCGGCGGCGCCAGGGCGGGCGTGCGGACGTTGACGACGAACGTGCGGGCCGCCTCGGCGGCGGAGTTCGCCGACGGGTCCGACGCCTCCGGCCCGACGGATGCGACCGCAGCCGGCTCACCCCGCTCAACCACCAGCCGGCGGCTCTCCGCCTTGATGGTGGTCGCGGCCGCGGCCGCCGCCGAGGTGAAGGCCACGATCACGCGGTGGTTTCCCTCCGGCAGGGCGAACGAGACGAGCTGTCCGGAACCGCCCGGAGGATGGAGGAGCAAGTCTCCGCGGGGCGATCCGCCGGAGACCGTGACCCGGAAGTCGCGGGCAAAGATGCTCGCGGGAGCCTGCGCGGGCGACGGGACGCCCGGCGACAGCGCGAGAACGAGAAACGCAAGGCGATGGGTCATGGCAGCCGGGTCACGGGACGGTCAGGGGAATCTCGCCGCGGACCGATTTCCTCTCGGCCGTGGGAAAATCATCCGGCACCGGAATCGTGACCTCCCGGCGCGCGAGCCACTGGACCGCCCGCGTCATCACCGTCTGCAGCCCGGCGCAGCGCATCCGCTCGGGCTGCGTGTCGCCTTTCCAGACATGGCCGAAGGTCGAGGTGTACACGCGCCCGCGGCCATAGGCGACGGTCCACTCGAGCGGCCACTGCTTGCCGGTGCGCGGATCGAAACCGTGCGAGAGCAGCTCGATCGACCGCGCGGGCCCCCGGGCGTAATAATAGACCTCGATGTCGGGCGTGAGCCACGCGCGCGGCAGCCCGGCATGGATCGGGTGATCGCCGAGCCGGTGGACGACCGTGTCGAGCCGCGGACCATGGCCGGTGTCCCGGCCCTCGCTTGCGGGAATGCGGATCGTCCGGCCGTCCGGGCCGACGGCGAGCGCCCAACCGAACTCCTTCCTGCGCCAGCCGAGGCCGATCATCTCGTTGTAGGCGGGCCAGTCGGCGAAGGCGTTGTTGCCCGCGTGCCAGACGTACACGCCGCCGCCGCCGCGCACGAAGCGCTCGAAGTCCTCCTGGACGGCGCGGGGCCAGGCGGGGCCGCCGTTGAGGTCGTTGCAGGTCTGGATCACGACGTCGTGATCCGCGAACCGGGGGCGCCATGCGTCCCAGCCGGGCGCGTCCTTGCTGGCCGGCGCGGTCGAGACGGAGATCGCGAAATGCCCCGTCGGCTCGAGGATTCCGCGGATGAGCGCGGTGGTGAGCCGCCAGTCGTGATTGCTGTAGCCGTCGACGATGAGGACGCGGATCGGGCGCATGGACACGGGTTCGGCCGCGGGGGCATGCGCCGCGAGCGCCAGCAGCAGGAGCGTGGCGAGGCGCGGGACGGTCATGGGCTGCCGCGGAGGAAACCCTGCCCGGACAGCCACTCGTGCAGCCGCTCGGGCCAGCCGGCGAGGGGCGCGGGCGTGTCGGGCCGCAAGCCGAACCCATGGCCGGTTCCCGCGAGGATGTGCAGCTCGGCGGGCACGCCCGCCTGCTTGAAGCGCAGGTAGACCTGCGCGAGTCCTTCGGAAATGTCCGGACGGTCGTTGAACCCGCACAGGAGGAACGCCGGCGGGTGCCCCGCGGCCGGTTCGATCGACGCCGAGCGTCCCGGGTAGATCAACGCCTGGAACGCCGGGCGGCTCGACTGCTGCTCGACCGGATCGCTCTGCCCCGGACGGGCCGGTTCGGACCGGCGCGCCGCCAAGCCGGCCAGCTCGCCGCCGGCGGAGAACCCCAGGATTCCGAGGCGCGCGGGATCCACCTGCCATTCGGCGGCGCGGTGCCGGACAAGCCGGAGCGCCCGCTGCGCGTCGGCCAGCGCCTCCACGTCGACGCGGTAGGTCGAACCTTCCTCGCGGGCGAGCCGGTACTTGAGCACGAAGGCGGCGATGCCGCGATCGGCGAGCCAGCGCGCGACCGCATGGCCCTCGTGGTCGGTCCAAAGCTCGCGGTGTCCGCCCCCCGGGCAGACGACCACGCCGGCGCCGGTGGCGCGTCCCGCCGCGGGGAGGTAAACGGTGAGATCCGGCCGGTGGATGCCGGATACGACCCGTTCGCCGCGGTCGGCGATGCGGACCTTGGGCTCGCCGGTCCGTCCTTCGGAGCCGGGCGCGTCGCCGGTCCAAAGGGGCACGACCGGCTGAGCCCAGGCGGACGCCGCCAGCGCGCAGCTCGAGATGAACGACAGGAACGGGGTTGTTCTCATGGTCGAAGGAATGGGGCTTCGCTCAGGGGGCCACGTCGATCTCGGGCCGCGGCGGGAGGGGAAGCGCCTCGTCGAGCGCGAAGCTCGGGTGCGGCGGCTGGTTGTAGGCGGTGTTCTGCCAGGCCACGGCGACGCGGTATTGCGCGTCGTGCATCAGCGTCACGAGGCGGTGCTTCGTCGGCAAGGTGCTCGTGTAGATGCGGAGTTCCTTGCCGTCGCGGGTGGCCCACACGACCTCCTCGCGCCAGTCGCCCCACAGGTCGCCGCTGACGGCCGGGGTGGCTTTGGTGCCGTTTCCAGACGTGCACGCGTGGGCGACGAGCAGCAGGTCGAGGGCGTCCGTTTCCCAGTTCCATTTCACGATCCGGTTCTGGTCGAGGAGCTCGCGGAGGAGGTCGCCGTCCCACCAGACGCCGAAATTGCAGGGAAAACCGCGGGGCCGCCGCTCGATGAACTTCTCGCCCTGCGCGGTGTAGATGCCATCCATGCCGGCGCCGGCGCACCACAGCTCCGCGCCCGGGAAACGCGGGTCGATATTGAAAGCGTTGCCACGCCCCGGGCCCTCGCCGCGGTCGCCGCCCTCGGTCGCGGCGCGGACCGACGGCACGAGCACGAGCGGCTTTCCGGTCCGCGCATCGCGGAGCGACATGCCCTCCTTGTCGAAGCGCTCCTGGATCGTGAGCACCTCGAGCCCGGGATTCGCCGGGGCGAAGTCGGACACATGCAGGGCGTCGCCATGGCCCCAGCCGGTCGAGTACAGGCCCCGGCCGTCGTCGTCGATGACCGCGGCGCCGTAGATGATCTCCTGGCGTCCGTCGCCGTCGACGTCCGCGACGGAAAGGTTGTGGTTGCCCTGTCCGCGGAACTTCTCGTTGCCCGGCGTGCCGTCGTCCGAATCGAAGACCCAGCGCGAGCTCAGCTTGCCGCCGCGGAAGTCCCAGGCCGCGATCACGCTGCGCGTGTAGTAGCCGCGGCAGAAAAGCAGCGACGGCAGGCGGCCGTCGAGGTAGGCGACGCCGGCGAGGAACCGGTCCGACCGGTTCGCGTACGCGTCGCCCCAGACGGCCCGGAGCTGCTCGCCCGTCGGCTGGTCGGTCTCCGGATGGCGCCCGGGAAGATACTTCTCGGTCGCGAGCGCGGCGCCCGTGCGGCCGTCGAACACCGTGAGGTACTCGGGCCCGCGGAGAATCCGGCCCTCGAGCCGGGCGACCAGGCCCTCGGGCGTCTGGGTCGCGCCGGTCCGGTCGCGGGTGGGCGCGGTGGCGTGGCCGGATTCGCGCCAGTCCGCCGCCGGGTCTCCGATGACCTTGCCGGTGCCGTCGACCGTGCCGTCCGCCGTCTTGCACGCGACTTCGGCCCGGCCGTCGCCGTCGAGATCGATCACCATGAACATGGTGTAGTGCGCGCCCTCGCGAATGTTCTTCCCCAGGTCGATGGTCCACAGCCGCGTTCCGTCCAGCTTGTAGGCCTGGAGGATGGTCTGGCCCGTGGGGCCGGCCTGCGAGTTGTCCCGCGGGTTCTGCTCCTGTTTCAGGACGATCTCATAGTCGCCGTCGCCGTCGAGGTCGCCGAGGGAGGCATCATTCGGCGTATATCCGTCCGGGGTGTGGATCGGCACGGGATGATACGGCAAAGGCGCCGCGCCGGCGCGGAGCACGAACGGGGCGGAAGCCTCGGCTTCCTGGCCATCGACCACGGCGCGCACGAAGTACCGGGTCTCGCGCTCGAGGCGAGCGCCGGAGTCGACGAACCAGGTCGGGCCCGCCAGCGGCTCGGCGTTGAGCTTGACCACGGCCGGCTCGGGATTGCGCGGCGCGTTACCGAAGGCGACCTGGACGCGGCCTGGCGCGGTTTCGCGGTAGAGGTTGAACGCGGTGCGCTCGGCGTCCGTGGCGAGCAGGCGCCAGCTGACGAAAACCTTGCCGTCGGGCTGGTGGACGGCGACCACGCCGCGGGAGAGCTTCTCCAGCAAGGGGCGTGCGCCCGCGGGAGGATGTCCGGTCGAAGGCGAGGGACCGGTCGCCGGGCGGTGGGCCCGGACCGGGTCCAGGACGAGCAGCAGGGCGAGGGCGAGGACGGCGCGCATCGGTATCGGGGGTTGCGGAGGGTGGCAGGAGGGGAGTCCGGCGCGGGCTTGCGGCGCCACGGACAGTTTGGGACGACGGCCAAGACGCTCCGGACCGGCCGCGGGCTACCGAATGCGGCCGACGCCCCGTCATTTGGCGCCGGCGGGATCCAGCAGGCCCCGGGCGCGCAGCCATTCCGCCGCCCGGTCGGGCCAGTCCGACGAGGTTCCGAGCCCGGCCCGCATGCCCATGCCGTGGCCGCCTTTCTCGAACGCGTAGAATTCGGCGGGGACGCGGGCGCGGGTCAGGGCCTGGTAGAACAGCACGCTGTTCTCGACCGGCACGGACTGGTCCTCCTGCGTGTGGATCAGGAGCGCGGGCGGGGTCTCCTTCGTGACCTGCGTTTCGAGGGACATCAGCCGCAGGTTTTCCGCCGAAGGGGCGGGCCCGAGCAGCGCGCGGCGCGACCCGGCGTGTGCGGCGGGATCGTTCATCGTGATGACCGGATAGAGAAGCATCAGGAAATCGGGCCGGGCGGGGACCGCGTCGAGCGCGTGTCCGGTGCGGCCGGCCGGGTGGCTGAACAGCGTGCCGGCTGTGGCGGTCAGATGTCCGCCGGCCGAGCTGCCCATGACGCCGATGCGGTCGGGATTGACGCCGAAGTCCGCGGCGCGTGACCGCACGAGCCGGACCGCGCGGAGGACGTCCTGCAGCGGCGCCGGATGGCCGAACTCCTGCATGCGGTATTTCAGAACGAACGTGGTGACGCCAAGCGTGCCGAGCCAGCGCGCGTATTGCAGGCCCTCGCGGTCGAACGAGAGCCGGACGTAGCCGCCGCCCGGGCAGACGATGACGGCGGTGCCATTCGGCTTGTCGACCGCCGGCGCGCAGTACGTGAGCGTCGGCTCGGAGACATTGATGACGCGGGCCTCTTCGAGCCGCTCCGGCCCGATGTCCTTCGCGCCCGGCACGCCTTCGGGCCAGAGCGGGATGACGGTTCCATCGGCCGGGGCGGCGGCGGTGACGAGCGCGGACGTGAGCATGAGGAGCAACGGGGTGAGGAAACGGATAGTCATCGGCAGGCGGGGATGTGATGCGAGAGGAGCGTTCCCTGGGGCCTCCCGCGGGCGAATGGCGCCGCAGGGCGGGGAGGCGGGATGAAGGATCCGAAGGAAGGGACGGAGCCGGCCCCGCGTCGATGGCGTCAAGGCTCAAACGCAACCAGCGGGGTGAGCGTCACCGGCCCGAGGAGGCCGGAGGCGCGCGGAGTCCATTTCGCGGCGGAGAACAGGCCATTCGCATCGCGGTTTTCGGGACGGCGGGCGGGCATGTTGACGTTGTAGAACTTCTTCCACGGCACGCCCCGGCGGTCGAGATCCGCGATCCGGTTCGCCGCGAGATTCGTCACGGTGATCGCGAGCTCGTTCTGCTCGCGGAGGTCGCTCGCGGGGAGGGCGACCTGCCAGGGCGGCGCGATCAGGGCGGCGATTTCGCGTCCGTTCAGCGTCACGCGCGCGCTGTCCGCGATCGCGCCCAAGTCGAGCTGCCAGGCGGCGGCGTCGCCCGCAGGGCGGGGGAAGTTCAGCGTGTAGCGCGCCGTGCCGGCGTAGGCCTTCAGGTCCTCGGAGCCGAACTCGGTCCAGGACCTCAGTGCGGGCACCGTCAACCGCGCGGGGAGGGTCGGTCCGCCGGAGAGGAACTCGACCGACCATTCGCCGGCGAGCGGTTGCGCGGGGCCGGCGGGCCGACGGTAGGCCCAGCTCGCGGCCTCGGGGGACGGCCGTTGCTCGTACAACTGAACGACGCAGGAGGCCCCCGGCGCGAGTTGGAGATGGACGACGGACGATTCGCGGCTCCCGGAGCCCTCGCGGACCGCGGCGAGCCCGGCGCGTCCGGTCATGGGATCGAAGATCGCGGCGCCTCGCCCCGCGGACTGCAGCTGGAGCCAGCCTTCGAACGAGCGGTCCGCCCGGTTCACCAGGAAATAGAACGCGCCCCGCTCGTTTCGCCGGCGGACGAACTGCAGCCCGTGCCCGGCCGCGGGCTCCGGGTGAACGTCGGCGCGCGCGAGCAGCCGGAGGACGTCGTTGCCGATGAGGAATTGACCGCGGCCCATTTCCGCGACGCCGGTGCCGTCGACGGTGGTCGCTGGACGCACGCGGCTGAGAAGCGCGCGCAGGGATTCGCGGCGCGCGGCGAGATCGCCTGCGCCGGGAACATCGGCCGGGAGATCTCCTTCGAAGATGACGGTCGCCCCCGCATCCGCCAATTCCACGAGCCGGCGGAAGGTCGCGAGCGGCATCGTGCGGGTGGCGGGGACGACGATCACCCGGTAGCGCTGCCGGCCGGCGAGAATCGCGCCGCCGTCGGGATCGGCGCGGAGGTCCTGAATCATCCGGTCCGACACGAAGTCGAACCCGTGGCCCGCGGCGTGCAGCTTGTCGGCGGCCGCGCGCGCGCCGACGTTCTCGGCCGGGCGTCCATGAAAGTGCGGCATGCTGCCGTTGCCCCGCTGGGCCCAGCGGTCGTGGATGTTGTAGTAGAGCAGGATGCCCTCGTCGGGCTCGCCGGACTGGAGGAAGGACTGCGCGCGGGCGACGTAGGCGTTGAGCACGGGGAAGTCCGCCCAGATGGGATTCGACGGGTTGAGCTCGACCGAGGCGTAGAAGTGGAAGCCCGGCCAGGGTTCCTCCGGCGGCGAATACGCGGTGCCGTGGTAGCAATTGTGGTTCACGCCCCCCAGGAAATACGTGTCCACCGACCGCTTGATGTCCCCGAGGGTCGACGAGAAATGCTCGTCCAGCCAGGTCGCGCTCTCGGCCGCGGTCAGGCGCTTGCCCGTCACGTGCGCGGCGGAGGACGCGAGCTTGATCGCCACGACGTCGTTGCCCTCCTGCTCGGGGATGTCGCTGGCGGCATAGAGGTCGAGGATGTTGGCGGGCGAGCCGTGCGCCTGGTTCCGGACCATGCGGCCCTGGGCCTTCGCCCAGTCCCGCCACGGCTTGGTGAACTCGTCGAGCAGGAGGTCGGAGATCGTTTCCCGGTAGTCCGTCCGCACGCGCTGCGCCGCTTCGGAATCGTCGTTGGCCAGCAGGGCCGGGAGGTGCCGGCGGAGGTCGTAGCCGCGGCGTTTCTGGAATTCGGCGAGGAAGCCCAGGGTCCAGTCGGACTCACCTTGGGCGTCGTCGACCTCGTACGAATCGTTGTAGTAGGCTCGGAGGCCGGTGAGGTCGGTTCCCGCGAATGCCGCGTCGAATTTTTTCAGGTACGCCTCGAGCGCCCGCCGGGAGAAGTGGTCGATCACGTTGCCTTCGCCGCCGGGCGCGGCCCGCTCGACCATCTTGCCGTGCCAGCCGGAGAAGAGGGCGATGAGCCGCCAGTCGCCCCCGCCGGGCGCGGCCCAGTCGAGCGCGCCGTCCGCTCCGACCCGCGCGGTGAGGTCCTCGGTCTCGCCGGCCGGACCGAACGCCATGAGCGACGCGAGCGGCAGCCGCTTCGGGAAACGGATCTGGTCGAGCGCGAGCGCCTGCAGGTTCGGGTTCGCCGCGATGGGTTCGACGAGGTCCTCGATCCGCACGCGGGGGCCGCCCCGGCGCGGGGCGGGCTGCGCGGGGGTCCCCTCCGGCGGCGCGCCGGGATCCCGGTACACCGGCCCGTGGAACTCGTAGAGCTGGCTGCCGACGGCCCGGACGACGGGGCGCGCGACGAACTCCACGGGTTCGGCGAGGCGGCCGCCGCCCGGCAGCGTCCAGGACTTGTGCGCGAGGTATCGGCACGTGTCGTCGCCCTCGATCCACGGGCCGCCGAACGGCCAGCCGGTGCCCGTCGCCATGTCGAGGCCAAGGTCCAGGCGGCGGCCCTCGGCCAGGACGTGGCGGAACTGCTGCATCCACTCGGCCGAAAGGTACGGGAGGAACCGGTGCTCGTAGCCCGCGACGCCGTAGATCGGCGTGATCTCGAGCCCCCCGAGCCCCGCGGCGGCGTACTGCTCCATCACCGCGGTCGTCGTGCGCTCGTCCAGGATGTTGCCGAGCCACCACCAGCGGCTCCACGGCTTCGTCGTCGCGTTGATCTCGGGCCAAGGCGGCGCCGGCGGCGTGGAGGCCGCGGATGCAGCCGAGGACAGGACGAGCAGGGCGGCCAGCAGGACGGGACGGGGCATGGGGGACGAGCGAATCTGGTCGAGAACCGCGGTCGCGACCAGCCCAAGTTGTGGACAGTTTGGTCCGGCGCCGCGCGCGGCGGGATCCGCGGTCGGCCTATGAAGCCGGACGGGTTAAGTCACGTCTCCCGCGAACGGCGCCCGCGAGGACGGGAGAGCCGGCGACCGCGCCGGGGCCGCTGCGGGCGGCTGGCTCGGACTGTCAGCGGGGCGGGCCCATGGCCTCACCTTGGCCCGGAAATAGCTTGCGCCTCGCTTCGCCGCCCGGCCCATGTCCGGCAGGCGGCCGCCCCAAAAACAATTCCTTTCTCGTGCATTCGGGTCAGCTCATCTCTCCCGACCGGGCCTCGCGGTCCCCCGCATGAACGCGCGCCCCCCCCGTCCGCGCGTCGCGGTGATCGGCATTTCGGGCTACGGGCGCATCCACCTCGAGCTGGCGCGCGCATGCCGCGATCGCGGCGAGCTCGACCTGGTGGCCGCCACGGTGATCAACCGCGAGGAGGAGGCTGCGAACGTGGCCGAGCTCGAGGGGAAGGGGACCGCGATTTACACCGACCACGCCGAGATGCTCCGCCGGCACGCGGGGGCCATCGACCTCTGCCTCATCCCCACCGGCATCCATTGGCACGCCCCCATGACGGTCGCCGCGCTGCAGGCCGGCGCGAACGTGCTCGTCGAGAAGCCGCTCGCGGGCTCGACCGCGGAGGTGGCGGCGATCCGCGCGGCCGAGCGCGCGAGCGGCCGGTTCGCCGCCGTGGGCTTCCAGGACTATTACGAGCCCGGCACCACCTGGCTGAAGGGGGAACTCGCCCGCGGCGCGATCGGCGAGCTGCGCTCCGTGCGCTTCCTCGGGCTGTGGCCGCGGACGCGCGCGTATTACCGCCGCAACGACTGGGCGGGACGGCTGCAGGCCGGCGGACGCCCGGTGTTCGATTCGCCGCTGAACAACGCCTTCGCCCACTTCGTGATGCTGAGTCTGTATTTCGCCGGGGCGAACGGCCGCGCGGCGACCGGCGTGCGGCTCGAGCAGGCCGAGCTGTTCCGGGCGCACGACATCGCGAGTTTTGACACCGCCGTGGCGCGCCTTGCCACCGACGAGGGCGTCGCACTGTGGTTCGGCGCGACCCATGCGAGCCGAACGAGCCTCGAGCCGGAGATTCTCATCACCGGCAGCGCCGGGACCGCCTGCTGGCGGTACGAGTCGGAGGCATGGTGGGAGGACGCCCGCGGCCGTCGCGAGCGCCGCCGGCTGCTGGACGCGAACGGCGCCCGGCGCGAGATGATGGCGGCGACGCTGCGCCGGCTGCGCGACCCCGCGGCCTCCATCTGCACGACCGAGATGGCGGGCTGCCACACCGCGCTGATCGAATCGCTGCACCGGCAGACGGAGATCGTGACGCTCGCGCCTTCGCTCGTGACTTGGTCGGGCGATCCCGGCGACGCGATGGCGACGCCGTCGGTCCGCGGCCTCGACGAGGCCCTGCAGCGCGCCTGCGCGACGCAGTCGCCGCTCGCCGACGCGGGGTTTCCGCCCGGCGTCCCGGCCGGCCGGCGCTGAGTTGCCCGCTGACGGGGATTCGGCTTGTCTGCGGCGCGGGATTGCCGCCCCTTGGGCGGCCGACCCCGCGCGATGGCCGCCGACACCCCGCTGCTCCAGCTCACCCGCATCACCAAGTCCTTCGCCGGCGTGCGCGCGCTCCGCGGGGTGGACTTCGAGCTGCGCGCCGGGGAGGTGCACGCGCTCCTGGGCGAGAACGGCGCGGGGAAGAGCACGCTCATCAAGGTGGTCACCGGCGCGCACCGGCCGGACGGCGGGGAGATCGCCGTCGCGGGCCGCGCGGTCGGACCGCTCACGCCGAAATCGGCCCGCCGGCTGGGCATCGGCTGCATCTACCAGCAGCCGGCCCTGTTCCCCGACCTGACGGTGGCGGAGAACATCGACCTGCGCCAGTTCGCGAGCGCCGCGGCATGGCGCCGCGTGGACTGGACGGACCGCCGCCGCCGCGCAATCGCGGCGCTCGAGTTCGTCGGGGCGCGGATCGACCCGGCGGCCGAGGTGCGCTCGCTCTCGATGCCCGAGCAGCAGCTCGTCGAGATCGCGTGCACGCTCGGGGGCGCGCGGATCGTGATCATGGACGAGCCGACCGCGTCGCTCACTCACCGCGAGCAGGCACAGCTGTTCCGCATCGTCCGCGCGCTGCGCGAAAGCGGCGTCGGCGTGGTCTACATCTCGCACCGGCTCGAGGAGATCTTCGCGCTCGCCGACCGCGTGACCGTGCTGCGCGACGGCGCGAGCGTCGGGACGCACGCGGTCGCGGACATCGACGAGGCGGGCCTGATCAAGCTGATGGTCGGCCGCGAGGTGCAGCAGCTGTATCCGCCGGCCGAGGGCAGCCCCGGCAAGCCGGTGCTCGAGGTGGACCGGCTCGCGTGTCCCCGGGCGGGCGTCCGCCCGGTGTCGTTCACGGTCCGCGCGGGCGAGGTCTTTGGCCTGGCCGGCTTGGTGGGCGCGGGCCGGACCGAGCTGGCGCGGGTGCTCTTCGGTCTGACGCCGGCGGAGGCGGGCACCGTCCGCCTGGACGGGCTCGAGGTGCGGATCGGCTCGCCCGCGGAGGCGATCGCGCGCGGCATCGCCTATGTTCCCGAGGACCGCCGCCGCCACGGCGTGGTCCTGGAGATGCCGGTGGAGGAGAACGTGACGATGGCGGTCCACCGCCGGCTGTTCGCCGGCGGCTGGCTGCGCCGCACGGCGGAGCGCGCGCTGGCGGAGGGCTTCATCCGCGAACTCGGAGTGAAGACCGCCGGCCCGGCGGCCCCGGCGGGCACGCTCAGCGGCGGCAACCAGCAGAAGGTCTCGCTCGCGCGGTGGCTGGCGACGAAACCGCGCGTGCTGATCCTGGACGAGCCGACGCAGGGCGTGGACGTCGGCGCAAAAAGCGAGATCCACCGGATCATCCGCCGGCTGGCGAGAGAAGGGGTCGCCGTGATCCTGATTTCGAGCGATCTTCCGGAAGTGCTGGCCATGAGCGATCGCATCGGGGTGATGCGCGGCGGCGAGCTCACCGCCGTCCTGCCCGGCGGGTCCTCCGCGCCCGCGGTGATGGCGGCCGCGCTGGGGCAGGAGGGGCGCGGATGAAGGCGCATTTCCGGGAGCTCTCGGTGGCGGCGACGCTGGCGCTGGTGTTGCTCGCGCTCGCGGCGTTCGCGCCCGCGTTCTACGAGCCGCAGCCACTGCTGTCGCTCGCGACCCGCGAAGCGCCCGTCCTGGTGGTCGCGTGCGGGATGGCGATCGTGATCATCGCGCGGCAGATCGACATCTCCGTCGGCTCGCAGTTCTCCATCTGCAGCGTGGCGGCCGGCCTGCTCGCGGCGCGCGGCTGGCCCCTGCCGGCGGTGCTGCCCGCGTCGATCGCGCTCGGGGCGCTGATGGGCGCGGTCAATGGCGGCCTTGTGGCGGGGCTCGGCCTGCCGTCGATCGTGGTGACCCTCGCGACGATGGTCACCTTGCGCCAGGGGCTGAACCTCGTGCGGCAGGGGGAGTTCGTGAACCTCCCGGACGGCGTGCAATGGTTCGGGCTTTCGCAGGGGGCGGGCCAGGCCGTGCTGGTGCTGGCGGCGCTGGCCCTGCTGGCGGCCTTCGCGTTCGCGCTCCGCCACGTCGCGGCGGGCCGCCACGTGTACGCGGTCGGCACGGACGCGGAGGCGTCGCGGCTGGCGGGCCTCCGGCCCCGCGGCGTTACCTTCGCGGTCTTCGTCCTGATGGGCGCGCTCGCGGGGCTCGCGGCGGTGATGAACCTGGTCCAGTCGCCGCAGGTGCAGCCGCTGACGGGCGCGGGGCTCGAGCTGAAGGTGATTGCCGCGGCGGTGGTCGGCGGCGTCGCGATCTCGGGCGGCCGCGGCAAGCTCTGGGGCGTCTTCGCCGGGCTGCTCCTCCTGGCCTGTGTCTCGCCGGCGCTGACCCACCTCAAGGTCGAGGCATACTGGGAGAAGGCGATCCAGGGCGCCATCATCCTCCTGGCCGTGGTCGCCGACGGCGTCCGGCAGAGGAGTGAACGCGCGGGTTGACTCCGACCTGCGCTGAATGAGCAAGTGCACCGCTGATCTGCGCTAATTGTCGCTAATCCATGAAACCTGACGCGCACAAGGATGAGGGCTACAAGCTGATGGGTGCGGCTTTCGAGGTTTACAACCAACAGGGAGCCGGTCTGGCGGAAGAGATCTATCCGGAGTCCATGGAGATGGGGCTCGCCGATCGCGGAATCCCCTTTGATGCCAAACGGGAGCGATGTTGCTACTACAAGGGTCGGCTCTTGAAGCGTTACGTTCCCGACCTGTTCGTCTTCGACGGTCTGCTGGTCGAATTGAAAGCGCTCACGACGCTTCCGCCAGAACACGAAGCCCCGTTAATGAACTATCTCCAGCTGACAAAGCGGCCGGTCGGGTATCTCATCAATTTCGGTCACAAGGACATCTTGGAATGGCGCCGAATCATCCTGCCCGAATACACCGCGCGGGTGGATGGATTGGCAAAAATCAGCGCGAATTAGCGGTCCATGTCTCCTACCGTGCGAGATTCAGGCTGGAAGTTATACGTCTTCCGCTACGAGACGCTGCTGCTGGCGGTGCTCGTCGTGGAATGGCTGCTGTTCTGGCATTTTGGCACGACGACCAACCGCCGGGGCGTCGTCGTCGGGTTCGGAACGCTCGACCGCCAGTTCGACATCCTCCGCCACACCTGCGAGATCGGGCTGCTCGCCCTTGCGCTCACGCCCGTGATCCTCACCGCGGGCATCGACCTCTCGGTCGGGTCGCTGCTGGGGCTTTGCGCGATCCTGTTCGGAAAGCTCTGGCACGACGCCGGGCTGCCGCTGCCGGTCGCGATCGCCGCGACGCTGGCGATCGGCGCCGCGGCCGGCGGACTCAACGCGGGGCTGATCACGCGGCTCGGGCTGCCGCCGCTCATCGTCACGCTGGGCACGTATTCGCTCTTCCGAGGCCTGGCGGAGGCGATCACCCGTGGGTCGGTCACCTACACGGATTTTCCGGCCTCCTTCCTTTTCCTCGGGCAGGAACGCTGGCTTGGGCTGCCGACCCAGGCCTGGGTGTTCCTCGCCGTTGCCGCCGGCGGGTGGATCCTCGTCCACCGCACCGTGTGGGGGCGCTCGTACCGCGCGATCGGTTTCGCGCCCGAGGGCGCGCGGTACGCGGGGCTCCCGGTGCCGCGCCGCGTGGCCGGCGTGTACGTGCTGGCCGGCGTGGTCGCGGCGGTCGCGGCCGTGATCTACACGGCCCGGCTCGGGCAGGCCAAGGCGGACGCGGGAACCGGATACGAGCTGTACGCGATCACGGCCGTGGTGCTCGGCGGCACGAGCATCTTCGGCGGCCGCGGCAGCGTGCACGGCACGCTGCTGGGCGTCGCGGCGATCGCCGTTTTGAAGAACGGGCTCGCGACGCTCCCGTGGGTGATCCGCCTGAACGCCGCGGAGGAGCTGGCCGGGATGCTGACGGGCGCGCTGCTGCTGGTCGCGCTGGCGGGCGGCGCCCTGCCAAAATTCTTGTCGAAATGGCGGTCGCGCGTGCAGGCTGCGCCGACCCCCGCCTGATCCTCCCACCCCGATGAAAATCTCCCCGCTCTTCCGTCCCGTCCTCGCCTTCCTCTGCGCCGCGCTGCTCGCGCCCGGCGCGTTCGCCCAGGCCAAGCTGATGATCGCCCTGATGCCGAAGGCGAAGGGCAACGCCTATTTCCTGTCGGTGAAGAAGGGCGCGGACCGCGCCGCCCAGGAGCTGGGCGTGGAGCTGCTGTTCGACGGGCCCACCGACACCAATGCCGCGAAGCAGAACGAGATCGTGGAGAACTGGATCACGCTCGGCGTCGACGTCATCGCGGTGGCGGCGGAGAACAAGGAGGGCATCTCCACCGCGCTGCGGAAGGCGCAGCGGTCCGGCATCCGGGTGCTGACCTACGACGCCGACGCGCTGCCGGACGCGCGGGCCTTCTTCGTCAACCAGGCCACGCCGGAGGGCATCGGCCACGCCCTGATGGACGAGGCCGCGCGGCTCACGGGCGGGGAGGGGGAGTTCGCGATCATCACCGCGACGCTCACCGCCGCCAACCAGCGCGAGTGGCAGAAGCACATCGAGGCGCGGCTGAAGGACAAGTACCCGCGCATGAAGCTCGTGGCCGTGCGGCCGTGCGACGACCTGAAGGACCGCGCGCAGTCGGAGGCGACCGCGCTGATGAGCGCGCACCCGCAGTTGAAGGCGATCATGGCGATCTGTTCGCCGGGCGTCCCCGGCGCGGCGGAGGCGGTGAAGCAGGCGGGCAAGGCCGGCAAGGTGAAGGTGCTCGGGCTCGGGCTGCCGAACGAGAACCGGCGCTACGTCCACGAGGGCGTCACCGACAGCGTGATCCTCTGGAACACCGAGGACCTCGGCTACCTGACCGTCCACGCCGGCGCGGCGCTCGCGAACGACGAGCTGAAGCGCGGCGCGAAGACCTTCCGCGCGGGCCGGCTCGGGGAATTCGCGATCGCCGGCGACAACATCCTTCTCGGGAAGCCGTTCATCTTCACGAAGGAGAACATCGACCGCTTCGACTTCTGAGCCGAACGGTCCGGCGCTTGCGCGAACCCCCGGGTTTCCGCGGGGAATCACGGACTGTCAGATTGTCGAGGCGTTGTGGGGTCCGGGGGGCCGGACCGAAGGTGCGCGCGTTGACCCCGCAGCACCCCGACAGTTCCCGGCGCGGACCGCGCCGCGGAGCGTTCACCCCGTAACACCAGGACCATCATGCACCCCAAGCCCAGCCGATCGAACCGGCGCTGGCAGCTGACCGTCGTACTTGCGATGCTCGGCGCCACGCTCGCCCAGGCGCAAACCGCCCCCGCGGCCCCCGCGGCCGAAACCGCCAGGAACCTGGCGCGCTACGACAAGAACAACAACGGCGTCCTCGACCCCGACGAGCAGGCGGCGATGCGCGCGGACGACGAGGCCGCCGGGCGCCCGGCCACCGACGGCTCCGGCCGCGAGGTCGTCGTCATGTCGCCCTTCGAGGTCCGCGCCGACAACAACGGCTACCAGGCCTCGAACACGCTGTCCGGCACGCGCCTCAACTCGAAGATCGAGGACCTCGCCGCCTCCATCACGGTGGTGACGAAGCAGCAGCTGATGGACACCGCCGCGGTGGACATCAACGACATCTTCTCCAACGAGGCCAACACCGAGGGCATCTACCAGTACACGGAGTGGCAGCAGGACCGCGGCTTCACCATCGACGTCGTCCAGCAGTCGCCCGAGGTCGCCAACCGCATGCGCGGTCTGGGCAACGCCAACCTCGCCCGCGGCAATTTCGCCACGAGCAGCGCGATCCCGGTCGACACCTACAACATCGACGCGGTCGAGATCAGCCGCGGCCCGAACTCCAACATCTTCGGCCTGGGCGAGGCTTCCGGCACGGTCAACCTGATCCAGTCCCGCGCCAACCCGAGCCGCGAGAGCACGCAGGTGATCCTGCGCGCCGACAGCTCGGGCGGCTACCGCGCGAGCCTCGATGTCAACCGGCCGATCATCCAGGACAAGCTCGGCATCCGCCTCACGGGCCTGTACGAGGACCGCGAGTTCGAGCGGAAGCCGTCGCGCGACAAGACGAACCGGCTCTTCGCCGCGGTGACCTGGCGCCCGTTCGAGAACACGACCATCCGCGGCTCGTACGAGAGCTACCACAACTTCAACACCCGGGCCAACTCCACGACGCCCCGCGACACGATCACCGAGTGGCGCGCGAACGGCAGCCCGGTCTGGGATCCGACGTTCAGCAACAACACCGGCGGCTGGCGCCTGCTCGGCGGCTCCACCTACACGGCGGTCACGCCGGCCAACGAGGGCACGCAGCTCCCGCGGGGGATCAACCCGCAGTTCACGAGCTTCTGGAACCGGCCCAGCTGGTTCGTCGACGGCGGCCAGGTGGCGCTGTACATGGTGAACCGCGCCAACAACACCGGCACCGCGACCAATCTCAGCAACCCCGGCACGGCCAACGCCAACCTGCGCTACCTCCAGAACGGCACGATCCTCCAGCGCGGCGGCGGCGCCTTCGGCTTTCCCCCGACCCCGCTGTTCCAGCAGCCGGGCATCACCGACCAGTCGCTCTACGACTGGGAGGAGATCAACTACGCGGCGCCGAACTTCGGCACGAAGAAGGCCGACATCTACCAGGTCGACATCGAGCAGTGGATCGTGAACACGCAGATGAACAAGCTGGCGTTCCAGGCCGGCTTCCTGCGCGAGGACGTCGACGTGCTCAGCCGCAATTTCATCGGGGCCTCCGACGGCGCGCCCCCGACCATCGCCATCGACATCAACGAGAAGCTGCTCGACGGCACGCCGAACCCGTTCTTCCTGCGGCCGTACATCGGCGGCTCGGAGATGCAGACGTTCCGCCGCCCGGAGCTGAACGACAACGCGCGCGTCACCGCCGCCTACCAGCTCGACCTCACGCAGGAGGAGGGCTGGCGCAAGTGGATCGGCCGGCATAATTTCGCCGCCTACGGCGAGTTCCGGCAGAACGTCTCGAACTCAAATCCCAACGGCCTCCGCTACCGCGACCAGATCATCTCGAACGAGCCGTGGATGTCGGCGGCCAACCTCACCAACATCCCGGGCCGCGGCGCCGGCGAGCGCATCTTCACGCGCTACTACCTGGGCGGCCCGGTGACCGACGCTGGTCCGCTCGTCGATGTCGCCCCGATGCGTCCCTTCACGCCGCACGGCTCGCACACCCTGCGGTACTTCAACGGCAACACCGGCCAGTGGCTCAACGAGACCGTCGAGACCGGCGACGTCTACTTCGCCCTCGGCATGCAGAAGCGGCAGATCCGCACCATGGGCCTGGTCTGGCAGGGCTTCCTCTGGAACGACCGCATCATCCCGACCGCCGGCATCCGCAAGGACCGCACCCGGCAGGTCTTCAACGGGACCGTGCCGCTCAAGCCGGACGGCTATCTCGACGAGACGAAGCTGTACGATTTCCCGGAGAACTGGATCACCAACTCCGGCCCCACCCGCACCAAGGGCGTCGTGATCGTGCCGTTCAAGGATTGGCGGGCGATCGACGCCGCCGCCGACGGCGGCGGGATGCATGGCGCGGCGGCGGATTTCGTCCGCTCGCTCCGCTTCCACTACAACGAGTCCGACAGCTTCACGCCGGCCTCGCTCTCGTACAGCCTCTACGGCGACCTCCTGACCAATCCGACCGGCACGGGCAAGGACTACGGGTTCTCGTTCAGCGCGCTCGACGGCAAGCTGCACGTTAAGGTCAACAAGTACGAGACCCTGCAGGTCGCGGCGCGCAACGGCTCGACCGGCGTCCTCGCGACCCGGCCGCTGCGCCTCGACTTCGACACCTCCGGCGACAACGCGGTGTTCGGCGCGATCGGCGGCGACTCGTTCGACCTCGAGGACGTGGTGACGCAGTGGGTCGTCGCCCTCAATCCGACGATCACCGAGGCCGCGGCCAAGACCCAGGTCTACCAGACCATGGGCCTGACCGAGGAGTTCATCAACCGCATCAAGAACCTGCCCTCCATCTCCGACATCAACAACGTCGAGTCGAAGGGCATGGAGATCGAGATCAACTACAACCCGAACCGCTACTGGACGCTCAAGAGCACGATCACGAAGCAGCAGGCCATCGACAAGGAGCTCTCGCCGCTCATCGCCCAGTATGTCGAGGAGCGCATGCCCTTCTGGACCAGCATCCGCGTCCCGACGGGCATCGTCCCGGCCACCGGCCAGCCGCTCCCCGGCGCCGGCCAGCTCTGGTGGGACGTCGGCATCGGCACGGCCACCGGCAACAACATCCCGCGGAACTTCTTCTCGGGCAACGTCGACGCGCCCTACGCGCTCGCCGTCACGAACTCCGGCAAGCCCCGCCCGCAGACCCGCGAGTGGCGGTTCACCGCGACGACGAACTACAAGCTCGCCGGCCTCACGGACCACAAATGGTTCAAGAACATGTCCGTGGGCGGCACGCTTCGCTGGGAAGACGAGGCGGTCGTCGGCTTCTTCGGCCAGGCGCCCGACGCCGACGGCGCGATCCGCCGCCTCGACGGCAACCGGCCGATCTACGACAAGGCCCGCACCTACGTCGACCTGCTCTGGACGTACGACTTCCGGCTCTGGAACAGCAAGGTGAAGACCCGGCTGCAGCTGAACGTCCGCAACGCGTTCGAGAGCGGCCGGCTCCAGGCGATCTCGTACAACCCGGACGGCACGCCGTGGAACTTCCGCATCATCGACCCGCGGCAGTTCATCCTCACCGCGACGTTCGACCTCTGAGCCGACGTCTCCGTCCGGCCTGATCATTCGAGCCCCCCGGCGGACAGCCGGGGGGCTTTGTTTTGCCAGCCGGCGGGACAGCGGCCAGCGTCCCCGGCCATGCCGCGCCCGAAGATGTCATGCCCCGCGCCGCGCCCCGACGGCGGCGCGGCGGCGATGTGGACCTGGGCCGGCGCGGCGCTGCTGGTGGCGGCGATCGCCGCCACCTGGTCGAACAGCCTGAACACGCCGTTCCTGCTCGACGACCAGTCGGCGATCCTGCGCAACGACAGCATCCGGCGGCTGTCGACCGCCTGGTCCCCGCCGGCCGACGCCGCGGGCGTGCCGAACCGGCCGCTGGTGAACCTCTCGCTCGCGGTCAACCACGCGCTCGGCGGCACGAGCGTGCGCGGCTACCATCTCTTCAACACGGCGCTCCACGCCGCCAACGCGCTGCTCGTGTTCGCGCTGCTGCGGCGGGTGATGCGCGGGCCGCCGGCGGCCGCTCGCGAGCCGCGACCGGCTGCCGGAGCGGAACACGGGGTGGCGGGCTCCGCGCCGACGGGCCGCGTTCCGGCGGTCTGGCCGGACCTGACGGCGCTGGCCGTCGCGCTCCTCTGGGCCGTGCACCCGCTGCAGACCGAGTCGGTGACCGGCGTCATCCAGCGGACCGAATTGCTCGGCGCGTTTTTCATCCTGCTCTCGCTCTGGGCGTTCGCGCGGGGCGGCGAGCGTCACCAGTCTGGTGACGGGCGCGGCGGCCGCGGGTGGTTTGCGCTCGCGGTCGGCGCCTGCGTGGCTGGCGCGCTGGCGAAGGAAATCGTCGCGGTCGTGCCGGTGCTGGCGCTGCTGTACGACCGGACGCATCTCGCGGGGACATTCGGGGGCGCCTGGCGCGCGCGGCGCGGCGCATACCTCGGGCTGGCCGCGACGTGGCTGGTGCTCGCCGCGTTCGTCCTCCACACGCCGAATCGCGGCGGGGCGGCCGGCTTCGGCCTCGGCGTCACGTCCTGGGAATACCTGCTGACCCAGTGCCGCGCGCTGGTCCTCTACCTGCGGCTGGCGGTCTGGCCGCACCCGCTGGTCCTCGACTATGGCGCCGGCGTGGTTCGCTCGCCGGCGGACGTCTGGTGGCAGGGACCGTTCGTGCTCGCATTGCTGGGCGCGACGGCCTGGGCGCTGGTCCGACGGCCGTCCTGGGGATTCGCCGGCGCCTGGTTCTTCGTGATCCTCGCCCCCAGCTCGAGCGTCGTGCCGCTGGCGACCCAGACGATCGCCGAGCACCGGATGTACCTTCCCCTCGCATCCGTGCTCGCGCTGCCGGTGCTGGCGGTCGGCCGGCTCGCGGGCGCGAAGGTCCTCGCCGGCTTCACGCTTGCCGCCGGGGTCGCGCTGCTCGCCGCGTCGATGCACCGCAACGAGGATTACGCGAGCGCCGTGCGCATCTGGAGCCACACCGCGCACCACGCGCCCGGCAACTACCGGGCGCACTACAACCTGGGGAACGCGCTGGTGGCCGAGGGGCGCGCCGCCGAGGCGGTCGCGAGCTACGAACGAGCGCGGGCGCTGAAGCCCGAGCTGGGCACGATTCACTACAACCTCGGCAGCGTGCTGGCGGAGCTCGGCCGGGTCGACGAGGCGATCGCCAGCCTGGAGGAGGCGATCCGCCGCGGGCCCGACCGCGCGGACGCCCGGGCGAACCTCGGCGCGGTGTTGGCGCGCGCGGGGCGGATCGACGAGGCGATCGTCCATTACGACCGGGCGGCGGAGATCGATCCCGGCGCCGCGGACCTGCGGGCCACGCTCGGCGAGTTGCGGCTCATGCGCGGCGACGCTGCGGGCGCGCTGCGCGAGTACGAGGAGGCGGCGCGCCTCGCCCCGCGCTCCGCGCGCGTGCGGGGCCGCCTGGAGCAGCTGCGACGCGAAGCGGGCCGTTGAACTGTCCGAAGCCGGGCAGGGGATTAGGGCTGCAAGGCCGCGATTTCCCCCTCTACTCGTCGCAGCCCCATCCCCATGCAAATCGGCAGCCTGCACCTGATCGACCTTCTCGTGGTCCTCCTCTATCTCGTGGCCGTGGTCTGGATCGGCCGGCGCGCCTCCGCCGCCGCCAACAGCGAGGAGGGATTCTTCCTCGCGGGCCGGAAGCTCGGCAAGCTGTACCAGTTCTTCCTCAACTTCGGCAACGCGACCGAGCCGCAGGGGGCCGTGAGCACCGCGAGCTTCGTCTACCAGCAGGGCGCGCCCGGGTCGTGGCTGTCCTTCCAGACGGTCTTCATGAACCCGTACTTCTGGTTCATGAACGTCTGGTTCCGCCGCGTGCGGCTCACGACGGTCTCGGACCTGTTCGAGGACCGCTATGCCAGCAAGGGGCTGAGCCTTTTCTATGCGGTCTTCCAGATCGTGGTCGCGTGCGTCTTCCTCGGCTTCGGCAACGTCACGGCCTACAAGATCGCCTCCTCGCTCGTCGTGAAGGACGAGGCGCGCTGGACGGCCGAGGACCGCTCGCGGGTCGAGGGCTATCGCGAGCTCAAGCAGCTCGAGAAGCAGGGCGCCGCCGCGCTGGCGCCGGACCAGCTGGCCCGGCTCGCCGACCTGCGCGACCGCAACGCCCGGGGCGAGCTCCGCAGCTACATCACCATGCTGGAGCCGATCACGTTCTACAGCGTGTTCACGCTCGTCGTCGGCGCGTACATCGTGATGGGCGGCATGGCGGCGGCGGCGGTCAACGAGGGGGTGCAGAGCGTCTTGATCATCGTGTTCTCCATCCTGCTCATCCCGACCGGGCTGAGCGCGATCGGGGGTTGGGACCAGCTCGCGGTCAAGGTGCCGCGGCACATGTTCGACCTCTTCGGCTCGGCCGGGGGCGCGCAGTTCACCGCGTGGAGCCTCCTGGGCATCCTCCTGGTCAGCATCGTCCAGAACGGCGGCCTCAGCCACAACATGGGCATCTGCGGCTCGGCCAAGGACGAGATGGCCGCGCGTTCCGGCGTGTCGGGCACCTACCTGAAGCGGTTCATGATCATCCTGTGGGCCTTCGCGGGCCTGATCGCCGTCGCCCTGTTCGGCGCCGGCGGGCTCTCCGATCCGGACGCGGTCTGGGGCACGATGTCCAACCAGCTGCTCGGTCCCGGCCTCATCGGGCTGATGCTCGCCGGCGTCCTCGCGGGGACCATGTCCACCCTCGCCGCCAAGGCCCTGGCGATCTCCTCGCTCTTCGTGCGCAACGTGTACCGCCAGGTCTGGCCCGACATCACCCAGGGGCAGGGCGTCCTGTACGCGCGCTGGACGATCGCGGTCGTGCTCGTGCTGGGCACGCTCACCGCGTCCGTGATGGGCAATTTCTACGACATCGTCGTCATCGTGCTGACGGTGAACCTCCCGTTCGGCGCGGCCGTGCTCCTGACGTACTGGTGGCGGCGCGTGACCGGTCCCGCCGTGTGGGCGTGCGTGCTGCTCTCGGCGCTGGTCATCCTCGTCATCCCGTGGACGGCCTCGAAGATCCCGGCGATCGCCCACAACCCGGTGCTGGCGCAGCCCAGCACGACGCCGGGGACGGGCGTCTATTTCTCCCGCGTGGTCCGGCAGAACCCCGGCGAGGCGGCCACCGAGACCAAGTACAAGGCCGCGGAGATCCGGACCAACCGGTTCAACTTCGAGGCCTGGCTGGTCGGGCGGCTGGGCGTCGACGTGGTCACCATGACGCCCACGCAGCGCTTCACCCTCCAGTTCTTCTTCGACGCGCTGTTCCCTTTCGCCGTGCTCTTCCTCGTCAGCCTCCTCACGCGGCCCACGGACCCCGCCCGGGTCGCGCTTTTCTACGGCAAGATGAAGACGCCGGTCGGCAAGACCCCCGAGCTCGAGGCGGCGGCGATGGAGGAGACGCGGCAGCACCCCGACCGGTTCGACGACACGAAGCTGTTCGGCCGCCGCTCCTGGTGGGAATTCTGCCGCTGGGACCGCGCCGACACCATCGGGTTCATCGCATGCTGCGCGATCTCCGGCGGCATCGTCGGCCTCTTCCTGTTCCTGCTGAACCTGGCCGCGGGCTGAGCGGCGGGAGGACGAGCGCGCCGGGACGGCGCGCGCCACCGGAGCGCCGGGACGACGCGCGCCGCCCGACCGGGTCTCGGTGAGGTGGAACGCGCGGTCCCCGCGCGTTGGTTTTCGCCATGGATCGGCATTGGCACGTCCGCACCGGGCCTTAGCTTTTGGCCCATGCCGACGACTCGCTTTTCGCTCCTTATCCTCGTCATGATCGGCGCGGCCGCGGCCGCGCCGGCGCCCCGGTTCGAGGCCCGCTGGGATTCTCTCGATCGCCGGCCGACGCCGGACTGGTACCTCGACGCCAAGTTCGGCATCTTCATCCACTGGGGGGTGTACTCGGTTCCCGCGTGGAACGTCCGCGGCGAGTACGCCGAGTGGTACTGGCAGTGGGTGCGCAGCCAGGACCCGCGGAAGGCGGCGGCCGGCGAGTACCACCGCAAGACCTACGGGCCCGACCACGACTACATGGATTTCGCACCGCAGTTCACGGCGCATCATTTCGATGCCGCCCGGTGGGCCGACCTGTTCGCCCGTGCGGGCGCGCGGTACATCGTTCCGACCTCCAAGCATCACGACGGCTTCGCGCTGTGGCCCAGCGCCGAGGCGAGCCGCACCTGGGGCCGCCCCTGGAACTCGGCCGAGATCGGGCCGCGGCGCGACCTCATGGGCGAGCTGGCCGAAGCCACCCGCGCCCGCGGCCTGAAGTTCGGGATCTATTTCTCCCTCTACGAGTGGTTCAACCCGCTGTGGCTGTCGGACCGGAAGCGCTTCGTGGAGGAGCACATGACGCCGCAGTTCAAGGACGTCGTGAACCGCTACGGCCCGGCGCTGATCTTCAGCGACGGCGAATGGGAGATGGAGTCGCGGGACTGGAAGAGCGAGGAACTGCTGGCGTGGCTGTTCAACGAATCGCCCGCGCGGGAGGAGGTCGTGATCAACGACCGCTGGGGCAAGGAGACGCGCCACAAGCACGGCGGCTACTGGACCACCGAGTACGCCGCCGGGCTCCAGGATGGGTCGCATCCGTGGGAGGAGAACCGCGGGATGGGCCATTCGTACGGATTGAACCGCATCGAGCGGATCGAGGACTATCGCAGCTCGCGGGAGCTCGTCCTGCTGCTCGTCGACCTCGTGAGCCGCGGGGGCAATTTTCTCCTCAACGTCGGCCCGGCCGCAGACGGGACGATCCCTCCCATCATGGAGGAGCGGCTGCTCGAGATCGGCGCCTGGTTGAAGGTCAACGGGGAGGCGATCTACGGGACGCGGCCCGCGGCCCGGGTCGCCCAATGGACGGACGGCGAGCGGCCCCGGCAGGAATACCGCGACTACAAGGTGAAGTACGAGCTGCTCGAGCAGGTCGGACAGGCCCCGCGGGACGGCCGGGCGGTGAGGCAAGTTTTCTTCACGAAGAAGCCGGACGCGCTCTACGCGATCACGGCCGGATGGCCGGGTCGGAGGCTCGTGCTCCGAGACGTGACGATCCCGCCGAGCACGCGGGTCACGCTGCTCGGGCATGACGGCGCGCTGCGGTGGGGCCGGGTCGGCGACGATGTGGAGATCGTCCTCCCGGAATTCGGCCCGGAGGACGCGCCGTGCCAGCATGCATTCGCGATCAAGATTCCGGGCGGAGTCGTGGCGCCCGAGTGAACGGCGGGGGTCTTTTTCAAGGTATCGGCCGTAACGCGCGGGGACCGCGCGTTACACCGGCGCGAGGGGTGGCGCGCACCGTCCCGGCGCGCGTCGGAGGGGCCGCGCGTTCCGCCGGGACGATCGGTGGAGCGCGACGTCTCGGCGCGCTGCCGTCCACGGCGGCACGGGGCCCGGCGGATGAAAGGCCGGGACGGTCCGGTTTGTTCTATGACTTTCGCCTGCCTCGGCGTCGTTGACGCGGCGGCCGCGCCGGCGAGCATTTCGGGGTGATGACCGCGCGTTACCCCGCCTTCACGGCGTCGGCGCTCCTGTTCGCCGGACTGCTCTCGCTCGCCGTCGCCGCACCCACGGAAATCCAGATGCTGTCGGGACACGGCCCCGAGGACGCCGTCCTCTGGGACTTCTTCTGCACCGGCGGGAGAAAAAGCGGGGAATGGACGAAGATTCCCGTGCCCTCGTGCTGGGAACAGCAGGGATTCGGCACCTATAACTACGGCTTGCATCACCGCCCGGGACGGGCCGGCCCGAATCCTCCGCCGCTGGCGGACGAGCAGGGCCGGTACCGGCGGGAATTCACCGTGCCGTCCGGATGGCGGGGGCGGAGCGTGCGCATCGTCTTCGAGGGCGCGATGACGGACGCGGAAGTCTGGGTGAACGGGAGATCCGCCGGGCCGGTCCACCAGGGGGCGTTCTACCGCTTCCACCACGACATCACCGGGCTCGTCCGTTTCGGGGAGGCGAACCTGCTCGAGGTCACGGTGAGCAAGAAGTCCGCGAACGAGAGCGTGAACCGCGCCGAGCGGATCGGCGACTACTGGATCTTCGGCGGGATCTTCCGGCCGGTGTGGCTCGAGGCCCGTCCGGCCGCGGCGATCGACTGGACCGGGATCGACGCCCGCGCCGACGGCACGTTCACCGCGGAGATCCACCTGGCCGCGCCGGCGCCCGCGGCCGGCACGCTGGTGGCGCAGCTGTTCGACGGCGCCGGCCGGCCGGTCGAGCCCGCGGTCGTGGCCAGCGTGCCCGCGGGCGCGACGACGGTGCCGCTGCGCGAGGTCTTTCCCGGAATCCGGACCTGGACGGCCGAGACCCCCGATCTCTATCGCGTGCGCTTCACGCTGGCGCTGGGGCGCGAGCAGCACGAGGTCACCGAGCGCTTCGGGTTCCGCACGTTCGAGGTGCGGCCGGACGACGGCCTCTACCTGAACGGTCGCAAGATCATCCTCAAGGGTGTGAACCGGCATTGTTTCCGGCCCGAATCCGGCCGCACGCTCGGCCGCGACGACAGCTACGCCGACGCCCGGCTCATCAAGGAGATGAACATGAACGCGGTGCGGATGTCGCATTATCCCCCCGACAAGCATTTCCTCGAGGCATGCGACGAGCTCGGGCTCTACGTGCTCGACGAATTGGCCGGCTGGCAGGGCGCGTACGACACCCCGACGGGCGCGCGCCTCGTGGGGCAGCTGGTCCGCCGCGACGTGAACCACCCCAGCATCCTTTTCTGGGACAACGGCAACGAGGGCGGCTGGAACACCGAGGTGGACGGCGAGTTCGCGAGGTGGGACCTGCAGCGCCGCCCGGTGCTGCACCCCTGGGCGACCTTCAGCGGGGTGAACACGGATCACTACGAGCCCTGGGATTCGCACGTGAAGCTGAGCGCCGGACCCACCATCTACCTGCCGACCGAGATGCTGCACGGACTGTACGACGGGGGCATCGGCGCCGGCCTGCGCGACTATTGGGACGTCATGATGCGGAGCCCCACCGTCGCGGGCGGGTTCTTCTGGGTCTTCGCGGACGAGGGCGTCGTGCGCACCGACGAGGACGGCCGGATCGACAACGCGGGGAATCTCGCGCCCGACGGGATCGTCGGCCCGCGCGGCGAGAGGGAAGCCAGCTTTTTCACGGTGAAGGAAATCTGGTCGCCCGTGCGGATGGTGCTGCCGCTCGACGCCCGCGGCCGGCTGCCGGCCGACTGGAACGGCGTCGTCGAGCTCGTCAACGATCACGACTTCTCCGACCTGCGCGGCTACGCGCTCAGGGTGTCCGCGCTGATTTTCCACGGTCCCGACTTCCGCGGGATCCCCGAGATCTATCGCGGCGAAACCGGCGGGACGACGCTTCCGCCACGGACGCGCGGGTCGGTCGCGTTTCACGTTCCCGAGGACCTCGGTCGGTTCGATGCCCTGCGCTTCTCCGTGCGTGCGCCCGACGGGCGAACCGTCTGGCAGAAGACCGTTCCGATCGCGCCGGCCGGGCCGGACGAACGGCCCGCGGCGGGCCCGGCGGTCGAACCGCCGGCCGATCTCGGTCCGGTCGAGGTGATCGCGATGGTGGGCAAGGACCGCGGCTTCGTGCCGGTGCCGCTCGACGGCGAGCCGACGTTCGCCTGGTCGCGCGACGACGCCGGCGGCTGGCGCCTGGACTACGCGATCACCGTCGCGGGCCGCTTCGAGCTCCTCGGCATCCGCTTCGCCTCGCTCCCGCCGTTCACGGCCAAGCGGTGGCTCGGGGACGGACCTTACCGTGTTTGGCGCAACCGCCAGGAGGGCGGCGAATTCAACGTCCACCACGTCGCTTTCAAGGACGGCGTCCCGGGCGAAACCTACGTTTACCCGGAGTCCGCGGGATATTTCCGCGACTGGCGATGGCTCGTGGTCCACACGGAGCGCGGCCGCGTGACGGTCGACAACGCCTCGGGCGTGCCGTTCTTCGGTCTCGGCCGGCCCCCCGACGGCGTGGACGGCCTGCTCGAATTCCCGGACGTCGGACTGGCCTTCCTGCACGTGATCCCGGCGATGCGGAACAAGTTTCATTCCACGGCGCAGCTCGGCCCGCAGTCCGCGCCGGTCGAGCTGACCGGGACGATCCGGGGAACCCTCCTGTTCCGCTTCGACTGACGACTTTCGCATGCCCGCATCCCTATTCCCGCTCCTCCTCCGTGGCTGCCTCGCCGCCGCCGGACTGGCTGCCTCGCTCCGGGCGGCCGACCAAGCCTATCTCTTCACCTACTTCACGAGGAATGGCGAGGACGGGCTCCACCTGGCCTGGTCGGAGGACGGTTACAAATGGCAGCCGCTGCGCGAGGGGCGAAGCTTCCTGACGCCGACCATCGGCGCCAAGGAGAAGCTCATGCGCGATCCATGCGTCGCGCGCGGACCGGACGGTACCTACCACATGGTGTGGACCTCGGGCTGGACGGAGAACGCCATCGGCTACGCCGCGACGAAGGATTTCCTCACGTGGACGGACCAGCGCGAACTGCCCGTCATGGCGCACGAGCCCGCGGTGCGGAACACCTGGGCGCCGGAGATCGCCTACGACGACGCCAAGGGCGAGTTCGTGATCTTCTGGGCCTCGACCGTGCCGGGGAAGTTCCCGGCGACGGACGGCGCCTCGGAGTCGGGCTACAACCACCGGATGTACTGCACCACGACGAAGGACTTCCGGGCCTTCACGCCCACGCGGCTTTTCTACGATCCGGGGTTCAGCGTGATCGACGCGACCTTCCTGCGCGCGGACGGGAAGCTTCACCTCGTCATCAAGGACGAGACCGTTAATCCGCCGAAGAAGCACCTGCAGATCGCGCCGGCGGATTCGGCCGCCGGACCGTTCGGCGCGCTGTCCCCGCCGTTCACGCCCGCCGGGCTCTGGGTGGAGGGGCCGACCGCGGTGAAAATCGGCGACGACCATCTGGTGTATTTCGACGCCTACACCAAGCGGCATTACGGCGCGATGCGCTCGCGGGACCTCCGGACATGGGAGGATGTGACCGCGAAGATGGAGTTCCCGTTCGAGGGCACGCCGGTGCGGATGCGGCATGGCACCGTGATCGAGGTTCCGCGCGCGCTCGTCGACCGGCTCCGGGACCCCGCTTCTTCCCCGGAGCGCCTCATCCGCTTCGACGCCTCCGCGCGGCATTTCACGGAGTCGGTGCCGCTCGGCAACGGGCGGCTCGGCGCGATGGTCTTCGGCGGCGTGGACGAGGAGCGGATCATTCTGAACGAGTCGGGCATGTGGTCCGGCTCGCCGCAGGATGCGGACCGCCCGGACGCCGCGAAGGCGCTCCCGGAAATCCGCCGGCTCCTGCTCGAGGGAAAAAATGCCGAGGCGGAAAAGCTCGTCGCGCAGCATTTCACCTGCGCCGGCCCGGGCTCGGGCCGCGCGAACGGCGCGAACCTGGCGTACGGCTCATATCAGGTGCTGGCGGACCTGTTGCTGAAATTCGAGCATGGGGAGGCCTCCGCGGGCGCCGCACCCGCCGGCACCGCCGCCTACGCGCGGGAGCTGGACCTCGGCGATGCCATTGCCGCGGTCCGGTACCGCCGGCACGGCGTGAGCTATTTCCGGGAGGCGTTCGTCAGCGCGCCGGACGAGGTGCTGGTCGTCCGCCTCACGGCGGACCGGGGCGGCAGCCTGTCGTTCACCGCGCGGCTGGCGCGACCGGAGCGCGCCGCCGTGACGATCTCGGGCCCGAGCGAGCTCACGCTTTCCGGGCGCCTGCCCGACGGGAAGGGCGGCGAGAACGTGGGCTTCGCCGCCCGGGTGCGGATCGTGAACCGTGGCGGGCGCGTCGAGCCGGCCGGGGACGGCCTGGCCGTGCGGGGCGCGAACGAGGTCCTGCTGGTGGTCAGCGGCGCGACCGACATCAAGTCCTTCGGCGGACGCAAGGTGGACGACGCGGGGGCCGCGGCCGCCGCCGACCTCGCGGCGGCGCTGCCGAAGTCG
Organism: Opitutaceae bacterium; assembly: GCA_035626915.1. Classification (GTDB taxonomy): domain Bacteria; phylum Verrucomicrobiota; class Verrucomicrobiia; order Opitutales; family Opitutaceae; genus Didemnitutus. The sequence goes on from DASPMS010000038.1 coordinate 69,875, forward strand.
TACTCGGTCCTCCGGAACTCCCACGTCGCGCACCACCGCCGGCTGTTCGATCGCGTCGCCTTGCGGCTGGGGGGGACGCCCGCGGGCGCGCGGGATCTGCCGTCGACCGCCGCGCGGCTCGCGGCGCAGGCCGGGGGAGCCGACGACCCGGGGCTCGCCCAGCTCTATTTCGATTTCGGCCGCTACCTGCTGATCTCGTCGTCGCGGCCGGGCGGGCTGCCCGCGAATCTGCAGGGGATTTGGGCCGATGGCGTCCAGACCCCGTGGAACGGGGACTGGCACCTCAACGTGAACGTGCAGATGAACTACTGGCCCGCGGAGGTGTGCAACCTGTCCGAGCTGCACGAGCCGTTGTTCGCGCTCGTGGGCTCGCTCGTCGACCCCGGCGCGCGCACCGCGCAGCGCTACTATGCGGCTCGCGGCTGGGTCGCCCACGTGCTCGCCAACCCCTGGGGCTTCACGTCGCCGGGCGAGGGCGCGAATTGGGGCGCGACCAGCACGGGCTCGGCCTGGCTTTGCACCCACCTGTGGGAGCACTGGCTGTACACGGGGGATCGCGACTTCCTCGCGCGCGCGTACCCGGTGATGAAGGGTTCGGCGCAGTTCTACCTCGACATGCTGGTCGAGGAACCCGCGCGCGGCTGGCTGGTCACCGCGCCCGCGAATTCGCCCGAAAACTCGTTTCAGCTGCCCGACGGCACGCGCGCGCACGTCTGCCTCGGCCCGACGTTCGACAGCCAGCTGATCCGCGCCCTCTTCGCGTCGACGGCGGAGGCGGCCGGCATCCTCGGGGTGGACGAAGATCTCCGGCGCGAGCTGGTGGCGAAAGGCGCGCGGCTGCCGCCGACGCGGATCGGCTCCGACGGCCGGGTGATGGAGTGGCTCGAGGAATACCCGGAGCCGGAACCCCAGCACCGCCACATCTCCCACCTCTGGGGACTCTTCCCCGGCCACGAGATCAGTCCGGCGGCCACCCCAGAGCTGGCGGCGGCCGCGCGGAAGACGCTCGACGTCCGGGGCGACGCCGGGACCGGCTGGGCCATCGCGCACAAGCTCGCGCTCTGGGCCCGGCTGGGCGACGGCGACCGCGCGGCGAAGCTCCTGCGGTCGCTCCTGCTGCCCGCGGGCCAGCAGGATGGAATCAGCACGCGGGGCGGCGGCACTTACGCGAACCTGTTCGACGCGCACCCGCCGTTCCAGATCGACGGCAACTTCGGCGGCGCGGCCGCGATCGCGGAAATGCTCGTGCAGAGCCATGCCGGGGAGATCCACCTGCTGCCCGCGCTGCCCGCCGCGTGGCCGGAGGGGGAGGTCCGAGGCCTGCGGGCCCGCGGCGGCTTCGAGGTGGACATGTCCTGGAAGGAGGGCCGGCTGACGGGGGCGGCGATTCGCGGGCGGCCCGCGCAGAGCCTCCGCATCCGCGACTCGGCGGGCGCGCGCGAGGCGACCATCCCGGCCTCGGGAGCGCTCAAGCTCGGGCCCGCCACCGCGCCCGACCTCGCCGGGGCGCCGGCCGCGGTCCGCTCCGCGCCGAACCCGGGCCTTCCCACGATCTTCCTGGCCGGCGATTCGACCGCCGCGCGCGGCAATGGAAGCCCCGTGCAGGGCTGGGGCGTGCCGTTCGCCGACCATTTCGATCCGGCGAAGGTGAACGTCGCGAACCGCGCGCGCGCCGGGCGCAGCAGCCGGACGTTCATCACCGAGGGGCTGTGGGACCAGCTGATGGCCGAGGTGAAACCGGGTGACTTCGTCCTCATCCAGTTCGGCCACAACGACGGCGGCGCCATCAACGAGGAGCCGCCTGGCTCGACGCGGCCCCTGCGCGCGCGGGGCTCGCTCTCCGGGATCGGGGAAGAGACGGAGGACATCGTGAACGCGGTCACGAAGCGACCGGAGACTGTCCACACGTTTGGCTGGTATCTGCGGAAGATGGTCGCCGACGCGAAGGCGAAGGGCGCCACGCCGGTGCTGCTGTCACCCACGCCGCGCAATATCTGGGCGGACGGGCGGGTGGAGCGCGGTCCCGGGCGCTTCCGCGAATGGACGCGCGCGACCGCGCAGGAGCGGGGCGTGCCGTTCGTCGACCTGACGCGCATCGTCGCCGATGCGTACCAGGAACTCGGGCCCGACCGGGTCGCCGGCCTGTTCGGCGGAGACCACACGCATGCCAATGCCGTGGGAGCCGAGTTCACGGCGTCGTGCGTGGTGCAGGGCCTGAAGGGGCTGCGCCCGAGCCCGCTCGCGGCCGTTTTGTCGGCCAAGGGAACTGCGGTGGAGGCGGATTCCATCGGCTGGCTCAACCTGCCGGAGCCGGCGAACCCCGGGTTGCCCTCCATCATCCTCATCGGCGACTCCACGGTGCGCAACGGACGGGGCGACGGTGCCAACGGCGAGTGGGGCTGGGGCGACCCGCTGGCGGACCATTTCGACCCGGCCCGGGTCAATCTGGTGAACCGCGCGATCGGCGGGCTCAGCAGCCGGACGTTCCGCACCCTGGGGCATTGGCGGCGCGCGCAGACCCTCCTCAAGCCGGGCGACGTGGTCGTCATGCAGTTCGGCCACAACGACGCGGGTCCCCTCAACGACGCGTCGCGGGCGCGCGGGACGATTCGCGGGCGCGGCGACGAGACGGAGGAGATCGACAACTTGCTGACGGGGCAGCGCGAGGTGGTGCATTCCTACGGCTGGTACCTGCGCCAGTTTATTCGCGAGGCCCGGGCGGCGGGTGCGAAGCCGGTGGTGTGCTCGCCGGTCCCGCGCAAGACCTGGCGGGAAGGTCGGATCGTCCGCGCGGCCGACAGCTATGCCGGCTGGGCCCGGCAGGTCGCCGCGGAGGAAGACGCGGCGTTCATCGACCTCAACGACGCCATCGCGCGCCGGTACGAGGAACTCGGACCCGCGAAGGTCGACGCGCTCTTCGCCGACGCGCAGACGCACACGAGCCGCGCCGGGGCGGAGCTGAACGCGGCGGTCGTCGCGGCCGCGCTGCGCGAGCTGCCCGGGCTGGTGCCGGCCGACGCATTCCGGCCGGGCGGCCGCTGACCGAACCGGGTGCGCACCGGCGTTCTTGCGCGCGACGGTCCGCGGGTGACGCCAAACCTGTGTCGCATATGCGACACAGGTTTGGCGTGGCGTCGCCGGACCAAAATTGGAGAACCCTTGGCCTCGGTGAAAACCGGGCGCGCCACGGCGCCAATTCTCTGTCGCATATGCGACAGACTTTTGGCCACACGGCGGCGCGGCCGTTCAGGTGGCCGGTCGAGCGGTCGTCCGCTCAGGCGGGCGCGAGCTCGGACGGCTGCGCGGCCGCCGGACTCGCCGGCACGGCCATCGGCCGCGGCCGGAGGGTGGGCCCTTCGAGCAGCTTGGCCGGGATGGTCGTGAGGGAGGGCCGCTCCGGCACGCCGAACTCGTTGTGGAGGAGCTGGGCGATCACGAGCTCGGCGGCCCGTCCGCCCAGTTCCGAGGTCTGAAGGTCGAGCGCGGCGCACTCCCCGTTCTCCGCACGGAGCGAATTCAGGCAGACGAAGGCGTGCGTCTTGGGGAACTTGGCCCCGGCGCCCTTCATCCAGCCAATCACCTCGGGGTAGTGGCCGAGCACCACGTCGGGCTCGTGGCGGGCGAACCAGCGGTCGAATTCCTTGCGCGTGAGCGTCTCGGCCCGCAGGGGCGGGACCTCCGTGATCTCCGGCAGGTACTTCTGCAGCGCCAGGAACGCGCCCTCCCACCGGAACTGCAGCCGTTCGTCGAGGGCGATCTCCATGAACAGCCCGGGGCGGCGGTAGCCGCGGGCGTGGAGCTCGTGAAGGAGGCTCACCATCGAGCGGTAATGGTCCGAGCAGACGCAGTGCAGCGCCGGCCGGTCGATGAAGTAGTCGATGTAGACGCCGCTGTACCGGCTCCAGCTCAACGGCGAAAAGTCGGGGAAGCCGGAGGCCGGCAGCAGCACGAGCGCCTGGATGCCGCGGGTGTGGAGGATCGTGTCCAGCCGCTCCAGCCGAACGCCCGCGGGGCCGATCTCGAAGCGCTCGACCTTGAAGCCGAGCTCCGCCGCCCGCTCGGAAATGCCCTTCAGGAGCGTGTTGCCGTAGCGCACGACGTGCGGGGGCCGGCCCGGCAAGGCCATTTCGAGCACGCCCAGGACGCCTCGGAATTGCTGGCCGCGGGAGCGGCGCAGGAGGGACATCACGGCGCCGGTGAGCGGATTTCGTTCGTAGCCGGCGGCCTTCGCCGCTTCCTGGACGCGCTTGAGGGTCTCGGCCTTGACGCGGGGGGAGCCGCGGAGGGCGTCGGAGACGGTGGTGCGCGAAAGACCCAGGGTCTTCGCCAACGTTCGCAGAGTGGGGGTAGCCATGCGGACAGTCCGAAGGATTGAGGGGCGGGAAGGGAACTCAATCCCAAAGTCGGGCGTCCGCGCGGGGCGGGCGACGAGCGTTCGTCGGATCCGGACCAGGTCGAAGCCGCCGGCCGTGTTCCAGCCGGTTCACGGCGGGTCGCCGCGCCAAGCCGGCGGGCACGGCTGCGCGCCCTCGGACTGTCCTGAAGCGGGACACGTCGCGTCGCGCCGCGGCGGAGAAAAGCGTTCGTCTCGCGCGGCGCGCCGCTTCCTCCCATGATCCGCAAAGCCTTCGTCATGTCCGTGAACGCCGGCCGCGAGGCCGAATACGAGCGCCGGCACCGGCCGATCTGGCCCGAGCTCGAGGCGGTGTTGAAGCGCCACGGCGTGCACAACTACTCGATCTTCCTTCATCCGGAGACGCGGCAGCTGTTCGGGTACGTCGAGGTCGAGGACGAGGCCCGCTGGGCCGCGATCGCGCGCACGCCCGAGTGTCAGCGCTGGTGGCGGCACATGGCCGACGTCATGCCGGCGAACCCCGATCACAGCCCGGTTTCGCGCGAGCTGAGGGAAGTCTTCCACATCGATTGAACCGCGCGCAGCCGCAACCGGGCATGCGCGCGGGCCGTCATCAGGCCGACGCCTCCGCGTCGGCCCAAACCCCATGCAGTCCACCCCATGAAACCCGTCTCCCGACGTGACTTCGTCCGCACCGCGACCCTCGCGGCGGCGGCCACCCAGATCGCCACCCAGCTCCGCGCGCAGGCGCCCGCCGCCGGCCCGGCGCCGCGGGCCGCCAGCCCGGGGGCCGCGCCGCTGCGCTGGC
>DASPMS010000039.1:0-34744 GCA_035626915.1 Opitutaceae bacterium
CCCTTCGTGCCTCCGTGCCTTCGTGCCTCCGTGCCTTCCTCCACCGGATTCCCCGGCAGGAACGGCGCCAGGTGCGCCGCCACAGCGATCGGCCCCATCCCCGGCCCGCCGCCGCCGTGGGGAATGCAGAAGGTCTTGTGCAGGTTGAGGTGGCAGACGTCGGCGCCGATGTGCCCGGGCGAGGTCAGGCCGACCTGCGCATTCATGTTCGCACCGTCCATGTATACCTGTCCGCCGTGCGCGTGGATCGTGCGGCAGATCTCGCGGATCGATTCCTCGAACACGCCGTGGGTGGACGGGTAGGTGACCATCAGCGCCGCGAGGTCCGCGGCGTGCGCGGCGGACTTCGCCTTGAGGTCGGCGACGTCGATGTTGCCGTTCGCGTCGCACGCGACCGGCACCACCTTCATGCCGCACATCGCGGCGGTGGCGGGATTGGTGCCGTGGGCGGAGGTGGGAATGAGGCAGATGTGGCGGTGCCCCTCGCCGCGCGATTCATGGTAGGCGCGGATGACGAGCAGACCGGCGTATTCGCCCTGCGAACCGGCGTTCGGCTGCAGCGACACGCCCGCGAAGCCGGTGATCTCGGCCAGCCATTTCTCGAGCTGATCGAACAGCTTCGCGTAGCCCTTCGTCTGCTCGGCCGGGGCGAACGGATGCAGCTGGCCGAACTCCGGCCAGGTGACGGGAAACATCTCGCTCGTGGCGTTGAGCTTCATCGTGCACGAGCCCAGCGAGATCATCGAGTGGACGAGGGAGAGGTCCTTCGCCTCGAGCCGCCGGATGTACCGCAGCATCTCGTGCTCGGTGTGATACCGGTTGAAGACCGCGGCGCCGAGGAAGCCCGTGGCGCGGGCGTGGGGCGCCGGAACCTCGGCGGCGACGGCGTCGGGCGCGGGCAGGACGGCCGATTCGTTGAAGCAGCGGAGCAGCGCCTCGACCTCCTCCAGGGTGGTCGTCTCGTCGAGCGAGATCCCGACCGAATATTCGTCCACCGGCCGGACATTGAACTTCCGCGCCGCCGCCGCGGCGTGCACGCGGCCGGCGGCGACGCCGGTGACGGTAAGCGTGTCGAAGACCGGCTCCGCGTTCACCCCGGCGCCCGCGGCTTTGAGGCCGTCGGCCAGGAGCTGCGTGAGCAGCCGCGTGCGGCGCGCGATGCGGCGCAGGCCCTCGGGGCCGTGGTACACGGCGTACATCGACGCCATGACGGCGAGGAGGACCTGCGCAGTGCAGATGTTGGACGTGGCCTTGTCGCGGCGGATGTGCTGCTCGCGCGTGCCCAGCGCGAGCCGCAGGGCCGGGTTGCCCTGGGCGTCCTTCGATACGCCGACCAGCCGGCCGGGCATCTGGCGCTTGAACTCGTCCTTCGTGGCGAGGAAGCCCGCGTGCGGGCCGCCGAAACCCATCGGGACGCCGAAGCGCTGGGCCGAGCCGACCGCCACGTCGGCGCCGAACTCCCCGGGCGCGCGGAGGAGCGTGAGCGCGAGGAGGTCGGTCGCGGCCACGCAGAGCGCGCCGGCGGCATGCGCGCGGGCGAAGAACCCGGCGAAATCGTGGATGCTGCCGGTGGTGTCCGGGTACTGCACAAGGACGCCGAAGACCCGTCCGGAAAACTCGAAGCTGCGGTGGTCGCCGGTGACGACCGTGACGTTGAGCGGCTTGGCGCGCGTGCGGACGATGTCGATCGTCTGCGGATGGCACCGGTCCGACACGAAGAATAGGGACGACTCGTGGCTTTCGCCGAGCTTCACGCGGTGCGCGAGCATCATGGCCTCCGCCGCCGCGGTGCCCTCGTCGAGCATCGAGGCGTTGGCGATCTCGAGTCCCGTGAGGTCGGTGACGATCGTCTGGAAGTTGAGCAACGCCTCGAGCCGGCCCTGGGAAATCTCGGCCTGGTAGGGCGTGTACGCGGTGTACCAGCCGGGATTCTCGAGGATGTTCCGCTGGATGACGCCGGGCGTGAGCGTGCCGTAGTAGCCCTGTCCGATGAAGCTCCGGAAGATCTTGTTGCGGGAGGCGATCGCGCGCAGCTCGGCCAGCGCCTCGGTCTCGGTGGCGGCCGCGGGCAGCCGCAGGGGCCGCTTCAGGCGGATGTTCGCCGGCACGGCCGCGTCGGCCAGGGACTCCAGCGATTCGAACCCCGTCGTGCGCAGCATCTCGGCGGTGGCGGCCGCGTCGGAGCCCGTGTGGCGGCGTTCGAAGGAGTCGTTGAGAGCAAGGAGTTCGCGGGGCGAAGCCATTCGCGGAACCTAGGCCGGGGCAGGGGCCGCGCAATCGGGAATTCCGCCCGCCGGCTCGCCAATTAGGCCTATTTTCCAACGGAGTCCCTCGGCTTATCGGGCCCGGGCTCCCGCGGCCGGGGGTAAACGCGCGGGGACCGCGCGTTCCACCGGTCGGCCATCGACCAGCCGCCGGTCTGGCGCCGGTCAGCCGCGGGTGGCGCGCGCCGTCCCGGCGCGCTGAACGAAGCCTGCCGTCGCGTCCGCTTGCGGGAGGTAACGCGCGGGGACCGCGCGTTCCACCGGTCGGCCATCGATCAGCCGCCGATCAGCCGCCGGTCTGGCGCCGGTCAGCCGCGGGTGGCGCGCGCCGTCCCGGCGCGCTGCCGGGACGCTACCGGCGGAACAGCAACCCGTAGTGCCACGGCGCCGCGTCACCGAGCACGCGCGGTTCCGCCACGGGGAATCCGGCGTCCCGCGCCCAGGCGCAGCACTGGCCCGGCGTGGGGCGGATGGCCAGCGGCGGCCCGCGCGGGGTGGCCGGGTCGGGCTGCCAATGGATCACCGAGAGCACGCCGCCCGGACGCAGCACCCGCCAGGCCTCCCGGAGCAACGCCACCGGATCCTCGAGATGCAGGAGGTTGTAGGCCATCACGTGGTCCGCGCCGGCCGACGGCAGCCCGGTGCCCGCGGCGACGACATCGCGCTGCAGGGCGTGGAGGTTGCGCCGGCCGGCCGCCGCCGCCCGCCGGGCGAGCGATTCGACCAGCTCCGCCTCGATTTCCAGGGCGTAGACCGGGCCGGCGGTCCGCCGCGCCACCTCCAGGCTGAAGGTGCCGTAGCCGCAGCCCAGCTCGATCACGGTGTCGTGCGGGCCCGCCGGGCAATCGAGGGCCGAGAGCACGTGCGGGACGGAAAAGAACCCGGTCCAGGTCTCCTCCGGCGGCATGCCTGATTCTCGGATCTTCATGGGTCTGGACGCATGGCCGGGCCGGCGGCGGCCCTCATATCTCCCAGTCGCTGCCGGCGGCGGTGCGCGGCTGCACGACCACGTGGCCGCCGGTCACATAGGCGACCGATCCCGGCGGCACGGATTTCGCCAGCCACACGTTGGCGCCGATGATCGAGCCGGCCCCGATGCGGGTGTGGCCGCCGAGGATCGTGGCGTGGGCGTAGATCGTGACGTCGTCCTCGATGTCGGGATGGCGTTTCGTGCCGCGGACGAGCGCGCCCGACTGATCGCGGTCGAAGGACTTCGCGCCGAGCGTGACGCCGTGATAGATCTTCACGTTGTCCCCGATGGTCGCCGTCTCGCCGATGACCACGCCGGTGGCGTGGTCGATGAAGAAACTGCGTCCGATCCGGGCGCCGGGATGGATGTCGCACCCGGTGCGCGTGTGTCCGGCCTCGGTGAGCAGCCGCGGCAACACCGGCGCCCCGAGCCCATGGAGGACATGGGCGAATCGCTGCAGCGCGATCGCGGTCAGGCCGGGCAAACAGTGGATGGCTTCGATCACGCTGTGCACGGAGGGGTCCCCGTTGAAGGCCGCCTGGGCGTCGAGCAGCAGCAGCCGGCGCAGCGCCGGCAGCTCGGACCGGGCGGCCGCGGCGATGTCGGCGGCGCGATCCGCCGGCCGCGGCTCGGCCGTCAGGGCGAGGCAGCGCGCGAGCGCCCGGCACAAGGCGAGGTCGAAGTCGCGGAGCAGCTCGGGCGACTCCCCGGCCGGAGGCCCCTCGGGCCCATGCGGCTCGATGCTCTCCAGGAGCCCCGGGTAGAGGAGCTGCAGCAGCTGGTCGGCGAGCCGCGCGATGCCCGGTCGCGGCGGCGGCGCCGGCGCGTGGCCGCCCGGGTCCAGGACGAGCCGGAGCGGGCCGGGCGGCGGTGGCCGGGCGATGGTCGAGGGTTTCATCGGCTCGGGCGGCGTCACATCTTCTTCCCGTCGAGCCAGAGCGCGGCGGCGAGCACGAGGCAGATGCCCACCGCGGCGGACCAGCACAGGAGGCCGAGAACGACGAGCAGGACGAGCATGCTAGGCCGCTACCTCGGTCCGCGCTTTCTCCGCGAGGGCCGTGGACAGGTACCGCTCGCCGAAGCTGGCGCCGACGGTGACGATGTTCTTGCCGGCGAACTCGGGCCGGCCCGCCAGCTGCAGGGCGGCCCAGACGTTGGCGCCGGTGGAGATGCCGCCGAGGATGCCTTCCTGGAGTCCAAGCTGGCGCGCCGTCTCCATCGCGTCCTCGTCCCGCACGCGGATGACGTCGTCGAGGATGGCGGTGTTCAGGTTGCGGGGCACGAAGCCCGCGCCGATGCCCTGGATCTTGTGGCGCCCCGGCTGGCCGCCGGAGATGACCGGGCTCGCGGCGGGCTCCACCGCGATCGATTTGATCGCCCGGCGCTGCTTGATCACCTCCGAGACGCCGGTGATGGTGCCGCCGGTGCCGACGCCGGCGACGAACACGTCGATTTCGCCCCGGGTGGCGGCCCAGATCTCCTCGGCCGTCGTCCGCCGGTGGATCTCGGGATTGGCCGGATTCTCGAACTGCTGGGGCATGAAGCCGCGCTCGCCGTGCTGTGCGAGGATGTCCCGCGCGCGCGCGATGGCGCCCTTCATCCCCTCCGCGCCCGGGGTCAGCACGATCTCGGCGCCGAGCATGCGCAGCAGCACGCGGCGTTCGAGCGACATGGTCTCGGGCATCGTGAGGATGAGCTTGTAGCCCCGCGCGGCGCACACGAAGGCGAGCGCGATGCCGGTGTTGCCGGAGGTCGGCTCGACCACGACCGAGTCCGCCCGGAGGCGACCGGCTCGTTCGGCGGCGTCGATCATGGCCATGCCGATGCGGTCCTTGACGCTGGCGCACGGATTGAAGAACTCCGCTTTCAGGAAGACCTTGGCCGGGTAGCCCGACGCGATGCGGTTCAGGCGGATGAGCGGCGTGTTGCCGACGGTGGCGATGATGTCCGGGGAGGTGTGGTGGTCGGGCATAACCTGGCAGGGGTTGGGCGTGGGACCGGCAGGGAGGCCGCCGCGGCGGTGCGCCGTGGCGGGCGGGCCGGCAACGGTTAATGCGCGGAAAACGGCGCAACGGATCATCGCCGCGCCCTTTTTTTGGGGACGGGCCCGCCGGCTAGGGCCGGCCGGGGCCGGGCGCGGCTCCCGCCTGCTGCGCCCAGCCCTGGGCCTCGGCGGGACGGTCGAGGGCGCGGAGCAGCCCGGCCAGGCTCGCCGCCGTGCGCCGGCGCTGCATCCGCAGTTCCGGGTTGGACGGGCGGATGGCCTCGATCTCGCGGAGGGATTCGCGGAGCAGCGGCTCGGCCTCGGCGAGGCGGCCGAGGTCGGCCAGAGCTTCCCCGAGCAGGGCGTTGACGACGGCGGCGCGCTCGGGGTTCGGCTCGATGTTCGCGCGGAGGCGATCGCGCTGGGCCTGGCGGAGCACGGGCAGCGCCTCGGCGGGGCGCTGCCGGAGAACCAGGACGCGGCCCAGCTCCTCGCGCGCCGCGATGATCATGACGTGGTCGTCGCCCAAGGTCAGGCCCGCCTCGATGATCCGCACCAGGATGGCCTCGGCCTCGGCCAGGCGGTTCTGCAGGCGGCAGGTGACGGCCAGCTGCCGCAGGGAGCGCAGGGTCGACGGGTGCGTGGCTCCGAGCGCCCGCTCCTGCGCGGCGGCGGCGAAATGGAATTGCGCGGCGGACTCCTCCAGCCGCCCGAGCTTGCGCAGGACCAGCGCCAGCACGTCGATCGAGCCCAACGTGCTCGGGTGCTCGGTTCCCAGCACGCGCTGCTTGGCCTCGACCACGGAGCCGAGCAGCTGCCGGGCCTCCTCGAGCTTGTCGGCCTGCTCCTGCAGGACGTGGGCGAGGTTGTTGGCCGCGATCAGCGTGTTGGGATGATCCGGGCCGAGCAGCCGCTGCTGCGTCGCCCAGACCTCGCGCTGGTGCGCCTCGGCGCCCGCGTGGTCCCGCAGGTGCTGGAGAATGAGCCCGAGGAGCGAGCGCGCGCTGAGCGTCAGCGCGTGGTCGTCGCCCAGCGTCCGGCGGCAGCGGGCCAGGTTCTCGACCGCGACCGCCTTGGCCGCGGCCCGCTGGTAGCTCTCGTCGAGGACGAGAGCGCGGACATGCGCCGCGCGGAGCGTGACGGCGTGATCGGCGCCCAGCGCGGCCAGGGCCTCGTCGTGCGCGGCGTTGGCCTGCGCGAGCGCCTCCGCATTACGCCCCTGCCGGAGCGTCAGCCGGGCGCGCGCGCTCAGGTTGTCGAGGTAGTCGGGGTGGTGCCGGCCGAGCACGCGGCGCTGCGCCGCGAGCAGCAGTTCGTAGTGCCGCTCCGCGTCGGCGAGCTGGTAGCGGCGGGCGAGCGCCCGGGCGAGATCGCTTTGGACGGCGAGGGTCTCGGGATGCTCCGGCCCGAGCTCGCGGGCCCGGATCCGGACGGCCGCCTCCAGGTGACGCTGCATGCGGGCGTAGTCGCCGAGTCGCTCGTTGGTGGCGGCGTAGGCGGCGCGGACCTGGGCCTCGACCAGCGGGCGCCCGGCGAAACGCTCGTCCAGCCGGACCTCGGCGCGGTCGAGCATGTCGCGGACCCGCATGTCCCACACCGGCACGGACTCGGCCCCGGCCTGGCCCAGCAGGTCCGTCTGCAGGAAATCCAGCACCTCGCGGCTGCTGGCGGCCTCGGCGGCGGCGGCGCGCTCGGCCCGGCGGAGGCGCACATGCTGGATCGCGAGCACGGTCGTGAACGCGACGAACGCCATCACCGTCGCGGACCCGAGCGTGACCGGGAGGCGGTGCCGGCGGACGAATTTGCCGAGGCGATAGAGGCGCCCGGGCGGGCCCGCCTCGACCGGCTCGTGCCGGAGGTGCCGGCGCAGGTCGGCCGCGAGGTTCTGCGCGGTGTCGTAGCGCCGCCGGCGGTCCTTCTCGAGGCAGCGCATGACGATCCAGTCGAGCTCGCCATGCAGCACGGCCGGGAACTGCGCCGGCTTGAGGCCGCGGGCCCGCGCGGCGGTGGTGAGCGTCGGAGGGTCGAGCGTCTGGAGCCGGCGCGAGGGGCGGGGCGGCTCGATCTCGCGAATGCGGCGCCGGACCTCGTCGAGGCCCGCTTCGCCCAGTTCCTTCCGGGTGAGCGGGGTCTGGCCGGTCGTGAGCTCGTAGAGCAGGACGCCGAGCGAGTAGATGTCGCTGCGCGTGTCGACGTCCCCGTCGCTCATCGCGGCCTGCTCCGGGCTCATGTAGTCCGGCGTGCCGAGGAACTGCGCGTAGGCCGTGAAGAGCGTCCGGTCGGTGAGCGGGCCGTGCAGGGCCTTCGCGATCCCGAAATCAATGATGCGGGGCGCCGGCCGGCCGTCGTGGAGCGTGACGAGGATGTTGGAGGGCTTCAGGTCCCGGTGGATGATGCCCTTCTGGTGCGCGTGCTGCACGGCGTGGCAGACCTCGATGAACAGCGCGATGCGCTCGGCCAGCGGCAGGCGGTGCTCGTCGCAGAAGTCCGTGATCCGCACGCCGCGCACCAGCTCCATCACGAAAAAGGGCCGGCCGGTCGCGGTGGCGCCGGCGTCGAGCACGCGCGCGATGTTGGGGTGCTCCATCAGCGCGAGGGCCTGCCGCTCGGAGTCGAAGCGCGCGATGACCTCCCGGGTGTCCATGCCGAGCTTGACGATCTTCAGCGCGACGAGCCGCCGGATCGGCTCGTCCTGCTCGGCCATATAGACGCGGCCGCAGCCGCCCTCTCCGATCAGTTCGAGCAAACGGTAACGGCCGATGCGGTCGCCCGGCACCTCGTCGGGCCGGCCGGCCGCGGGGGCGAGCTCGCGGACGGGCGAATGCTCGAGCGCCTCCGCGGCGTCGTGCGCGCGCAGGAGCTCCTCGACGCCGCGCTGCAGCCCGGGGTCGCCCGCGCAGGCCCGCGCCAGGAACGCCGGGCGTTCATGCGGGGGCAGGGCGAGGGCGGCGTGGAAGATCTGTTCCTCGGAACGCATCGTGCGGTCCCTCTAGTGCGAAATCCGCGCCGCCCGCGGATCAGGCCCGGCTGATCTCGCGGAAAAGCCACGCGCGGGCGTAGCTCCACCAGCGTTTGGCGGTCGGCTCCGACACCCCGAGGCCGGCGGCGGCCTCCGCGAGGGTCAGGCCGCCGAAGAAACGCAGCTTCACCAGCTCGGCCTTCCGCGGCTCGATGCGGGCGAACGACTCGAGCGCGCGGTGCACCGCGACCACGGTCTCGTCGTCCGCGGGCCGGTCGGACGCAGGCTCGAAGTCGGCGAGGTTCACGCGCACCAGGCCGCCGCCGTGCCGCTGCGCCTGCCGGCGCCGTGCGCGCTCGACCAGGATCCGCCGCATCGCCTCGGCGGCCGCGCCGAAGAAATGGCCGCGGTTCTTCCAGTCGCCATGCTCGGCGCCGCCGAGCCGGAGCCAGGCCTCGTGCACGAGCGCCGTGGGCTGCAGGGTGTGGGCGGCGGATTCGCGGGCCATGCGGCGGCGGGCAAGCTGCCGCAGCTGCGCGTAGACCTCGGGCAGCAGCTCCTCGGCGGCGCGAGGATCGCCCGATTCGGACGGGTTCGGCGGTGGGGTGGTCTCGTTCACGCGGACGTGAGGAATGAGCCGGCGGCCGCCACGCTCGGCCGTCCTTCCCGCCGGTTCAATCCCGCAAACGGCCGGCCCGTCCGGCCAGTTCCGGATTGTCCGCCCGCGTTGAACCGCTGTGCTGGTCGGGCATGCCGAAGGCCATGGAATTCAGCAGCAAGCAGGCGCGGGCCGATTTCGTGGCGCGCCGGCTGGCGGAGCTTTATCCGGAGACGCCAATCCCGCTGGTCCATCATGACGCCTACTCGCTGCTGGTCGCGGTGGTCCTGTCGGCCCACACGACGGACGCCGGGGTGAACAAGGCGACGCCGCGGTTGTGGGCGGAGCTTGGGCGGACGCCGGCCGAAATCGCCTCCGCGCCGCTCGATCAGCTCCGGGCGATCATCCGGCCGGTCGGGCTCTCCGGCCAGAAGTCGAAGGCGGTGCGCGAGCTCTCGCGGCTGCTGGTGGAGCGCCACGGGGGACAGGTGCCGGGCACGTTCGCCGAGCTGGAGGCGCTGCCCGGCGTGGGTCACAAGACGGCCTCGGTCATCATGAGCCAGGTCTTCGGCATCCCCGCGTTCCCCGTCGACACGCACATTCACCGGCTCGCCCAGCGATGGAAACTGACCGACGGGCGCAGCGTCGAGCGGACCGAGGCCGACCTCAAGCGCCTGTTCCCGGAGGCGGAGTGGAACAAGCTGCACCTGCGGATCATCTTCTACGGCCGGCAGCACTGCACCGCGCGAGGCTGCGACGGCACCGTCTGCGAGATCTGCCGGACGCTCTTCCCGGAGCGGAAACGGCCGGTGAAGACGCGGAAGTGAGCGGCCGGAGCCGGTTTCCCCGCGGCAGAAAACAAGGTTGATTCGCGCGCGGCGGCGCATAACCGTTCGCCCCTCGTTTCGGACGCTTAGCTCAGTTGGTTAGAGCACCTGCTTCACACGCAGGGGGTCACTGGTTCGAGTCCAGTAGCGTCCACCATCGCGTTCGGCCGCCATGGCCGCCTCACATGGGCCGAAGCCGGGCCTGTCCCGCGGGAGCGCGAACGCCCGGTCATCGAGGGAGCGAAGATATCGGCCGCGCGCGCGCCGTCGGCGCCGGATCACCGGCCGCCGGGCGGGGTTGCCGGCGTGCTCGCGGCTTCCGCGGGTCGGCGCATCTCGAAATTCGCGCGCATCTGCTGCTGGAGCCGCTGGGCGGCGGCCTGTTCCTGCTGCAGCGCCTGCAGCGCGGCCAGCTGCTGGGGCATCAGCACGCCCTGCGCCCGCGTGAGCGTCTGGTCGGTGATCCGCGTGCCGCCGCCGCCGACGCTCGAGAACGCGACCGAGCCCGCGGAACCGCCGAGGGCCATCGAGATGATCGGGCCGGCCGCGTCGCGGCCCCCGCCGCCGCCGGTCGAGGTCTCGTGGAGGATCTGCACGACCTGTTCGACCTGCGCGGGGGAGAGCGGCGCGTCCGTGTAGCTCAGCCGGCGCTCCAGCTGCTCGGCGACGCCGCGCTGCGGAAGCGTCGCCTCGTAATTCTTGTACTGCGTGTAGGCGGCCTCGCCCAGGGTCGAGCGGATGGTCGCGTCGATCTCGGCCTGCGTGCTCTCCACCAACTGGCGAATCTCGTTCCGCGCCTCGCGCCCCGTCAGGCCCTGGGCGCGGGCGGCGCCCATGACATCCATCACGGCGGACCCCTTTTCGACCAGGAGCTGCTTGAATTGCTCGAGCTCGGCCGGGCTCAGCCGCAGCTGGCGGAACAGCGCGGCGTAGCGGCCGTCCAGCGCGGCGCGCTGCTGGATGCTCATGAGCTGCTGCGCCTCGGGCGTGTTGAGCGCATCGAACGCGCGCCGGGCCCCGGGGCCGCCGGCGCGGAAGGCCATGCGCGGGCCGCCGGGCTCGCCGCCGGACGTCGCCGGGACCGGCGCGTCACCGGGATTCTCCGCCGCAGCCGCATCGCCCGGCCCGGCCTCGGCGCGGACGGGATCGGCGCGGCGGGCCTTCTGAAGCTCCGCGATCCGGCGGAGCAGCTCGTCGCGCTCCTGCGCGAGCGCCGCCTCGTTCCGGCGCAGCCGGCGGGCCTCCGCGAGCTGCGCGGCCCCGAATCCCGAGGCCCCCAGCAGGAGCACGACCAGGGCGGCGATGAGGGTGCGCGGCATGGCGGCAGGAAGACGCTGGCAACCTGCTCCGGTTGCGGCCGAGCGCGAGAATTTTATGGGACGGCCGCCCGCTTCCGCATTGCGCCGGCCCCGCCTCCGGTTAGTCATTCCGGCGCCCACCATGCACGCGCCGCGCACGGTCCTCCTTCTCGCGTTGATCACGGCGACCGCCGAGGGTCAGGGGCTGCAGCGGCTGCTCGACAACTCCCCGTTCGGCGGCACGCGTCCGACGACCGAGGCGTCCGCGGAACCCGCCGGTCCCCTTGAGTTTCGCGGCGTGGCGCACGAGGACAACGTGCTCTGGTTCAGCTTGTTCGACACCGTGACGAAGCGCTCCCTGTGGGTGGCGCAGAATGCGGGTGGGCCGGGCCCGATCGTCCGTAGCTTCGACGCCGCGACCCAGACGATCACGGTCGAACAGAATGCCCAGACCACGAAGCTCTCGTTGAAGCGCGCGCCGCAGGTCCCGTACGTTCCTCCTTCAACGGTGGGCGCGCCTCCCGTGCCCGGGGCGCCCGGACCCACGCCGGCGAATATCGCCGGGGCGCCCGTCGACGCCCAGCGGATCCAGCAGATCCAGGAGGAAATCAGCCGGCGCCGCGCCCTGCGCCAGCAGGCCCTTCAGCAGCAGCAGCAGAACGCCGCGCCGAGCGGCCCCGTGCCCATCCCGGGTTCCGCGCCGTCCCTCCCGCCCGGGGCGCCTGCGCCCTCCGTCAACCGCATCCCGAGATGAACCTCCGTTCCGTCCGCGCATTCACCCTGATCGAGATCCTCGTCGTCGTCGCCATCGTCGGCCTGCTCGTCGGGCTCATGGTCACGAACACCGACAAGATATTCGGGCAGAGCCAGGAGGTCGTGGCACGCGTCTTCGTGCGCGACTCGCTGAAGATCGCGCTGACGCGCTACAAGTCCGACTTGGGCAGCTACCCGTCGACGGCCGAGGGGCTCGCCGCGCTGATCGCCGCCCCGGCGAACGCGGCCGACCGCTGGAAGGGCCCTTACATCGAGTCGCCCGGCGGCAAGCTCCCGCTCGACCCCTGGGGCGAATCGTACCTGTACCGTTTTCCCGGGGTGAAGAACGCCGGCGGCTACGATCTCTATTCGAAGGGCGAGGACAAGACCGAGGGCACGGCCGACGACGTCGGGAACTGGTGAGAAGCGACGGGGCCCATCCGGTGATGCAGCCGGTGCCGCGGGCGGCCGGGCGGCCGCGGGGCGGATTCACGCTGGTCGAGATCCTGCTCGCGCTGGCCATCCTCGCGCTCGTGGGCTCCCTGTTCGTCGCGGGCAGCACGACCTTCTTCCGCGCCCGACAGCCCACGATCGAGGACCGGTTCTGGCAGGCGGTCGCGGCGGCGCGGGAGGCCGCGGTCGAGTCTGGCCGGCCCGTGGTCCTGACTTTCGACAGCGAGAACCGCGCGCTCGTCACCGCGGGCGGCGCGCGCGCCGCCGTGCCGCTGGGGGAGGGCAAGGTCGATTTTCTCTCGGCGGTCGACCGGCGCGCCGTGCTCCTCGGCGGGCAGCTGGTCGACACGGCCGTCCTGCGGCAGGTGCGCTTCTATCCCGAGGGCACCTGCGACGACTTCCGCGCGCGGCTGACCGCCGAGGACGGTCGCCTCGTCACGCTGCAGGTGGATCCGTGGACGTGCGCGCCGGTCCTTCCTGGCCAGCCCTGAACCACCATGCGGCCCGCCCCCGAGGGATTCGTTCCGCGACCCGCGAGAGGTCCCACCGCCTTCACCCTCGTCGAGGTGCTGGTGAGCCTCGCGATCTTTGCCCTGGCCGCCGTGGTGCTGTCCGCGGCCTACCTCAACGTCCTGTCGAGCTACCAGGCGGCGGGGCGGAGGCAGGTTCGCGAGGAGGACTGGAAGCTTGTCCGGGCCGCGGTGCTCGCGGAGCCCGACCGCGCGGCGATCGAAAAGGGCGGGTCGGTTCCGCTGCCCGGCGGCGAAACGCTCGAGTGGGAGGCGGAGATCGTCGCGACCGAGATCGCGGACCTCTTCGCCGTAGTGATCCGCGTCCAGCCGCGCGGCGACGCAGCCGAGGTCCTCGAGGGCCGCGCGCTCGTGCTGCGGCCGGCCTGGTCCGATCCGGGCGAGCGCGACCGCCTGCGCGCGGCGTCGAAGGCGCGGCTCGACCGGGAGCGCGGATCATGAAGCCGTGGCGCAGCACCCGGGGACCGGCCGGCGGTTTCACGCTGGTGGAACTGGTGCTCGCGCTGGCCATCCTGGCCATGCTGCTCGTCGCGCTGCTGACGTTCGTGTTTTCCATGGGCGAATTGTGGGGCCATGGGCGGGAACAGCGGCTGTTCGAGCAGCACGTGAACGCGGTGGCCCGCCACGTGGAATCCCTGTTCCGCCGGGCCGCGCTGCCGACGGATGGCGCGATGCTGGCGGAGCCGTTCGCGGTGCGCGAGGTCCGCACGGCGGGCGTCGGCACCCCCGTGCTGCTGAGCCTGGACCTCCCCGAGGGCGACCGGCTTTTCCAATGGCCGGCCGCCCCGCTGCCCGACGTCCGCGCCTGGCTTGCGGTCGAGCCCGGCGAGGGCCTGGTGATTTATTGGCAGTCGAACCTCGAGGCCGATCGTGACACGCAGCCCGCGCGCCGCGTGCTCGTGTCCCCGCTCGTGACGGGAATCCGCTACCTGTATTTCGACCCGGCCGGCGGCCGGTGGGACGAGCGCGCCGACCTGCTGCGAGCCGCCGGCGGCCGCTGGCAGGTGCCCGACCGCGTGGTGCTTGCGTTCGCGTACGGTCCCGCGAAGGCGGAGCGCGCGATCACGCTGCCGCTGGGGAACGGCGCGCTGCCGGTCTTCTGAGATGCGCGTCCCCGGTCCCAGCTTCCCCCGGCGCCGGCCGAACCGCGGTTCGGTGATCCTGTTCGTGCTCGGCGTGATCCTGCTCACGGCCTTCCTGCTCACGCAGCTCATCGCGCGCGCCGGCAGCGAGCTGCTCGTCGAGTCGCGGGCGGCGCGGCTCTCCGAACTGCGGGCCGAGGCCTACTCGGCCCTCGAGGTCACCCTGGCTGTGCTGGCGGACTTCCGCGCGGTGGACGACGGGCTGCACGCGCCGCAGCAGGGCTGGTCCGATCCGCTGGCCTACGCGGGTTACCAGCCGGGCGCGGGCCTGACGGTCGCGGTGCGGTTCGACGACGAAACGGGCAAGCTGCCGCTCGCGGCGGCGGATGCGGCGACGCTGGAGCGCTACGCCGAGACGATCGGGCTCGAGCGGATGGAAGCCGAGCGCCTGGCGGATGCGCTGCTGGCGTGGACGAAGGCGGACCACGTCGCGTCCTTCGCCGAGAATGATCCGTTGCGCTATGAGATGGGCGACCTGCCGTACGCGGCGCCGCAGCGGCCGCTGCGGTCGTTCGAGGAGCTGCGGGCCGTGGCCGTGGCGCAGGACCTCTTCTTCGAGCCCGACGGGCGATGGAGCGAGCTGGGGGAGCGGTTCCGCGAGGACGCGTCGCTCCATCGGTTTTCTCAGGTCAACCTGAACACGGCGCGCCCGAGCGTGCTGGTCGCCCTCGGATTGTCGCCCGCCCAGGCCGTCGCGATCGCCGAAAGCCTCGCGCCCGTCCCCGGGACGCCCGTGAAGTACTTCCGCACGGCGGGCGACGCGGCGACGGCCGAGGGCCTCGACCTGACCGGCGTGAACGTCGGCACCGACGTGCGCTGCCTCCGCGTGCGCATCGCCGTCCGGCGCGGCGGCGTGCCGTTCCTGCTCGAGGCGGTGGTGCGCATCGGCGGTGGCGGTGGCGGCTCGACGCCGCGCGTCGAGGAGGGCGCGGTGCCCTCGGAGCCGCGTCCCGCCACCCGCAAAAGGGTGGACTATCCGTTCGGCATTCTCGAACTTCGCGAGAGCCACCAGCCTTTGACCTGAGATGAAGGGATCCACCGCAGTTCCGCCCGGCGCGGTCGTCCTTGCGACGAGCGAGCGGTTCTTCGTGCGGTCCGTGCCCCTGGCGTCCGACAGCCCCGCGGCGGCGCAGGTGGAGCTGGCCCTCGAGGCGCTCTCGCCGTTTCCCCTCGCGCAGCTGTACCACGGCTACGCGACGGACGCGGCGGGCGGGCATGCGCTCGTGTTCGCGGCCTACCGAAGGGCGTTTTCGGCGGAGGAGACGGCCGGGTGGGGCGCGGCCGACACCGTGGTCCCGGAGTTGGCCTTGTGGCTCGGCGCGTCGGCGCCGAAGCAGCCGGCCATCTGGATGCGGGAGAACGACGGCCTGACGGAGCTGGCGGCGTGGGACGGCCGGAGCTCCCTGCCTGTTTTCGTGCAGGCGCGGCGCCTCGAGCCCGGGCAGGAAGACGCGTGGCTGGAGGAGGTCCGCGCCCGCACCGGCTTGCCGGCGGGCGCGTCCGTCCGCCGCGCGGCCGGCCCGCTCGTGATCCGGCGCGACCAGCGCACGCTCGTGATCGCGACCGCCGCGGGAGAATTCGAGTCGCGCTTCGGCCTCGGGGTCCTCGACCAGCTGGACGTGCGGGACAAGTCCGCGCTGGCGGCAAACCGCGGGCGGGCCGCGCGGGACCGGGTCCTTTGGCGCGCATTCGCCGGCACGCTGGCGGCGCTCGCGGCCTGCGCGCTCCTCGACGGCGGGCTGGCCCTGGGGCGCTCCTGGCTCGCCAAGCGGCGGGCGCTCGTCGCCACGCAGGCTCCGGTCGCGGCGCGGATCGAGGCGGCCCAGGACCTGGCCGGACGCCTGGAGCAGATCGCGACGCAGCGGGTGATGCCTTTCGAGATGCTGGCGGCGGTGAACGACCGCCGGCCGCGCACGGTGGAGTTCACGCGGGTGACGACCTCCGGCCTCTGGCGGATGGATATCGAGGCCCAGACCGTGAACGCCGGCGACCTGCGGGATTTCGAAACGCAGCTCCGGCGGCTCGGGTCCGTCGCGCGCGTCGCCGTGCGCGATCCGCGGATGCGCGAGGGACTCACGACCTTCCGGCTCGAGGTGGAATTCAAGCCGGGCTGGACGGGAGGGGGCGCATGAAACGCTTCTACCTGGCGCGGTCGGCCCGCGAGCGCGTGCTGCTGCTGGCTTTTGCGCTCGTCGGCCTGGCCTGGTGGGCGCCGATGGCGCTCGGCCGGTGGGGCGCCCTGCGGCGTGACCTGGGCTCCGTGCGCGCGGAGGAGGAGGTGCAGCGGATCTGGTTCTCGCGGCGCGCGGACATCGAGGCGCGGGCGACGGCCGCCGCGGGCGCGCTGGACCCGGCCAAGACCCTCGACGCGGCCCAGGCCTTCGCGGAGCTGAACCGCCTGGCCGCCGGGCTGAACGCGGAGATCGCCGCGCAGCGCAGCGAGCGCTCGGAGCAGTTCGCGCTGCACACCGTGCAGGTCACGGTCCGCCGCGCCGACCTCGCCTCGCTGGTCCGCTTCTACGAGCAGATCACCGCGCGGGCTCCCTACCTCGCGGTCGAGCAATGCTCGCTCTCCGTCGACCGGTCCACGCCGGGGGTGCTCAGCGCGGTCATCCGCGTTTATTCGATCGAAGCGCTCGCCCCGGCGGGATGATTGCGGAATAGCGGCAACCAATAGCGGGCGTCATGCCAGGCTATTTGGGATTAGGCACCGGACCGGGCTTCTCGTCGCAGCGGCTGTTGGGCTTGCGACTTACGATCCACAACGCGGCAACCAAACGTTCCACCGCTCGATCGGCTGCCACTGGGCAACCTGGCTGGCGCCGTCCGCACTCAAGGGAAGGCGTTCGCCACGAACCCGCTCAGCCGCGCGACCCGGTCCGGCTATGTGGGGGAAGCCTTGGGCGGACGGTGATTTCTCGGCAACGGAGATTTCGCTTTGCCACGGTTTGGAATCATCGCCGAGCCGGGCGGGTGATTGCGGCAGAATGTGGGTTCGGGGAATTTGTTTAACCACAGATTCCACGGACGGCCACGGATGATGGACTTAACGAGATCCGTGATCATCCGAGTGATGGTTGAAAAACCAACCGGGTCTCAACGCAACGGGGTGAGCCACACCTGGACGCCGGCTCGATCAAGGCTCGATCAAGGGACAGACCCCTAAAGCCACCTGGAACCGTCGCTGAGCCGCGGGCGGGCGTTTCTCTTTCCACGGATTTAACGGATCGAGTCGGATGCATCCGTCCCTCATCCGGGCTCATTCTGAGTGATGGTATGTCCGTGGTTAAAATGACGTTCGTCGATCGGGCGCGGCATGCCTAATAGGACCGCTGACCCGGGGGCGAACTGCTTGACGATGGTTCGGGACCGTTCCTGGAGCGCGCCGGAGGGCAGCGTGCGGACCAGCGCGAGGGCGCCGGCGGGATCGCGGGCGGCCCAGTGACGGATCACCCCGAGGAGCGCATCGTCTTGGGCGGTGCCCGGAGCGACGAGGTCGAGCGCCAGCGCCGCGGCGTCGGCGGGATCCTGCTGCGCCCGCGCCCAGGCGGCGCGCGCGGCGAGCCGGTCGCGCGTCGGATCCGGTGGCCGAGCCTCGAGCCAGGCGATGGCCTCGCCCGGGTTTTGTTCGGTCCAGAGCTGCATGATCCGCTCCGCGCGGCCATCGTCGCGGCCGACGCCGAATAATTCGGACGCGGCGAGCGCGCCGGCTGGATCCGATTCCGAGAGCTGAGCCAGAAGCCCCTCGGCGGCGAAGAGGCGATCGGATTCCGGCAGGCCCGCCACCCAGGTCATCGCCCCGCGGATGTCTCCGGCCGCCCAGAGCCGCGCCACGCGACCCAGCAGCTCCACGCGCAGCGGTCCAGGCGGCCAGCCCGCGACCAGTTCCGCGGCCTCCACCGGGTCGGTCGCAAGCAGGCGGGGAAGCAGCCGGTCAAACGCGACGTCGCGGTCGCGCGCGTCGCCGGTTTCGAGCCGGCGCGCGGTTTCGCGCGCGAGCGAGTCGGAAACCTTGTCCGCGGCCTGTCCCGACGCGGTTTCCATGATCGTCGATGAGGAGCCGTTGCCGCCGGCCGTTCGTGGCGCCGCGAAAGCGGGCCCGGTTCGGACGCCGCGGGCGTGCGCCGAGGGCGGCGGTGAACCGGCCGCGCGGCGTCGCCCGATCTCGGCCGCGATGCCGAGGATCGCGAGAACGATGGCGATGCGGAGAATCATCGGGCGCGATTGCCACCGGTGCGGGCCGGATGGCCGACCAGGCGGCGGACAACGAAGAGCAGGGCCAATCCTCCGAGAAATCCCGGGCTCGGGGCGCCGCCACCACCGCCTCCTCCGCCGGACGCGGGGGGCGAGGTCGGCGGTGCCGGGGGCGGCGGCGGGGGGGGCGGCGGCGACCCGGCCAGATAGCTTTTCAGCCAGGTAGTCGCCGCCCGTTCCGTGCCGTCGGCGTTCACGATGCCGGTGTTCGCCAGCCACGTCTGGCCGACGATGTAGCCCCAGAGGGTCACGCCCTTGACGGCGCCGTGTTCCCACATGACGGGAAACAGCTCCTGGTATTTCGCGGACTGCGCGGCTTCGGTCTGCGTCGCCCCCGTGCCGCGGATGTCGAGTTCCGTGATGTAGAGATCGAGGCCGGTCGCGGCGTACGCGTCCAGGCAGGTCCGCATCTGCGCGGCGGTCATGGCGTCGAGGTTGAAGGCGTGGGCCTGGATGCCGATGCCGTCGATGAGCCCGCGATCCTTGAGCAGGGCGATGATCGCGAGCATCTGATTCCGGGCGGCGGCGTCGTTCTCGGTCCCGTACTCGTTGATGAGCAGCTTGGCGTTGGGGAACTTCTGGCGCGCGAGCTGGAACGATGTGATCACCCAGTCCCAGCCGGTCGCGCCGTCGCCGCCGAGGGCGTTCTTGAACGGCAGGGGCGTCTTGACCGGCTCGTTGACGACATCTACCGCCCAGATCTGGGGATACCGTGCGGCGAGCAGCGTCATCCACTCCTCGATCTCGGCCCGCTGCTCGGCCGGGGTCAGGCCCGTGATCCACGAGGGGTATTGCGATCCCCAGACCAAGGTGTGCGCCTTGAACCGGAAGCCGTTGGCGGTGGCGTACTGGTAGGCGGTGTCGAGGGCGGTCCAGTTCATCGTCCCGCGCACGGATTCCACCGAGCCCCACTTGGACGAATTCTCCGGCGTGACCTGGTTCCAGTAGGCGCCGAAGTTCGCGGGCACGGAGTTGGCCACGATGTTGCCGAGGAACTTCTCCTTGCCGGCGGCCAGTTGGGCGCCCGCGGGAACGGCGCTGCATGCGATCATCGCGAGGCCCGCCATCACGAGCGGAAATCTCATGGGCAAGAGGGGCGCACGGGGCGCGCGCCGACTCAATTTCCCCCGTGCTCGCATGCTAGAACAGGAGGAATCGGCCTTTGACGCGGGGTCCGGGTCGCGGCATGGTGGTGCCATGAAAGCCAGCTGGTTATGGACGCTCGTCGGGTCGTTGATGGTCGGATCGGTCGGCGCGGCTCCGCCGCTGAAATGGAACGACCTCGAGGCCATCCGCTCCCGCGCCGCGGCGGGCGAAGTCGAGGCCCAGGTGTCGGTGGGCTATGCCTTCGAGACCGGCGACGGTTACGAGCGGGATCCAGCCGCGGCGGCCCGGTGGTACCGCGAGGCGGCCGCGCAGGGGCACGCGGAAGCCCGCACGGCCCTCGCGATGATGCTGTTGCGCGGCGACGGGCAGGAGCCGGACACCCGGGCGGCGGCGGAGCTGCTCCGCCAGGCCGCGGCGGACGGCCATGCCCCCGCGCAGTACCGGCTGGCGCAGCTCCACGCGGCGGGCCAGGGCGTGCCGCGCAACGCGGCCGAGGCCGCCCGCTGGTATCGATCCGCCGCCGAAGGCGGATTCGTCCCGGCGTTCCGTGCGATGGCCGAGGCGCACGCCCAAGGGCAGGGCGTCGGCCGGAGCGCGGCTCTCGCCCGGCGGTGGCTCGAGGAGGGTGCCGCCCGCGGCGACGTCGAGGCCGGGTTCCAACTCGCGCGCGCGGCGGAGCTCGCCGGCGCGGGAAGGCACGACGCCGGCCGGCTGCGCGCCGTGCGCCTCGCCGCCGGGCGCGGCGACATCGCCGCGGTCCTGGCGTTGGAATAGTCCGCCGCTTCCCTTCGAGAGAACTCGCGAAACACCTGCGGGCTCAGCGCGTCGGTTGGGCGAGGGAGTCGGTTTGCGCGCCGGGACGGCGCGCGCCAACCGGCCCACTGATCGCCGTGTGAACAAGTTAACGGATTTGTTGCGGCTCGGGCATTGCCACGGGCGGGCGCCGATTCAGGCTCCGGTCAACACAGCATTCCCATGTTCCTTGCCCCTGCCCGTGCGCAAGCACTCCGCCTGACCGCGGCGCTCCTCGTCGGCGCCGCCCTCGCTTCCTCCACCCTTGGCCAGGTCCCGCTCGTCGCGGGCATCAACGCCCAGAACTTCGACGGCATCGCGGCGGGCCTGCCCGCCGGCTGGACCGTCCGCACCGGCGCCAATGCGACCGCGCTCGGCAATCCGGCGACGTTCAACCCGGCCGCGATCGCCTGGAGCGACACGGCCGGCGGCTGGAAGAACTTCGCCGCGGGCGACTCGGGCCTGGCGAGCACCGCGACGGCGGCGCAGCAGGCCGCGGCGACGGACCGGGCCGTGGGTGTGCGCCAGACCGGCTCGTTCGGCGAGCCGGGCGCCGCGCTGGCGTTCAACTTCTCGACGACCGGCCTGCAGGTGACGTCGATCTCGTTTTCCGCGCAGATGCTCTCGGTGCAGCCGCGGAGCACGACCTGGACGGTGCAGTACGGGATCGGCGCCGTTCCCGCCGGGTGGACGACCCTGGCCACGTACGCCGACCCCGGCGTCTTCGGCGTCACTCCGATCAGCCTGTCGGGCTTCGGCCCCGCGCTCGACAACCAGGCCAGCGTGTGGGTGCGGATCGTCGCGCTGGCGTTTTCCTCCAACTCCGGCAACCGGGACAGCTTCGGCGTCGACGACTTCACGATCGTGACCACGCCCGGCGGCGGCGACGTCGCGCCGAGCATCACGGCGCAGCCCGCCAGCCAGACGGTCGTCGCGGGCACCACGGCGACCTTCACCGTGAGCGCCGGCGGCACGGCGCCGCTCGCATACCAGTGGCGGAAGGACGGGGCCGATCTGGCTGACGGCGGCAACGTCAGCGGCGCGGCGACCGACACATTGGTCGTGTCGAACGTACAGGCGGGCGACGCCGGCCAGTACGACGTGGTGGTCAGCAACGCGGCGGGGGAGGCCACCAGCAACGCGGCCGTCCTGGCGGTCAATTCGATGGGACTCTACTGGGACCTGGGCGTGGCGAACTTCGCGCAGGACTGGTCGGACCCGGCGAAGATCACGGCGAACGACGACTGGTCGGCCGTGCCCTCGATCATTGGATACCTCGGCCAGGACATCACGACGGGCACGGGCGTCGATCCCCAGACCCTCACCGGCGTGAGCGCCGCGGCCAGCGATGTGGACGTGATCGCCAACCAGGCGAATCCGAACACGCAGACGAGCGGCGGCGTGGCGGAGTTCAGCACGATCGCCAATCCGACCATCGCGCTGCAGGGCTCGGCCACCGCCGATGCGCCGCACGTCGTCCTGCACCTCGACACGCGCGGGCGGACGACGGTGAACGTGTCGTACGTCGTGCGTGACGTCGACGGCTCGAACGACAACGCCGTGCAGGCGGTCGCGCTGCAGTACAGCGTCGGCGAGTCCGGGGCCTTCGTGAACGTGCCGGCGGCATTCGTCGCCGACGCCACGCAGGGACCGGCCATCTCGGGCATGGCGACGCCGGTCAGCGTCGCGCTGCCGGCGGCGGTCGACAACCAGGCCAAGGTCCAGCTGCGCGTGATCACGACGAACGCCGTGGGGGCGGACGAGTGGGTGGGCATCGACGACCTCGCGGTCACGAGCGTCCACGACGGCGTCGCGCGCGTCTTCCTGACGGAAGGCGGGGACAAGACCTTCGTGACGGAGGGCGACGGTTCCACCGACACGTACATCCTCCGGCTCAACACGCCTCCAAGCGGCGCGGTCACCGTGCGCGCCACGGCGGACGCCCAGACGCAGGTCAGCGCCGACGGCGTGACGTTCGGAGCGACCGCCGACCTGGTGTTCACCGGCACCGCGCCGCGCGTGGTGACCGTGCGCGCGGCCAACGACGCGGTGAACGAGCCCGCGGTCCATTTCAGCTCGATCTCGCACGCGGTCGTGGCCTCGGCGGATCCCGCGTATTCGGGCGCGCTCGCCGTGCCGGGCCTGACGGCCCAGGTCGCGGATGACGACGGCGGCACCGGCATCACCCGCATCCACGCGATCCAAGGCGCGGGCGCCGCGAGTCCGCTGGCCGGCTTCCAGGTGACGATCGAGGGCGTCGTCACTGGATTCTTCCGCGGCAGCGCGGGCACGCGCGACGGGTTCTTCGTCCAGGAGCTGGACGCCCACGCCGACGCGAACCCGGCCACGTCGGAGGGCGTCTACGTGTTCGCCGGCGCGGGCTCGCCGCTCGCGGGCACGGTCGCGGCCCTGAACATCGGCGACACGGTGACGGTCACGGGCTTCGCGGCCGAGTTCAACGACCTCACGGAGGTGACCTCGCTCATCTCGATCCAGGCCAACGGCACCGCCGCGCTGCCGGCGCCGGCGGAGGTCACGCTGCCGCTGCCGACGGCGGATTATCTGGAGCGCCACGAGGGCATGCGCGTGGCGCTGTCGCAGGCCCTGACCGTCACGGACAACTTCAACCTGGGCGACTTCGGGCAGGTGGTGCTGGCGAACGGCCGGCTGCCGCAGCCGACGAACATCGCGGCGCCCGGCGCGCCGGCGCAGGCGCAGGCCGCGGCGAACCGGCTGAACCAGATCGTGCTGGATGACGGGACATCGCGGGCGAATCCCGACCCCACGCCGTACCTGTTCGATGACGGCTCCGGCGCGACCCTCCGCGCGGGCGACACCACGACGGGCGCGTCCGGCGTGCTGACCTACCAATTCGGGGCGTACATGCTGGAGCCCGCGAGCCCGCCGGTGTTTTCGCGTGCGAACCCGCGGCCGGCGGCGCCGCCGGTGGTCGGCGGTTCGCTCCGGATCGCGACCGCCAACGTGCTGAACCTTTTCAACGGCGACGGCGCGGGGGGCGGTTTCCCGACCACGCGGGGCGCGACGACCTACGCGGAATACCAGCGGCAGCAGGCCAAGGTCGTCGCCGGCATCCTGGCCCTCGCGCCCGACATCATGGGCCTGATCGAGGTCGAGAACGACGGCTACGGGCCCGCCAGCTCGCTCGCGCAGCTGGTCGACGCGCTGAACGCCGCGGCGCCGGCCGGCACCACCTACGCCTACGTCGACGCCTCGGGCGTGGACACGGTGACGGATCTGATCCACTCGGCCTTCATCTTCCGCGCCGAGACGGTCGAGACCGTCGGGTCGCCGGCGATGCTGGCGAACGCGTACTTCGACAACGTGGCCCGGAATCCGCTCGCGCAGACGTTCCGGGAGAAGGCGACGGGCGCCGTCCTCACGGTGTCGGTCAATCATTTCCGCGCGAAGGCGAGCGTCGCCAACGTCGCGGGGCTCAGCCCCTCGACCCTCAACGTCGACCAGGGCGACGGGCAGGGCACGAACAACCATCTGCGGCTCAAGCAGGCCGAGACCCTCGTCCAGTGGCTGGCCGCGGACCCGACCGGCAGCGGCGATCCGGACTTCCTGATCATCGGCGACCTCAACGCCTACGCGCAGGAGGATCCCATCGCGGCGATCGAGGCCGCCGGCTATGTCAACCTCACCGAGGCCTACGAGGGGCCAAACGGCTATTCGTACGCGTTCGACGGCGCGTTCGGCCATCTCGACCACGCGCTGGCGAGCAACGCGCTGGCCGCGCAGGTCACCGGCGCGGGCACGTGGCACGTCAACGCCGACGAGCCGATCTACTACGACTACAACACGGAGGACAAGTCGGCCGACCAGCAGGCGATCAACGTGGGCACGCCGTTCCGCTACTCCGACCACGATCCCGCCCTCGTCGGCCTGCAGCTGACCGCGCCGCCGGCCGTCGTGACGCCCGTCGCGGCCCAGTCCACCACGGTCGGGCAGAGCGTGAGCTTCTCGGTCGGGGTGATCGGTTATCCCCCGCCGGCCTACCAGTGGCGGAAGGATGGCGTCGCCATCGCCGGGGCGAACGGTGCCGTCTTCACGATCGCCAACCCGACGACGGCGGACGCGGGCTATTACGACGTCGTGATCGACAACGGGGTCGGCCAGGTGATCACGCCGGCGGTGCCGCTCACGGTGGCCCCGGCGTCCGCCGCCGTCAGCCTGTCGCAGCTGTACGCGGTGTACGACGGCGAGCCGCACGCCGCGCTCGCGTCGACGAATCCGGCGGGCCTGCCCGTGGTGTTGACCTACAACGGCGGATCGTCCGTGCCGGTGAACCCCGGCGTCTACGAGGTCGTCGCGACGATCAACCATCCCGACTACACCGGCACCGCGACGGATTCGCTGGTGATCGCGATCACCGCGCTCGTGCGGCGCGCACCGGTCCTGAACGGCGGGCTCGACGGTTCGATCCAGGTGCTGCTGCCCGAGAATGCCGCGCTGAACGGCAACGCCTGGGTCTCCGGCGACCTGCTCCTGCCGGGGCGGCCGGACGTGCGGCTCAACGGCCATCCGCTGTACGGCGGGACGATTGACCGCGACGGCGCGGACACGCCCGCGGACTATGCCGTGACCCTCAACGGCCGTGCGGTGCTGCGCCACGTCGTGCGCCGCGTCGATCCGCTCGCGATGCCGCCGGTGCCGCTCCCGCCGCCGCCGCCCGGCACGCGGAACGTGGTCCTGAACGCGCCCGGTCAGGCCGCGGGCGATTTCCAGACGATCCGGAACCTCACCCTCAACGGCAACGCGGGGGCGGTCGCCGTCCCGCCCGGCACGTACGGCGCCCTCACGGCCAACGGAACCAGCGCGCTGGTGCTCGGCACAGACGGCGCGACCGAGCCGGAAGTCTACAACCTCCAGCAACTGACGCTGAACGGGGCCGCGCGGCTCGTCGTGGCGGGACCCGTGATCGTCAACCTGGCCAACGGGCTCGCGCTCAGCGGCGCGGCCGGCGCGCCGGGCCAGCCGGAATGGCTCGACCTGTCCATCGCCGCCGGGGGACTGACGCTCAACGGGCGGGCCACGTTCGATGGATTCGTCGCGGCGCCCAACGGCACGGTCGCGATCAACGGCGACGCCACCCTGACCGGCGGGGTGATCGCCGACCGGCTCATCATCAACGGCAACGGCCTGCTCGAGCAGCGGCCCTAGTCATCGCGGACCGGGCGCGGCGGCGCGAACACCGCGCCGCTGCGCTCAGAACTTGAAGCTTCCGCTGACCTGCAGCACGGCGGAGACGATCGCGTACGCGATGAATCCGACGAAGGCGAAGGCGAACAGGAGCACCGCGCTCGAGATCACCGTGGTGAGGCCGTGGAGCCGCCGCGACTGCGCGGCCGCGTAGTTGCGCGAAAGGTCGCGGAGGCAGGGCGCGAGCTGGCCCGTGCTTTCGCCGACGGCGATCCGGTCGAGCGTCAGGTCGGCGAAATAGCCGGTCCGGGCGAGGGCGCTCGAGAGGTTCTCGCCCTCGAGGACCCGGTCGGTCGCGACGCGGATCGCGGCCTGGACGCTGCGGTTGCCGATCGTCCGCTCCGTCAGGCGCAGCGCGTCGGCGGGCGTGATGCCGTTCTCGAGGAGGACCGCCAGGGTCTGCGTGAAATTCAGCACGGCGGCGTCGATCGCGAGCCGGCGCACGCCCGGCGTCTGGACGGCCCAGCGGTCGAGGACGACGCGGCCGGGTTCGGTTTGACGCCATCGCCAGGCCAGGAGGATGAGGAACAGGCCGAGCGGAATCAGGACCACGCTGTAGCGGAGGAGGAACTCGGCCGAACTGACGAGAAGCTGGGTCGAGAACGGCAGGTTGCCGCCCAGGGAATCGAGCAGCGTCCGGAGCCGCGGCATGAGGAAAAGCACGAAGAAGAGGATCACACCGAAGGCCACGAAACAGACGAAGACAGGGTAGAGGAGGGCGGTGATGAGCTTGGTGCGCAGCTCCTTCTGCTCGAGATGGTGCGTGATCAGGCGAAGCAGCACGTCGTTGAGGCTGCCGGTGGCCTCGCCCGCGCGGATAAGGCTGACCGTCTGGCGGTCGAAGACCGCGGGCAGCCCCTCGAGCGCGCCCGACAGCGTCTGGCCTTCGCTCAGCCGCTCCCAGATCGCGGCGCAGAGCGCGCGGAGGCCGGGCTCCTTCAGCCGCGCCGACAGCATCCGGATTGCCTCGCCCGCGGACAGCCCGCTGCCGACGAGTTCGGAGAGCGATTGCAGGAAGGGCAGGAAGTCCGCCCGCGAATAATCGGCCGACCGCTCGAGCAGGGAGAATCCGGCGGGGCGCTTGGTCTCCTTGGAACCGGAGGCGGCGAGCTCCTCCAGGCGGAGCGGCTGCAGCCCGCGCGCGGCGAGGTGGCGCACGGCCTCCTTGCGCGAAGGCGCCGACAGCTCGGCCGTCGTGGTCTGCCCGGACGGATCGCGGGCGCTGTAGGAGAAACGGGGCATCGGCGGGGCGCGGCGCGCGAGCCGCGGCTCAGCGGTCCGACACGTTGATCACGCGCAGCACCTCGTCCATGGTCGTGAGCCCGGCGCGGACGCGATCCCAGCCGGACTGGGCCAGCGTGCGCATCCCATGGGCGCGGGCGCAGTGCATCAGCGCCTTCGTGGGCTCCCGCTTCACGATCAGGTCGTGCAGGTCTTCGTTGGGCCGGAGGATCTCGAAGAGGCCGATCCGGCCCTTGAATCCGGTGCCGCGGCAGCGGTCGCAGCCGACCGGCACCGCCAGGTGCGGGACCGTCGCGGCCTCGCTGGCCGGCACCCCCAGGATCGCGAGGGCGTCGGCGAGCTTGGTCGGATTCGGCGCTTCGCGGCGGGCGCAATGGTCGCAGAGGCGCCGGACGAGGCGCTGCGCGATCACCAGCTCGAGCGCGGACGCGATGAGGAACGGCTCGATGCCCATGTCCACCAGGCGGGTGATGGCGCCGGGCGCGTCGTTGGTATGGAGCGTGGTGAAGACCAGGTGGCCGGTGAGCGAGGCGCGGATCGCGATGTCCGCCGTCTCCCGGTCGCGGATCTCGCCGACCATGATGACGTCGGGGTCCTGGCGGAGGATGTGCCGGAGCGCGCCGGCGAAGGTCAGGCCGATTTCCGGCCGCACCTGCAGCTGGTTCGCGCCGGGGACCTCGTACTCGATCGGATCCTCGACCGTGACGATGCGGAGGTCGGTGGAATTGATCTGCCGCAGAAAGGCATTGAGCGAGGTGGATTTGCCCGAGCCGGTCGGGCCGGTGACCAGGATGATGCCGTGCGGGTAGTCGAGCACGCGCTTGATCTGCGCCTGCTCGCCCTCGCTCATCCCGAGCCGATCCATCGTGTACGCCTCCTTCCGCTGGTTGAGCAGGCGGAGGCTGACGCTCTCGGCGTAGATGGTCGGGATCGTGGAGACGCGGATATCGAGCGCGTTCTCCCGCACCTTGAAGTTGATGCGCCCGTCCTGCGGCAGGCGCTTCTCCGAGATGTTGAGCTTCGCCATGATCTTGAGTCGCGAGATGATGGCGTCCTGGAACCGGAGGAGGTTGTCCGGCACCGGCACGGGCACGAGCAGCCCGTCCACGCGATAGCGGATCCGGAGCTGGCCCTCCTGCGGCTCGAAGTGGATGTCCGTCGCCCCGTCCTCGATCGCCTGGGTGATCACCTCGGTGACAAAACGGACGACGGCGGCGTCCTCATCCACGTCGCTGTCGCTGGCGGCGGCGGCCACGGGGAGGTCGGGCTCGCCGTCGTCGAGGCTGCCGGCGCCGACGCCGAAATGGTCGAGGATCAGCTGGGCCACGCGGTCCGCGGGCGCGAGGTGCCAGACCGGCCGGCGGGGCGTGAAGGTCGCGATCCAGTCGGCGATCACGTCATCCGGCGGCCACGAGGTCGCGAGGTGCAGCTCCCCTTCGCGGGCTTCCGGGACCGCGAGGGGAATCACCTGAAAGTCCCGCACCAGCCGCGCCGGCAGGACGGCCAGGGAGGTCGTGTCGGCCCGGATTTCGCCGGCGGGCCGGAGACCCGCGCCCTGCGCCAGCGCGGCGCGGACGGCGGCTTCCTCCTGGCCCTGGATTTCCGCGAGCCGCGCCATGCGCTTGGCCCGCGGCAGCTCGGCGAGGCTGCGCTGGTGGTCGGGCGAAAGGCCGGCGAGCGGGCCGGCCGTCGGGACATTCGTCGCCTGCGCCATGGTCACTGGCCGGAGCCGAGCGGCACGCCCACCGCGTCCCGGATCCGATCCCGCTGCCGCGCCGGCAGCTGATCGATCTGGCGGAGGGCCGGAAGGTTGTCGACGGAGGTGTTGGTCAGGACGGTGGGTCGCAGGAAGAAGACGAGGTCGGTCCGGGTGTTGTCGCGGCGGCGCGTGCCGAGGAGGTCGCCGATGATGGGCACCGGTCCCAGCCGGCTGGTCGTCCTGGTCTGCGAGGTGCGCTGCAGTCCGCCCAGCACGATGACCTCGCCGCTGCGGACGCTCACGAAGGAATTCGTCTCGCGGACGCCGACGCGCGGCTGCGGGTTCCCGTCGATCTCGATCTCGCCGAGGATGTCCTCGACCTTCTGCTCGATCTCGAGCTGGACCGAGCCGTCCGTTCCGATGAGCGGGGTCACGATCAGCTCGATGCCGATTTCCTGCTGGTTGACGGTGGAACGGTACCCGGCGTTCGTGCCGCCGCCGGTGGTCCCCTCGTTGAGGTAGCTGCTGATGACCGGGCGGCTTTCGCCGACGAAGATCCGGCCCTTCCGGTTGTGGGTCGTGACGAGCGTC
This sequence comes from Opitutaceae bacterium, assembly GCA_035626915.1. GTDB lineage: Bacteria > Verrucomicrobiota > Verrucomicrobiia > Opitutales > Opitutaceae > Didemnitutus. The sequence continues at coordinate 28,687 of DASPMS010000039.1, forward strand.
GGAACCGACAGGATGTTCGCGATGTTCTTGCGCGGCGTGGTTGCCAGCAGGATCTGCGCGGCGAGGTCGTACGGGCCGGATCCGACCAGGCCCGGGCTGGAAATGACGCCTTCGCGCACCGCGATGCCGGCGCCGATGCCATCGAAGCCCACCAGCTTGTCGCCGGCGATCTGCAGGCCGAGCTCGCTGATGCCCGACGTGGCGTTGTTGCCCAGCGTGACCTCGGCGATGACGACCTCGATCCGGACCTGGGCCAGGAGCGTGTCGATCTTGGCGATGAGGCTCTCGATCAGCTGGATGTCGTCGCGGGTCCCCGAGACGATGATCGCGTTGGTGCGCTCCTCGGGGATGATGGTCAGCAGCGGGCTGAATTGCTTCGCGTCGTCCGCGCCCAGGCTGAGCGCGGGGACGGTGGCCACCAGCGGCTGGGGCTGGGGGGCGGGCGCCGGCGCGTTCGGCGGGACGTCGCGGCGCTGGGCCCCGCTGGAGCCCGACGCCGAGCGCACGGCGTTCATCTGCCCGGTCACGACCTGCGTGAGCACGTTCGCGACATCGGGGGCGGAGCCGTGCTTCAGGTAGATCACCGCGTTGCGGGTGTTCGGGTCGGACTGCACATCGAGCTTCGCGATCAGGGAGTCGAAGAACACGTGCTGGCGCGCGTCGGTGACGAGCACGAGCTGGTTCGTGCGGTCGTCGGCGTTGTAGGTCGTCGCCGACCCCAGCATGTTCGCGAGCGGGCCGGAAAGGATCGTGCGCATGCGGTTGACCACGTCGGCGGCGGTCGCGTGCCGCAGCGGGTAGAATTTCGGCTCGGTCGACGCCAGGATCGGCCGGTCCAGCCGGGCGACGAGCGTCTCGATCCGCTGCAGCGTGGTGATCGAGTCGGTGATCAGCGCCGCGTTGGCCTTGTCGAAGATGATCGGCGGGCTGCCCGCGGCCGGGTTGAGGAGCCCGGCCGTCTGCGGCATGAATTCGGCGACCTGCAGGAACTGCAGCTGGAAGAGCTTCGACGCGACGCGGCCGCTCGGCGGCAGGCCCAGGGTGGAACCGTCGATGAACTCGGGCGACTCGGCCTTGGCCACGTTGAGCGGAGTGACCTTGAGGAAGCGGTCGCCCAGCGGCGTGACGGCGATGCCGTTGAGGCCCAGCAGGGTCTCAAGCGCCTGCACGCCCTGGGCCTTCGGGACGCGGTCCTTCAGCACGAGCGTGAGGGTGACGTTGGGCAGGCCTTGGGCCCGCAGGAGATCCTTGCCCGTCCAGCGCTCGAGGAGACCGAGGATGGAATCGACGCTGTCGCCGGGCAGGTTCACCGGCCCGACGAATTCGGAAGCGTCGGACGCGGGAAGGGTCGGCTGGGCCCGCGCGGTCGGGCCGCTGGCAAGAGCGGCCCCCAGCAGGACGACGGCGAAAAGGCGGGGGAGGGACGGGAGACTCAAGGGGATGCGGGTGGAAGGTGCAGGGAGCCCGGGACGGGAAGGGAACAAGCGATTGCGGGCGTTGGCAATACTCGCGAGCTGGCGGGGGCGCGCGGCGCAGGGAAGAGGGGGCGGCCGGGCGGAGGCCCACAGGGCGGTTCGCCGGGTCAGAAGGCGTTCGGATTGCGCTTGGGCTTTCCGCCGCCCGCGACGCCGCCATGCAGACGGGTGCGCAGGACCTCGAGCGCTTCCTGGTAGGAGGAAGACCGGGTGTCCTGGCTGAAGACCGTGAACGTCGCGAACCATCCGTTCGCGATCATCAGCCCTGTCGTCGCATGCCGGTATTCGTTGGGCGGAAGCTGTTCAACGCCGACCAGTTTCGCGTCGGTGAAGACACAATAAATGCCCGAGCCGCGCCGCGGGTTGAGCTGGTGCATCTGCGCTCCCTTTTCCACGGAGGTGGGCAGGTACGGGGCGATCATGTCCCCCATCATGATCAACTGCATCTCCTCGTCGGTCATGAGCCCGTTCTCGTCCGGAAAGAGCGACACGAGGATCGACACGGCGCGATCCTCGCTCTGCAGGTTCACGGCCGGATACCCGCCGCCGGTCGTTCGCGAGAGGGTCCATTTTTCGGGCACCGAGACCCTCACCGCGAGCGACTCGTTTACCTCGATCGTTTCATCGGCCGAGGTCGCCGGGGCGGGCGCGGCGACGGCGACACCCAACGCGGTCAAACAAAGCACGGCGACGATGCGGGGCAGGACAGTCACAGCGTAGCCCACAAGGTGCGGGCCCCTTCGCGACAGGCAAGGGCGAGTCGGGCGATATCGCACAAGCTATTAACCGAGAGATGGTTGGAGCCTCTGCGTCGCGGGCGGCGACCGTGGCTCCCGCGCCGATCGATCGAGCGCCGCGGCGATCCGGCGAAATCTCAGGGCGTTCTTCACGGCGTGGCCATTTCGATCGTTGTCGAAGTACACCCACGCCTCCCGCGCGCCGCCGCCGAGGATCCGCCGGGCCCAGGCCTCGAGTTCCTCATCGGCGTAATCGTGGCGGTACCAGCGGGTCACGCCGTGCAGGCGGACGTAGGCGCGGTCCGCCCCGTCCGGGAGGGTGTCGGGCAGGCGCGGCGCGCTGACGGTGCAGAAGGTGAGCCCGTGGGCGCGGAGCGCGCGAAAGACCTCGGGGCGCCACCACGTGCGGTGGCGGAACTCGACGGCCGTCGGCGGCTGCGGACGCAGCTGCGCGAGGATCGCCGCCAGCCGCCGCCTGCTGAAATGAAAGCTCGGCGGGAACTGGAACAGAAAGCAGCCGAGGTGGGGCCCGAGGAGTTCGCCGAGCGCGTAGAACTCCGCGACGAGCTTCCCGGTGCGCGCGAGTTTCCGCTCATGCGTGATGCTGCGGTGCACCTTGATCGAGTACCGGAAGCCGGCCGGCGCTTCCCGGCGCCACCGGCGGACGGTCGCGGGCTTTGGCCAGCGATAGAACGACGCGTTCAACTCCACGGTGCGGAAGACATTCGCGTAGTAGGCGAACCAGAGTTTCGTGCCGATTTCGTGCGCCGGGTAAAAGATCCCGCGCCAGTGGGAGTAGAACCAGCCCGAGCAACCGACGTGAATCTGCATGGCGAGCCCGCCTTCCCGTCCGGGCGCCGGACCGGAGGCGGCTGCGCTTTAGAGCCCGCCGCGCCGATCCGGTTCCGGGCTTACGCGAGGAGATCGCGGCACATGCGGGTGCTGGGGTCCATCAGGGACCACGGCTCGCGCGAGCGCGTCCCGTTGCTCATGCCGGAATTATGCTGCTCTAGCCGACGGAGAACGTCCTCGGAGACGCCGATGTAGAGGCGTCCGGCGGGATTGCGGAGGACGTACACGCGGGTGTTTGAGTCCATAAAAGCAAAACCCCTGGGCGGGGAGGCCCAAGGGTTCTGAAGTTGGGTGCAGGGGCGGGATTTGAACCCGCGATCCCGCGTTCGCGGGATTATGACCCCGGAGACAGGCCGGTTATCCGGTAGAAACCGACGCCCCCTTTCTGGCGCTTCAGGAGGTTCTCGAGTTTTCGTGATGCGGAGAGGCTTGCTGACTCCAAGCACGGTTCCTCGGGTTGGTCGGTAGACGATGAAATTTGGCTCGTTTCGATGGCGTGGCATTCTATTGGCACTATGTCACTTTCCGACATGACCACTAAAAAGCAAAACCCTTTGCGGGCTCGGCGGGGCGAAGAAAAGGAACAGCGCCGCCTCACGATCATCGAGGCCGCCGAACGAGTGGTCGCCAAGCGCGGTTGGGCGGAAACGAACTTTGGCGAGATTGCAGAGGTTACCCGGCTGAGCCGGTCGCTGATCTATGTGTATTTCCCAACCAAGGACGATCTCTTGGCTGCCCTCGTTGAGCGAGCGAACAAGAGTCTGAGCAAGCGCTTCCATCAGGCGGTCGCAGAGGCGAAAAACGGCAATGATGCGATTGTTCGCATGGGTTCCGCCTACTACCGGTTTTCAAAGGGAAAGCCCTTCTACTTTGAGATCATCTCGCAATTCGACATCATGTCTTCGAGGGACGAGGACGACCCGAGCAAAGGCGCCGCACAAGCGTTCCGAGATTGTCTCGAGATCCCCGCCGACAGCCTGAAGCGCGGGGTCCAGGACGGGAGTATTTCCAAGTCTATCGGCGATCCGAAGTTTGTGGCTTTTTGTCTCTATGCCTTCACGCATGGACTGATCCAAGTGGCGTCTCGCCGACCCGGGATGATGCAGGGCTTCTTCGGCAAGAGCCCGGATGAGGCGGTTGCCGACGGCATGCAGTTCCTGAATCGCGCAATCGCGACGAAATAGAGAAACCAGCTTCGGCGCATCCGTCCACGGCGTTCCGACTTATTGCCGAAGGAGGATGGGCGCCCAGCCCACGGGCGCGGCGTCCGCCTCCGCGATGCTCGGCGTCGGAAAAGGGGCAGAATGCGCAGGCCACCCCCGGCCGCCGATCGGGAAGCCGGGCTATCTGCTCTTTCAAAGCGCAGTTTAACACCTCGAAAGGAAATCGCACGCATGTTAGTTGACATATTGTCAAATACTGCGACAGTGTCGGCACGGATCCAGAATTTCACTCAGCCTCCGCCGGGTTACGCGGGGGTAACGCATTTGTTCGATGCAGACTTCCATGAAACGACGAACCTTTCTGAAACTGGCCGCGCTTTCCGCCACAGGCCTCGTCCACGCACCGTCCGCCGCCAAGCCCTCCAACCACAACACACAGCCTAACATGAACGACGTCATCATCATCGGCGGCAGCTTTGCCGGTCTCGGCGGCGCCCTGCAGCTCGGCCGTGCCCGCCGCAAGGTCACCGTTCTCGATACCGGCCTGCCTCGCAACCGCTTCGCCGGCCACTCGCATGGCCTGCTTGGCCACGATCACAAGCCACCGCTGGACATCCTCGCTGAAGCGCGACGGCAGCTCGCGCGGTATCCCACGATCAAGCTGGTCAATGCCCGGGCCGACAGCATCTCCGGCGCTATCGACGATTTTTCCGTCGTCACTGCCGAGGGCGAAAGCCTTAGGGCGCGGCGCCTGATCCTGAGCTATGGGGTCGTCGACCAGATGCCGGATGTTCCGGGCTTTGCCGAAGGCTGGGGCAAAGCTATCGTGCCCTGCCCCTATTGCGACGGCTTTGAGTTCGCCGGCCAACACTGGGGCCTCATCTGGTCCGGCCCGCAGTCGCACAATCAGGTCAGGCTGTTCCACGACTGGACCGACAGATTGACGGTTTTCGCCGCTGGTCACGCCATTCCGCCCGATGTCCGGGCCGATCTGACGCGCCGCAACATACCTGTCGTCGATGGCCGGATCATCGAGATCGCCCATCGCGGGGGCCACAATGCCACCGTCAAGCTCGACACCGGCCCCAATGTCGCGGTCGATATCCTGTTCGCCCATCCGCGCAACAAGCCGTCCGCAAACCTGCATGAATCATTGGGCCTCGCCACGGCCAATACGCCGCTCGGCATCGTCCTCAAAGTCGACGAGCGTCGCGAAACCAGCATGCCCGGCATCTATGCCGCCGGCGACCTCGCCAACCCCCTCACGCCGCCCTCGGTCACCCTAGCAACAGCGTACGGCGCGACGGCGGGTATCTCCGCCCAGCAATCGATGCTGGTTTGAGAGATTGGAGGATGAGCATGACCGTCGAACCGGACAGCGCGGGTGTGCGATTCCCTCCGCCCTTCGTCTATCTGGGAGCGCTGCTGTTGGGGCTGGCGGCGGAGCGGTTCTTCACCCTGCGCTCTTTCGGCATCGACTGGTGGTTGCTGGTCGCGGCGGGGGCCCTGCTGTTCGTTGCTGGCGCGGCGATGATGCTTGCGGCGGCGGGGCTGTTCCGGCGGCTGGGCACCAACGTTCCGCCGTCGCAGCCAACGACCCTCATCGCAACGACCGGTCCTTATCGGTGGACCCGCAATCCCATGTATCTCGGCATGGCGCTTATCTATGCCGGCCTTGCGATCGGCTTCGACGGGCCGATCGCCTTCGCCTTGCTCCCGTTGGTGCTGATCGCGATCCAGACGCAGGTGATCGCCCGCGAGGAGCGCTATCTCGAAGCGAAGTTCGGCGACGACTACCGCCGCTACAAGGCCGAGGTTCGCCGCTGGCTCT
>DASPMS010000040.1:0-16905 GCA_035626915.1 Opitutaceae bacterium
AGGGCCTGGTCCCGGAAGCCGGCGGTCCGGAGCAGGTTCACGAGGTGGACCTGGTCGCGGCCCTTCGTCTGCTCGACGAGCCGGCAGAGGATGCGCAGGAGGACGCGGCGTTTCCACGCCGGAAGCTCGTCGAACGGGGCGCGCGCGACCGGGCTGGCGTAGCCGGCGATCTGGTCGAGGACCAGTCCCGTCAGCTCGTCCTCGGCCTCGGCTTCGAGGCGTGCGCGCCGGAGCCGCCGCACCCGCACGGCATAGACTCCGGTCCAGACGACGACGGACGCGGCGGCGAACGCCCAGCAAGCGGCGATGAGCCCCGAGAGCAGCGCGGCGTCAGAAGCGGGTGGTGAAACCGGCATGGAAGGCGTTGCGGTCCGGCAGCCCGTCCGCCCACTCGTGGGCGGCGTCGAGCCGGATCGCGAAGGCCGGGGAGAATTCGTAGAACCAGCCCGCGAAGACGGCGCGGGTGCGCAGTTCGCGGATGAGATCGAAGACGGTGCTCGAGAGGGACTCCTTGCTGTCCGCGTAGCCGAGGTGCCACCGCCAGTGGTCGGCGGGCTCGCCGTCGAGCCGCAGCTGCCAGCCGCCGGTCCACCGGTCGTTGAGGTTGCGCGAGACCAGTGTTTTGGCGGTCACGGCCACGCGATGCGTCGTGTATTGCGTCACGCCGAGCCAGGCCGAATGCGCGGTGCCCGGGTCGTAGGTCGCCGCCTTGTATTCGGCGAGGAGGAGCGTCGGCGGGAGCCGGTCGTCGCCGCGCCGCGCCCGCCAGGCCCCGGTGAGGGCCAGCGTGCGCCGGGCGAGGAAATCGGCGTCGGGGGTGAAGCTCGCCAGGGCGGTGCCGGAGAAGTCGTCGGAGAACCGCCGGTCGACGCCCGCGCTGTACAGCCAGTCGGTCAGCCCGAAACGCTCGGCCTGCTCGACGGCGACGCTCGCGCCGGTGCGCTTGTCGATCGCGTACCGGAGGGCGGCGTCCCACCCGCTCCAGTCCTCCCGGACATCGCCGGGGAAGGTGCTGGCGCCCGCGCCGGCGTCCAGGCGCCACCGGCCCGCGCGACGGACGCCCGCGAGCCGGCGCCGGATCTCGGAGGCCTGCGGATCGGTCGCCGCGGCACGCTCGTAGTAGGGCCGGGCGGCGTCGGGGCGTTCCTGCAGCTTTTCCACGTCGCCGCGGCCGACCAGGGCGTCGGTGTTCGCGGGGTCCTGGGCGAGGATGGCGTCGAAGGTCCGCTCGGCCGCGGCGAACTGGCGCGTCCAGGCCTGCACCCGTCCGAGCATGTTGCGCGCGTCGAGGTTGGCCGGGTCGGCGCGCACGATCTCGCGGAACACGGCCTCGGCGCGGCCGAGCTGCCCGGACCACGCGAGCACGCGGCCGCGGGCGAGCCGGAGGTCGAGGTCGCGCGGCGCGAGGGCGAGGCCGCGCTCGAGCGTCGCCAGCGCCTCGTCGTAGCGCCCCGCCCAGCCCTGGACCGTGCCGAGCTGGAACAGCAGGCCGGCGTTGTCCGGGTCGGCCGCGACGAGCTCCCGGTAGAGCGCGATGGCCCGCGGGTAGTCGCCCGCCTGCTTGGCGGCGAACGCCTCCGGCTCGGTCGCGCCTGGCGCGCGCGCGAGGGCGAGCAGGAGCGAGGCCGCGCACAGGAGCCGCTTCATTTCTTGAGGAGCTTGCGCACGCGCACGACGAGCTCGTCGGGGCTGAAAGGCTTCACCATGTAGTCGGCGGCGCCGGCGTTGAGGCAGCGCACGACGTCCTGCTCGTCGCTCTTGCCCGACAGCATGATGACGGGCGCGCCGGCGGTCTGCGGGTCCTCCTTCAGGCGGCGCAGCGCGCTGAAGCCGTCCTGGATCGGCATCATGATGTCGAGGATCACCAGCGCGGGCGGCTGGACCGCGGCCTTGGCGAGGAGCTCCTCCCCGTTGGCCGCGGCCTCGACGGCGTAGCCCTCCCGCTGGAGCTTGAACGTCACCAGCCGGCGCGTGACCGCGTCGTCCTCGGCGACGAGGATCCGGACGGCGGGCTGGGCGGGGCGGGTGTTGGCCATGGGAGCGGTACCGAGCAAAATCGCCCGCGCGAGCAGGTCAACGCCGGCCGCCGGCCGGCCGAACCGCGGCTTTACGCCGCGCCGGTTCGGAGTAGCGTGATCGGTCATGAATCCCGCGTCCTCCCCGTTGCCGTCCCGCCGTGAAGCGTTGAAGACCCTGGGGGCCGGGCTGGCCCTCGCCGGCCTGAGCCCGGTGCTGCCCCGGCTCGACGCCGCCGAGCCCGCTCCGGCCCTGGGCTGGGAGCTGCCGCCGCTTGGCTTCGACCCGGGAGCCCTCGAGCCGCACATCGACGCGCGGACGATGGAGATCCACCACTCGAAACACCACCAGGCCTACGTCACCAACGCGAAGAAGCTGCTCAAGGACCAGCCGGCCCTCCTGGCGAAGGGACCGGAGGCCGTCCTCCGCGACCTCGCGGCGGTGCCCGAGCCCATCCGGACCGGCGTGCGCAACAACGTCGGCGGACACGTGAACCACGCGTTCTTCTGGAAGCTCATCGCGCCCGACCAGGGCATGTCGGTCATGCAGCTGGGAGTCGCGATCGCCGAGGCGTTCGGCTCGATGGACGAGTTCAAGAAGCGATTCACGGCCGCGGCGATGGACCGCTTCGGCAGCGGCTGGGCGTGGCTTTCGATGAAGGACGGGAAAATGGTCGTGCACTCGACCGCGAACCAGGATTCGCCGCTCATGGAGGGCGCGCGCCCGATCCTCGGCCTCGATGTCTGGGAGCACGCCTACTACCTGCACTACCAGAACCGGCGCGCCGACTACGTGGCGGCGTTCTGGAACGTGCTCAACTGGACGCAGGCCGAGGTGAATTTCTACCAGGCGAAGAACGGCTGAGCCGACGTGCCGTCGGCGGCGCGGTGGTAGGGCGCGTTGTCCCAACGCGCCGCGACCGGCATTCGGGCGCGGCGACAACGGACTTCAGCGCGGCGGGTTAAGGATAACCCGCCCTACCGATCGTCCGGCCCCGCCGGCCGACCGGCATCAGAAGAACCGGCCGAGGAAATCGGCCGCTTCCTCTGAAAGCCCGACGATCTTGTTCGTGGCCTGTCGGTAGAACTTGAAGTTCAGTTCGGTTTCGGCCCGGCCATCGTCCCAGGCGGAGAACGGCTTGAGCTCCGCGCGGCCGAGGCGCCGCTTGGCGAGCGCGGTGCGCCTGACCGCGATGCTCACGCGCGGGGTCTGGCGCTCGACGCCGGGTGTCCGCGCCGTCGCCGCGGACGCGGTCACGACCCCGCGGGCGACGAGGCCCGGACCGCCTTCGTTCTCGCTCGCGAACACGAAGATCGTGTCGCCCTTCGCGATGCGCCGGCCGGCGTACATGGTCTTCTGCGCGCGGAAGACGAAAGTCCTCGCCCGCGGATCGCGCACCTCGGCCTTGATCGCGAATGTCATCGCGGCTCAGGCCTGCTCCGGGCGCGCGCGGTAAGCCCGCCGCAGCAGGCTCCCGAGCGCGGGCGCGCAGATGAGCGCGATCGCGACCGCCGTCTCGGACGTCGGCACGCCCATCGATGGGTCCAGGGCGATCCGCCGGACCACCACGCACAGAGCGGAGTAAGCGTGGACCGTTCTCGAGACGCGGGCTTTCTCGCCTTCAAACTGGATCGCGGCGGCCTCTTCCCGGAACAGGCGGTAGAGCCGCGGGCCCGCGAAATAGGCCGCGCTGAGCATGAAGGCGAACGACTCGAGGAAGAGCGAGTACTCGAACAGCTCCCGGTCCGAGTGCGAGACGCCGGGCAGGAGGTCGGTCTGGCCCCAGGTCTTCCCGGCGTGCACACCGAGGACGGCGAGGCAGACGAGGGCGATCAGGGAGGCGGCGAGGGCCTTTTTCATGGCGGGGGCGGCGGGTGGTCCGGCCGCCTAGATCTCGTTCGCGTTGGCGAGGTCGCCTCGCACGGCCCGCGGCCGGACGACCATCCCGAGCCCGGTGGTGGCTTTCAGCAGCCCGAGGACGCCCACGACGATGACCGCGGCGAACAGCTTGTGGCTCGAGAAGCCAAGCCACGCGTGGGTAATGTAGTAGTACGCGAACGGCATCGCCATGGCGGCGCCGCCCAGCCACAGCTTCTTGAAGCCGTCGGATCGAATCGACGCGGCCCGCTCGGCCAGGACCTCCTCGATCAGCGCGTCGACGTCCTTGTCGCCGAGGTTTTTCGAAGCGAGGAACGCGCGGATCTTTTCGGGAGGTTCGCCCCACATGATGCGGGCGCGGGCTTCCACGGCGAGGGCTTCGGGGACGGAGTGCATGGTCAATTTTTGGCGTGGATGGCCAGGTAGGCCACGACGTCGTCGATCGTCCGCATCGCGGCCGCCTGCGCGCCGGGGACCGTGAGCTGGAACTCCTGCTCGATCGCCAGCACCACCTCGACCGGCTCGAGATCGTGCATGTTCAGGTCCTCGTAGAAGCGCGATCGCGGCATGAACCCGCTCAGCGGCCGGTCGAGCTGGGCCTCAAGCAGGAGGGCGAAGCGCGCGGCGACCGCGCATTTCCTTTCGTCGCGGTAGTGGCGGGCCGCCCAGGCTGCGGCGGCCGCGGCGCTCGAGCGCGGGACCGTGGGCACAAGGCGGGAGCTCAGGATGCGACGCATGAGTTTGCGCAGGGATTTCACGGGGTCTCTCGCGCTGCGGGATTTGTCCGCCTCACCGATCGTGCAACCCCTCGCCGCGGAGGATCCGCGGCCGGTATTTGTCGATCCGGGCCTCGCGCGTTTGCGCCTGCGTGGCGGCCGAGAAATGCAGGACGTAGCCCCGCTGCCGGCCCGGGGTGAGCGCGGTGAAAGCCGCCTTGAGCGCCGGGTCCTTGTCCAGCCGCTGCTGCAGCTCCGGCGGAAACTTGAGCTCGGACTTCTCCTTGAAATCCACTTTCCGGCCGGCCCGCTCGATCTCGATGGCCTGGTCGATGAAGGCCTTCGCGGCCGCCTCGCGGTCGGCGACTTCCCGGACGCTGGTGAACCGGAGCTGGCGCATGGCCTGCGAGTGTTCCCCGGGACTGACCAGGACGCCTTGCGGGTCCTTCAGCAGCGAACCCTTGAAGAAGCCCAGCGCGCAGTACCCCTTGAAGCCGAAGATGAGGACCACGTTGGCGCCGGCGAGGGTGTAGCACGGCTTGCCCCATTTCAGCTCCTCGGTGAGAGGGCGGGCGCGGACGATCGCCCGCAGTTTCTTCATTTCCGCCGACCATTGCTTCTCGGTTTCCAGGAAGCGGTCCACCTTCGGATTCGCTCCAGTTGGGGAGGCCGGACGCGCGGTATCTTTGCTCTTGGTCATAGGGGAAAGCCGGCTCGCTAGCTTTTCTTCGTGGTCGGTCCGCTGGGACGGCGATGATCGACGCTTCCCGGCGCGGGGGCGGGTCGGAGGACGTCGCGTTGTTCGCCCGCCCGGAGCTCGACGCGCTCCTCGCGGCCGGCGGACCGGACGCGGGCCGGCCGGCCGAGGGTAGAGCGGATCCTGGCCTGCGAGAGCACGCCGTCCTGCCAGGCGAGGTCGACCTCGAAGCCGTCGCGGGCGCGCACTCCGGTGACCCGGCCGGCGGGCCACGCCTTCGGCAGCGCCGGGAGGAGGTCGATGACGACCACGCCGTCGGCGTCGCGCTGGTGGCTTTGGAGAAGCATCTCGACCACGCCGGCGGTGAAACCGAAGTTTCCGTCGATCTGGAATGGTCCGCACAGGTCGAAGAGGTTCGGCAGCGTGCGCCGCGCGAGGAGGAGGGAGAGCTGCCGGTAGGCCATCTCGCCGTCGCCCACGCGGGCCCAGAGCGGTGCGCGCCAGGCATAGCTCCAGCCGGTCGAGCCGTCGCCGCGCCAGCGGAGGAGCAGCCGGGCGGCATCGTGGATCTTGGGATCCGCCGGAGTGATGTCGGCGCCGGGATACAGCGCCCAGAGCGGCGACAGGTGCCGGTGGGCGTTGTTCGGCTGGTCGACGTCGTCCAGCCACTCCTGCAGCTGGCCGTGCCGTCCGACCTGGTTGGGCGGGAGCTGCGGGAGGAGCGCCGCGAGCTCCGCGGCGAGGTCGGCGTCGACCTCGAGCTCGTGCGCCGCCGCGATCGTGGCCCGCCAGAGGAAGCGGATGAGCTGGTTGTCCATGGTCGGCCCGGCGGTGGTCGGTCCCTGCTCGGGCGAATGCGACGGCGTGGTGAGCAGCCAGCCGGTCCCCGGGTCGCGGACAAGGTAATCCACGAAGAAGAGCGATGCCTCCTTCAGGGCCGGGTAGGCGCGCTGCGCGAGGAACTCCCGGTCGCGGGTGAAAAGCCAGCGCTCCCACAGGTGGTGGCAGAGCCACGCGGCGCCGGTCGGCCACAGGCCGTCGATGTTGTTGATGGGCGCGGTGCCGCGCCAGAGGTCGAAGTTGTGGTGCAGGACCCAGCCGCGGCTCCGGTACAGCTGCGCGGCGGTGCGGGCGCCGCTGACGCGCAGGTCGTCGATCGCGGCGAAGAACGGCTCGTGGCATTCGCCGAGCCCGGTGAGCTCGGCCGGCCAGTAGTTCATCTCGAAGTTGATGTTCGTGGTGTGCTTGGACTCCCATGGCGGATCCAGGAGCTCGTTCCAGATGCCCTGGAGGTTGGCCGGCTGCGTGCCGGGCCGGCTGCTGGCGATCAGCAGGTAGCGGCCATAGTGGAAATTGAGCGCCGCCAGCCCGGGGTCGCCCTCGGCGCCGCCGGCGCGCCGGACGCGGCGGATCCGCTCGTCCGTCGGCACCTCCGCGCCCTCGTCGCGGCCGAGCTCGAGCGCGACGCGGCGGAACAGCCGGCGGTGGTCGGCGGTGTGCGCGGTGAGCAACGAGGCGAAATCCCGGTCCGCGAGCCTGGCCAGGTAGGCGGCGCAGCGTTCGTCCGGGTCGCCGGAGATGTCCTCCCAGGTGCGGAACGACGTCGCCGCGACCAGCAGCAGCGTGACGGCATCGGCGTTCTCCACCTGGACCGCGTCGCCCGCGACGCGGACATTTCCGCCGGCGGCGAGCACGCGGACGCGGGCGGTGAAGCGCAGTCCGTCGGCCTGCACCGAACCGCGCAGGACCAGGTCGGCGGCGCGGGCGGGCGGCGCGGGCGCCGGGCGCGGGCCGGCGTGAGCGGTCGTTTGCGCGGCCCGGTGGGGTGAGTCCAGTCGCGCTGCGAACGTGAGCCGGCCGGGTTCGCTCGCCGTGATGCGGACGGCGATGACGTTGTCCGGGTAGCTGGCGATCACTTCGCGGGTGAATGTGACGCCGGCGACCTCGTAGCGCGTGCGCGCGACGGCGGCATCGAGGTCGAGTTCACGCCGGTAGGCGGCGGCCGTTTCGTGCCCGGGGAAGGACAGCCGGAGGTCACCGAACGGCTGGTAGGCTTTCTGGCGGACCGGATCGCTCAGCATCTTGGCGCGGGCCAGGTCCTGCGCCTCCTTCACCTGCCCGGCGGCGAGGAGCTGGCGGACCTGCGGAACGACGTCGGCCGAGCCGGCGCGCACGTAGTTGTGCGGCCGGCCGGTCCAGAGGGTGTCCTCGTTGAACTGGATTCGTTCCTCCACCGCGCCGCCGAACACCATGGCGCCGAGCCGGCCGCTCCCGACGGGCAGCGCCTCCTCCCACTTCGCCGCCGGTTGGGCATACCAGAGGGTCGGCGGCGCGGCGAAGGTCCCGAGCGTTAGCGTGAGCCCGAGGGCGAAAGTGCGGAAGGCGAGGCGGCGCATGGGCGGGGGCACGCGGGAAAAGAGCGCGGAGATCCGCCGGGGGCGAGTCCGGCGCGCGTCAGGGCGCCGCCGCGGACGAGCGGGAGGCGGCGGACCGGAGCGGCGTCATTCTGCCCATGCTCAGACCGGACCGGACTTTTCGCCCGTGATGGCGTAAAAGCCGGTCCGGGCGGCCATCACCGCGCAGGCCAGGCCGAGCAGCGCCATCAGGACCGAGCCCAGCCCGATCCGGACAAATCCGACGAGCAGCTGGATGGCGAAATAGGCGACGCTGACGCCCAGGCCGACCAGGGCGAACCCGAGCGCGACAGCCGCCTTCTTCCGAATCGCCGCCTTCCTCTCGCAGAGCGCCGCGGCGATGATGTTTTCGGCCTCGGCGCCGGCGATGCCGTACTTCGACTCCAGGAGCTCGACGACCTCCGGGATGTCGGCGCCCCAGTGAATCTTCGACCGGGCCTCCCCGCGGGCGAAGTCCGAGCTTTTGAGATCAGTGTTCATGCAGGAATGCCCCCCGGGGGTGGACGTGCGCCGATTCCCTCGGTCAAGTATGGCAGGTGAAACCCTCGACTCGGTCGCCGACGACGCGCACGGCGACATACATCCAGAAATCTCCGCGAGCCTCGAAACCGACCTCCCGCTTTCCGGAGGACGCAAAGTCTCCTTCGAGGCTCAGCGAGTTCAGCGTGAACTGGTTTTCCACGGGAGGACGCAGCCCCTTGGCCTTCCACCGTTCGCAGGCGGCTTCCAGGGATGGCGTGCACAGCGCCCAGAGTGCCGGGATCTCCTGTTTCTTGCGGACGAGAAACGTGCGGGCCCAGGGAAAGGGGCCGTCCTGGTCGCCGGGGATTGCCGAGAAGCCGTACCGCGCATTCGGTCCTTCGAAGCGCGCCCCGTCGTCCGATTGCCAGATGGCCGTGTCATCGCCATCGAAGGTGATGGGGCCGAAGTCCGGATCGTTCCATTTCACCAGCGGCTCCGGAGCCTGCCGGCCGAAAAGAGACCGCAGCCACTTCATGGCTCGAGTGTCACCATGCGGCGATGGAAGCGGGCGGGCGGCGGAGGCTCAAGGCGCGAGTTCGCGGGCCGAGAGAATCAGGCTCCGACCCAGTGGAGCCGACAGCCGGGGAAGCGGGCGGGGCTGAGCTTCCAGGCGAGATCCTCGCGGAGGATCAGGGAGTACCGGTCAGCCTCGGCGATCCGGCTGTTTCCCAGCCGGCCCGCCAGCGCCTTGGGCGAATCGTCGGTGCCGATCGGGGTGGGAAGGGATTGCCGGACGACGACCGCCCGCCAATCCGGCACGATCCCTTCGCGGGTCTTGATCGGCCCGGGGACGGCGTTCGCCGCGAACTCGTCCTCCCCGATGTCCTTGATCAGGGAATCGTGCACCGCCAGCAGGATGCCCCAGCGCACGCCGCGCGGCGCCTTCACCGCCTTCTCGCCGTAGCCGAGCGCGACCGACGGCGTGTACTGGATCGGCGCCAGGCTGTGGGAGCGAAATCGCTTGGGAAATTCGTAGATCGCCGCCTCGAGTCGTCCGCCGGACAGCCAGTCGCGCGCGCCCGAGGCCTTGTCCACCTGGTAGGTGGCGAGGTACCACGCCCAGTCGCCCGGGAGCATGTCGTTGGCCGTGTATTCGATCAGGAGGTGCTTCATGGCGATGACCGCGTCGAGGAGGTCGGTGGAGGCACCCGAATGCTCAGCGTTTCGCGTTCGTTGAATCCTCGAAGGGCCAGGCTCGGCTTCGCCTGGCCGGTGCGGGGATGAAAGCGGCGGACAGGCGGGGATCAAGGCGCGAGTTGGGCGCCGCGTGCGCCCGGCCGGACGGCCGCGAATGCGCAGCCTTGGCTCGACGCCCGCTTTCTGACTCTGTGCGTCCGTGGCGAAGGATCCGAAGACGTTCGAGCAGATCGGGCTGCCGACAGCGCGGCGGCACCTCTTCCTGTGCGTCGGACCGGACTGCTGTGCGGTCGAGGACGGGCTCGCGACCTGGGAGCACTTGAAGGACGAATTGAAGCGCTGCGCGATTCCCGCGCTCCGCACCAAGGCCGCCTGCCTGCGCCGGTGCAGCGAGGGCCCGTGGCTCGTGGTCTACCCCGAGGGCGTGTGGTACTCGCAGGTCACGCCGGAGCGCTTTGACCGGATCCGGCGCGAACATCTCGAGGGTGGCACGCCGGTCCGGGAGTGGGTCCGCGCGGTCACCGGGCAGACGATGCCCGGGAATTAGGATTCCTGGCTGGCGCCGCGGCTTCAGGCGACGGCGGCGGACGCGACCGGCAGGGTCGCTCCGTCCACCCAGGTGCCTTCGACGAGCGTGGCGGTCGGCACCGCGGGAATGCCGCGGATGTTCTGGCGGATCTGGCTGACGAGCAGGTCGATCGCCACCTCGCCGACGCGCGCGCAGTGGTGGCGGATTCCGGCGATGCGGCCATCGCCCGACTCGAGGAACAGGTCGACGAAACCCGCGTCCCGCGGGACCTCGCGCCCGCAGGCGCGGAGCGGCTCGAGCACGGCGGGAGCGTGGCCGAGGATCACCTCCGGCCGGTGCTCCCGAAGCCAGCGGTCGAGCGCGGCGGGATCGATCGGGTGCGGCTCCGGCGCGTCGGGCCGCGTCGGGGTCTCGACGTAGAGCAGGGCCGGCAGGCGGGCCGAGGCCGGCAGCCGCGCTTGTTCGGCGAGAAAGCCGGTTGACCAGGCCTGGTCGACCAGGGCGTCCCAGGCCCGCGGCATCACGAGCCCGATCCGGCGGTGGCCGGCGGCGAGCGTCCGCTGCACCGCCAGCCGGATCACCCGGAGCTGGTCATTCGTGACGTGGTGCAGGGAGGGCTCGTGGGGAAAGCGGTCGATCCGCACCGCCGAAAAGCGCGACCAGTCGAGCTCGACGGGCCGGTCCGGCGCGGCC
This sequence comes from Opitutaceae bacterium, assembly GCA_035626915.1. Classification (GTDB taxonomy): domain Bacteria; phylum Verrucomicrobiota; class Verrucomicrobiia; order Opitutales; family Opitutaceae; genus Didemnitutus. The sequence continues at coordinate 10,603 of DASPMS010000040.1, forward strand.
GCGCGGGAGGCGAAAACGACGCCGCCGATGCCGCGCGCGGCGAGGATGTCGCCCAGCCGCCGTCCGGTCATGCCGGGCTCGCCGAGCCAAAAATGCTCGAGCCGGTAGCCGAGTTCGGCGGCCCGGCGCGCGGCGCCGGCGTGGAGCTCACGGTGGCCGGGCATCGCCTGCCAGCCCCACCGCGAATTCCAGCGCGTCACGTACGCGATCGTCTCCGCCGGCGCGCCGCCGCGGCGGCCGTGCCGGTAGGCGACGAGCGCGCCCAGGACCGGGTCGGGCGCGTAGCCCATCTGCGCGGCGATCGCGCAGATCCGCTCGCGCGTCGCGGCCGGGATCGAGGGCGAATTGCGCAGCGCCAGGGACACCGTGGTGCTGTGCACCCCGGCGGCGCGGGCGATGTCGGTCTGCGTGATCCGGCGGGTCATCGTGTCAGAAGCGGGTCTCGAGCGAGAAGATCGCGTGGCGCGGGAAGCCCCAGCTGGTGCCGGAGGGATAATAGTGGCGGTCGGTGAGGTTCTTGACGGTCAGCCCGGCCGACCATTTCCGGCCGAGCGCGGCGAAGTCGCGCGCGAGCATCACGTCGAACGTCGTGTAGGCGGAGATGAGGACGAACGGGTTGTTGCCCACGTAGGTCATGCTGCCGACATAATTGATGCCGCCCCCGAACGTCGTTCCCGCCAGCGGCCCGTCCGCGAACGTATGCTTCGCCCAGAGGTTGAGCGTCCAGTCCGGCGTCGCCACCAGGCGGGTGCCGTCGAACGCGGGATTCACCGGATGGCGCTCATAGACGGCGTTGCAGCGGCTGAAACTCGCCATGAACTGCAGGCCATCGAGCGGCGACAGGAGCAGGTCGAGCTCCATGCCCGTGCTCACCTGGGACCCGCCCTGGATGTCCGTGAACAGCGTGGTGCCCGCCGCGTCGGTGCCGGTCGTCACGCTGATCACCCCGGTCGGCCGCGCCTCGACGCGGTAGGCGGAGGCCGTGCCGGAAAGCCGGCCTCCAATCAGGTCGAGTTTGAAGCCGCCTTCCCAGCCGGTGCCGATGGTCGGGCCGGCCGGCACGGAGGGCACGTTGTTCACCTTCAGGAGGCTCGCGTTGGCGAAAAACGACTCGCTGTAGCTGAGGAAGCCCGCAACCGAGGGCGTGAGCTGGAACAGCGCGCCGACCTGCGGGACATCGGCCGAGCGGCGCGAGGCCGGCGTGGCCGTGCCATTGACGAAGTTCTCCGTCGGATCGTTGCTCAGCTCATGCCACGCGTAGCCGGCCAGGAGGCGGAGCCGTTCGCGCGGCGAGCTGAGGAGCAGCACTGAATACGCGGAGGAGCCGCGGCTCGACCCGCGGCTGTTGGCGGCGGTGAGCAGCGCGTCCACGCCGAACGGGACGGCGCGGTCCCAGGTGGCGGGATGGCGCAGGTCCCACGGACGCAGGTACGCGGGGTGGCCGGCGATGTTCGGGTTGTTCTTCTGCGAGGCGCCAAAGTCGCTCGCGAAGTTGCGCTTGCCGCCGAGCAGCGCCCGGAGCCTCCACGAACCCGCGTCCAGGTTCGCGACGAGGTCGACCTGCGCCGTGCGCTCGTTCCCCCACTGGTGTTCCCAGCGGTTCCGGCGGAACATTGCGTGCGCGGGGGTGAGTCCGGAGCCCGGCGGATAGTAGAAGTCGATGAACGACTGGGCGATCAGCCCGGTGCCGCCCTGGCCGGTGGCGCGCCATTCCATGTCCCACCACGCCTCGAGATATGAGGCGCGAAGGTCGACGTGCTCGCCGAGCTTGGCGACCAGCTCGGCGGTGAATGCGTCCGAGCGGAAATCCTGGTAGTCGCCCGCGCCGGCATAGCTGAAGTCCCAGGGCAGCCCGGGGTAGGGCGTCGTCGCCACGCCGTCGACGAACACCAGCGGCACGCCGCTGGTCGGCAGGTCGTCGAACCGGCCGAAATGCTCGAAGTCGACCAGGACCGTGGCGCGCTCCGCGAGCTTCCAGGCGACGCTGGTCGCGAGCATCTCCTTCCGCGCCGTGGCGCGTTCCTGGAACTCCGGCACGTCCTCGTGGAGCGCGATCGCCCGGTAGAGCAGCTTTCCGGCGGTGCCGGGCACCGGCCCGGTGGCGTCGAGCACCGCGCGGCGGTGGCCGTGCGTGGCGGCGGAGGCCGTCAGCGTGACCGCGGGAGCGGGCTGCGGCCGCTTGGTGATGTAGTTGATCACGCCGCCCGGGTTGATCTGGCCGTAGAGCAGGGACGCGGGGCCCTTCACGACCTCCACCTGCGCGATGTTCGCCGTGTCGACGAAGCGGAAGGCGCCGAAGCCGTTGCGCCGGACGGCGGCGGACGTGAAGCCGCGGATGTTGTAGCGGGCCCACCCCTGCGGGGAAACGTTGTCCTGGTGCACGCCCGGCGCCCACTTCACGACGTCGTAGAGATCGTACGGCTTCTGGTCGGCGATGAAGTCCGCCGTGAAGGTGCTCACCGCCATCGGCAGGTCCGCGACGGGCACGGCCATGCGCGTGGCCGAGATCGAACCCGGGGCGGCATAGCCCGACACGGCCGAGTCGACCACTTCGAAGGGGGAGAGCGTGTAAGGGTCCGTGCGCTCGGCAGTCGCCCCGGCGGGCTTGTCCGCCGCGCCAGCCTCGGTCCGGCGCGGTTCGCCGCCCCCGGGGCCCGCCGCCGGGCTGGCGGCCGTGCGCTTCACCGTGAACGCGCCGCTCATGACGTCCTGCACCGCCACGAGCCCGGATCCGGCGAGCATCCGGTCGAGCGCCTCGCGGGCGGCGTGGCGGCCCCGGACGCGCCGGGTGCGCACGCCCCGGACCTGCTCGACCGGGTAGACGATCTGCTCCCCCGACTGCCGGGAGAAGACCTGGAGCGTGCGCGCCGCGTCGCCGGCGGGCACGTCGAACGCCAGCAGATCCGCGGCGATCGCCGCCGGGCCGAGCGCGAGCGCGGCCAGCAGCAGGCTCAGCCCGCGGACTAGGGAGTGCCCGGTCGACCGGAAAGGGGTAGGCATGGCGCGGTCACGGGCTTAGACGGACGGGAAGGGCGTTTCCGTTAGGGCGCCGCGACCGGACCCCGTTCGTCCGGAACGAATGGGCGCGCCTTCGAGAGCCCCGGCGCGTGGCTTTCTCGGGAGGCGGGCCGGGACGACGCGCTCCACCCTGCGCCGGGATGACCATTCCACCCCGCGCGTTTTCGCCGGTGACTTCGCGCGGCTTAGCGGCGCTCCCGCAGCACGATCTCCGGGCCGCGGCGCTCGCCGCCCACGCCGAAGCCCGCCTCCAGGAGGCGCACGAAGGACTCGACGCTGTCCGCCCGGAAGCTGCCGCCGACCAGAATGCGGCCCGTGGCCTCGTCGGCCAGCACGAGCTGCGTGGCGTTGTACCGGTTGAACTCGGTGATCACATCGCGGAGGGGCGTCTCGGCGAATTCCAGGCGCGGCGCCTGCCATGCCAGGGTCTTCTCCAACTGCGGCCGGCTGAGGTCGCTGATCTGGACCGAGGCCGGGCGGCCGAGCTCGGGCCGCCGGATGACGGCTTGCTGGCCGGCGACGAGCCGCGAGAGCTCGCGTTCGGCCGCCGTGGCGGCCCCTGCCTCGCTGAGCTGCACCTTGCCCTCGGTCACGACGACGGAAACCGAGCTCGGCGCAAAATTAACGGCGAAGGCGGTGCCGAGCGCCGTGACGGCATAATGGTCGGCCGCGACGACGAATGGGCGGGCGGGGTTCCGCGCGACCGTAAAGTGGGCCTCGCCGCGGAGCAGGCGCACCCGGCGTTCGGCGTCGGTGAAGAGGATCTGGATTTCGGCGCCGGTGTTGAGCTCCACCGCGGAGCCATCCTCGAGCAGCACCTGTTCGGGACCGGTGTGGGCGAGGACGGCGCGCGGGCGTTCGGCCGGCGTGGGTTCCCAGCAGTACACCGCCAGCATCGCGGCCGCGCCGGCGGCGGCGATGGCCGCCGGCCACCAGCGAAGCCGGCGGGCGCGGGCGCGAAGCAGGTCGGGATTCGGCTGGCGGCTGTGCCCGGGGCGCCATTGCCGCGCTCCGTCGAGGCGCCGCCATGCCTGGCGCAGGCGCGCGACCGCGCGGCCATGCGCCGGGTCCGCGGCGAGCCATTGCAGGTATTCGTCCTGCTCGGCCGCGGTCAGTTCGCGATCCTGGCGCGCGAGCCAGTGGGACGCGGTCACGTCCACGATATCGTCATGCGGCTCGGGGGCGGTCACGGTTCAGGTCAGGCCGAGGCGGTTGAAATACTGGGCGCAGCGGCGCATGCCGTTCGCGACCTGGACCTCGACGGTGTGCTCGCTGATGCCCAGTTGCGCTGCGATCTCCTTCTGCGACAGGCCGTAGATCTTGCGCAGGGTCAGGACCTGGCGGCAGCGGTCGGGCAGGGACTGGATGGCATGGGTCAGGATCTCGAGCTCCTCGATGTGGGCGGTGGCTTCGGCGGGCGTGGCGCCTTCCTCGTAGACGAAGAGGTCGTCCGTTTCCGCTATCGGCTCGATCGTGGCGATCTGCTGGCGGCGGACCTGATCGACGGCGAGGTTATGGGCGGTCGTGAAAAGAAGGGCCCGCGGGGACGGCACCTCCCGCTGCTGCCGGGCGTGCCACACGCGGGTCATGGCTTCCTGCACGATGTTCTCGAGGTCCGGAAGCCGGGGGAAACGGGATTCCAGCCACCCGCGCAGGACGTCGCGATGCACGTGCACATGCTCAAGGAACCAGCGGTCGCGTTCGGGCGGGGTCATCGACGCGGCGACCGGCCGGGGCCGGGCGCTTGGCGTGGAAGGTCCGGGGGAGCGGCGGGGTTTTCAAATTTCGCATCGGTCTAACTGTGGGTCTTCCGGCCGACGCGGCCGGTGGCGCGGCGTCCAGGCGCAGGAGGACCCGCGGGCGACGCCCGACCTTGGCCGTTCGCGCGGCGAAAGTCGGGCGGACGATTCCAGGTTCAGAATCGCGTGCTCAGGGACGCGACGGCGTGGCGCGGGAAGCCCCAGCTCGATCCCGAGACGTAGTAATGCTCGTCGAACAGGTTCTTCACGGACAGGTCGGCGCTCCAGCGGCGGCCGTAGGCCTCGAACGAGTAGCCGATCGTGACGTCGACCGTCGTATAGTCGGAGAGCTCGACCGCCGGGTTGTTGCCGACGTAGGTCATGCTGCCGACGTAGTTCAGCCCGCCTCCGACGGACAGGTCCTTCAACCCGCCCTCCTGGATCGTGTACTTGCCCCAGAGATTGAACATCTTGTCGGGAGTCGCGACGAGCCGGGTGCCGTCGAGCGCGTTCGAGGTCGGGTGGTCCGCGAAGATCGCGTCGCACACGCTGAACGAGGTCATGACCTGCAGGCCCGGCAGCGGGGTCAGGAGCAGATCGAACTCGAAGCCCTCGCTTTCCTGCGAGCCGCCCTGGACGTCGGTGAACAGGGTGGTGCCGCTCGAGTCGACGCCGCTGGTGACGGTGATGATGCCCGTCGGGCTCGCCTTGATCTTGTAGGCGGAGGCGGTGCCGGAAAGGCGGCCTTCCAGGAGCTCGACCTTGAAACCTGCCTCCCATCCCTCGCCGACGGAGGGCGAGGCGGGCGTGGTCGGCACGCTGTTCACGCGAAGCATGTTCGTGTTGGCGAGGAACGACTCGCTGTAGGAGGCGAATGCGGAAACCGCGTCCGTCACCTTGAACAGGGCGCCGTACTGCGGGACGTTCGCGTACCGGTCGGTCGACGTGGTCTGCGTCCCGGCGAGGATGTTCACCGTCGGGTCGTTGTGGAGCTTGTGCTTGGCGTAGCCGCCCAGGACCTGGAGGCGGTCGTCGAAGGCGGACACCGAGAGGACGCCGTAGAGCGAGGAGCCTTCGCTGCTGCTCCGGTTGTTGGCGGCCAGGAGGAGCGCCTCGCGGCCGAACGGCACCGAGCGGTCCCAGGTGGACGGGTTGCGCATGTCCCAAGGCCGGATGTAGTTCACGTGTCCCGCCACGTTCGGGTTGTTCGCCTGCATGTTCCGCTGGCGGGTCTCGAAGTTCTTCTTGTAGCCCACGAGCGGGCGGAGCTTGAGCGCGCCGAGGTCAAATTCGCCCGCGAGGTCCACCTGGCCGGTGCGCTCGCCGCCCCACTGGTGCTCCCAGCGGTTGCGGCGGAACATCGCGTGCGCCGACGTCAGCCCGGCGCTGGCCGGGTAGTAGGCGTCGATGAACGACTGGGCGATCAGGCCCGTGCCCCCCTGGCCCGTGGCGCGCCAGTCCATGTCCCAGTAGGAGTCGAGGTACACGGCGCGGACGTTGATGGCGTCGCCGACCTTCGCCGTCAGCTCGACGGTGACCGCGTCGG
>DASPMS010000041.1:0-26969 GCA_035626915.1 Opitutaceae bacterium
AACGCGCCCGAATTCTCCACGTCCGTCGCGTCATAGGTCTCGATGCCGTCCGGACCGCCGCCCTCCGCCGCCTCCGCGCGGCTGGCGGTCACGATGACCGGCGGCAGGAGCGACGGATCGACAGCCGCCTGCGCCCCGGCCGTTCCCGGAAGGACGAGCAGGAGCAACGCGCCCCGGAGGACGGTGGGAACCGCAGCTGGCATCGGTTCCAAGACGACCGGGACAACCTGCCGGCTACCAGCTGTTTTTCGAGCGGCCCGCCGGCGCGGCGCCCGTTTCGGGCCGGCCGCTTACCAGCAGCCGCGCGATCCCCGGGAGGACCGCGTCTGCTGGTGCGCCTCCACCTCCGAACGCAGCACCGAGATCATGCTTTTCATGCGGATCTCGGCGGCGCTAAACGGGCGGTCGGCCCGCTCGAAGACCCGCAGCGCGCCGTCGAGGAACATGCCCAGATCGGCCAGATCCTCACGGTCGAGGGCCCCTCCGGAACGGCTCAGACCAATCGGGTCCGCCGAAGCCCAGGAGCGCAAGGGTGAGCCGGTCATGTCTCCGCCAATATACGGGCGTTGCTAACGAGTGTCGGGTGGGTTTTCACCCACCTTAATCCGGGGGCGCCCCGCACGCGCGGCGGACCAGGGCGCCATCCGTCCCTGCGGCGTCCCTATCTCACTTGGGGTTAACACCTACTGAGGATTTGACACTTTCCGGTGTACCTTCGCGGCGATGGCACGGGTTGCTGCGTCGCGCCATGGCTCGCCGGCTTGATTCGGCGAGTTGCCGCCTCGGGGCGCCGGATGATCCGGATTCTGCCGAGGCGGCTTCTTTTTCACCAGGCGGGGCGAAGCGGCAGCAGGAATCGGCCCGATGACGGGCTCAGGGACGGGAACTTTGTGGGCGGGCCGGGCACGGATACTTTCACCCATGCGACCCCTGTCCGGCCCGCTCCGCCAGCCCCTGCGCGCATCACGGGCCATCCTTTCAGTTGCCTTCGCCGGCTTGGCCGCTGCGCTGGCGGCCTGGGTCGCCCCCGCCCGGGGCGCCGAGCTCGCGATCGAAATCCGCGGGCTCGAGGACGAGATGCGGGTCGCCGCCCACGACGCGCTGACGCTCAGCCAGTACCTCGGCCGCCCGGTCGACGAGCCGATCGTGCGCCGGCTGGCCCGGAACGCCGACCGCGAGATCCAGCACGCGCTCGAAGCCTTCGGGTATTATTCGGCCCGCATCGCGGCCTCGGTCGAGGCGCCGGCGGCCGGCCAGCTTCGCGCCGTGTTCGACGTCAGCCTCGGCGAGCCCGTCGTGGTCCGGCATGCCCGCGTCGACGTGCCGGGGGAAGCCGGCGACGTGGAGGCCGTGCGCACCGCCCTGGCGGCGTTCGCTCCCGCCGTCGGCGCTCCCTTCCTTCACCGGGCCTACGAGCAGAGCAAGAACCGCATCGCGAACGCGCTGCGCGCGGCGGGATTCCTCGATGCCCGCACCGCCGAGAGCCGCGTGGCGGTCAGCGCCGGCGACCGCGCGGCCGACATCGCGCTGGCCTGGGATCCCGGGGTGCGGCACCGCTTCGGGGCCGTCCGGTTCTCCGAGGCGCAGTTTCCCGAGAGCTTCCTCCGCGCGTTCGTGCCGTGGAAGGAGGGCGAGCACTTTTCCTCCCTGTCGCTGCTCAACCTGCAGCAGCGGCTCATCGGCATGGATTACTTCGCGACGGTGGCGGTGCAGCCGGACCTCGAGCGCGCTGCGAACCACACGGTGCCCGTGGACGTGCTGCTGGTGCCGCACAAGCGGACGGTGTACACGGCGGGGCTGTTCGTGAGCACCGACTCGGGGCTGGGCGGGCGGCTCGGCGTCGACCGCCGGTGGGTCAATCGCCGCGGCCACAAGGCGAGCGGCGAGCTCGCATATGCGCAGCGGCGCCAGGAGGCCTCGTTCGACTACCGGATCCCGCGGCCGGGCGTGGAGGTGCGCGAACGCACGCTCGGCGTCGCGTACACCAACGAGGAGACGGAATCGGTCACGAGCCGGAACCTGCGCGCGGCGGTCGCCTCCACCCGCCGGAGCGCGCGCGGCTTCACGCGCACCGTGGGGCTCCACTACCTCAACGGCGACTTCGAGATCGCGGACGAGCGGCGCACCTCCGGCATGCTCTACGCCGAGGCGTCGCTGACGGGCCGTCGGGTCGACCGCGAGCGGTACTCCGCGCGGGGGCACTCGTTCCGGCTCACCGTGCGCGGCGCGCCGCGCTCCGCCGTGACCGACGCCGGGTTCGTGCAGGGCCACGCCGCCGGGGAGTGGAGTCACGGGCTGGGCGACGGACGGATCATCCTGCGGGGCGAGCTCGGCGCCATGGAGGTCGACACTTTCCACGACCTGCCGCCCGAGCTGCGGTTCTTCGCCGGCGGCGACCGGTCCGTGCGCGGCTTCGGCTACCAGGCGATCGGCGACACCAACGCGGCGGGCGGCGTCGTCGGGGGCAAATTCCTCATCGTCGGCAGCGTGGAGTACGAGCACTTCTTCCTGCCCGCGTGGGGAGCGGCCGTGTTCGTCGACGGGGGCGACGCGTTCCGCTCCGAGCCCCGCGCGAACGTCGCCGCCGGGATCGGCGCGCGCTGGAAGTCGCCCATCGGCATCGTGCGGCTCGACCTCGCCCGGCCGGTCGTCACGGAGTTCGGCGAAACCTGGCGGGTCCACCTCGTGATCGGACCGAACCTATGAGGGCGCTGCGCTGGATCGCCGGATCGCTGGCCGCGGGACTCGTGCTCGCGCTCGTCGCCACGGCCTGGCTCGCGGGCACGGCCTCCGGCGCGCGGTTCGCGCTCAAGATCGCGCGCGGGAGGATTCCCGGCGATCTGGCGGTCGGCCGCGTCGAGGGCTCGCTCGTCGGTCCGCTGGTGCTCGCCGACGTGCGGTACGCGGCGCCGGCGGGCGGCGCCACGGTGCACGTCGCGCGGATCGAGGCGGACGTGGCGGCCCGCGACCTCCTGCGCCGGCGGATCCGGCTCGTGCGCGCCGCGATCGACGGCGTGACGGTGACTCTGCCCGAGTCCGCGCCGGCGCGCCCAGGTCCGCCGCGCATCCCGCTTCCGCCGGCGGACCTGACCGTGCCGCAGCCGCGGTGGCCGGTGTTCCTGGACGGGCTGGCCTTGTCCGCCCTGCGCGTCGAACGCGCCGGCACCCCGCCGTTCGAGGTCGATTCGGCCGCCGCCGCCGGGCGCTGGACCGCCAAGGAACTCCTGCTCGAGCGGCTGGTCGTGCGCTCGCCCCAGGGGGAGGCCGAGGCGCGGGCCAGGTTGGCCGGCGCGCCCGCCCACATCGAAGCCGCCGGCAAGGTCCGCTGGGAGGTCGGCGCCTCCGTGTACGCGGGCACGCTGGATGCCCGGACCGAGGGTGAACGGGTCCGCGTCCTCGCGCGCCTCGACGCGCCATTCGCCGCCGTGGCCCGCGCGGAGCTGGCGCAGGGCGCGGCGCCGGGCTGGACGCTCGACCTCGACGCGCCGGAGTTCGACCCCCGCGGCCTCCTGCTGCGGGCCGAGAGCCCGCTCGCCCGCCTGGCGGTCGCGCTGCGCGCGGAAGGCGGCGCCGAACGCGCCCGGCTCACCGGAGATCTTACACTCAACGGGGAGCGCATCCGGCTCGATGCGCTCGAGCTCGCCCTGGCCCCCGACGCCGTGCGCATCGCGGAGCTGGTGGCGCGGATCAACGGGAGCCCCGGCCTCGTCCGCGCCGAAGGGTTCGTCCGCCTTGCGGGGGAAGGCCCGACGGTCGACCTCAACCTCACGGCGGACGACCTGGTGCTGCCGCCGGCCTGGACCGGCCGCGCGCTGCACGCCCGCGGCGTGCTGCGCGTGCAGGGCCATCCCGACGCCTACGAGGCGGAAGGCGCCCTCGCGGTCGGCCCCCCCGGCCGGCCCTCGGAGCTCGAATTCACGGTGCGCGGCACGCGCGCCGGCGTGCGGCTCGAGCCGCTGCAGCTGCGCCAGCCGGACGGCCGCCTCGTGGCGCAGGGTGAGATCGGATTCACGCCGCTGCACTGGCAGGTGGACGCCACCGCCGAGAATTTCAATCCGGGCGAGTTCGCGCCGTCGTGGCCGGGCCTGCTCGACGGGCGGATTCGCAGCCGCGGCGAGATCCGCCCGGACGGCCCGCACGCCGAGGTCGCGATCGAGCGGCTCACCGGCCGGCTCCGCGACCTGCCCGTTACGGGCGAGGGCGAGCTGACCTACACGCCGGCGGACTGGCTGCGGGGCGAGTTCCACCTCGAGTCCGGCGACACGCGCGTGTTCGTCCGCACCCTCCACGGCGAGACGCCCGAAGCCCGGGTCGAGCTGGCGGTGCCGGCCCTCGAGGCCTGGCTGCCGGGGCTGGCCGGCGCGGTGCACGCCGAGTTCAACCTCCGCGGGCAATGGCCGGAGGTCGGCATCTCCGGCCGGGCGTCGGGCGAACGACTGGCCTACGGCGACTTCGCGGCCGAGGGGATCGAGCTCAGCGTCGAGGTCGCGAACCTGCGGCGGCCGGCGGGCCGCGTGCGCGCGGTCGTGTCGGGCGGCGCGGCCGGCCCGCTGCGTTTCGAAAACCTGCAGCTCGAGGGATCGGGCGACGAGGCGGCGCACGAGCTGGCGCTGGCGGCGGAAGGGCGGCCGCTGCGCGGCAGGTTCAAGACGGGCGGCGCGCTCGCGGGCGGACGATGGTCCGGGTCCGTCGACGAGCTGCGGCTGGGCTGGGCGGACCGGCCCGAACTCGCGCTCGAGGCGCCGGTGAGCGTGGCCGCGGCGCGCGACGGCACCGTCGAGATCGCCCGGAGCACGCTCGTCGCGGGCGCGATGAAGGTCCGCTTCGCGGGCCGGCGCAGCGCCGCGGGCGAGATCGAGGCGGAAGCCGGCGTGGACGGCGCGCCGCTGGCCCTGATCGACGACTTCGCGCCGGGCGCCCTGCCGGTCGGCCTGGACGGCCTCGTGCAGGCCGACGCGAAGGCGCGGCGGACGGGTGCGGGGCTTTGGTCGGCGCAGGCGACGATCCGTTCCGCGTCGGCGCACGCGGTCCTGCGCGAAGAAGTCCGCTCCAAACAGGACGAGCCGCGGAGGATCCTCGTCTACGAAGGCCTCGAGATCGATGCCGCGCTCGAGGGCGGCCGCGCGCACGCGAAGCTTGCCGCGGGGCTGGCCGCGCGGGGGAGGATGACGGCGGACGTGGCCGCGACCGACCTCGCGGCCCCTTCTCCGTGGATCGAGGGGAAGATCGAAGCGACCCTGCCCACGCTCGAGCCCCTCGCCGTGCTCGCGCCGCAGGTGCCCCGCCTCGACGGTCGCATCGAGGCCCGGGTCGAGATCGGAGGGTCCGTCGCGGCCCCGGAGATACGGGGGCAGATCGAGGCGTCCGCCATGAAGGCGGACCTGCCCCGGCTCGGGCTCGAGCTCCGGGAAGGCACGCTGCGCATCGCGCCGTCCGCGGGGCGCGAACTTCGCATTTCCGGCGCGGTCCGCTCGGGCGAGGGCGGCGCGACCATCGACGGCAGCTGGACGCCGGGCGGCGCGGCCCGGATCGCGCTGAAGGGGGACCGCTTCCTCGCCGCCGGCCTCCCGGCGGCGCGCGTGGTGGTGACGCCGGACCTCGACATCGCCTTCGACCGCGCCGGGCTGGGGATCAAGGGCAAGGCGCGCGTGGTCGAGGCGGCGGTGAATCTCCAAAAGGTGCCGCAGGGGAAGGCGCGCGGCCATTCGCCGGATGTCGTGGTGGTGGATCGCCAGGAGGAGGCGGAAGAGCGCCACGGGCTTCCGCTCATGGCCGAGGTTGCGGTGGAGCTCGGCGACAACGTGCAGGTGGCGGGGTTCGGCCTCGAGGCGAAGCTGAGCGGCCGGCTGACGGTGATCGAGCGGCCCGGCACGCCGACGACCGCCGGGGGCGAGGTGCTGATCGCAGGCACCTACCAGGGGTACGGCCAGGACCTGAAGATCACGCGCGGGCGCGTGCTGTACGCGGGCACGCCGATCGCCGACCCGCGGCTCGACATCACGGCGGAGCGCGAGCTCGACGAGGTGACCGCGGGCCTGCGCATCACCGGCACGGCGCAGAATCCGGAGGTGAGCGTGTACTCCCGCCCGGAAATGGGCCAGGCCGACGCCCTCGCGTACCTCGTCACCGGCAAGCCGCTCGCGGGCGTGTCGAGCCAGGGCGAAACCGACCTTCTGGACTCGGCCGCACGCTCCCTCGGGACGGCGGCGGGCTCGCTCGTGGCCGAGCGGATCGGCCGGCGGCTGGGCATCGACGAGGTCGGGATCGAGAAGAGCGACATGATCGAGGGGGGCGTCTTCACGATCGGGCAATACCTCTCGCCGCGGCTGTACGTCGCGTACGGGGTCGGGCTGTTCGAGCCGGGCGACCTGGTCACGCTCCGCTACGAGCTGTCCAAGACGCTCAACCTGCGCGCCGTGCGCGGCCCGAACGAGACCCGCGCCGGCGTGGACTACAAGATCGAGCGGTGAGGGCGCGGCGCGCCCACCGGAGGCGCGCCGCACGACGTCGGGGTCGGGCGCGTCCGTTCAGCGCTTCATCGCCTGCTCGTTCTCGAGCTTGAACTCGTCGCCGATGCGCTGCACCTGCAGGGGCACGAGTTTGTCGTCCGGAAACGCGCAGAACAGGTCCACGCGCCGCGCGATCTGCGAGGCGACCTGCACGAACGCCTGCTTCTTCTGCTCTTCCGCGCCCTCGACGCCGGCGGGATCCGGCGAGCTCCAATGGGCGATCACCGGTTGCCCGGGCCAGACGGGGCAGGCCTCCCGGGCGTTGTCGCAGACCGTGATGACGAAATCGAACTTGATGGCCTTCAGCTCGTCCCACGACTTGCTCCGCGCGTCGGAGGCGTCGATCCCGAAGTGTTCCTTCAGCACCCACAGCGCCAGCGGGTTGACGCGGCCGGTCGGCCGGGCCCCGGCGCTGTGGACCTCGAAGCGGCCCTTGCCCTTCACGCGGAGGAGATATTCGCCCACGATCGAGCGGGCGGAGTTGCCGGTGCAGAGGATGAGGACCTTGTACGGGGGGCGGTTCATGGGAGGGCGAAGGCCAGCGAAGGCCCCCGGCCGATCCAGGCAAGCGCGCGTCGTGCCGCGTAACCGAACCGTAACTTCCCGGGGTGGCCGGAAGGCCCGGTCCGCAGGAGTTGGTTGTGGTTGACAACGACCCGGAGATAGTTGCTAGTAGCATCAATCCTGAAAAAACCATGACCACCTCCTCCTTCCTCTCCGGGCTGCGCGCCCATGCCTGGCTCCCGCTCGTCTTCCGGTCCGGCTCCGCGACCGTGCCCGCCGGCTATCACCTGACCGAAGTGAAGTCCGTCACCTACCGCACGATGGACTGCGGCGCCGCGCGCCACGACTGGACCGAGACCCAGTTCGAGCTGTGGACGCCCGCCGGCGCCGGGGCGGACGCCAGCCGGGGCCATATGGCCGCGGACAAGTTCCTCCGCATCGTCGACCGCGTGCAGCGGGAGCTTCCGCTCGATCCCGAGGCCGAGGCGCGGGTCTTCGGAAGCTTCGGGCCCCATCCCGCCGCGCTGCACGCCATCACCGGCATCGAGCAGGAGGGGCACGAGCTGGTCGTTTCGCTCGCGCCCGACGCGGCCCGCTGCAAGGCGAGCGAGCGCGAGGCGGCGCAGGGCGGATGCGGCTGCAACTCCGCGGCGCCGGCCTCCGCCGGTCGCGCGGTCGCGTGCTGCGCCTGAGCGCCATGCCCCGCACCTTGCCGCACGCCGCCGACACCGACGCCCTCCTGCGGGATGTCGTGCGCCTGTTCGTGCAGGCCCAGCGCACGATGACGGCCTGCTGTTCCGATGCCTCCGCCAAGGAGTGCGAGGCCCTCCTCCTCGTCGGCCAGTTCGGGCCGCTCACCGTGCAGGATTTCGCGCGACGGATGGGACTCGAGAAGACCTGGGCGTCGCGGCTGCTCACGCGCCTCGAGCGGAAAAAGCTGGTGGGCCGCGTCGAGCATCCCGACGACGGCCGGCGCTGGCTCGTGGCCCTTTCGTCCGCCGGACAGGAGGAACGCGCGCGGATCCAGGCGGGGCTCAACGAACATGCGAGCACCCTCCTGAACTGCGTGCCCGCCGGCCAGCGCGCCGCGGTCGAGCAGGCACTGGTCGTCCTCCGCGACGCGCTCCGCGCCTGCGTCGCGTCCTGCGGAACCGGCCGCCCGGGCGCGGGCGGCGCGAAGCCGCGCTGCTAGCGCACCCCCGCCATGGCCTCCTCCGTGACGACCCGCCCGCTGGAGCTCGGCGATTACGACGCGGTGGTCGCGCTGTGGCGATCGGTCGAGGGCGTGGAGCTGGCCGAGGGCGATGCGCGGGCGGACATCGCGGCCTACCTGGAGCGCAATCCCGGGCTGAGCCGGGTGGCGTGCGCGGAGGGCCGCATCGTGGGCGCGTTGCTCTGCGGCCACGACGGCCGCCGGGGCGTGCTTTATCACCTCGCGGTCGCCGCGGAGCGGCGCGGACGCGGCGTCGGCCGCCGGCTGGTCGACGAATGCCTGGCGGGGCTCCGCCGGTCCGGCCTCCGCCGCGCGATCATTCTCGTGGCGTCGGACAACCCGTCCGGCCGGGCGTTCTGGCGCTCGCGGGGCTTCGACCCGATCGACGCCGGCGCGATGGGGGTGGACCTGTGAGCCTGCTTCCGCCGGCGGAGCGGGGCGAGCCCGGGCTCGCGGATCGCCTCGCCCGATTGACGCCGCGACTGCGTGGATTCATCGGCCGCCGGGTGCGCTGCGCGGCGACGGCCGACGACCTTACCCAGGAAACGATGGCCAAAGCCTGGCGGAAGCGGGCGGATCTGCGCGATCCGGCGCGCCTCGAGGCGTGGCTCTACCGGATGGCCCGGAACGCGCTGGTCGACCACCTCCGGGCCCGCCGGCCCTGCGCGCCGGTCGATCCGGATGCGGTCGCGGCGCCGGGGACCGATACGGCCGACGAGATCGCGAGGTGCGTCGCGCGGGCGGCGCGGTGCTACCTCGGCACGCTGCCGGCAATTTATCAGCAGGCGGTGCGGCTGGCGGAGGAGGAGGGCATGGCGCACGCTGAGGTCGCGCGCCTCCTGGGCATTTCCCCGACGGCGGCGAAATCGCGCATCCGGCGCGGACGGCAGCTCGTCCGCGAGAAGCTGGAGGCGTGCTGCCGTTTCGAGTTCGACCGCTTCGGGCGGGTCATCGACTGCACGTTGCGCCGGCCCTGCGGCCGCGCCGATCCGGAGTCCGCCGGGTAGGGGCGTCGCGCGGGAACGAATTCCTGCGTCTTTCCGGGCGGCGCTCCGTCAGCAGGGGTGATCATGAACATTCCCCCGCTGGCCGCCTCGGCGGTCCTCCTTGTGGTTCTCGTCGGAGCGGCCCCGGCCGCCCCGGCTCGCGGTCACTACGCGAAACTCCAGCAGCTCGATGCCACCCCCGCCTCGCCGCCGCGGCCGATCGACGGCGAGACGTATCCGTCCAACCCCGCGTCGATCGAACGCCTGCGGACCGCGAAGCCCGAGTTCATCCGCATCCCGCTGGACGAGCTGCGGCTGCCGGCCTGTCCCGCCAACAGCTCCGCCCAGACGCGGGCGGAGCTCGACTACCTGCTGCGACTGCAGGCGCAGCGGACGCCGGCCGAGGGCGAACGCGCCCTGTATTTTGCGCCGTGGGGCTACAGCGCGAGCGCGCAGCCGGGCGACGCGAACTTTCGCGCCTACCAGGCGAACCTGTTCCACGTCGGTCGCTCCATCGGAACGTGGTTCAACGCCGAGCAGCTGCCGGCGACGGCCGCGCTCTGGGCCCGGATGTGGCGCGACGCGAGCTGGCACGTCTGGGCCCTGAAGTTCCGGCACGCGCGCGTGCGCCCGCGCACGCTCGAACCGCGGATCGAGCCCCTGCAGGAGACGCCGTGGGCGGCCTTCCCGAGCGGGCACGCGTCGTTCGCGCACATCCTCGCGTATCTTTACGCGGAACTGGCGCCGGAATTCACCGACGTGTTTTTGAAGGACGCCCACGACATCGGCCACTCGCGCGAGGTGATCGGGGTGCATTTCCCGAGCGACACCGAGGCCGGGCGCGTCTTCGCGCGGCAGTTCGTCGACCGCCTGCTGGCGGACCCGGCGTTCGCGGCCGAGTTCGCGAAGGTGAGGGCGGAGTGGGCCCGCGTCCGCGCGGCCTCGCCCGATTGAGCGGGCCCTCGGGGAAACGCCGGGGGCAAGATCCGGCCGGGGCCCGTTTTCCCGGACGCCGCCGCGCGGGCAGCTTAGCGGCGATGGACCCTTCCCGGATCATGCTCGTCGCCTCGCTCCTGTTCGCCACCGTCCTGCTGGTCTGGCTCATGCGCCGGCTGACCCACGGCTGGGCCGACCGGTTGCGCGCGACCGGCCAGGAGGAGGAGGACCTGCCGCTCCGCCGGCAACTGGTGCGCAGCGCCGCGGGTCCGCTGATGCTCCTGGCCTGCCTCGCCGGGCTGTGGGCGGCCGCCCGGGCCGTGGTGCTGGCCGGGATCACGCCCGCGGACTGGCGGTGGACGGACGCCGCCCTGCGCGTGCTCCTCTCGGGCGGCGCATTCGCGGCCGGCGCGTGGCTGACGTGGCGCCTCACGCACGTGCTCGACGCGCGGCTGCAGGCCGTCACGGGCCGCACGCGCGGCCGGCTCGACGACATCATGCTCGGACTGGTCGGCACGGGCCTCCGCGTGATGGTGCCGATCGTCGGGCTGCTGCTGTTCGCCCGGCTCCTCCCGCTCACGCCGGGCCTGCTGAGCCTGGTGAACAAGGCGCTCAGCATCGGCCTGATCGTCGGGCTCGCCTGGGTGCTCCGGCGCGGGATCGTGCTGGTCGACGCCGCGGTCATCGGCCCGAACGCCCCGGCGTCGCCCGAGCAGCGAGCGCTCTACACCCGCGTGCGGGTGCTGCGGAAGATCGCGCTCGCCCTGCTCGCGGTGTTCGTGATCGCGGGGGTCCTGATGACGTTCGAGGAGGTGCGGGACGTCGGCAAGAGCCTCCTCGCGTCGGCCGGCGTCGCGGGCATCGTGCTGGGCCTCGCCGCGCAGCGGAGCCTCGGCAACCTCTTCGCCGGACTGCAGATCGCGCTCACCCAGCCGGTGCGGATCGGCGACCAGGTGCTGGTCGAGGGCGACGTGGGGAACATCGAGGAAATCACCCTCACCTACGTCGTCGTGCGCGTGTGGGACCAGCGCCGGATCGTCCTGCCCATCTCCTATTTCATCGAGAAGCCGTTCCAGAACTGGACGCGCGTGACCTCGAACATGCTGTCGCCGCTCACGCTGCGGATGGACTTCTCGCTGCCGATCGGCGAGCTGCGCGACCACCTCCGCCGCGAGATCGAGCGGTCCCCGCACTGGGACAAGCAGGTCTTCGGCGTGCAGGTCACGAACGCCGACGCCAGCAGCATGGAGGTGCGCGTGCTCGCGAGCGCGCCGGATGCCGGCGCGTCGTTCAACCTGCAGTGCGAGCTCCGGGAGAAGGCGATCGACTTCGTGCGGCGCAACTACCCCGAGTCGCTGCCGAAGCAGCGGCGGGAGCAGAAGCAGCTCGACCGCTGGTGGGCGCTGCCCGGCGAGCGCCAGGGCGACGGCAACGGGCAGGGCGCCCGCGACGAGGCGCCCGCTCCGCCGGCGCGCCGCGGGGCCGCGGGGCCGTGACGCGTCATTCGAGAATCGAGACGTAGCCGATCTGCTTCACGGCGCTCGTGAGCTCGCCGACGTCGGCGCCCTCGTGCTCCACGACGGCGCGGTGCTCGGCGGTTTCCATCGAGACCGCCTTCACTCCGGGCACGGCCTCGAGGGCCTTCTCGATGTGTGCGGCGTCGGTGGCGGAATCCAGCTTCGCGATCTTCAGGCGGGTCGTCCTCATGCTCACCGGAGAATGCCGCTTCGCCGGCCGCGCAAGCCGCCGCGCCGGGATCGCGGCGGAATCGGGCGGGCCGCCGCGGCCCCAATCGGGAAAAGTCCCGATTTCCGGCGACCGGCGCCGGAGGCACCTTGATTCATGGACCTGCTCAAGATTCTCCTGGCGATCCTTCTGCCCCCGCTCGGGGTGGCCGTGGAGGTGGGTTTGGGAAAGCATTTCTGGATCAACATCCTCCTCACGCTCCTCGGCTACATCCCCGGCATCGTCCACGCGGTCTGGGTGATCGCGAAGAAGTGACGGCCGCCGGATGGGTGACCCGACGGCACGAATCGGACGAGCCCCCATGGTGGGGCCGGCGGAGTGGGCTAGCTTGTTGCCATGTTCCTCCGCCCGACGTCCGCCTTCGAGGTCGCGCCCGGGATCGCCGCGTTCCGCAGCTTCATCGTGAACTACTTCATGGTGGGCTCGCCCCTCTTTGCGGATGACTGGTTTCTCGTGGACGCGGGGCTGCGCACCTCCGCGCGGCGGATCTTTCGCGAGGCCCGGCGCCGCTACGGCGGCCGGCCGCCGCAGGCGATCCTGCTCACGCACGGCCATTTCGACCACATCGGCGCGCTGCCCCAGCTCGTCGCCCGGTGGAATGTCCCCGTGTACGCGCATCCGCACGAGCTGTCGTTCCTGAACGAGCGCCATCCCTATCCGGCGCCCGACCCGACGGTCGGCGGCGGACTGCTGGCGTTCGGCTCGATCGTGTTCCCGCGCTGCGCGCTGCCACTGCCCCGCCCGGTGCTGCCGCTGCCGCGCGACGGCTCCTTGCCCGGCTTGCCCGGCTGGCGCGCGGTCGAGACGCCGGGCCACACCCCCGGGCACGTGTCGTTCTTCCGCGAGCAGGACCGGCTGGTCGTCGCCGGCGACGCGGTCGTCACGACGCGCCAGGAATCGCTGCTCGCCGTGTGGCGGCAGCGGTCCGAGGTCCGCCCGCCGCCGGCGTACTCCACGCCGGACTGGCGCGCGGCGCACGCGTCGATCGCGCGCATCCGGCAGCTGCGTCCGAAAATCCTCGTGAGCGGGCACGGCCTGCCGATCTCGGGCGAGCGGCTCCGCGCGGCGCTCGATCGGCTGACGGACGACTTCGAGCGGGGCGGGCTGCCGCGCCACGGGCACTACGTGCGGGCGACGTGGGGCGATCCGGACGGCGCCTCCGTGGTCCGCTGAGCGTCCGCTCCGGTCCCGGCGGGACCGCGCTCGCGCCGCGGGCGTTTCGTGGAAGGATGTAAGGAATCCGGCCGGGATGCTCCTAACATCCCTGAACCCTCCCTGCATGAGCCCCGCCGAGCATGAAGCCTGCTTCGACCGCTGGATTCGCGAACACGGCGCGATCCTGCACCGCGTCTCGCGGGCGTTCGCGGAGGGCGCGGGACAGGCGGACCTGATGCAGGAGCTGCTGCTCGCCCTGTGGCGCGCGGTGCCGGCCTTCCGCGGCGAGGCCTCGCCCGCGACCTTCGTCTATCGCGTGTCGCACAACGCCGCGATGACCTGGCGGCGGGCCGAGCGAAACTACCGGCGCTACGTGACGGCCTACGGCAACGACGCCACGACGGCGCCGGCCGAGGCGTCCGCGCCGGACCAGGAACGGCTCGAGCGTCTGTACGCCGCCATCCGCCGGCTGCCGGAGCTGGACCGGTCGCTCATCCTGCTCGCGCTCGACGGCGTGAGTTACCGCGAGATGGCGGCGGTGCATGGCCTGACCGAGAGCAACGTGGGCGCGCGCCTCACCCGCGCCCGCGCGCGGCTCGCGGACGACCTTCAAGGAGAACACCCATGAACGAACAAGACATCCACTCCGCCTGGAACTCCGGCGCGAACCGGCTCGACCGGGCCGCGGCCCTGCAGCTCAAGGACGAACTCGTGCGCCGGCTCCGCCGGCAGCGCTGGCGGGAACTCGCCTGGCTGGCCTGGACCTGCCTGCTGCTCACCGTCCTCAGCGCGCTCCTGGTGCCCTGGCTGGTCTTCCACGGGCGCTTCGATCCGCGGACGGACTGGGTCCTCGTGCCGCTGCTCGGCCTGCCGTGGGGCTTCGCGATCCATTTCGTGCGGCAGTTCCGGCGCCGGCGGGCGGCCGCCGCCCGGGCCGCGCTCTCCATCCAGGATGCGCTCCGGGCGGCCGAGGCCGAGAACCGCGCCGCGGCGGCGACGCTCCGGCGTGTCGCGCTCCTCCAGGGTCTCTTTGCCCTGCTGCTGCCCGTCGCGATCCACCAGCTCCACGCCGCCGGCAAGGTGTCCGGCCGCGAGCTCGGCCAGATGGCGTTCCTTTTCGGCGGGATCCTGGCCGGCGGCGCCGCGTTCGTCGGGCTGAAGTATTTCCGCGAGGTCCGGCCGGAGGGGGCGCGGCTGGCGGGGCTCCTCGAGAGCTACCGCTGACCGCCGGGGCCGGGCGGGATCGCCTTCCGGGCCCGCGCCACGCTCCCGGCCGGCGGGCGGCTCCGGTGGTTGCCCGCCCGACTATGGGACGATGGCCCGATGCCGCTGCGCGGGGGGAAAGTCCAGAATCGCGCGATGAGCGAAAAGAAGAAGTCCGCCAAGCAGGCGTTCCCGCCGCAGCACCAGAGCCAGCCGGGGCTCGAGTCGAAGATGCGCCCGAAGCCGCAGGCCGAAAAGCCCGGCTACCGCGCGGCCGGCAAGCTGGCGGGCCGGGTCGCGCTGATCACGGGCGGCGACAGCGGGATCGGACGCGCGGTCGCGATCGCGTTCGCGCGGGAGGGCGCGGACGTCGCGATCTGCCACCTCAGGAAGGAGCACGGCGACGCGAAGGAGACCGCGCGGCTGGTCGCCGAGTCCGGCCGGCGCGCGCTGCTGCAGGTCGGGGACATCGGGCGGGCCGCGACCTGCCGGGCGTTCGTCGCGCGCACGATCAAGGCGTTCGGGCGGCTCGACATCCTGGTCAACAACGCGGCCGAGCAGCACGCGCGCGACGATTTCCTCGAGATCACGGAGGCGCAGCTCGAGCGCACGTTCCGCACGAACATCCTGGCGCAGTTCCACCTCGCGAAGGCCGCGCTCCCGCACCTCCGGAAGGGCGCGAGCATCCTCAACACGACCTCCGTCACGGCCTACGCGGGCCATCCCCAGCTCATCGACTACGCCTCGACCAAGGGCGCGATCGTGAGCTTCACGCGCTCGCTCGCCCTCAGCCTCGCGGAGCGGGGCATCCGCGTGAACGCGGTCGCGCCCGGACCGATCTGGACGCCGCTGATCCCCTCGACTTTCCCCCCGGACAAGGTCGCGACCTTCGGCGCGGACACGCCGCTCGGCCGCGCCGGCCAGCCGGCGGAGGTCGCCGCCTGCTTCGTGTTCCTGGCCTCGGACGACGCGAGCTACCTCACCGGCCAGGTCCTCCATCCCAACGGCGGCCGGATCGTGAACGGGTAGGGCCGCCCGCCCGGGCGGAAGACGGCGCCTCACTCCTCCTTCGGCGCGACCTTCGCCAGGCAGCGGAGGACCTCGGCCACGCTCCACGCCTGCGCGATGCAGCCGCGCTGCGTGTAGGTGACCTCGGCGTCGAAGATCTCGCTGATCGCGCCGACGCAGCCCTCGCTGAGGTGCGCGTCGAAATCCTCGAGGAAGCGCCGGGCCGTCGCCTCCTCGCCCGGATGCACCTTCAGCCAGGCGTCGATGTACGGGCCGATGAGCCAGGCCCAGACCGTGCCCTGGTGGTAGGCCGCGTCGCGCGAGCGCAGGTCGCCGTAGTAGCGCGACTTGTAGTCGGGGTGGTCGCGGCTGAGCGTGCGCAGCCCGAGTGGCGTGAGGAGCTCGCGCTCGACGACCTCCAGGACGGGCAGCCAGTGCGCCTGGTCGAGGACGGGGTGGGTCAGCGAGACGGCCAGCAGCTGGTTGGGGCGGATCGCCGGGTCATTCGGCCCGCCTTCCAGCGGGTCGAGCACGTCGAAGAGGCAGCCGGTGGCGGGGTTCCAGAAGCGGGCGTTGAAGGACTTCGCCGCCCGGGCCGCGTGCTCCCGCAGCTCGGCGGCGCCGGCCTCGTCGCCGGCGTCCGCCAGCCACCCGGACATGAGCCGCAGCGCGTTGTACCAGAGCGCGTTGATTTCGACCGCCTTGCCGCGGCGCGGGGTGACGACCCAGTCGCCGACCTTCGCGTCCATCCACGTGAGCTGGTACCCGGGCGCCCCCTGGCGCAGGAGGCCGTCCTGCGGGTCCACGCCGATGCCGAAGCGCGTGCCGCGGAGGTGGTGGGCGACGACGTCGCGCAGGACGGGCTGCAGGCCGGCGAGCATCTCGCGGTCGCCCGTCGCCGCGACGTAGCGGTCGATGGCGTGGAAGAACCAGAGCGAGGCGTCGGCGGTGTGGTAGAGGCCTTCGTTCCGGCCCTCGGGAAAGAGGTTCGGGATGAGCCCGTCGCGCACGTAGTGGGCGAAGGTCCGGAGGATCCACGCCGCCTCGTGGTAGCGCCCGGTCGTGAGCGCCAGGCCCTCGAGGCTGATCATGGTGTCGCGGCCCCAGTCGGTGAACCAGTGGTAGCCGGCGATGACGCTGCGCAGCTCGTCGCCCGCCGCGCGCGCGCGCGCGGAATCGCGGACGCGCCCGGCCGGGGCGATGATGAAATGGTCGGCCGCGAGCACGAGCTCGGCGGCGAGCCCGTGGCGCGCCCCGGGGCAGGCGATGCGCTGCAGCCGCTGCCGCCGCTCGATCTCCGTCGCGAGGGCGGCCTCGGGATCGAGCGCCATCACGGTGTGCCAGGGCTCGGTCGACGCCACGAAGGTCACGGCCTCCGCGCCGGCGAGCCCGGCGGTGAAGTGGCCCGGCGACCACAGCGTGCCCCGCGCCTCGTAGCCGCGCTCGGCGTCGCGGCGGTAGACGACCTCGCGGAGCTCGCCGCCTTCGTGCACGAAGCGCGACGAGCGCCCCGAGACGCGGAGCCGCAGCGCCGGGTAATCCGGGTTGCGCGTGTGGACCTCGAACTGGTGGCCGTGCGCGGTCACGAGGTAGTCGCCCGGATGGGCCGAGCCCACGTTGGCCTCGAACGGCCGGAAGTGGACGCACGGCTGCAGCTCGAGCGCGAGGCCCTCGGGCCCCTCGAGGAGCGAGTAGGTGACGTGCAGGGTGTTCTGCAGGTACGGCATCAGGATCCGCTTCTCCAGCACCGCGGGGCCGAGCTCGTAGCGCCAGACGGGCAGGTGGTGCTCGAGGCGGAACTCGACCAGCCGCGCGCTGGCGGTCCCGTTCGGCGGGAACGCCTCGCTGCCGCCGAAGCGCACCAGGCGCCCGTCGGGAAACCGCAGCCCCTCGTCGAGCTGGTTCAGCATCATCGTGCGGCCGAGCGGGGCCGCCAGCGCGGCGATGAGCAGCCCGTGGTACCGCCAGGTGACCGCGCCGGACAGCGTGCCGGAGCCGTAGCCGCCCAGCCCGTTGGTCACCAGCCACTCGCGGGCCAGCGCGTCGTCGTTGGCGGGTTCGCGGAACTCAATCCTTCTCCGCCATCTTGGCTCGGGGGAGGGCGCGGTCGGCATGGGGGACGAGGAGGTGCGCCGACTCCGCGGGCACCATCCAGTAGGGGTTGGTCTCGAGCGGGACGGGGCCGGGCCCGCCGTAGGCGAGGTCGTCGGACGACCAGGCGATGCGCCAGCCGCGGTCGGGCGGCGGCGCGAGCAGCGGCTCCGGCGCGGCCGCGAGCCGCAGGTCCGGGCCGAGGTTCACGACGAGCAGCCGGTGGCCGGCCTCGTCCGCGAAGAAGCGCAGCACGAACGCGCGGTCGCCCAGCACGGCGCCGTCGAGGGGCACGCGGCCGGCGAGCGCCGGGTCGTCGCGCCGCAGCCGCAGGAGGTCGGCGTGGAGGCGGAGCGCCCCCTCGTGCCGCCCGGCCTCGTCCCAGTCGAGCCGGCAGCGTTCGAACGTCGCCGGCGCGCCGGGGTCGTCGAGCCGGGCGCGGGCCGCCGGCGTCGCGATGCTCGGGAACTGGGCCAGGAAGTTCCCGCGGCCCTCGCGCACCTGGGACGCGAGGTCCGGCCGGTGGTCGGCGAAGTACAGGAACGGCGCCGAGGCGGCGAACTCCTGCCCCTGGAAAAGCATCGGCACGTGCGGCATCAGCAGCAGGCACGCGGTGAGCGCGCGCCAGCGTCCGGGGCTGGTCAGCTGGTGCAGGCGCAGCCCGTGGACCGAGTTCGCCACCTGGTCGTGGTTTTCGAGGAAGGCCACGAATTGCTCCGGACGCAGACCGAACGCCGGCTCGCCGCGGCGCTGCCGCTGCCACTGGAACCACTGGCCCTGGTAGAGGAAGCCGTGCTTCGCGCAGGACACGAACTCCTGCGCCGCGCCGCGGTAGCCGCCGTAGTACGCCTCGGACCGGCCGGTGGCCGCGACCAGGGCGGCGTGGTGGAAGTCGTCGTTCCAGAGCGCGTCGAGCGCGCAGCCGCCGGCGGCGGCCGGCCGGGCGAGCCGGGCCTGCTGCGATTCGTTTTCCGCGATGACATGCACCTGCCGGCCGGGCGCGCCGGCGCGGGCGGCGGCGGCCACCTCGGCCAGGATGTGCGTCGGCGATTCGTCGAACACCTGCTGCGTCGCGTCGAGCCGCAGCCCGTCCAGGTGGAATTCCTCGATCCAGTAGCGGGCGTTTGCGGCGAAGAATTCGCGCACGCCGGCCGAGCCGGGCCCGTCGAAGTTCAGCGCCTCGCCCCACTCGTTGCCGTAGCGCGGGGAGAAATACTCCGGCGTGAAGGCGCGCAGGTAGTTCCCGTCGGGGCCGAAGTGGTTGTAGACGACGTCGAGCATGACGCCCAGGCCGAGCGCGTGCGCGCGGTCGACGAACGCCTTCATGTTCTCCGGCCGGCCGTACAGCCGCGACGGCGCGAACAGGTCGACGCCGTCGTAGCCCCAGCCGAAGCGGCCGGGGAAGTCCGCGACCGGCATGACCTCGACCATCGTGATCCCGAGCCGCGCCAGGTCGGGCAGCCGTTCCAGCGCCGCGCGCCACGTGCCCGCCCGCGTGAACGTGCCCAGGTGGAGCTCGTAGATCACGAGCCGCCGCGCCGTGACGCCGCGCCAGTCCTGGTCCGTCCACTCGAAGGCCGGGTCGACGATCTCCGACGGGCCGTGCGGGCCTTCCGGCTGGAAGCGCGACGCCGGGTCGGGAAACAGGCCGCGGTCGAGGCGGATGCGGTACCGGTGGCCCGCCCGCGCGTCGGGGTGGAAGCCGGCGAAGTACCCGCCGGTCTCGGGCCTCAGCACGAACGGCTCCGCCGGAGCCTCCCCCTCGAAGGCCACCGCGGCCGTCGACGAGGCGGGCGCCCAAACGCGGAAAAAGGTTCCGTCCGGACCCGCCTCGGCGCCGATCGGCAGCCGCCGCTGGCGCGCGGCGCGGGGGACGACGGCGGCGGTGGAAGCGGGCATGTGACCGAGTTTATCCGGCGCCGGGGATTTCGGGAGCTGGGCGCTTTCCTGCTGCGGTCGCCCGGGGGATGCCGGTAGGCGCGGTCCGTTCGCTCGGTGCCAGCGACTTACGCCGCCCCTTCCTTCGGGATGATCGTGATCGAGCCGTTCTTCTCGAGCACGGCGTACTTGATCTGGTCCAGCCGCTCGAGCCCCTGCAGCTCGCGCGCGGCCGCGAGGATGTCGGCCTCGTTGATCCGGGACATCCTCACGCGCTCGGCCAGCACCTTGCCGTCCTTCAGCACGATCAGCGGGAGGCCCTCGGTCACGCGGTCGAACCACGCGGAGTGCTCCTTCACGAAGCTGAAGGCGCCGTCCATCAGGAACAGCGTGGCGATGAGGATGAACGCGTTGGTGATGGAGAAGTCCTCGCCGAGCAGCGCCTGCTGCGTCGTCTCCGCGATGATGAGGAGCAGCACGAAGTCGAAGGTCGTGATCTGCGCGAGCGAACGCTTCCCGAAGGCCCGGAAGACGAGCAGGAGGAAGACGTAGACGGCGATGGCGCGGACGACCGGGTCCATGGTTTCAGGGGTATACGAGGTAGCGCAGCGTGACGGCCGGCCCGCCCACCACGCCCAGCTGCATCTCGCCGCGGCCGGATTGCAGGGGGCGCACCACGCAGCGGACCCGCGCGGCGGCCGGATCCTCCTCGCGGCGGAAGCGCAGCAGCACGCGGTCGCCGTCGACCGCCGTGTCGAGGGGCTCGGGCAGCGCGCCCTCGAGCGTGAAGCGCTCGGCGAACGACCGGTCGAACCAGAGCTGGAACTCGCGGCCCTGGGCGGCGGCGGGCCCGACCTCCACGACCATCTCCCAGTCCGTCAGCCGGCGCGTGAAGCGCGGATACTCCACCCGCAGCCCGCCCGACTCGTCGGCGGCCTTCGCCCGGTCGAACGGGCCGTTGCCGAAGAAACCGGCGATCGCGGCCAGGACGAAGGCGGCCAGCAGCCCCTGGCCGATCCGCTGCGCGCGGTAGGATCGCCGCTCGAAGGTGAGGTCCTGTTCGACCTCGACGTCGCCGACTCGCTTCATGAGAGGCCGAACCTACACCCGATCGACGGGGTTCGGGCATCGGGTCTCCACCTCCCCCGCGCTCAGGGGCAACCTGCCTCGCTGGGCCCGGCGGATGGCGCGCTCACCGTCCGGCGGCGGGCTTGCGTCCGTTCTCGAGCCCGTGCTCGACGTAAAGCTTCTGCACCAGGCACATCAGCACCACGGCGAGCGGGCTGCCGAACAGGATGCCCAGCGCGCCGAAGAGGATCCCGAACGCCACGAGGGCGATGAGCCCGAAGGCGGGCGGCAGCTCGACCGCCCAACGCTGCGCGAGCGGCATGATGACGTTGCCCTCGATCTGCTGGACGATGAGGTACACGGCCGCCGCGTAGAGCGCGGTCTCGGGTCCTTCAGTCAGCGCGACGAGCACGCCCGGCACGAAGGCGAGCACCGGCCCGGCGATGGGGATGAATTCGAGCAGGCCGGCCAAGATGCCGAGCACCAGCGGCAGCGGCGCCCGGACCAGCGCGAGCCCGATGCCGGTCAGCAGCCCGACGGAGGCCATCGAGATCGCCTGGCCGAGAAGCCACTTCCGCAGCGCGACGCCGGCGTCGAGCATGGCCGCGCGCAGCCGGGCGCGCTGCGGGATCGGGAAGAGATGGATGAAACCGTCGAGGTAGGGCCGGGGGGTCGCGGCGAAATAGATGGCGGCGAAGATCATCAGGAGCGTGTGCGCCACCGTGCCGGTGGTGACGGCGAAGAACTTCCAGGAGTTCTCGAGCCAGCTGTTCTCGCCCTCGAGTCCGGCGAGCTTGTCGAGCACCCAGCGGCCGGCCGTCGTGGCCTCGAGGCTGTCGCGCACGGACGCCGCGGCCTGCGGCAGCCGCTCGGCGAGCCCCGCGGTCTGGGACGTGAGCTGCTGTCCGAACAGGTAAAACGTGCCGGTGGCGAGGAGCGCGAGAAGGAGGACGGCGATGAACACCGCTGCGCGCTCGCCGAGGCCGAACCGGCCGTTGAGCGGCAGGGCCAGCGTGCGGATGACGATCGCCAGCACGATCGAGCCGAAAGCGAGCAGCAGGACGGAGCGCAGCTCCCAGCAGATCGCGAACAGCGCGACGATGGCGCACGCCGCCGCCACGTAGCCCGCGAAGTGGGGCAGGGGCGGCCAGGATGACCTCACCGCGCGGGCCGTGCTCATCCAAGAATGGAAACGCCGCCCGGCGCATCGTTCCGCGTCCCGTGACCCCGGAGCCGCTGGGGTGGGGCCGGCTGCACCCCGAAGGTCGACCGGGGGTAGGTTAAGGCCCCGGCCCGATGGCGGGAAAGGCCTGCCGGGGCCACGGTGCCGGATGGACCTCCGCTTTCTCCGCCTCTTGTCCCTCGCGCTCGGACTCGCGGTGCTGGCCGGCTGCACCACGCCCGAGGCGCGGATTCGCCGCAACCCCGAGCTCTTCGGTTCGCTCACGACCGAGCAGCAGGACTTGATCCGCCGCGGCCAGGTGGCGGTCGGCTTCACGGCCGAGATGGTGCGCCTCGCCCTCGGCGAGCCCGACCGGCTGGCGACGCGCCGCGACGCCGACGGCACGAGCGAAGTCTGGCATTATGTGACGTATGAGCTGCCGACCGGTTCGCCGCTCTACCGCGGCTGGTATCACCGGTACTACATGTGGCGCGACCCGCTGTACCCGTGGTACCTGGATTCCGACACCCGTCGCGAGCGCGAGCGCTTCAGCGTCGTCTTCCGCGAGGGCACGGTGACTGCGCTCGAGCACGAGCGTCCGAACTGATCGCCGCCCGCCCGGCCGGATCGACCGGGCCGGAAACGGGGCCGGCATCGCTTAACGATGTGACGCCCGGCGCGTTTGCGGGTACTCCGGGAGCGCCGAGGCTCGGCCGGCTTTCCCGACCCGTTGGACATCCGCGCCCGCCCCGCGTCCCGCCGTCGTTTCGCCTATGAACCTGCTTCGCCTTTTCCTCGGCCTGGCCGCGCCGGCCCTCGGCGCCGGCGTCTCGTCCGCCGCGATCCCCCCGCCGCAGAAGCTCGACTGGCGCGAGGTCGCGCCCGGCGTGTGGAAGGCGACCATCGGCCGGCCGGAGGATCTCACGCTGCTCTCGGCCGCCGGCGGCGCGCCGGCGCGCGGGGCGCTGGCCCGGATGCCCCGCGCGGCGTTCCCCCTCGACCCGGCGGAGATCGAGGGCCGGCAGGTGAACGCGCGCACGATCGCGCGCTTTCCGCTCGGGGCGGGCGAGGACGTCTACGGGCTCGGCGTCGACTTCGCGCGCGTGAGCCGCAACGGCGCGGTGTTCGAGCTGCACGTCGACCACTGGAGCTCGCGGCAGCAGATCACCGGCCGCACGCACGCGCCCGTGCCGCTGTACGTGTCGACCCGGGGCTACGCCGTGCTTTTCGACAGCGCCCGCTACCTGCGGGTGACGGTCGGCCACGGCGTGCGGCTGGCGGCGAAGGAGAAGCCGCCCGTCATCGACCGCACCACGAAGCAGGTCTGGAATCCCGCGACGGGCCGGGTGGCGCCCGGGACGCAGAACTGGCAGGCGCAGCCGCGCTCGGACTCGGTCGAGGCGCAGGCCACCGCGCCGGGGATGGACGTTTACGTGTTCGCGGGCCCGAGTCCGCTCGACGCCGTGCGCCGCTACAACCTCTTCGCCGGCGGCGGCGCGCTGCCGCCGAAGTGGGGGCTCGGCTTCCTGAACCGGGTGCGCACGCAGTACACCGCGGCGGAGGTCGTGGCGGACATCGAGGAGTTCCGCCGCCACGGCATCCCGCTCGACATGATCGGGCTGGAGCCGGGCTGGATGGACTTCGCCTACCCGTGCTCGTTCGAGTGGGACGCCGTGCGCTTTCCCGATCCGGCCGGCTTCCTCGCCGAGGTCCGGAAGCACAACGTGCGCGTCAACCTGTGGTTCAACCCGTACGTGGGGCCGCCGTCGACGCCGCTCTACCGGCAGCTCCTGCCGTTCGCCGGCACGCACCTCGTCTGGAACGGCATCGTGCCGGACTACACGATGCCGGAGGCGCAGCGGATCTTCATCGACCACCTCAAGGCGGAGGTGATCGCCCTCAACCCCGACGCGGTCGGCGGGTTCAAGCTCGACGAGGTCGACGGCTACGACCGCTACCTCTGGCCCGACACCGCGCTCTTCCCGTCCGGCCGCGACGCCGAGCAGCTGCGGCAGACCTACGGCCTGCTGCTGCAGCACGCCGTGTTCGAGGCCTTCCGGCAGAGCAACCGGCGCACGATGGGACAGATCCGCGGCACGAACGCCGGGGCGTCGCCCTATCCGTTCGTGATCTACAACGACAACTACGACTTCGCCGAGTACATCACCGCGGTCGCGAACAGCGGGTTCGCCGGCGTGCTGTGGTCGCCCGAGGTCCGCGGCTCGAACAGCGGGGAGGACATGCTGCGCCGGACGCAGGCGGTGTGCTTCTCGCCGCTCGCACTCTACAACGGCTGGGCGTCGGCGCAGAAGCTGTGGACCCATGAGGAGGTGAAGGACGATATCAAGGCGGCCATCCAGCTCCGGGGCCGCCTGCTGCCCTATCTCTACCAGACCTTCGCGCAGTACCATTTCGACGGCACGCCGCCCATCCGACCGATGCAGCTGGTGGTGGGGCTCGCCGTCGCCGAGCAGCGCGAGGCGGGCCGGCTCGACGCGACGGCGAACCCGTACGAGCTGCCGCCGGCGGTGCGCGAGGTGAAGGACCAGTATTTCCTCGGCGACGCCCTGCTGGTCGCGCCGATCGCCCCCGGCGCGAAGAGCCGCACCGTGCTGCTGCCCCCCGGCAAGTGGTACGACTTCCACACGGGCCGCTATGCCGGCGAGAACCAAACGATCGAGGTCACCCCGGGGCTGGCCCAGATGCCGGTCTTCGTGAAGGACGGCGCGCTGGTCCCGATGATCGCGGCCGCGCGCGACCACGCGCCCCGCGCCGACGAGGTGGTGCCCCTCGAGGTGCGGCATTACGGCGAGGCGCCGGGCCGGCTCCGGCTCTACGACGATGACGGCGAGACGTTCGACTTCACCCGCGGGGAGTTCACGTGGACGACCCTCGAGGCGCAGCGCGATCACGCGGGAAACTGGCGCGGGAAGGTGGCGCCCGACGCGAACGGCCGCGCCTGGAGCTACGGTGACGTAACCTGGCGGTTCATGTCGCCGGAGCCGGAGCGTCCCCGCACCGGCGGCGAAGCGCCGCGCCCCTAGTCTCGTCGGAACCGCAGATCGAGGATCCGCCCTTTCCAGGGCCATTCTTCCGGATTCCCGCACAGCCCGTTTCGCACCGGGTTCATCCGCACGCACGCCCACGTTTCTTCGTACTCGCGCGGGGAACGGATGAAACGGCCGACCTGGTCGTCCTGCCACAGGCGGCCTCCGCCGACGGTTGGTCCGAGCAGCCGCGCGCTGATTGACTTCCAGGTCGCCACCCAGCCGGCCAGCGACTTGGCGTCGGGTCCTGGCTGGGCGAACAGATGCACGTGATCGGGCATCAGGAGGAAATCGCCGACGAACCAGCCGTCGGCCTCGGGAGCGTTCCGCCATACGGATCGCAGCGTTTCGAACGGTGCGTCGTCGGCCAGGATGCACCGTCGACCGCGAACGGCCGCCGTGAGAAACACGACCGGGCGCGGGTTGGCGGGAGTTTCCGGGGTGGGGCGGTGATGCCGGGCCATGCCCGAGTTTCGCGTCGGGGCTCCCGGGATGGGCGGATGGAAGGCACTCCTAAAGGAGGGGAAAAAGGCCTCGCGTTCCGACGCTGGTGAGAGCACCGCCGGTCTTGTTCTGCCGCCGGTTCGCGTTCACCCTCGCGGCCCCATGCTGTTCCACAAGTTGCTGCCGGTGTTCGTGCTGCCGATCGGCCTGCTGGCGATTCTCGTCATCCTCGGCACCCTCAGGAAATGGCGCTGGCTGGCGCTGGCTGCGCTCGCCGCATTCGTCCTCGCCTCCACGCCGCTCGTCGGCGGGTGGCTCATCTCCCGCCTCGAGCGCGTTCACCCGCGTCTGAAGGTGGCCGAGGTCGGGAACGCGGACGCGGTCTTCGTGCTCGGCGGGGTCATGGCGGGTTCGACGCCCCCGGGGTTCGTGCCGGAGTGGTCCGACGCGGTGGAGAGATTCGAGGCCGGCGTCGCGCTCGCGCAGGCGGATCCGGCGCTGCGGCTGATCTTTTCCGGCGGCGCGGCCGGCGAGAGCGAGGGCGCGCGGATGGGCGAGCTCGCGGTCGCGCGCGGGATGGCGCCGGACCGGATCACGGTGCTCGACGCGGTTGACAACACGGCCGACGAGGCCCGGGCCCTGGCGCGGCATGCGCAGGAGCAGGGCTTGAAGCGCGTGGTCCTCGTCACCTCCGCCTGGCACATGCCGCGGTCGGTCCGCCTCTTCCGCCGGAGCGGGATCGAGATCGTCCCGTTCCCGGTCGACTACCGCGGCAGCGGATCGGCGCCCTGGCCTTGGTGGAAGTTCCTGCCGAGCGCGACGGGGCTCGCCCACACCGAGCTCGCGATGCGCGAGTGCTACGGGCTCGCCTTCTACGCCGTGTTCGGCCGCTGAGGCCCGCCGCCTTCCGCGAGGAAACGCGCGTAGTCCTCCGGCGTGTCGAGGTCCCTGGCGTCGGCCAGCGGCACGCCCGCCAGGGCGGCGGCGTTCTCCTGCAGGAGGCTGCGCGCTCCGGCGTCACCCCGCAGCTCCAGGAGCCGCGGGAACCACGGCGCGGCGAACAGCGCGGGCGGCTGCGGCGGACCGCCCCCGAGCGACGCGACCAGGGAGCGGCCCGTCGCCCGGCGGGCCGCCACGAGCCTCGCCAGGTGCGCGCCGGTGACGCCCGGCTGGTCGGCGAGCCCAAGGACGATCGCGTCCAGGTCCGGCGAGATCGCGAGCGCGGCGCGGACGCCGGCGGCGACCGACGAACCGAGGCCCTCGGGCCACCGCTCGTTGACGGTCACGTGCACGGGCAGGCCGCCGAGCGCCGGCTGGATTTCCTCGGCCCGCGCGCCGAGCACCGCGACCACGGGCGCGAGCGGCACGGCGAGGGCGGCTTCCGCGGCCCGCCGCACGAGGGGCGTCCCGTCCACAGGCAGCAGCTGCTTGGCCTGGCGCATCCGCGTGGCCGCGCCGGCCGCGAGCAGCACGAAGGCGCACCGCTCAGCCATGGATCGGGCCCGCGCGGTCGCGGAGGAATCCCGGCGTGCGGCCGGCCCGGTGCGCCTGCATCTCCGCGAGCACGGCCAGCGCAATGGCCGCGGGCGTCTCGCCGCCAAGATCGAGGCCGACGGGCGCGAACAGCCGGGCCCGGGCCTCCGCCGGCACCGCGCGGCCCGCACGGCGGACCTCCTCGAGGAGCCGCTCCGTCCGCGCCCGCGGTCCGAGCAACCCGAGGTAGGCCAGGGGCCGTGCGACCAGGGCGTGCAGCAGCGCGGCGTCGTCGCGGTAGCGGTGCGTCATCACGACCGCGAACGCCCGGGGGCCGGGCGCGGCGCGAGCGACGGCCTCGGCCGGCGCCGCCACCACCACCGCGGCGGCGGCCGGGAAACGCTCCGCCGTCGCATAGGCGGGGCGCGCGTCCACGACGGTCACGCGCCAGCCGAGCTCCGCGGCGAAGCGGACGAGCGGCTGCGCGTCGTCGCCGGCGCCGAACACCACCAGCGAGGCCGGGGCCGGGACCTCGTCGCGAAAAAC
>DASPMS010000042.1:0-25486 GCA_035626915.1 Opitutaceae bacterium
ATCCTCGGCCAGGTCGGCCCGCGGAGCCGCCAGCTGGAGCAGGACTACTGGACGTACCAGCGGAACGCCGTCTGGCCCGACAGCCGGGCGCGGACATGGTGGTGGGATCCCCGGGTGTTCGGCGCGGTCGCGCTCGGGACCACGGCCGTGGTCGGCTTTGCGTCGCTCTTCAAGTGGTCGCAGATGCGGCGCGGCGGCGCGGCCGTCGCGGAGATGCTCGGCGGACGCCCGGTGGAGCCGCAGTCGAGCGACCTGCGCGAGAAGCGCCTGCTCAACGTCGTTGAGGAGATGGCCATCGCCTCGGGCGTGCCGATGCCGGCGGTCTACGTCCTCGACCGCGAGCCGGGCCTGAACGCCTTCGCCGCCGGGCTCACCCCGAACGACGCCGCCGTGGCGGTCACGCGCGGGGTGCTGGACAAGCTTACGCGCGACGAACTGCAGGGCGTCATCGCTCACGAGTTCAGCCACATCCTCAACGGCGACATGCGCCTGAACGTCCGTATCACCGCCATCGTGTTCGGCATCCTCGTCATCGGGCTGATCGGACGCGGCATCGTGCAGGGGATCACCCGCGGGCGCGTGCGGACGGGCGGCGGCAAGAACAAGGGCGGCGGCGTCGCGGTCATCCTGGCGGTCGGCCTGGCCCTCCTCATCGTCGGCTACGTTGGCTATTTCTTCGGCCGGCTCATCCAGGCCGCGGTGTCGCGGCAGCGCGAGTTCCTCGCGGACGCTGCGGCCGTGCAGTTCACGCGCAACCCCGGCGGGATCGCGGGCGCGCTGAAGAAAATCGGCGGCTACGCCCTCGGCGGCAACCTGCTCGACCGGCACGCCGCCGAAGTCGGCCACTTCCTGTTCGCCCAGGCCTTCAAGTCGCACTTCGGCGGGCTGTGGGCGACGCATCCGCCGCTGCCGGACCGCATCCGCGCGATCGAGCCGGCGTGGAATGGCGAGTTGTTCGAGCCGCCGGAGGTCGTGGACATCAGCCGCGAGAGCTTCCAGACGGCGGGCTTCACGGGCGGCCCGCGCCACACGCCGACCGAAGCGGTCGAGCGCGCCTTCGCCGCCGCCCCCGCCATTCCGCGGGTCCGCCCGGCCGCGACCATGCCCTTCAAGCCGGCGGCCGTGATCGCGGATGTCGGGGCGCTGACCGAGGCGCACATGCGGCATGCCCAGGCCCTGCTGGCGTCGATTCCCGAGCGCTTGCGCGACGCCGCCCATGAGCCGTCGCTGGCACCGGCGGTCGTGTACGGCCTCCTCCTCCAGGGCGTCGACCGCGCGGCGCGTGAGCGCCAGATCGCGCTCATCGGGCAACACGGCGGACCGGACGCCCCCGCCGCGGTCGCCGGCCTGCGGGCGGCGCTCAGCGTCCTCGATCCCGCCGCCCGCCTGCCCCTCCTCCAGCTGTGCGAACCCGCGCTGCGCCGGCTCGACCGCGCGGCGCTCGACCGGTTCCTCTCGACGCTGGACGAACTCGTCCACGCCGACGCGCAGGTGACGCCCTACGAATACGCGCTGCAGAAGATGCTCGCGCGGCACCTCCGCCTCGCCGCCGGCGCGGCGCGGTCCGCCGGCCGCCTCGAGGCGGAGGACTTCGCGACGGTCCTCGCCTGCCTGGCCCGCGCCGGGCACCGCGACGCGGGCGCCGCCGCCGCCGCCTTCCGCGCCGGCGCGACCCGGCTCGGCTTCGGCGAGCCGCCGGACCTGCCGGCGGCCGAAGCGTGCTCGCTCGAGCACCTCGACGCGTCGCTCGACCGGCTGGCCGGCGCGCACCTGGCGGACCGCCAGCGGCTGCTCATCGCCGCCGCCCATGCCATCGGACACGACGGCGCCATCACCGTCGAGGAAGGCGACCTGTTCCGCGCGATCGCCGCGACGATCGACTGCCCGATTCCGCCGCTCGGCGCCGCCAGCTGAGCCGCGGGTCAGTGCCGGATCTGGTTGATCGCGACCGCGATCACGATCGAGCCGCCGATGATCCACCGGGCCAGCCGCTTTCGCTTTTCCGGGTCGGGCAGCCACTGCGCCTCCCGCCGGTGGAGCCAGGCGAAGGCGGCCGCCGGCAGGATGATCACGTAGAGCCAGTGCACCCCGAGGCTCGACAGCAGCCGTCCAACGCCGCCCGCGATCGACACGCCGAGGACGAACGAGGCGAAGAGCGCCGCGAACGTCACGCTGTGGCCCTTCAGCCCCCGCCAAAGCCACGCGATCACGCCGATTTCCATGCCGCGGACGAAACGCGGGCGCCGGCCGGCTTGCAAGCCGCCGCCCGCGCCCGCACCGTGCGGCCGTGACGCTCGCGGAAAAGCACCGGCGGCTGCTCGAGGAATACGCCGCGATCGACGATCCGCAGGAACGGCTCGCCGCCGTCGTCGACCGGGCGCGCCGCCGGCCCCCGCTGCCGCCGCATGAGCGCACCGACGCGCACCGGATCAAGGGCTGCGTCTCGGCCGCGTGGCTCGTGGGCGAGTGCCACGCCGGCCGCTGCCAGTTCCGCAGCGACGCGGACTCCCCGATCGTGCGCGGCCTGCTCGCGTTGCTCGCCGACCTGCATTCCGGCGCGACCCCGGGGGAGATCGCCGCCGCGGAATCGTCGCTGCTCGACGACCTCGGTCTCACGCGGTCGCTTTCCCCCACCCGCCTGAACGGCCTGCACGCCGCCGCGCGCGCGATGCGCGACTTCGCGCGGAGCCAGGCCTAGCGGTCGGAACCGCCTTTACAGAAACTTGCGGGCGCGACCGGCCGTCACTACGCGCATACCGCCATCCGCATGAACGCCGGCGATCCCCACCACGGCCCTGCCCATCCCTGCTGCGGCGTCTCGACGAACCTCGAGGATTACTTCCTCACGCGACGCCAGTTCCTCAACCGCGTCGGCCTGGGGCTCGGGGCCCTCGGCCTCGCGACGCTCCTCGATCCGCTCCCCGCTTTCGCCGCGCCGGCCGCCGCGGCGGGCCCGGGCCCGCTGCTGCCCAAGGCGCCCCATTTCCCCGGCCGCGCCAAGGCGGTGATCCACATCTTTGCGCAGGGCGCGCCCTCGCATGTCGACACGTGGGACCCGAAGCCGGAGCTCGCGCGGCTCGATGGCCAGAACATCAACGGCGACGGCGTGGCCATGGCCTCGCCCTTCGCCTTCCAGCGCCACGGAAAATCCGGCCTGGAGGTGAGCGAGCTGTTCGCGCGCACCGCGGCCCACGCCGACGACCTCGCGGTCATCCGGTCGATGTACACGGACATCCCGGCGCATGATGTCGCGACCGTCTTCATGAACACCGGGTCCGTCCGGATCACCAAGCCGAGCCTCGGTTCCTGGGTGGTCTACGGCCTCGGCACGGAAAACCAGAACCTACCGGGCTTCATCTCCCTCCGCGGCAACCGCATCCCGACCGGCGGCGCCACGACCTATGGCTCCGCCTTCCTGCCGGGCATCTATCAGGGCACGAGTGTCAACACCACGGCGCAGAACGTGCAGCAGATGATCCAGAACATCCGGAACGCCTATGTCTCCAAGGCGGAGCAGCGCCGCCAGCTGGATTTCATCCACCAGCTCAACGATCTCCACGCCCAGGCCCTCGCCCGCGAAGCCGCCCTCGAATCGCGGCTCGAGACCTACGAGATCGCGTTCCGCATGCAGGCCGAGGCGACCGACGCGTTCGACGTGAACAAGGAGCCCGCGGACGTGCGCGCGGCGTACGGCGAGTCGCAGCAGGGCCGCCAGCTCCTCATCGCCCGCCGCCTCGTCGAGCGCGGCGTGCGGTTCGTGCAGGTCTGGCACGACGGGTGGGATCACCACGACGACCTCGAGGACCGGATCACCCAGAAGGCCGGCGAGATCGACCAGCCGCTCGCCGCCCTGCTCGCCGATCTCAAGCTCCGCGGCCTGCTCGACTGCACGCTGGTGACCTGGGGCGGCGAGTTCGGCCGGAAACCCACCCGCGACCGGAACGGCGGCGAGAGCCCCGGCCGCGACCACAACGCGAAGGCCTTCAGCGTGGTGCTGGCGGGCGGCGGCGTGAAGGGCGGGATCGTCCACGGTGCGACGGACGAGCTGGGCGCCGCCGCGGTGCAGGACAAGGTTCACGTGCACGACCTCCACGCGACGATCCTCCACGCCCTCGGCTTCGACCATAAGAAGCTCACGTACCGGCACAACGGCCGCGACTTCCGCCTCACGGACGTCGCCGGCAACGTCGTCCACCCGATCTTCGCATGAACGCCGCCGAGGTCTTCCGTCGCGCGGGCCGGGCGCTCGCCGCCGCGTGCCCCCTCGCCCTGCCCGCGGCGGAGCCGGCCATCGTGTCCGCCGCCGACGCCCAGTTCTTCGCCTCGCGCGTCCAGCCGATCCTGAGCGAGCACTGCTACAAGTGCCACTCGCACACCGCGGACCGGATCAAGGGCGGGCTCCTGCTCGATTCGAGGGCCGCCGTGCTGCACGGCGGGAACTCGGGGCCGGCGGTCGTCCCCGGGCAGCCGGACGAGAGCGTCCTCATCCAGGCGGTGCGCTACCAGGACGAGGACCTGCAGATGCCGCCGGAGGAGCACGGCGGAAAGCTGCCCGACCGTGCGATCGCCGACCTGGTGGAATGGGTCCGGCGCGGCGCGCCCGACCCGCGCGTGCCGGCCCGGACCGCCGCCGGCGCGTACGGCGGCGTGGGGCGGCAGCACTGGGCCTTCCAGCCGGTCGTAAAACCCGCCCTCCCGGCCACCGCCGACACGGCGTGGCCCCGCTCGCCCGTCGACCGGTTCGTCCTCGCCCGGCTCGAGGCGGCCGGGCTCCGGCCCAACCCCGCGGCCGACAAGCGCACCCTCATCCGCCGCGCCACGTTCGACCTCACCGGCCTGCCGCCGACCGAGGCGGAGATCCAGCAGTTCCTCGCCGACGAGACGCCGGAGGCGTTCGCGCGGGTCGTCGATCGCCTGCTCGCCTCCCCCCATTACGGCGAGCGCTGGGCCCGCTACTGGATGGACCTGTCGCGCTACTCCGACACGAAGGGTGACGCCCCGCGCCGCGACGACCCGCGCTTCCCGCACGCCTGGACGTACCGCGACTACCTCATCGAGTCGTTCAACGCGGACAAGCCGTACCCCCAGTTCGTGACCGAGCAGCTCGCGGCCGACGTGCTGGTGCAAAAGGAGATCGACGCCGCCCGCCGCGCGAAACGCGAGCCGCCCGAGGACCAGCGCGTGCTCGCCGCGCTCGGATTTCTCACGCTCGGCAACCAGCACGACGGGCGCCGCAACGACATCATCGACGACCGGATCGACGTCACGACCAAGGCGTTCCTCGGCCTGACCGTCTCCTGCGCGCGCTGTCACGACCACAAGTTCGACCCGATCCCGACCCGGGATTACTATTCGCTCTACGGCGTGTTCGCCAACACCGCGGAACCGAACCTCGTCTTCCGCGCGCCCACGCTGGCCACGCAGCTCGAGAAGACCCCGGAGCTCACCGAGTACTTGGCGAAGTCCGCCGAGCTGATGACCCGCGCCACCGACATCCAGAAGGAGTTCCAGGAGTTCCGCCGCTCCCGCAACCGCAACGCCGAGCGGCGGCGGGAACTGGTGCGCGCCGAGGGCCAGGTGCAGCGCGAGATCGGCGTCCTCGAGATGACGCACCCCGGCGCGCCGGCCCGCGCCCACGTCCTGACCGACGTCGCGAACCCCCGCGACTATCCGGTGCTGATCCGGGGCGAGGCGCAGAACACCGGCGACATCGTGCCGCGGCGCTTCCTCGAGATCCTCTCGGCCGATCCGAAGCAGCGGCCCGCGTGGCGCGAGGGCTCCGGCCGGCTCCAGCTCGCCCAGGCGATCGCGGATCCGCGCAATCCCATCACCGCGCGCGTGCTGGTGAACCGCATCTGGCAGGAGCATTTCGGCAGCGGCTTCGTGGCGACGCCCGACGATCTCGGCAACATGGCCGGCGCGCCCACCCACCCCGAGCTGCTCGACTGGCTCGCGGCCAGGTTCGTCGAGGACGGCGGGTCGCTGAAGCAGCTCCACCGCACGATCCTCCTGAGCGCGACGTACCAGCAGTCGAGCCGCGTGCACGACGCGGGCCTCGCCAAGGACCCCGACAACCGGCGGCTGTGGCGGGCGCGCCTCCGCCGGCTCGACTTCGAGGAGGTCTACGACGGCCTCCTCACGGTCGCCGGTTCGCTCGACCGGACGATCGGCGGCCGGCCCGTGGTTCCGTCCAGCGAAGGCTTCGGCAAGCGCCGCGCGCTCTATTTCTTCATCGATCGGCGCAATCCGCCGGAGCTGCTGACGCAGTTCGACTTCCCCAATCCCGACACGCCGTCCGGCAAGCGCTTCGACACGACCGTCCCGCAGCAGGCGCTCTTCCTGATGAACAGCCCGCTCGTGATCGAGACGGCCCGGAAGCTCACGCACCGGCCCGAGTTCACGGGCCTCGCGCGCGACGAGGACCGCGTCGCGTCGCTGTACCTCGCCATCTACCAGCGGCCGCCCACCGCGCGGGAGCTCGAGCTCGGCCTCGCCTACGTCCGCGCCAACCCGAGCGGCACCGGCCTCGAGGTGTCCGAGCCGGCCGCGATGAAGTCCGCGCGCGAGCGCCAGCAGGAGCAGCGCCGCGCCCAGCGCGCCGCCGGCGGCACCGCGCGCGGCGAGCAACTCGCGCTCGCCGCCAGGGTCCAGCACGGCGGACCGCTCGACGCCTGGACGAAGCTCGCCCACGCGCTCTTCCAGACGAACGAGGCGATCTACGTGAACTGAACGAGCGCGGCGCGCCGCGCGCCGCTCAGGGGCCGAGCAGCTTCGGGCCCTCGGGCCCGGGCAGTTCCGGGAAATCCTCGGCGCCGCCGCCCGAGACGGGCTCGTGCGCCTCCACAAACATCCGGCCGTGGCCGTAATCCCACAGCCAGCAGGCGCCGTCGTGACCGTCGTTCACCAGCATGAATTCGGGCTCCTCCGCCGATGAGCGGCTGCGGATGCTGAAGCGGCGGGAGGTGAGCCGCTCCACGCTCACGCGCACCTCCTCGAGCAGCGGTGTCTCGTCGAGCGTCACCGTCCACTTCCCCGCCATCACCACGGGGCTCGCCCCCGTGAAATAGTAGCCGCAGAACCGCGGCGGGCGGAACCGCGCCTCCAGGCCGAGCTTCCGCGCGTGCTCCTCGACGGCCTCGACGAACCTCACCCGCCACGCCAAATCGCGCGGCAACCGCATCCAGGGCAGTTCGATCAACCGGCTCTCCATCATCGATGGTTCATGCTCCGGGGGTTCGGGCCTGTTTCCTTGGCGGCATTATCGGGGACGGGACCGGGCCCGTCAACGCCGGCTTCGCCCCGTGCGGGCGCGGACGGCACCGTAGTTCCGGCCCGCCCAAGGCCCCACCCGCCCCTATTCGGGCTCGCCGGCGAAATCGTCCGACTCGGCCGCCGGCTCCTCGGCGGAGAGAAACGCATGGCCGTGCGTGAAGTCCCAGAGCCAGCACGAGCCGTCGTAACGGTCGTGGATCAGCATGAACTCGGGCTTCTCGGCCGGCCCCTCGCTGGCGATCGCGAACCGGCCCTCCGTCACCCGCTGCACGATGACCTGGAGCTGATCCAGCAGTTCGGTCTCACCAACGGTCACCGTCCAGCGACCGGCGGCGACCACCGGCTGCGTGCCCAGAAAGTAGTACCCGACAAAACGCGGCGGCTCGTAGTCGCAGTTCAGCCCGAGCCGCCGGGCCACCCGCTCGACTTCAGCGACGAACTTGGCGCGCCGCGCGAGGTCGTGGGGCAGCCGGAGTCCGGGAAGGTCGATGAGCCGTTGGTCCGTCATGGACAGGAAAACGTCCTTGTTCTGACAGCAGATATCGGCCGCGGCAGCATGGTTCTTGAGTCGGGTCCAAAGACAATTTCCCGTGCCCCCAGTTCCGGGTTCTGCTCTAATCCACGCTATGCCGGCGCTTTACGACGCCCATCAGCACCTGCATTTTCCCGCCCTCGCGCAGCATCGCCCCACTGTGCTGGCCGACCTGCGCTCCATCGGCCTGGGCGGCGCGGTGGTGAACGGCACGTGCGAGGAGGAATGGCCGGTGGTCGCCGCCCTCGCGCGCGAGCTCCCCTGGGTCGTGCCGGCGTTCGGCCTGCACCCGTGGGACGCCGGGAACCGCTCGTCCGACTGGCAGCGCCGCCTCCGCGCGGCGCTCGAGGCCGAGGCGCGCGCCGGCGTCGGCGAGATCGGGCTCGATCGCTGGATCACCGACCACCTGCGGGCGGACGACCCGCGGCTGGCCGGCCTGCGGGTCGCGCCGCTCGAGGAGCAACGCGAGGTCTTCGCCTGGCAGCTGGAGCTCGCGGCCGCGCTCGACCGCGCCGCCTCCATCCACTGCCTCCGCGCCACCGGCGCGCTGCATGACGTCCTCCGCCACGCGCGGCGGCCCCGCCGCGGCTTCCTGCTCCATGCTTACAGCGGCCCGCTGGAGCTCGTGCAGCCCTTCGCGGAACTCGGCGCGTACTTCTCCTTCAATGGCTACTTCCTGCGCGCGCGGCACGAGGCCAAGGCCCGCGTGTTCGCCGCCGTGCCCGCCGACCGGCTGCTGGTTGAGACGGATGCGCCGGCCATGGAGCTTCCCGCGCCGCACGCGCGCTTTTCGCTCCCCTCGGCCCCGGACGGCAGCGTGGTGAACCATCCCGGCAACCTCGTCGCCGCCTACGAGGCCCTGGCCCGGCTCCGCCGGGTTTCCGTCGAGGAGCTTGCCGCGCAGGCGGAGCAGAACTTCGCCCGGCTATTTCTCTGATCCCGGCGCGATCTCGATGAGGTGGCCGACCCCGGGGATGGTCCGGGGATTGCGCAAGCGGGGCAACAGCGCGGCGGTCTGGTCGTCCGTCAGCGGCAACGCGAGCTGCAACGCTCCGCCGGGCGCCGACGGCTGGTCCGGCTGCATCGCCGTGACCACCAGCACATGGCCGTGCGCCAGCAGGTCGCGCTCGGCCCGGGCCCGTTCCCACGGGCGCACAAAGCCGGGGTACCACCACCAGTGCCGGCCTTCGCGCCGGGTCCCGAAAAAATGATGCACGCCCCCGCCGCTCACCATCACGGCCACCGGACGGCCGGCACCGATCCGCCCGACTTCGGCGGCCAACCGCACGAGCTTCTCCTCGTCGCGCGGGCGCATCCACAGCGCCTGGCCGTTCGGCATCACCCGCGGCTGCGCCGCCCATGCCTTTTCCTCGCGTGCGGTCCGCCACGCCCCGGCGGCATGGTGCCATAGGATCGGCGCCAGGAGGACGGCCCCGGCGAACCGCCAATGCCGGCTCTCCCGCCCGGCCCACGCGAGCGCCGGCCACGCCAGCCAGAAATGCGCGAGCACCGCGTAGCGCGTCCGGTGCAGCACCAGCACCCCGAGGACCAGATATCCGGTGGCGAGCAGGAGTCCCGCCGGCAACCCGTCGCGCTGCCGCGCGCGCCCCAGCATCGCGACGGACGCGGCCACTGCGGCCAGGGCCGGCA
Organism: Opitutaceae bacterium; assembly: GCA_035626915.1. Classification (GTDB taxonomy): domain Bacteria; phylum Verrucomicrobiota; class Verrucomicrobiia; order Opitutales; family Opitutaceae; genus Didemnitutus. The sequence continues at coordinate 9,455 of DASPMS010000042.1, forward strand.
GCCAGGTGATGGCGAACTCGAAGGCGGTGCCGGCCGACGGCCAGCGGTCCTCCGCGCCGTACGAACTGCGGTAGTGTCCGAGCATGAACGCCGGCCAAAACACCTCGGCCGCGCCGCCGGGCGGCAGGCGCAGCCAATACCACGCCGCCAGCGGTAGGACGCCCGCCGCGTAGGCAAGAAGCAGCGGGACCGCACGGCGCAGCGTCTGGATGATCGCGGCGCGGACCCCGTCCCGCGCGGCGAGCGCCTCCCCGAGCCAGACGATCCCCACGGCGCCGATCAGCACGAGGTGCGGGCCGAAGCGCACCCATTGGAGCAGCGCCGCCACCGCGCCGAGCGCGAGCTGGCGGGCCCGGCTCGCCGCGCTCCCGGGCAGGATCGTCGCCGCGACGGCCACGAGCAGCGCCTCGATGGCGCCATGCGGGCCGATGTTTATGCTCAGCAATAGCGGCGGCGTCATGGCCGGCAGGAGGCCCGCCACCGCCAGCGTCGCGCCCCACGCCCCGCCGGTCCGCCACATCAGCCGCGCAAACAGCATCCACGCTGCGCCGAGCGCCACGGCCGAGCCGGTCGCCAGCGCCACCGGCGTGTTGCCGAGCACCGCGGCGAAGGCTCGGTACCAGCCGAGCGCCAGCGGTCCATACTGCCAGTGGATGTCCCGATAAAGGACCTCCCCCGACTGCCAGCAGCCGAGCGCGTAGAGGTAGGACCCCTGGTCGTAGAACGTCCACCGCATCGCGTTCAGGGTGTGCCCGGGCAACCAGCCGATGTGCCAGGACAGCCAGGCGGCTGCGATCGCCGCCGCCGCGGGCCAGAACCACACTTCCGCGCGCGCGGGGGCTGTCATGCCGCAAGTCAGCGGGGCGGCTCCGATGCGACAAGCCGTTTCACGACCTCGCCCGCCGCCACCAGCCCGAACGCGCCCGTGACGAACACGCCCGTCCCGAAACCGCTCGCACAATCGAGCCGGAGATTCGTGCCCGGCTCCGGTTCGGTCGCGCACGTGCCGTCGGCCCACGGATAGACGGGGCGCTCGTTCGACGCCACGCAAGGGACGCCATAGTCGTTCCCCTCGCCGTGGGCGAAGCCGTGATCGCGGCGCAGCTTCTTCCGGACCAGGCGCAGCAGGTCGTCCCCGTGCGACGCGCCCAGGTCCGTCACGCGGATCCGCGTCGCGTCCCGCTTGCCGCCGGCGCCGCCGACGGTGAGCACCGGCTGGCCGCGCCGCACGCACGCGGCGATGAGCAGGGACTTGTTCGACATCCGGTCGACGCAGTCCACGACCCAGTCGAACCGCGTCGCCAGCAGCCGGTCGGCCGTCTCGGGCGTGAAGAACTCCGGCACCTCGGTCACGCGGCACTCCGGATTGATCGCCCGCACCCGCTCGGCGAGAGCCGCGACCTTCGGGCGGCCGATGTTGCCGTCGTGCGCGTGAGACTGCCGGTTCGTGTTCGTCAGGCACACGTCATCCAGGTCCACCAGCGTCAGCGCGCCGACTCCCGAGCGCGCCAGGCCCTCGACGGTCCACGAGCCCACCCCGCCGAGCCCCACGACGGCGACGTGCGCCGCCCGCAGGCGCGGGAGCGCGGCCGCGCCGAACAGCCGGCCGAGGCCGCTGAAACGCTGGAGGTAGTCATCCGTCATGCGGCTGCACAGCTAGCGCCCGCGCCCCGCGCCGCCACCCCTTTTTTCCCCCCAAGCGCCACAGCGGCCAGCACTTCCCTAGATAGTCTGAGGAAAAGCTTGTCGCCCCTGCCTTAGATTATCTAGGTGAGCGCCGTGGCCGAAAAATACGAACTGCTTCCGGGGACCCTCGACATGCTGGTCCTCCGCGTCCTCAGCCGGTCCGAGCTGCACGGCTGGGGCATCACCAATCGGCTCGAGGAGCTCTCCCGCAGCGCCCTCCAGGTGGACGAGGGGTCGCTCTATCCCGCGCTCTACCGCATGGAGAACAAGGGCTGGATCGAGGCCGAGTGGCGGATGACCGAGAACAACCGCCGCGCGAAATACTACCGGCTGACGCGGACCGGCCGGAAGCAGCTGGAGACCGAGACGGCGCTCTGGGAGCGCATGAGCACCGTCATCTCGCTCGTCATGCAGTCCGCCTGACCACCCCGTTCCGCCCCCGCCGTCCCTCCTCAACCCCGACCCCATGAGCTTCCTTCGCCGCCTGAACTTCCTCCTCCGCCGCCGGCGCGCCGAGACCGACATGGCCGACGAGATGCGTTTCCACCTCGAGCAGCGCGCGGCCCGGCTCCGCGCCGAAGGCCTGTCGGAGGCCGAGGCGCGCCTCGCCGCGCAGCGCCGGTTCGGGAACACGGCCAGCATCCAGGAGCACTCGAGGGAGGCGCTCGGCCTCGGCGCGCTCGAACGCGCGGTGAAGGACGTGCGCTTCGCCTTTCGCCAGCTCGCCCGGTCCCCCGGCTTCTCGCTGCTCGCGATCGTGACGCTCGGCCTCGGCATCGGCGCGAACACCGCGATGTTCAGCGTGCTCAACGGCCTGCTGCTGAAGCCGCTGCCCTACCCCGGGCTCGACCGCCTCGAACGCATCTACCGCACCACCGGGCAAAACCCGCTCGGCGGCACCTCGGCGCCGGACTTCCTGGCGCTGCGGGCCGCCAAGGAGCCTTACGGCGACGTCGCCGCCTACCTGCCGGTGCACGTCAGCCTTTCCCGGCCGGGCGAACCCGCCGACATGGCCTACTCCGCGCGCGTGTCGGCGAACCTCCTGCGCCTGCTCGGCGTCGGGGTGCACCTCGGCCGGGATTTCCGGGACGCCGAGGACACGGCCGGCCAGGAACGCGTCGTGATCCTCAGCCACCGGGTCTGGCAGAACCGCTTCGGCGCCCGGCCGGACATCGTCGGCCAGACCGTCCGGGTCGACGGGCTTCCGCACGAGGTCGTCGGGGTGCTGCCGTCGTCGTTCAACGACTGGCGCCATCTCGGCGCGATCGACTTCCTCCGTCCGCTCGCGCTGACGCGCGCCGAGTCGACGAACCGCGCCGTGAACGCCCTGCGCGTGATCGGCCGGCGCCACGAACACGTGTCGGCCGAGGCCGCCGCCGGGTTCGTCGCGGCCTTCGGCGCGCGGCTCGCGGCCGATTTTCCCGAGGCCAACGCCGGCAGCGCGTGGCGCGCCGTCGCGCTGCAGGACACCGCGGGCGGGGGCGGCGAGCTCGTGCTGCCGATGCTGGTGTGCCTGTCGGGCTTCGTGCTGCTCATCGCGTGCTCCAATCTCGCGAATCTCCTCCTCGCGCGGACGATGGCCCGCGCCCGCGAATTCGCGGTGCGGTCGGCGCTCGGGGCGTCCCGCCTCCAGCTGCTGCGCCCGCTCGTCGCCGAATCCCTGCTGCTTTCCCTGGCGGGCGGCGGCTGCGCGATCCTTTCGGCCCACTGGTTCCGCGACTGGGCGGCGATGCGCTCGACCGGCGACAACGGCGAGCAGGTCGTCTTCGCGGTCGACTGGCATGTCCTCGGCTGGGCGTTCCTGGCCTCGCTCGGGACGGCCGTCGCGTTCGGCGTGGCGCCCGCGCTGTTCGCGTTGCGCCTCGACCTGAACCACGCGCTGAAGTCCGGCGGACGCGGCTCGACCGGCGGTCGCGGCCATCATCGCTTCCGCCAGGCGCTGATCGTCGGCCAGTTCGCGCTCGCGATGGTGCTCCTTTCGGGCGCGGCGCTCTTCATCCGCGGCCTCGACGACCTCCACCATCGCCGCTCCGGATGGGAATCCTCGTCCCTCGTCACGGGCAACATGGTTCTGCCCGCCGGCACCTACGGCGACGACCAGAAGATCGCCGCGTTCCACCGCCTGGCGCTCGAGCGGCTCCGGGCGGTCCCCGGCGCGAAGTCCGCCAGCCTCTCGGCCGCGACGCCGTTCTTCCATTGGAGCGACGTGCGGAGATTCGTCGTCGACGGGCAGGAGCGGCCCGCGCCCGGCCGCGAGCCGGCGGCGATGGTCAACGCCATCAGCCCGGACTACCTGGCGACCTACGGCCACCGCCTGGTGGCGGGCCGGGACATCGACTCCCGCGACCAGCTCGGGTCGGCGCGCGTCTGCCTCCTCGGCGAATCGACCGCGCGGGCCCTGTTCGGCGAGCCGCATCCGCTGGGACGCCGCCTCGCGGTCGCCGCGGAGGGCGCGCCCGCGTGGATCGAGGTGGTGGGAATCGTCTCCGATTTCCAGACGGTCGACCCGGACCCGAACCCGGTGGTGCACCACGTCTACCTCCCGCTGGCCCAGTCGCCCGTCCGCCACGTGGAGCTCGCCGTGCGCGCAGCCGGCGTGCCGCCCTCCGCCCTCGTCGACCCCGTGCGGGCCACGATCGCCGGCCTCGATGCCGACCTGCCGGTCCGCCGCCTCCAGCCCGCCGATGCCACGATCGACCGCACGCTTTACCAGCTGCGGGTGCTGCGCGACCTGCTGGCCGGGCTCGGTGTCCTCGGGCTCGGGCTGGCTTCCCTCGGGGTCTACGGCGTCGTCGCCCGCACCACCGCGCAGCGGAGCGGTGAGTTCGCCATCCGTCTCGCGCTGGGCGCGTGCGTGGCCGACATCACGCGTCTGGTCCTCGGCACCGGCGTGCGCCAGGCGTTGATCGGATCGGCCCTCGGCCTCGCCGGCGCCGCGGCGGTCTCGGCGATTATCGGCGCGTCGTTCCCGGGCATCCGCACCAACAGCGTCGCCGTCCTCGCCGCGACCGCCCTCGGGCTCGTCGCCGTCGCGCTCCTGGCCTGCTGGCTGCCGGCGCGCCGCGCCGGCCGGATCGACGCGATGGCGGCGCTGCGCGCCGAGTGATTATGGCAGCGCCCTGAGGGCGGCGATCGCCGCCTGCTCGCGGCGCTCCCACCCGCCGCGAATCTCCACGTACGGAAGGCCGCGCCGCTCGAGGGCGCCCCGCCAGACGCGGCGCCCTTTCTCGCGGTCGTCCGGGTCCGGAAAGCAGCGCTGCGGGTCGGGCGCGAACGCCACGTCCGTGTCGCACAGCAGGTAGAGCGCGTAATTCCGGCAGCGCTTTTCCGCCCCCCGGCGCAGTTCGTCGGGGCTGGTGCCGTAGAGCAGGTCGCTCCAGAGGACGGTGGTGAGCGAATCCGTGTCGCAGATCACGAAGGGCCGGCCCTCGCGTTCGGCCCGCGCCACCGCCTCGTCCTCCCGCCGCCACTGCTCGCGGCCGATTGGCAGCATGTCCTCGAGCGCGAGCGCGCCCTGCGCGTCGCACCGTTCGCGCGCATACTCCGCCACCAGCGGCACCTGGAAATGCGCCGCGAGCAGCCCGGCGAGCCGGGACTTGCCGGTCGACTCGAAGCCGAAAACCGCGATGCGCCGCACGCCGGTCATGCCGCGCGCCGCCCTTCCGCCATCGCCCGCGCCCAGGCGCGCCAGCCCCACCACGCCATGCCCCAGAACACGAGGTACAGGCCGGCGAACAGGTACAGCCCCCTGGTCGCGAACACGACGATCGCGGTCGTGTTGGCCGCGACCCAGCCCGGCCAGTTCTCGATCAGCTTGCGCGCCTGCAGCCACTGCGAGGCCGCGCTGACGGCGAACACGAAGGCGTCCGCGTAGGGCACCGCTGCGTCCGTCCAGCGGTCCATCGCCGTGCCCCAGGCCAGCCAGAGCGCGATCGTCCCCACGCCCCAGGTCACCCGCGCCGCGTCGGCCAGCCGTCCGATCGGCCGCTCGGACTGCCCGCGGTCGGGATGGGTCCAGTGCCACCAGCCGTGGACCAGCGCGCCGAGGAACAGTCCCTGCAGCACCGTCTCGGAGTACAGCTGCGCGCCGAAGCAGACCCATCCGAAGATGACCACCTGGACGATCCCGACCGGAAACGCCCACAGGCTCCGGCGGATCATTAGCCAGACCCCGGCGACGCCCAGCACCGTAGCGATGATCTCGAGCGGCGTCATGCGCCGGTCTTCGGCGGTTCCGCCAGGAACGCCTCCATCGCCTCGCGGGTGATGACGTGGACCGCGGCGCAGCGCGGGCATTGCACCCGGATCGACTCGCCGTCGCCGAACAGGTCGCCCATGTCCTGCCGCGCGGCCGGCGCCAGCGCCCGGAGGATCTTCCGCTGGTTGCAGCCGCACTCCCACCGGTAGTCCCGCCGCTCGATCAGCGCGAGCGTCTCATGGCCGCCGAGGGGCCGGATCTCCGGCTGGCCGAGCTTCGCGAACCATTCCATGTCGCAATCGGGGTGCGCCGCCAGCAGCGCGTACTCGTCGCCGCCGAGGTGGAAATACCGCGCCGGGCGCTGCTCGGACTCGGCGTGGAACGCCTCCGCCGCCCGCAGGGCGTCGGTGCCTTCGAACGACACCACGCTGCGGCGCGTCTCCGCCCCCCGCCGCGGCACGATGTCGCAATAGAACATGTTCCGATCCGCCTCCCGCACGTTCTCGGTGAAGAGCCGTCCGGTGACCGTGTCGTCCTCGTTGTCGCCCGCGAGGAACAGGTTCGCGCGCGGCGCCTGGAAGCCCAGCGTCCACGCCAGGTGCTCGTGCCGCGGACGCGCGGCGCAGTACAGCGTGAATGCCGCGAGCGCGTCCTTGAACATCCGGTCGAGCTCCGGCGGGTGCCGCAGGCCGTGATCCGCGAGGTGGAGGTAATAGTCCGTGAAGAGCGGCGCGCAGTCGGCCCGCACCAGCAGCGCGTTGCGATGGCGCACGAACTCCACCGTCACGACGGTGCCCTGCGGCGAGGACGAGGTGGGATCGGACATCGGGCGGAGTGTAGCGAGATTCGCCCAAAGTCCAGCCCGCCGCCCGGGGGACCACGGGCCCAAACTCTGTCCCGGCCGGGACAGTGTTTGGGCAGATGGCGGCCTAGCCGGCGATCCGCGGCGCGGCCTCGGCCGGCGGGCGGGCCCGCCCGGGCGTGCGCGCCGCGGCGAGCGCGATGTTCTCGAGCAGCGCCAGGCGCTGCTCCGGCGCCGCCTCCAGCGCGACCGGCGGCCGCGCCGCCTCGAGGCGGTCGCCGCGGCGGCGCAGCAGGCCCCAGCCGGCGGGAATCTCGTCCTCCGCGAAAATGCCGTCCTCGACCACCAGATACAGGAAGTCCGCGCACCGGTATCGGATCATCCGGGCGAATTTCGTGCCATGCCGGAGGTGTTCCTGCGCGGCGGCCAGCTCGGCCAGCACCCGCCGGTGCGCCCGGTGTTCCAGCCCCGAGAAATCCCACGCGTCGAACTCGGGAAACAGCGTGTCGCCGCGCCGGAGGTCGGGCCGGTGCACGGCGAGGAGCTCCTCGATCGACCGCCGGCGGACGGCCAGTTCCTCCATCCGCCGGCGTGTGGCCGCCTCCGCGTGCGCGTCCTTCAGCAGGTCCGGCCGCGCCTGCTTGCACTCGAACACCGCGGTCCGGCGGGTGGTGCCGCGCGAGCAGGCCGCGAGGTCCGCGCGATAGCCGCTGCGCGGCACCCGGACTTCCCCCGCGGCGATGGCAAATCCGTTCGCGCGCGCCCAGGCGAGCGCGAGCTGCTTCAGCTGGAGGTGATTCTCGGTCTCGCCGTTCGGCATGGCTTCGGCCGCGCCATTCCGAGCATGAATCCCGGCCCGACGCCAGCGCGCGCTCCGTTCACGCGCACATCAGGAAATCGACCTCCTCGACATAGCCCCGCGTCACGAGCGCGGCGCGGATCAGGTCGCGCGCGCCCCGTGAGCCGACGTAGCCGAGCACGAACACCCTCCCGGGCGGCGGCAGCCCGGCCGGGTCGACCACCGGCACGCCGCCGACGCTCCGGCCCGTCTTCTTCGGGTCCACGTCGACGTAGCCCGCGATTTCCACGCCATGCCCGCCCAGGTGCGCCGCGCGCTGCCGCGTCGGCCGGCCCGCGCCCCAGACCCACACCGGCCGGCCCGGCGCGCCACCGCGCCCGGCCGTCACGCCCCGGTCCGCGAGCCAGCGCGCCACGTGCCCGGCTTTGAGCCGGAAAAAGGCCTCGCCGTCGTAGCGGCGGTCGGTGCGCGACAAGCGCGTCGGCGGGTCGTGCCAGATCAGGAGCGGGCGCGGCACCTTCGCCATGCGCACGCCCGCCGCCAGCCACCGCAGCCAGAGCTCGTAATCCTCCGGAAAGTCCCCCGCTTGGTAGCCGCCGTGCACGGCCACGAGCTCGCGCCGGAACATCACGCTGGGATGCGCCAGCGGCGATTCCACGAAGCGGTTCCGGGCAATCGCCTCCGGGGTGACCAGGGCGTTGATCCAATCGACGTGCAGCGCATAACCCTGGTTCGCGGTCCGGTCGCCCCCGAACGCGACGCCGCACCCGACCAAGCCGATGTCCGCGTGCGCCTCGAGAAAGGCGGCCTGCGCGGCGAGCCGCTCGGGATGGGATTCGTCGTCCGCATCCATCCGCGCGATGAACGGGCCACGCGCCGCGGCGAGCCCGGCGTTGAGGGCCGCGACCAACCCCACCCGCCCGGGCGCGACGACCCGGATCCGCGGGTCGGCGCGGGCGGCCGCTCCCAAAAGGGCGGCGGTGGCATCGGTCGAGCCATCGTCGACCGCCACGACCTCCCAGTCCGCCCGCATCTGACCCCGGATGCTTGCCAGGGCCCGGTCGAGCGTATCCGCGCCATTATGCACGGGCAGAAGGACGGAAATCGCGGGCGTCACGGGCACAGTCGGGTTTGTGGGGACTCCCCGGACAGCCGCAACCCCAGGCCTTCCGAGGCGTTGTTCAAAATAAATCCGGAATTCAGCGGTTGCCTCCCCCTACCTCCCGGGAGAAGAATACCCCAACATGTCCGATTCTTCCGCCACCTCCGCGCACATCGAGGAGGAGCTTTCGCTCCCCGTCTTTTTCCTCATCGTCGCCTCCTCCCTCGCGGGCCTTATCGGCGTCCTCTGGCTTGCGGCCCCGAAGTCCGTCTGGCTCGCCCAGATCGGCGCCACCGCGGGGCAGTTCATCGCCGCGTTCCTCGTGATGAAGCTCTTCAACTGCTTCATCGAGTACTTCTTCCACCGCTACGTGCTGCACAAGCCGGTCGTCCCCTTCCTCAGCCGTTTTTACCGCCAGCACACGCTGCATCATAACCTGACGCGCATCGGCCGGCGACGGACCCCCGGCGGCAAGGAAGTCCCGGTCGTGGAGAACATTTACCCGATGACCGCCCCCGAACAGGGCGAGGCGTCGTTCTTCCCTTGGTTCACGCTGGTCGTGTTCGGGCTGATCATCACGCCGGTCCTGGCGCTGCTGCAGTGGCTGGTGCCTTCCCTGCCCTGGTTCTTCGCCGGGTACGCCGCGCTCGCGGCGTCGCTCATCCTTTACGAGGTCTTCCACGCCATCGAGCACTGGCCGTTCGAGAAATGGGCCGTCCTCATCGAGAACCCCCGGTGGGGCCGCTTCTGGCGCAAGGTCTACAGCTTCCACCTGCGCCACCACGCGGTGATCGATTGCAACGAGGCCATCTCCGGCTTCTTCACGCTGCCCGTGGCCGACTTCGTCTTCCGGACGTGGATCTTCCCCAAGTCGCTCTACACCGACGGCGGGGAGTGGGAGGCGTCGGAATTCACGAGCCCGCGGCCTTGCCGGTTCATTCGCTGGTGCGACGAGGCGTCCGAGAACATCGTCCGCAACCGCCGGCTCGCGGCGCAGGGCGCCCCGCTCCAGCCCGTCATTCCGCCCACGCCCGCGCGGCAGTACTCGCGCCTCGAGCGCATCGCGCACGCCCTGACCCACGGGGCCGGCCTCGCGGCGAGCGCCACCAGCCTGGCGCTGCTCGTCGCGTTCGCCGCGGTGAAGGGCGACGCCTGGCACCTGGCCACCTTCGCGGTCTTCGGCGTCACGCTCGTCCTCCTTTACACCGCGTTCGCGCTCTACCACCGCCACGAGACTGCGGAGTGGAAGCTGGCGCTGCGCAAGTACACCCATGCCGCGGTCTTCCTGACCATCGCCGGCACGGCCACGCCCTTCCTGCTGGTCTCGATGCGCGGGCCGTGGGGCTGGTCGCTCTTCGGCGTGATCTGGGGACTCTGCACCGCCGGCGTCGCCTTCCAGCTCCTGTTCGGCGGGCGGTACCGCGCGGTCTCGGCCGTGGCGTACCTGCTCGTGGGCGCGCTGGCCGTCTTCGCGGTCAAGCCCGTCGTGGCGCTCCTGCCCCCGGGCGGGCTGTGGCTCGTGATCTCCGGCGTCCTCTGCTACACGGCCGGCATCGCCTTCTACCTCTGGCGCCTCCCGCGCTTTGATGCCGTCCCGCGGATGCTCTGCTTCCACGCCGGCAGCGTCTGCCACCTCCTCGCGGTGCTGCTGTTCGTCCTGCCGGCGCAGGGCTGACCCGCGGATCCGGCGGGCGCCGGGCCGAAGGAATGACCCCGGGCCGTCGCGCGCCCGGTGTCCGGGTACGTTGGCGGCGCGACGAATCGCACGGCTTCCTCGCCGCCGGCCCGAGCGGCGGCAGCCGCCGCGGCAAATCCCTCGCGGGGGCGCCGGCGGCGCTCAGTTCGAGTCGCGGTCCTTCGCGATCACGCCCTTTTCCTGCAGTTTCTTCACCTTCGGGCGGATGACGAACGAGCAGTAGCCCTGCGTCGGATTCTTCGCGAAGTAGTTCTGGTGGTAATCCTCGGCCGGCCAGAACTTCGGCGCCGGGGAAATCTCGGTCACGATCGGGTCATCCCAGATTTTCGCCGCTGCGACTTTCGCCGCCGCGGCCGCGCGTTTCTGGGCGTCGCTGTGGTAGAAAATGACCGACCGGTACTGCGTGCCCTCGTCCGCGCCCTGTCGATTCAGGGTCGTCGGGTCGTGGGCCTCGAAGAAGATCTCCAGCAGCTGCTCGTAGGTGACCCGCCCGGGATCGAACTCGATCTGGATCACCTCCGCGTGCCCCGTGTCGCCCAGGCAGATCTGCTTGTACGTCGGACGGTCGGTCTTGCCCCCCGCGTAGCCGCTCACCACGCGCTTCACGCCCGGGACCCGCTCGTAGACGGCCTCGGTGCACCAGAAGCAGCCGCCGCCAAAGGTGGCGAGCTCGGTCTTGGCGGACGGGGAGCTCTTGGCCGGGGCTTCACCCGCGGCCGATGAAGAAACGGGATCGCTCATAAAGGCACCCAACAAGGCCGTCAGCACGGCCGCCCGACGCGAGGCTTTAATCATGGGCGTCGGAGACGCCGCGCCGGGCCCGTATTCCCGCCCGGTACTGCACCCGGGCGCGCCAGACCAAGGGGCGCGAGGCCGTCGCCCCGCCGGGGCGGCGGGCACGTGCAGGAAGTTTGCTGGACGGCTGGACGCGGGCGGAGTTCATTCCGCCTCACCCTATGCAGGACTGCCGCCTCGACAAGTGGCTCTGGTGCGTCCGCGTGTACAAGACGCGGGCCGAAGCGACGGCCGCATGCCGAAGCAATCACGTCCAGGTCAACGGTTTGGACGCAAAACCAGGGCGCGATGTCCACGCCGGGGAAATCGTGAAGGCCAAGGTCGGACTCGTCCACCGGACCGTCAAAATCCTCGGCATGCCGAAGTCCCGGGTCGGCGCCAAGCAGCTCCCTGAATTCCTGGAGGACCTGACCCCTCCCGCCGAGTACGAGAAGGCCCGGCAGGCCAGCCTAGAACATTTCCTGGCGCGGGAACGCGGTCGCGGCCGCCCCACCAAGAAGGACCGCCGTCAAATGGGCCGCCTGTTCGGCTTCGACTAGGCCGGGCGCGCCCCCGTCGGGACCTCGCCCGCCTGCCTGGCGATTTCCGCGAACGCGTTGCGGAGTTGCTCGGGATTCCAGCGGCCCTCGATGGTGATCCGCCCGCGATAACCGCCGCGCGCGAGGACGGCGAAGAATGGCCGGAAATCTTCGCCCGTCACCCCGGGCGCCGTCCGCTGCTCCTTTTCGGCGATCTCCATCAGGGCAATCCATGGCAGCGCCCGCTCCAGGTCGGCCGGCGTGTCGCCCATGTTCGTCATGTGATAAATGTCCGCCAGCGCCCGGATGTTCGGGTGGTTCGCCTGCGCGACCACGTGCGCGACCTCGCGCAGGTGCGTCAGGTAATTGCATTCCCGCTGCTGCAGCTGCTCGACGAAGACCGACACGCCATCCTTCGCCGCCAGGGGGCCCATCGCCGACAGGAGCGCGACGAACTGCTCGTCGGCCTTTTCCTTGGGAAACCCCTCCGGGATGCGGCGCGAGCCGCCGCTTCCGAACACGATGAACTCGCCGCCCGCCTGCTTGAGGCGGCGGAAGGCCGTCGCCGCGAAGTCGAGCACGCGCGGGTGATCCGCGTCCGGCCCGGTGACCCGGAGCTTCGGGTCGCGCAGGAACCCGTTGCAGCCGACGACGGGCAGCGGCGCGGCCTGGGCGGCCGCCAGCATCGGCGCGAATTCCGCCTCGGGCTTCTCCGGCATGAGAAACCGCCCGACGCTCTCGACCAGATAACCGGCGCCCGCGGCCTTGACTTCCGCGGCGCGCTCGAGCGCGGCGGTGACGCCCATCGCCAAGAACAGCGGGCGCGGCGTCGCGGCCCGGGCGGAGCGCGCGCCGAGCGCAAGGCCGAGCGAGGCGAACGACGCGGTGGAGAGGAACTGCCGGCGGGTGGGTTTCATGGGGAAAGGTTCCGAAGGCGACGGCGCGGGGACCGACCCTGAACTCGTGCTCCGCGCGTCGGTTGGCGGCAGTCGCTCAGAGGACGCGGATCTTGATGCTGCGGAAGCGAACCTCGTCGCCGTGGTCCTGGAGGAGGATCGGTCCCTTCTCGAGCCGGCCGAAGCCCTCGTTCTTCTCGAACTTGCTCCGGGCCACGAGCGCCGCGAAAAGCCGCGAGTTGCGATTGTACTCCACGACCTTGATCCCGTTCAGCCAGTGCTCCACGGAGCCGTCGGCCCGGGCGACGATCCGGCCGTGCTGCCAGGTCCCGGGCTTCGGCGGGATGTTGGCCCCGCCCGGCATGTTCTCGCGGGGAATGAGGTCGTAGAGCGAACCCGTCGTCCGGTTGCCGCCCGCCCCCATCTTGGCGTCGGGGTGCTTCTCGTCATCCAGCAGCTGGTATTCGAGCCCGAGCCGGCCGGCCTCCTGCACGTAGTATTTCACGCCGCTGTTGCCGCCCGGGGTAACCTGGAAGTCGAACTGGAGCTCGAACGCGCCGTAGTGCTCGGTCGTGACGATGTCCCCGCCGCGCGGGCTCCGGTCGTCCGGGCCGGCCTTGCCGACCACGACGAGCTCGCCGGACTCGATCTTCCAGCCGTGCTCCGGGAACTGCTCTTTGCCGACCCCGCGCCAGCCCGCCGCCGACTGGCCGTCGAACAGCAGCTTCCAGCCCTGCGCCTTCTCGGCGTCGGTGAGCGTGTTCGGCACGTTGTTGCGCACGAACAGCGCGTCCGGCGGCGACGGCTTAAGGTCCTTGGTCTGGATCCGGATGTTGCGCCAAAGGATGCGCTTTCCCGGCTCGTCGTTGCGCCCGATGCTGTGCACCTGCAGCGCGATGAAGCCGGCGCGGTCCAGGTCGTCCACCACGTGCGCCACGGGGATCCCGTTCACCCAGGTGCGGATGGATGGCCCGATCGCCTCGACCCGGAAGCGGTTCCACTCGCCCGGCTTGTACGCGCCGCGCGCCGCCGGATTGAGCGCGCTCCCCGGATAATACCAGCCGCGCCGCGCCTCCTCATAAAGGCCGCCGCTCCAGGCGCGCGCCGACGGATCGATCTCGACCTGCCAGCCGTGCACGCGGCCGTTCTGGTAGTCCGGCCGGCTCTGGCTGCGGATCTGCACGCCGCTGTTGGTCGCCCCCTCCTGCTTCACCTCGTACTCGAGGATGAAGTCGCCGTAGGTCTGCTCGGTCGCGAGGAAGCTGTTCGGCGTGCCGGCGACCGTGGTGCCCACGATGGCCTTCTTTTCCACCGTGTAAGGGGCCTTGCCGCCGCTCTCGACCACCTTCCAGCCCCGCAGGTCCTTGCCGTTGAAGAGCGACTGCCAGGGACCGGCCGTGAGCGACGTCGCGAGGACAAGGAAACCGGCGCACGCCATGCGGCGCGCCACGCGGGAGGTACTGGGGGTATTCATGCGGGGAGGGAGCGCAGTGAGAGCCTTTTGACGTGCCGCGGCAACCCCCGGTTGCGTGCCATCGTTAAGCACACATGTGCCCGCCGCGGCGCCGGGAACGGTGTCCGCGCCGGGCCGGCGGGACTCAGCGCGAGAGCTGCCGGTATTTGATCCGGTGCGGCTGCTCGGCGTCCTTGCCCTTCCGGCGGCGGTAATCCTCGAGATAGCTCGAGTAGTTGCCGGCAAAGACGTGCACGTAACTGTCGCCCTCGAACGCCATGATGTGCGTCGCGATGCGGTCGAGGAACCACCGGTCGTGCGAGATGACCACCGCGCACCCGGCGAAGTTCTCCAGGCCTTCCTCGAGCGCGCGGATGGAATTCACGTCCAGGTCGTTCGTGGGCTCGTCGAGCAGGATCAGGTTCGCGCCGCTCTTCAGCACGCGGGCGAGGAGCACGCGGTTGCGCTCGCCGCCCGACAGCACGCCGACCTTCTTCTGCTGGTCGGCGCCGGTGAAGCCGAACTGCGCGCAGTAGGCGCGGCTGTTCACGGTGCGCGGGCCCAGCGGCATCATCTCCTGGCCGTCGCTGATCACCTCCCAGATCGTCCGGTCGTTCCGCAGGGAATCGCGCGACTGCTCGACATAGGCGGGCTTCACGGTCTCGCCCACGCGGAAGGTCCCGGCGTCGGGCCGCTCGAGTCCCGTGATGAGCTTGAACAGGGTGGTCTTGCCCGCGCCGTTCGGGCCGATCACCCCGACGATGCCGCCCGGCGGCAGCGCGAAGCTCAGGTTCTCGAACAGCAGCTTGTCGCCGTAGGCCTTGGCCACCCCCGTCGCCTCGACCACCAGCGTGCCGAGCCGCGGGCCGGGCGGGATGATGATCTCGAATTTCCGCTCCTGCTCGGCCACGTCCTGCTTCAGCATCTGCTCGTAGGCATTGAGGCGCGCCTGCCCCTTCGCCTGCCGGGCCTTCGCGGACGAGCGGATCCACTCGAGCTCGCGCGCCATCGCCTTCTGCCGGCGGTCCTCCGTCCGCTGCTCGACCGCCAGCCGCCGCTGCTTCTGCTCGAGCCAGCCGGAATAATTGCCCTTCCACGGGATGCCGTGCCCGCGGTCGAGCTCGAGGATCCAGCCGGCGACGTTGTCGAGGAAGTACCGGTCGTGGGTCACCGCGATCACCGTGCCCTCGTAGCGCGCCAGGTGCTGCTCGAGCCACTGCACGCTCTCGGCGTCGAGGTGGTTGGTCGGCTCGTCGAGGAGCAGGATCGCCGGCTTCTGCAGGAGCAGCCGCGCGAGCGCCACCCGCCGCCGCTCGCCGCCCGACAGCTGGTCGACCACCGCCTCCGGCGGCGGGCAGCGCAGGGCGTCCATCGCCTGCTCGACCAGCGGGGCGGTGTCCCACGCGCCAAGCGCGTCGATCTTCTCCTGCAGCTGGGCCTGGCGGTCGGCGATGGCATTTTTGGCCGCCTCGTCCGCCGCGGCGGCGAGCTCGTCCCACGTTGCGTCGTACGCCGCGGTCAGCTCCACCAGGTGCTTCACGCCCTCCTCCACGCACGCCCGCACCGTCGCGCCCGGCGTGAGCTGCGGCTCCTGCTCGAGCAGCCCCACGGCGTAGCCGGGCTCGAAGGCGACCTGGCCGTCGAACTCGCGGTCGCGGCCGGCGAGGATGCGCATGAGCGACGACTTGCCCGAGCCGTTGAGGCCGAGCATCCCGATCTTCGCCCCGTAGTAGAACGAGAGCGAGACGTCGCGGAGGATCTCCTTCCGCTCGATCTTCTTCGAGACGCCGATCATCGAGAAGATGATCTTCGGGGTGGACTCGTCGGACTTGGCCATGGCGCGAAGCCCGCAGGCGAATCGCTCCTCCCGCGCGGCGCGAGCCCGAAATGTCACCGGGGCCGCCCGCGGCGCCCGCGCCTCCGGCGTCAGCGCGGGTAGGCGCCCGGCCCGTAGGCGTCCCGCGCCGGCCAGCCGAGCAGCTTCGCCACCTCCGCCGGGAGCGCCGCCGCGCCGGGCAGCGCGCGTGACGGGGCGAGATTCCTCAGCTCGGGGCTCCGGAAGACCTCCCGGGGCCCCGCCGCCAGCT
>DASPMS010000043.1:0-5078 GCA_035626915.1 Opitutaceae bacterium
GACTGCATCGCGATCAAGGCGGGCCGCAACAACGACGGCCGGCGGGTGAACGTGCCGACCGAAAACGTCATTGTCCGCAACTGCGTCATGAAGGACGGCCACGGCGGCGTCGTGCTCGGTTCCGAGTGCACCGGCGGCATCCGCAATGTCTTCGTCGAGAACTGCGAGATGGACAGCCCCGAGCTCGACCGCGCCCTCCGCTTCAAGAACAACGCCGTCCGCGGCGGCACGCTCGAAAACGTCTTCATGCGCAACGTGCGCGTCGGCCGGGTGGGCGAGGCGGTCCTCACGATCGACCTGCTGTACGAGGAAGGCGCGCGCGGCGACTTCAAGCCGATCGTCCGCAACGTCCAGATGGAGAACATCACGAGTTCCGCCAGCCCGCGGGTGATGTTCATCCGCGGCTTCGAGGGCGCGGTGGTGGAGAACATCCGGATCAGCAACTCCACGTTCAGCGGCGTGACCGCCACGGAGGTCGTGGAGCACGCCGGCGCCATCACGCTCACCAACGTGACGATCAAGCCCGCGGCGGCCGCCCGCAGCCGCAGCAGCGTCGGCCAGCCGAACGCCGCGCCGGCCGAGGCGAAGCAGCCGGAAGCCCGGAAATGACGGAGAGGACGATCGCCCGGCGGGCGCCCGGACGATGCCGCGGACGCGGGCGGCCGGGCCTCCTCTGCGCCGTCCGCCGCGCACCCCCCGAAGACCGTCCTCCGGATCGCCCGGGCTCGCCATCCGCCCTTTCTCCCGCCTGAGTTCTTCCCTCCTTTCCCCTCCCGCCCCATGGACCGCAAAGCCGTCTCCTTTCTTTTTGTCGGTCTCGTCGCCGGCGCCCTGCTCGCCGCCGCCGTGTTCATCGGCGTGATCCGCCGCGACAAGGCCCGGCCGGCGGCCGGCGGCGGGGCCGGTCCCGGGCTCGTCCTCAAGCTGGCGCACGCCCTCGACCAGTCGCATCCCGTGCACGCCGGCATGGAGGTGATGGCGAAGCGGGTGGGCGAACTTTCGAACGGGACGATCACGATCCAGATCTTTCCCAACGCCCAGCTCGGCTCCGAGCCGGAGTCCATCGAGCAGCTGCAGCGCGGCGCCATCGCGATCGTCAAGACCTCCGCCGCGGCCATGGAGGGGTTCGTGCCGGACATGGCGGTGTTCGGCCTGCCGTACCTCTTCCGCGACGACGAGCACTACTGGAGCGTGCTGAACGGGCCGATCGGCCGCGAGCTGCTCGCGGCCAGCGCCCCGGCCGGCATGCACGGCCTCTGCTACTACGACTCCGGCAGCCGCAGCTTCTACACCGTGGGCACGCCCATCCTGACGCCGGCGGACGTGAAGGAGCGCAAGCTCCGCGTCCTCCCGAGCAAGATGGCGCGCGACCTCATCGTGCACCTCGGCGGCGGACCCACGCCCATCCCCTACGGCGAGCTCTACACCGCCCTGCAGCAGAGCATGGTCGACGGCGCGGAGAACAACCCGCCGAGCTTCTACACCAGCCGCCATTACGAGGTGGCCCGGCATTACTCCCTGGACGAGCACACGCGCATCCCCGACATCGTGGTCTTCAGCCAGCGCGTGTGGGACGGCCTGACGCCCCAGCAGCGGGCCTGGATCAACCAGGCCGCGGCCGAGTCGGTCGAGTTTCAGCGCAAGCTCTGGATCGAGAAGACGGCGGAGGCGCTCGCGGCCGTCGAGAAGGCGGGCGTGAAGGTCTATCGCCCGGACAAGAAGCCGTTCGTCGACGCGACGGCGGCCATGTACAAGGAGTTCGAGGGCACGCGCGTCGGCGACCTCGCCCGCCGCATCCGGGAGGCGAAATGATGGCCGCGGTCTGGAAGGCGTTGGTCCGGGCGCTGGAGGGCGTCACCATCGCGCTGTTCGCGGCGCTGGTGCTCGACGTGCTGTGGGGGGTGATCTCGCGCTACGTGCCGGGCATCCGGCCCAGCGACTGGACCGAGGAGCTGGCGGTGTACCTGCTCGTCTGGGTCTCGTTGTTCGGCGCGGCGCTTACGTACCGGGAATACGGCCATCTCGGCGTCGACTATTTCGTCGCGAAGCTCGACCCCGCGGCCCAGCGGCTCGTCGCCATCCTGATCGAGCTCGCGGTCCTGCTCTTCGCGGGCTTCGCGCTGTGCTTCGGCGGTTGGCGGCTGGTGATGGACACGCTGGGCGCAAACCAGCTCACCCCGGTCCTGCAGTGGAAGATCGGGTATCTCTATTCCATCGTCCCGCTGAGCGGCCTCTGCTTCATCGCGTTTGCCATCGAGCACCTGGCGAAGCTCGAGCCGGCCGGGTCGCACGCGGGCATCAAGGACGTGTAGCATCATGGGCGAGGAAATCTTCATTCTCCTGGTGGTGTTCGTGGGGCTGATGCTCCTCAACGTGCCGATCGCCGTGTGCATCGGCCTGGCCACGGTCGCCACGATCGCCTGCCTCGGCGACGTGCCGACCGGGTATGTCGTGGCGCAGCGCCTCTCGACCGGCATCGCGAGCTTCCCCCTTCTGGCCATCCCGTTCTTCGTGTTTTCCGGCGTGCTGATGGGCGACGGCGGCATGGCCCGCCGCCTGATGGACTTCGCCTCGTCGCTCGTCGGCCGTTTTCCGGGCGGCCTCGCGTACGTGAACACCCTCTCGTGCATGCTTTTCGGGGCGGTGTCCGGCTCCGCGTCGGCGGCGGTCTCCTCGATCGGCGGCTTCATGATCCCGCAGATGGAGGCCAAGGGCTACAAGCGCGAGTTCGCGGTCGCGCTGACCGCCACGTCCGCGACCACCGGCCTGCTCATCCCGCCGAGCAACATCATGATCGTCTTCGCGGTGGTGTCCGGGAACGTCTCGGTCGCCGCGCTGTTCATCGCCGGCGTCCTGCCCGGGATGCTCGTCGGGCTGTGCCTCATGGGCGCCAGCTTCGTCACGCTGCACTGGCTTGCGCCGGCGCAGGCGAAGGCCGCGGCCCGGGCCGCGGCGGCCGCCGCCGCGCCTGAGGCCGCCGCCGCCTCCATTCCGCGCGCGTTTCTCGCCGCGGTGCCGAGCCTCCTGCTCGTGGTCGTGGTGCTGGGCGGCATCCTGGGCGGCCTCTTCTCCGCGACCGAGGCCTCCGCCATCGCGGTGGCCTACTGCCTGGTGGTGACGATGGCGTTCTACCGGGAGATCCGGGTCGGCCACCTCGCGGGCATTCTGCTCCGCTCGGCCAAGACCACCTCGGTCGTCATGCTGCTCGTCGGCGCGAGCCAGGCCATGAGCTGGGTCCTGGCGTTCGAGCAGATCCCGCAGATGGTGAGCGGCGCCATGCTGGCGCTCTCGGCCAACCCCCTCGTCGTCCTGCTGCTCATCAACGTGCTCCTGCTCGTCGTCGGTACGTTCATGGACATGACGCCGGCCGTGCTGATCTTCACGCCGATCTTCCTGCCGGTCGTGGTGAAGCTCGGCATGGACCCGGTTCACTTCGGCATCGTGATCATCGCGAACCTCTGCATCGGGCTCTGCACGCCGCCCGTCGGCACCTGCCTGTTTCTCGGCTGCAGCGTGGGTCGCACGACCATCGCCCGCGTCGTGCCGGCGGCCATCCCGTTTTTCATCGCCATGATCGTCGCGCTCCTGGTGATCACCTACATCCCCTGGATCTCGCTGGCGCTGCCCCGCCTGCTCGGCCTGATGTGAGTCGCCTGTTCGCCATGCGCGCGCTCCTGCTCGGGCTTCTTCTTTCCGCCGCGACCTGCCCGGGCGGCGTCCGCTGGGGTGCGGTCAACAGCCAGCCGACGGAGTGGTACGCCTCGGACGAGGCCCGCGCCATGGCCGCCAACGTCATCGGTTACCAGCAGCCCGCCGGCGGCTGGCCCAAGAACCGGGACATGACCCGCCCGCGCCTGGCGGAGCCTGCGGTCCCCAGGGCGCCCGGCGATCCCGCCGACCCGAACGCGCCGACGATCGACAACGGCGCGACGACGACGCAGATCGAGTTCCTCGCCCGCGTGCACACCGCCACCGGCGACGCCGCCGCGCGCGAGGCCGCGCTGCGCGGGATCGATTACCTGCTGGTGGCGCAGTATCCGAACGGCGGCTGGCCCCAGTTCTATCCCCTGCGCGCGGGCTACTACAGCCGCATCACCTACAACGACAACGCGATGACCCACGTGCTCGAGGTGCTGCGCGGCGTGCGCGACGCGCGTCCACCCTACGCGTGGGCCGATCCCGCGCGACGGAAGGGCGCCGAGTTCGCGATCGAGCGCGCGATCGACTGCCTCCTCAAGACGCAGGTGCGGCAGGACGGCCGGCTGCTCGGCTGGTGCGCGCAGCACGACGAGAACACCCTCGCGCCCGCCTGGGCCCGGAACTTCGAGCCCCCGAGCCTCTCGGGCAACGAGTCCGTCGCGCTCGCGCGCTTCCTCATGACGATCGAACGGCCGACGCCGGAAGTCGTCGCGGCCATCGAGGGGGCCGTCGCCTGGCTCGAGGCCTCGCGGATCACCGGCCTTCGGGTCGAGACGTTCACCGCCGCAGACGGCGAGCGCGACCGGCGGGCCGTGGCCGATCCTTCCGCCCCGCCGCTCTGGGCGCGCTTTTACGAGCTGGGCACGAACCGGCCGATCTTCCTCGGGCGCGACCGCGTCGTCCGCTACGACTACAACGAGATCGAGCGCGAACGCCGCCTGGGCTACGCCTACTTGGGGGACTGGCCGCAGCGGCTCCTGGAGCGCGACTACCCCCAGTGGCGGGCGAAGCACGGAAGAAAGCCGTAGCGCCCGAGCGCGGGCCTTTGGCGCTCGACGATTTGTCCGTAGGCCCGCCTGGGTGCGGGTGGTCGCGCAATCTCCCCTTTTGCCGCGAAAGAACGCAGGGAGCACAAAGGCCGGGGATGAAAACAATCAATCAGCTCTGCGACGTGGTCCGGGAGACCGCTTTCCCGTGGAGACCCGAACACAGGTCTTCGACGGTCGCCGGTTCGTTAACCAGAGCAGCCGGGACCCGCTTCCGGGCCGAATCGGGACCGGACTTATCCGTAGGACCACGTGGGTGCGGGTAATCGCGCAATCTCCCCTTTTGCCGCGAAAGAACGCAGGGAGCACAAAGGCCGGGGATGAAAACAATCA
>DASPMS010000044.1:0-30553 GCA_035626915.1 Opitutaceae bacterium
CGACTGTCCTGAAAGTTGCTGGCGATGCCACCGTGACCGTCGGCGGGGCCACCTCGCCGCTCAAGGTCGGGGCCAAGCTGTCGCCAGGCGCTACGATCACCACCGGCGCCGACAGCGAGGTCTACCTGCAAGCGCACACCGGCACGATCGCGACCGTGAAGGCGAACAGCGTCGTGTCGATCGATGAGCTGTCGGTCACGCGCGAGGGCGGCAAGGTCACGAAGGAAAAGACCGCGATCAACCTGAAGAGCGGCAACCTCGTCTCCGCCCTCGATCCGGCGAAACGCGCCGTGAACGACTACCAGGTCAAGACGCCAAAGGGCGTCGCGGCCGCGCGCGGCACGACCTTCACCGTTTCCTACAACGGCGTGAACTACACCATCGTCGCGACCAGCGGCTCCGTGCAGATCACGGCCGGCGACACGGTCGTGAACATCGCCGGCGGCCAGGCGTCGGTCTCCAACGTCAATGGCGGCGCCGCCACGGCGGTCGCCAGTCTCCCCGCCGAGCAGAAGGCCGAGGCGATCCAAGCCATGGCCGTGGCGGTCGCCACCATCGCGGTCGCGCTCGAGAACAACATGCTGGGCGCCTCTGGCGCCGCCGAGCTGCAGGACGCGGTCCGGACCGTCATCACCGCGGCGCCCGAGGCGGCGCGCGATGTCGCCGCGCTCGTCGCCGCCTCAGCGCCGTCGCAGACCGACGTCGTGGTGGACACGGTGCGCGACGTCGCCCCGCAGCAGTCGGGCGCCGTGCAACAGGCGATCCGCGACGTCGACCCGCCGTCCCGCGCCCCGGACTCGACGCCGTCGCAAACCCCGCGCAACGACGCGACGACGCCGCAGCCGATCGAGCCGGGCGTGATCAGCCGGTCGCAGTGATCGGCAAACGATCCAAGCGAAACGCCGTCCATGAGGACGGCGTTTTTGTTTTTCGGAGCCCGCGCGCGGCCGATTACTCGAGGAAGGACGTCTGCTTCGGGGGACGGGCGGCGCGTCGCGCGGCCTCTTCCTCGGGCGAGGGATTGAGGTGCCGCGGCGGGCGCGTCACGCGCGTCGCGACGGCCGCCTCGCGGTCCGCCACGATGCGGTCGCACATCTTCTCGATCTGCAGGTGCAGCCAGTGCGAGGTCTCGCTGCCGTCCGTGTAGTCGGCCTTGCCGTAGTGGTCGATGCGGCCGGTGGCGCGCAGGCGGTCGTTCTGGGCGAACTCATCGCGGCGCTCCGGGTTGTACACGCCATAGGCCTTGCCGCCGCCGCCTTTCACGACCGAAAAGCTCGGGATGTCGCTCGGGCCGTCCGCGATGTAGATCATGTTCTGCAGCGGGATCCGGCGGTCCTCCGGCGCCACCTTGGCGTTCACGTCGATGGCGGGATTCTTGTTCGTGCCCTTGTTGATCTCGAAGATCGCGCGGGTCTTCGTCGTGTTGTCGATCATCACGCCGATCTGGGCGATCTCCGCGGCGGCCTCGAGGGGGAACTCCTTCTGGCGAAGAAAGCCCGGCTGGAGCGGATTCTCGATGAACTCGCACGCCCAGATGCCGTCGATGTGCGGGGCGATGGTGCTGCCGCGGACCATCTCGGCCAGCCCGGTGCTCACGACATAGTGCTCGAGCGTGAGCTCGTGCTTCGCGTATTCCGGCTTGGCCCGCACCCAGCCGCGCGAGCGCGCGAAGAACTCCGGAATGCCGGGATAGAATTTGATCTCGGCCCCGCACTCGCGGAGCACGGCGTTGCTCAGCCCCGCCATCGGCCCGGCCAGTACGTACGTGAGGAGGTGGTTGAGGTAGCTGATCTCCGGCGCGATGTGATATCCGCGGCGCCGGTAGTTGTCCGCCAAGGCGTTCGTCTCGGCCCAAAAGGTCGCCTCGTCCACGCCGAAGCGGCGGAAGAGCGGCGCCTGCATGTACGCGGGAATCAGAGTCTTGTCAAAGTCCCAGACGCAGGCGATGATGTTTTGCGTGAACAGCGTAGCGGCCATTGCGAGGGTGTTTTTCTAGCCGGCTCAGCCGCCGGTTCCTTTTGGCCGAACCAAAGCCGTCGCGGACGGCTGACGCAATTCGCAATTTCCTCCGCGCCATCCGCCTGTGGATTCCCTGCCCGATATTTCCCCGTTCCAGCGCCGCCTCGACGAGCTCGATGCGCAGATGGCGGAGCCTTCGTTCTATACGAACCCGCGGAAGGCCGCGGAGATCACGCGCGAGCAGCAGGCGCTGCGCGCGCTCGTCGACGACCATCGCCGCCATGCGCAGACGGAACGCGAGATCGCGGAGCACTCCGCGCTGCTGCGCGATCCGGCGGGCGATCCGGAGCTGCGCGATCTCGCCGCGGCGGAGCTGCCCGAGCTCGAGCGCCGGCGGGCGGCGCTGCACGAGGCGGTGCTGCGGGCGATGATCCCGCCGGAGCCCTCGGATTCGCGCAACACCGTCATGGAAATCCGCGCCGGGACCGGCGGCGACGAGGCCAGCCTGTTCGCGGCCGACCTCCAGCGCATGTACGCCCGGTACGCCGAGGGGCGCGGGTGGAAGGTGCAGGTCCTGAGCACCAGCCTGTCGGACCGCGGCGGGTTCAAGGAGGTGATTTTCCTCGTCACGGGCGACCAGGTCTACCGGCAGCTCAAGTTCGAGAGCGGCGTGCACCGCGTGCAGCGGGTCCCCGTGACCGAGGCGAGCGGGCGGATCCACACCTCGACTGTGACGGTGGCGGTGCTGCCCGAGGCCGAGGAGGTCGACGTGCAGATCGACCCGCAGGACCTCGAGATCACGGTGCAGCGGGCGAGCGGCCCGGGCGGGCAGGGGGTGAACACGACGGACTCGGCGGTGCGCATCGTGCACAAGCCGACGGGCCTGATGGTGTACTGCGCCGACGACCGTTCCCAGCAGAAGAACAAGGCCCGCGCGATGGCCGTGCTGCGCTCCCGGCTGCTGCAGCGGCGCGAGGAGGAGGAGCGGGCGAAGTATGCCGCGCAGCGCCGCAGCCAGATCGGGACCGGCGACCGCAGCGAACGGATCCGCACCTACAATTTCCCCCAGAACCGCGTCACCGACCACCGGATCGGGCTCACCCTCCACAGCCTGCCGGCCGTCATCGAGGGCAAGCTCGACGAGGTCATTTCCGCCCTCCAGCGCGCCGAGTTCGAGGAGAAGCTCGCGTCGCTCACCGGCGGGCCCGTGCCGGCGCGGCGGGCCGGAGGTGACGACGAGTGATGCACACCCTGCTCGAGATCATCCAGCGGACGACGGACTTCTTCGCCAAGCGCGGGATCGAGAGCCCGCGTCTGAACGCCGAGCTCCTGATCGGGCACGCCCTCGGCCTGGGCCGGATGCAGCTGTACCTCCAGTTCGAGCGCCCATTGACGGAGCCGGAGCTCGCCAAACTTCGGCCGCTGGTGAAGCGGCGGGGCGACCGGGAGCCGCTCCAGCACGTCATCGGCGAGACCGACTTCGCGGGCCTCCGGCTCAAGGTCGACCGCCGGGCGCTCGTGCCGCGCCCCGAGACCGAGATGCTGGTCACCCTGCTTGTCGAACGACTCAATCCGCCGCCCGCGCGGGTCCTCGACCTTGGCACGGGCTTGGGCGCGATCGCGCTGGGGCTGGCGAAGGCCTGGCCGGCGGCCGCGGTCCGGGCGGTCGATGTCTCGTCCGAGGCCCTGGCGCTGGCGCGGGAGAACGCCGCGGCCGCGGGGCTCGACGGGCGGGTGCAGTTCCGAGAGTCGGATTGGTTCGCCGCGGTACCCGCGGGGGAGGAGTTCGAGCTGATCGTGTCGAACCCGCCGTATCTATCGGAAGCCGAGGTGGCCGAGGCCCAGCCTGAGGTGAAGGATTTCGATCCACGGCGGGCGTTGACGCCCGGGACGGACGCATTGGCGGCCCTGCGGCTGATCCTCCGCGAGGCGCGGGGGCGCCTGGCGCCCGGGGGGTTGCTGGCGTGCGAGACGGGCGTGGGGCAGCACGCCGAGCTCCAGCGACTGGCCGCCGAGCTCGGCTACGTCCGCGCCGAATCAATCCTCGACCTGACGAAGCGCGAACGCTTCTTCCTAGCCGCGGTTTAGCGCCGGGCCGGGGTTGGAAACCGGGGCGCGGCCGCCGACCCAGACCAGCGGATTGCTCGCGGCGGCGAGGGTGTCCGTGACGACCCGCAGCGTCTCGCGCAGGTGGATGTCGAAGCGCGCCTGCGCGGACTCATCCTCCGCGTCGGTGTCGCCGTCCTCCACGCGCGGCGGGGGCGCGACCGTGCCGGCGGCCTCGGCGGCGACCACGGAGTCGAGCTTGACCTCGCGCTTCGGGAAATTGTCCTGCGCGAGCCGCTCGCGCTCGCTCTGCTGCTGCTTCCGGAAATCGTCGTTCGCCTGCTTCTGCGCGCGCCGCACCTCGAGGTTCAGCGAAACCACCTTGTTGCGGTCCTGTTGCTCGCGGAACCAGTCGATGTTGCGCTTCAGGTACGCGAACTCCTCGAGCTGGTTCTGCCGGTCGAGGCTCGCCTGCAGGAGCGGCTGCACGAAGTCGCGGTCCAGCGGATGCCCTTCGAACTTGGTCGGGCGGATCTCGTCCCACATCAAGGCATGCGGAAGATCGGACTCGCCGATGGGCAGATAGTCCTCGATCGACGGCAGGGAAATGTCGGGCACGACGCCCTTCTTCTGCGTCGACGCGCCGTTGGGGAGGTAGAACTTCTGGATCGTGAGCTTGGCGGCGCCGGTGCGGCTGACGTCGGCGTTGAACTGCCGCAGGTAGTTCTTCATCTCGAGCACCGCCTGGACCGTGCCCTTGCCGTGCGTGGAGCTGTCGCCGATGATCACCGCCCGGCCGTAGTTCTGCAGGGCGCCCGCGAAAATCTCCGAGGCGGAGGCGCTGTACCGCGAGGTGAGGACCGCCAGCGGGCCGTCGTAGGCCACCGCGCGGCTCGTGTCGTTGTCCACGCTGAGGCGCCCGAGGGAATCGCGCACCTGGACGACCGGGCCCTGGTCGATGAAGAGGCCGGTCATCTCGATCGCTTCCGAGAGCAGGCCGCCGCCGTTCCGGCGCAGGTCGATCACCAGCGCCTGGATGCCGTCCTTCTTCAGCTTTCCGATGAGCTCCGCGACGTCCTGCGAGGCCGTGTTGCCCGGGGGCTCGCCGGCGTCGCCGTCGCCGCCGCTCGAGCCGTCGTAGAAGGAGTTGAGCGTGATCACGCCGACGGGCACGACGGCTCCGGTCGGGCTGGGAACCTCGTGGATGGTGGCGCTGGCGCGCGCGGAGCTGAGCTTGATGAGGTCGCGGATGATGGGGACCTGGATGGTCTTGCTCGGGTCGGCGGCGTCGTGGGACTGGACCGAGAGCGTCACGCGGGTGTCCTTCTGGCCGCGGATCATGTCCACAATGCGGCGCAGCTTCATGCCGATCACCTCCACCGCCTCGCCGCCGTCCTGCTGGACCGCGACGATCTTGTCGTTGACCTTGATCTGTCCGCTGAGAAACGCGGGCCCGCCGGGCACCACCTCGCGCACGATGCAGTAGCCGTTTTCGTCGAGGCCGAGCACCGCGCCGATGCCGACGAGCGAGAGGCGCATCTGAATGCTGAAGTCCTCGAGCGTGTCGGCGGAGAAGTACGACGAGTGCGGGTCGTACATCTTCGTCAGGCTGGAAAGGTAAAGCTCCTGGATGTCCGAGTCCTCCAGGTCGGCGATGTTCTTCACCATGCGCTCGTAGCGCTTGCGGACGTTCTGCCGCGCCTCCTCGGCCGGCTTGTTGTCCAGCATGTCGCCGATCAGTTCGTAGCGGAGGCGACGGTCCCAGACGTCGTCGGCTTCCGCGCCGGCGGCCGGCCAGGGGCTCTCGGTCCGGTCGGGCTGGTAGGTCTCCTGGCTGCCGAAGTCGAAGTCCCGGCCCAGGCGGTCGAAGACCCAGGAGACGCGGGACTCGACGCGCTGCTCGTAGGCCTGGAAGATCTTGAAGGCGGCGTCGATGTTGCCGAGGTAGGAAAGGTCCGTCTCGATGCGCGGGCCGTAGAGCTTCTTGAAGGCGGCGAGATCCTCGGCGGTGAAGAAGAGGTGCTGCGGATCGAGCCCCTTCATGTACTCCTCGATCATGCCGGGGTAGTCGGCCGACGTCACCGCGCCCTTGTTGTAATGGTAGTGCTCGAGCATCTGGACGAGCGCCCGCACTTCGAGGCTCATCACCTTGGTGGTCGAGTAGCTCCGGTCGGTGGCCGCGGCGAGTGGCGCGCACGCGATCGCGACGGCAAGGACGAGGCGGGAGAGGAAGCGGGTGGGTTTCACGGGGGCGAACAAGGTTTGAGCCGGGGAAGGCAAAAAGGTTTCTTACAATCCGACGAGCGGCCGCGGGCCTGCTGCAAAACAACCGCTTTTGGCGGCCAGTTCAAGCGCTGGAGCCGACGAAACGGCCGGGGCGGCGGCCCGGGAAAAACGCGGCACTGGGGGCACCCGCGGAACCATCATCGCCGGCTGAGCATGTCCTTGGCCTCGTCAAGGATGCGCTTCTCCTCGGGCGTGAGCGCCCCGAAGCCCTGGCTGTTGATCTTGTCGAGCACGCGGTCCACTTCCGCACGCAGGTCCTTGGTCTTCGGCGACACATTGACCTGATAGGTGTCGGAGGCCGCGTCCGCCGGCTTGGAGCGCCGCAGCCACTCCGGCAGCTCGAAAGAGGCGGCGCGGTCCCAGCCCTTGTTCGCGTGGATGTAGCGGAAATACAAGTACCCCGTCAGCATGCCGCCCAAATGGGCGGAGTGGGCCACGCCCGTGTCGAACGACCCGCCGGGCAGCTCGCTGAAGAGGAAGCCGAGCGTATCAATACCGACGAAAATCCACGCGGCGTAGATCGGGCGGATCGTGACCGGCACGACGAAGAAAAGCAGGAACGTGATCTGCCGCCACGGGAAGAAGCACGCAAAGAGGATGAACAGGCCGGAAACGGCCGCGGAGCTTCCGACCAGCACGTGGCCACCGCGCACGAAGTGAGTCGCGAGCCACGCGACTCCGCCGGCGAGCACGGCCGCAAGCGTGACCGTCACGAACCTCCGCTCGCCCACCAGGGGCACCAGTTCGCGGCCCAGGAAAAACAGCATCAGCCCGTTGAGGAGCAGGTGCAGCACGCTGCCGTGCAGCAGCGAATAGGTGAGAAGCGACCAGACGAAGCCTGACCGGATGCCCGGGGTGCTCAGCGCGAACAGGTTTTGGAAGTCATCCGTGCGCAGCAGCCGGCCGAAGACATTCTGGACGACGAAGCCCGCCAGCAGCGCGCAGAGCATCCAAATCAGCACGCTCGTGCCGGAATGCGGGTGCTCCCGCTGCATGTAGGGGCGATCGGACAACATCCGTTATCAATTTAGGCCACATGCGCGCAAACACAAGCCCGCCGGGAATTTGTACCCGTAGGAACTATGCCCAGCCAGTCTCTTGACAGGCTTTCGGGAAAGCGTTGAGTGGCCCAGCAATGGCCAACAAAGCAGAAAAGTGGAAGGAGAACGCGATGGGCAAGTTCTACGTCGATCAGCAGTGCATCGACTGCGACCTGTGCCGTGAGACGGCGCCGGCGTTCTTCACGCGACATGATGAGGGCGGGTATTCCTTCGTGCACAAACAGCCCACGACCGAGGAAGAGGTCCAGCTGTGCATGGAAGCCCTCGAGGGCTGCCCGGTCGAGGCGATCGGCAGCGACGGCGAAGAGTAATCGACCCGAATCCGGCGCCGGGAATCGCCCCGGCGCTTTTTTCGGGAACCCATGTTAAGCAAGTTTCGCATCCGATGTTAACCCGTCTACTCCTGCCCGCCGCGGCGGTCGCGCTCGCGGCCTCCGCCCAGACCCCCGCCACGCTGCCGGCGGTCCACATCAATTCGACGCGCGTCGCCAACCAGGCGCCCGTCGGCGTCGCGGCCATGCCCGTGTCCGCGCTTCGGTTCGAGCCGCGCGTGGACGTGCAGGCCCGGAACCTCGCCGAGGGGCAGGCCGACGTCGCGCTTCGCGGCGGCATTTTCGAGAACACCGGCTTCCGAATCGGCGCCGTCTCGCTGTACGATCCGCAGACGGGGCATTACCTCGCCGAGCTCCCGCTCGCGCCTGCGATGCTGGCGCCCCCGGAGGTGGTCGTCGGGGCCGACAACGCCCTGCGCGGGTTCAACGCCGGCGTCGGGACCATCGCGAGCGGCTGGCGTCCGATTCGTGACCGGGGGGAGGCGTCGGTGGCGTTCGGCGACCACGGCTTCAATCAGCAGTCATTCTACGAGGGACGCGTCTACCGGCAGCGGGTTGCGGGGCTCACCGTCGCGGCCGACGTCGAGTGGGCGCGCTCCGAGTCCGACGGTTCCCGGCCCTTCGGCGAGCACGATTTCGACCGCGTCGCCGGCCGGCTCCAACTGCAAGGCGCGGCGAGCCAGACCGACCTGTACGCCGCCTATCAGGCGAAGTTCTTCGGCTGGCCGAACCTCTACACGCCCTTCGGCTTCAACGAGACGGAGAACCTCCAAACGGTCCTCTTCGCCCTCAACCACCGCGCGTCATACGGCGCGAACGGCGGCAGTTGGTGGCAAGCCGGCGCGTACTACCGGCGCAACAAGGATGATTACGAATTCAACCGCGCCGTGCCCGGAGCCTCGAACCCCTTCCAGCACACCACGCGGGTGCAGGGCGCCGCCGTCGAGGGGCGCCACGCGGCCGGCGCCGCGGCGGTGGCCTACCATGCGGCCTGGATGCGGGACCGCCTGCAGTCGACCGCCCTCACGGCGGGCCGGTTCAACCGCCGGGAGTACGTTCGGGTCGGCGTCGTTCCCGAATTGGGCCGGGACCTGCCGGCCGGGCACGCCACGCTCCGCGCCGGGGCGGTGTTCGATGACACGGACCGCGATGCGTCCCGGGTCTCGCCAATCCTCGGCCTCGAGCTTCGCCGTCCGGCCGGCGCGCACCCGTCGCGGATCTATTTCGAGTACGCCGAGACCTCGCAGGTGCCGACGTACACCGCGCTCAACTCCAGCGCCACGGCCGGGCTGTTCCGCGGCAACCCGAATCTCGGGCGGGAGACGATGCGCAATCTCGAGATCGGCGCCGGCTGGACGGCCGGCGCGTGGACGCTGGAGGCGGCGCTTTTCCGCCGCTGGGACGACGAGTTGGTGGACTGGACGTTCCGGCGCGGCGTGGTCGCCCGCACGGCGAATCCGGTGGACCTCGAGGTCACCGGGGTAGAACTCGTGGGCGCGAGGCGGGGGAAGCACGTCGACCTCGTCCTGAGCTACGCCTGGCTCGACAAGGATGCCGATTACGGCGGTGCCGCGGTCGACGCCAGCTTCTACGCGCTTAACTTCGCCCGGCACCGGGTGACCGCCGCGGTCACGTGGCGGGTGGGCGCCGGATTCGAGCTACGGGCCGACAACGAGCTGCGTTGGCAGGAAGCGAATTCCCTCCGCACGGTCGGCGGCGACCAGGCGGTGCTGACCTCCGTCGGGCTGCACTACCTTCCGCGGCGGCTGCCGGCGCTCGAGCTTTCCGTCCAGGTCGACAACCTGTGGGACGACGATTTTCAGGAAGTGCCGGCGGTGCCCTCGGCCCGTCGTCAGTTCGCCGCGGGCGCCACCTGGCGCTGGTGAGCGACAGGATTGCCCGCGGGTGCGCCAAGCGGGCACGGGGCGGCATTACAAGCTCCGCCGGACGTTTCCAGCCGGGCGGTTTCGGCTCGCAAACGGCTGGGGGTGGATAAGTTCTGCGGGAGCGTTTCCGCCGCGCCTAATCCGTGATCGGGAACGCGAATTGCTCAGCAAAGTCCAACCACTTCCTATCATGCTGCTCTACCTGATTCTCATCGGCGTCCCCATGCTGTTCGGCCTTTACGCGCAGATGCGCGTGCACAGCGCCTATAACAAGAACGTCCGCATCGGATCCCGCGGCCGGATCACTGGCCGGGAGGCGGCCGAGGCCGTCATGTCCAGCGCCGGCATCCACGACGTGCAGATCGTGCAGGTGCCCGGCCAGCTGACGGACCATTACGATCCCATCCACAAGCGGCTCGCGCTGTCGGAGCACAACTACCACGGCACGAGCCTGGCGGCGCTGGGCGTCGCCGCCCACGAGGCGGGCCACGCGATCCAGCACAAGATCGGCTACTCGATGATGAAGTTCCGGCAGGTGCTGGTCCCGGCCACGCAGATCTCCGCGGGCGCGTCGCAGTTCCTGATCATCCTCGGCATCGTGCTCGGGGCGAGCGGTTCTGGTTTTCTGCTTCTGGGCGCCGTCGCCCTGGCCGTGATTGCGCTGTTCCAGCTCGTCACCCTCCCGGTTGAATTCGATGCCTCCCGCCGCGCGAAGGCTCAGCTGGTGAACCTTGCCATCGTCGACCGCGACGAGATGCGCGGCGTGCACGAGACCCTCGACGCCGCGGCGCTCACCTATGTCGCCGCGTTTGTCGCCTCGCTGGGCAGCTTGCTCCACATCGTGCTGCTCCTCATGGGCAGCCGGCGGGAGGAGTGAGCTCGCGATATGCGTGGACTTCCAGGCGGTCCGGCCGGCCGGACCGCCTTTTTCACAGGCTGAAGTCGACGAGCACCGGCCGGTGGTCCGAGAGATAGCACCGCACGACGGTGACCTGCGGGTCGCGGCACCGGCTCGGCAGGTAGATGTAGTCGAGCGCGCGCTGCGGCCAGAAGGAGGGGAACGTGTGCTCGGCGCGGCCGGCCAGCCGGCCCTTCGGCAGGAGCGTGTAGTTCTCGAATTGCTCGAGGT
This sequence comes from Opitutaceae bacterium, assembly GCA_035626915.1. Lineage (GTDB taxonomy): Bacteria > Verrucomicrobiota > Verrucomicrobiia > Opitutales > Opitutaceae > Didemnitutus. The sequence continues at coordinate 10,700 of DASPMS010000044.1, forward strand.
AGCCCAGGAGCGTCGCGGTGGCGTCCGGCTGGTGGGAGGGATTGTTCAGGTCGCCGCAGATCACCGGCTCCATGTGCCAATGCTGCCGCCGGTGCGCGCGCTGGGTGTCGAGGAATTCCATGAGCTTCGCCGCCTGTCGCAGCCGCTGCACGCGCGAGTGGTGGTGCAGGTGCACGTTGACGACGGGCAGCCGGCCGCGCGGGGTGTCGACCTCCGTGAACAGGAATCCCTTGCCGCCGATCAGGCTGCGGCCGAACGGGACCGTTTCGTGGTGGTGGATGGGATAGCGCGACAGCACCGCGTTGCCGTAGTTGAGCGGGAAACGGCCTCCGAGCCGGTTGTTCACGCCATGCACCGCGTGCTCCAGTCCCGTCAGCTCCCGCAGGTAGGCGAGATGGTCGAAGCTGCCGTTCCATAGCGAGTGCTCGTCGACCTCCTGCAGCGCCACCACGTCCGCCTCCACGCGCACGATCAGGCGCGCGATCTTCTGCAGCTGGCTGCGGATGCGGAGCCGGGAGTGCAGCCCCTGGTGCAGGCCGAGGCCCCGGGCGTGCGCGATGTTGAACGTGAGGAGCCGGCAGCGCATCGTAACTCCTATCATATCCGCCGTTTGGGTCGGGCAAAGGTGAATTCCGCCGCGGCGGGCGCCGACGGAACGGAAATTCGAGGAGTCCGAAGAAGGGGTTGACAGCGTCCCGGCGGCTAAAGACCTTCACCGCTCCTTTTTTGCGGCGGCCATAGCTCAGCTGGTTAGAGCACAAGATTGTGGATCTTGGGGTCGCGGGTTCGAGTCCCGTTGGCCGCCCCATTTTCCCCGGCGGCCGGCGCTGTGTCACCGGCCGCTTTTTTCGTGTCTTTTCGGGCGATTCGTGGCGAAGTCGCCGCCCTTCCGCATGGACCGCATCGCCCAGACCTTCGCCCGCGCCCGGGCTGAGAAGCGCGCCTGCTTCGTGTCCTACCTGTGTGCGGGCGATCCGGACTTCGCCACCTCGGTCGCAGCCTGCCGGGCCGTGCTCGACGCCGGGGCCGACATCCTCGAACTCGGCGTGCCGTTCTCGGATCCCCTGGCCGACGGCGTGACGAACCAGCTGGCCGCCCAGCGCGCGCTCGCGGGCGGGATGACCGCGGCGCGCGTGTTCGACCTCGTGCGGGAGGTCCGCCGATTCAGCCAGGCCCCGATCGTCTTCTACACCTATTACAACCTGGTGCACGCGGCCGGCGCCGATGCCTATGTCCGCGCGGCCCGGGCCGCCGGCGTCGACGGGCTGCTCACCCTCGACCTGCCGCCGGAGGAGGCGGCCGACCTCCTGGCCGCCTGCGCCCGCCACGACCTGAAGACGGTGTTCATCGTCGCCCCGACCACGCCGCCGGCGCGGCTGCCGCGCATCGCCGCGGCGGCGACGGGGTTCATCTACTACGTGTCCCGCGAGGGCGTCACCGGCGCGCGCGACCAGCTCGCCGGGAACATCCCCGAGGCCGTCGCGCGGATCCGCGCGCACACGACGCTGCCGGTGGTGGTCGGCTTCGGCATCTCGACCGCCGCGCAGGTCCGGCAGGTGGCGCGGGCCGCGGACGGGGTCGTGGTCGGGAGCGCCCTCGTGAACGTCGTGCGGGAGAACGTCGGCGACCGGGCGCTCCTGCCGGCCCGCCTGCGCGAGGCTGCGGCCGGGCTTGTCGCCGGCGTCCGTTGATCCCACGCTGCCGGCCATGGCGAACGCTCCGCGCAAGATCCTTTGCATCGACGACGACCGGATGCAGCACCGGCTGCTGCAGCAGCTGGTGAAGAACTTCCGGACCGGCCCGTTCGAGTGCGAGGCCGCGGAATCGTACGACTCGGGCCTCAAGAAGCTCCTCTCGGGCAAGTTCGCCGTCTGCCTGCTCGACTACCGCCTCGGCCGCCGCGACGGGCTGGAGATCCTCCACGAGGCCCGCATCGCGCAGTGCGAGACCCCGATCATTTTCCTCACGGCGGACGACAACGAAGAGCTCGACATCGCGGCGATGGAGGCGGGCGCGGTCGACTACCTCGTGAAGTCGGAGCTGACACCCCGGCTCTTCGAGCGCTCGGTCCGATACGCGCTCAAGCTGGGGGACACCGTGCGGCAGCTGCGCCAGATGGCGCTGCATGACGAGCTGACCGGCCTCTTCAACCGCCGCGAGCTCCACCGCCTGCTCGGCGAGGAATGGCACCGCGGGTCGCGCTTCCTGCACCCCTTCGCGCTCGTCCTGAGCGACATCGACCATTTCAAGCGGATCAATGACGAGCACGGCCACCCGGTCGGCGACAAGGTGCTCTGCCACGTTGCGTCGCTGCTGACGGGCCAGGTGCGCCTGGTCGACCGGCTGGCCCGCTTCGGGGGCGAGGAGTTCGCCATCATCATGCCCGAGACCGGCCGGCAGGAGGCGATGTCCGCGATCGACCGCCTGCGCGTGCTGCTCGAGGAGACGCCTTACATCGACCCGCGGACGGAGCTGACAATCAACGTGACGATCAGCGCCGGCGTCGCCGTCTCGCCGCACGACGCGACGAGCCCGGAGGACCTCATTGCCGCGGCCGACAAGGCGCTCTACGAGGCGAAGAAGGGCGGACGCAACCGCGTCTGCAGCGCGGGCTAGGCGGCCCCGGCCGCGGCGCCGTGCGCGGCCGCCGGCACCATGACCCGCAGGCTGCGCGGGCGGAGGGTCACGTCGAGGCGGCGGCCTTCCGCGCGCGGCTCGCCGTCGGTGTGAATCCAGCCGGGCTTCTCCCGCTCGATGACGAACCGGTCGCCGCGCAGCCGCGTCACGCGCGGCGCCCGCTCGAAGCGCTGCGTCGCCAGGTGCCAGAGCAGCCGGCCCGCCTGGAACGCGTTCACGCGCGGAATCGCCACGAGGTCGAACTGGCCGTCGTCGACGCGCGCCCCGGGCGCGATCCGCGCGTCGCTGCCGTACTGGTCCGAGTTCAGGATCGCCAGCGTGAAGGCCTCGGCCTCGGTCACGCCGCCGGCGTGTTCGATCCGGCACCGCTCCGGCTCGTGGGCGAAGAAGGAGCGGACCCCGACGCGGACGTACCCCGGCAGCCCGCGCGACGTGAGCTGGCTGAACCGGACCGAGATGTCCGCCTCGAAGCCCAGCCCCATCGCGTTGAAGAACGGGCTGCTGTTGACCAGCCCGGTGTCGATGGCGACGGGCGCGCCGGCGCCGAGCGTCCGGAACGCCCCGCGGCCGGGGCCGGGGATGCCGAGGTGCCGCCCGAGCCCGTTGCCCGACCCGCAGGGGATGAGCCCGAAGACCACCGGCGTGCCGACGAGCGGCGTCGCGACCTCGTTCATCGTCCCATCGCCCCCGATGGCGACGACCAGCTCGCAGCCGTCGTCCACCGCCGCCCCGGCCAGCTCGGAGGCGTGGCGCGGATACAACGTCTCCACGACCGTCGCGTCCCAGCCGTGCCGGGCGATGAAGGCCAGGGCCCGGTCGCGCAGCACGGGGCTGCGGCGGTTCCGGCCGGAGTGCGGGTTGAAGATGAACCGGGCTTTCAAGGGGGCGGCGCCGGCATCAAGGGCCCGGGCGGACGGCGGCGCAAAAGGAGTTTTGCAACGTTCGGGTGCCGGCTTTGCATCGGCCGCATGGCTGGCACGATCCATGTCCTCACCGGGTGCACCGCGGTTGGCAAGACCGAGCTGGCCCTGCGGTGGGCGGAGCGCCATGGGGCGGAGATCGTGTCGTGCGACTCGCTGCTCTTCTACCGGTCGGCGGACATCGGCACGGCCAAGCCCACCCCCGCCGAACGCGCGCGGGTGCGGCATCACCTCATCGACGTGTGCGACGTCCGGGAACAGATGGACGTGGCCCGGTACGTCGGGCTCGCGCGCGCGGCGGTCGCGGACGTCCTCGCGCGCGGGCGCGCGGTCCTGGTCGCGGGCGGCAGCGGCTTTTACCTGAAGGCGTTCTTCGCGCCCGTCTCCGACGACGTCGCGGTGCCCGCCGCGGTCCGGACCGAGGTGCGCGGCCTGCTGGCGCGGGAGGGACTCGCGCCGGCGGTCGCGGAGCTCCGCCGGCTCAATCCGCAGGGGTTGGGCGCCCTGGACCTGCGGAATCCGCGCCGCGTGGCGCGGGCCCTGGAGCGGTGCCGCGCATCGGGCCGCACCCTCGCGGAGCTGGCCCGGGACTTCGCCGCGCAGCCGCCGCCGTTCGCCGGGCATGCCGTGCGGCTGGCCGAGCTGGTGCGCCCGCCGGAGGAATTGAACCGCCGGATCGCGGAGCGCACCGACGCGATGCTCCGCGCCGGGCTCGTGGACGAAGTGCGGGCCCTGCTCGACGGCGGGCTCAAGGAGAACCCGAGCGCCGCGGCGGCGATCGGCTACCGCGAGACGATCGATTTCCTCGAGGGGCGGCTGGCCGAGAGGGACCTCGCGCCCGCGATCGTGCGCAACACGCGGGCCCTCGTCCGCAAGCAGCGCACGTGGTTCCGCACCCAGCTGCCCGCGCATCCGGCGGTCGACGCGGGCTCAGCCGGCGTGGATGCGCTCTTTGTGCCGCCAGTTGACCCAGAGGGTCAGCACTGACGACGCGACGGCCCCGAGCACGGTGTAGGCGACGGGGATGGTCACGGCCAGGCCCACGGGAGAAAACGCGCGGCGGAAGAGGCGGGCGTATTCGCGGACCTGTTCCTCCGGCACGCCGCGGTCGCGCATGGCCGCCACGTCGAACGCCAGCCGGACGTCGGGCCAGTCGGGGTTGATGAAGTACAGGTAGGTTGCCGCGAAGACGTAGAAGGCGAGCGCGGCGACGAAGCTCGCGACCGACCCGTAGAGGACCCCTTCCCAGACGGGCAGCCAGTAGCGGTTCAGGCGGCGCAGCTGCCGCCGGAGCAGAAGATAGAGCATCGTGACGAGGATGAGCTCGGTGCCCCAGTGCGTGTAGCTTGCCGCCGCGAGATGGCGGGTGTGCAGACCGAGGGCGTATTCGAGCAGCAGCCAGCCGCCCATGCCCGCCCCGGCGACGAGTCCGTAACCGAGTTCAGGACGCATGGCGGAGCCCCGGCGCGAGCGCCTGGCGCACACGCAGGAAAATGATGACGTGGATCGCGAGCATGAGGGGCGCGAGGAAGGTGGGCAGCAGGCTGAGGGGCAGGGTCCCGAGGGCGCGCATCCGGCCGGGATCCGCGAGGCCCAGCCGAAGGCCGCTCAACACGACCAGGAGAATGTCGGCGAAGCCGATCATGTTCCAGATGCTGATCGCGCGCAGCCGGCCGGCCGGCGCCAGGGGGGTGAAGCAGACCACCAGGGCGAGCGCCGCGGCGAGGGTGTTGCCCCAGCCGGCCGGGACCGCGAGCGCGTAGGGAAGCATGCCCCGCGCGTAGAGGACGAGGACGTAGAGTCCGACGAAGCGCGTGACGTGCAGGAGCACGAGGGCGCGCAGGTCGAGCCCGTCGAACCACGCGCGCACCGGCGGCAGCCGGAAATAGGCGAGCAGGACGAGGCTGGCGAGCGTCAGCGTGAGCACCGGCACGACCGGGGCCATGGACCGCTGCAGCCACTGGAAATGGCCGACTACCAGCGCGGCGATGAGCCAGGCCCAGATGCCGAGGCGGATCAGAAGCGGGGTGGGTGCGGTCATGGGCGAAGCACGCTGGGCCAAACCGGGCGACCCGGAAAGCACCGTTTCTCCGCGCGTTCCGGCTCGCTCCGATGATCGGTCAGGCCACGGCCAGCAGGACGCCGCCCACGGGCTCGAACTTCGCCGTGAAATGGCGGAGGACCGGCGGCGCTTCCGTGATCCGCACGCCGCGGATCCGGTCCCTCAGCGCGTGCACGTGGAGCAGGACCTCGGCGAGGTAGTCGACGTGGCTCTGCGTGTAGACGCGGCGGGGGAAGGCGAGGCGAACGAGCTCCATCGGCGACGGCTTTTCCGTGCCGTCGGGCTGGCGCCCGAACATGACGGAACCGATCTCGACGGAGCGGACGCCGCCCTCGAGGTACAGCACGAGCGAGAGCGCCCAGGCGGGATATTCGGACTGAGGGATATGCGGGAGCAGCGCCCGGGCGTCCAGGTACAGGGCGTGCCCGCCCGTCGGCTGGACGATCGGGATCCCGGCCGCCGTGAGCTTTTCGCCGAGGTATTCGACGGAGCGGATCCGGTAGCGCAGGTAGTCCTCGTCGAGAACCTCCTGAAGCCCGATCGCGAGCGCCTCGAGGTCGTAGCCCGCGAGGCCGCCGTAGGTCGGGAAGCCCTCGGTGAGGATCAGGTTGGTCCGGCACCGGGCGGCCAGGGCGTCGTCATTGAGGGCGAGGAAGCCCCCGATGTTCACCAGGCCGTCCTTCTTGGCCGACATCGTGCAGCCGTCCGCGCAGGCGAACATCTCGCGCGCGATCTCGCGGGCGCTCCGGTGGCCCTGGCCCGGCTCGCGCTGTTTGATGAACCACGCGTTCTCGGCGAACCGGCAGCAGTCGAGGATCAGCGGCACGCCGTGCCGGCGGCAGATGGCGGCGGCCTCGCGCAGGTTCGCCAGGCTGACCGGCTGGCCGCCGCCGGAATTGTTCGTGACGGTCACCATCGCGAACGGCACCCGGCCGCGGTTTTCCGCCAGGCAGCGTTCGAGCGCCGCGGTGTCGATGTTGCCCTTGAACGGGGCGACGAGGCCGGGCTGCGTCGCCTCCGCGCAGCGCAGGTCGAGCGCCGTGACGCCCACCGCCTCGAGGTTGGCGCGGGTGGTGTCGAAGTGCGTGTTGTTCGGCACGACCTGGCCGGGCTGGCAGCCGCTGGTGAAGAGGATGCGCTCGGCGGCGCGGCCCTGGTGCGTGGGGATGATGTGGCGGAAGCCGGTCAGGTCCCGCACGACGGCCTCGAAGCGGAAGAAGGACCGCGCGCCCGCGTAGGACTCGTCGCCCTGCATCATGCCGCCCCACTGCGCCGCCGACATCGCGCCCGTGCCCGAGTCGGTGAGGAGGTCGATCAGCACGTCCTCCGCGCGGAGGAGAAAGAGGTTGTGGTGCGCCGCGGCGAGGGCGGCGGCGCGTTGCTCCCGCGTGGTGAAGCGGATCGGTTCGACCGCCTTGATGCGGAAGGGCTCGATGATGGTCTGGAACGCCATGCGATGCGGGCAGCATGCACCGGCGCGGCGCCGCGGCCACGCGAAACCCGCGGGCCGGCGTAGTCCTTTCGGCCCAAACCGCCGCCCGTCAGGGCAGCTGGAGCCCGAAGCGGGCGAGCGAGCTGCCCTCGATGCGGTGGAGGGCGGCGAGCGCCGTGCGGAGGCTCACGCGCGACTGCAGCTCGCTGACGCGGGCCGACTCGAGGTCGGTCTGGGCCTCGAGCACGCGTCGGCTCGTCGACAGGCCGGCGTCGAACCGCGCCTTCTCGAGCTCGTACTGCTTCTCGCTCAGCCGCGAGGCGAGCGTGGCGATCCCGACGCTCTCGATGTTCGTCTCCACCGCGCGGACGGCGGCGCGGACATCGACCTCGATGGCCTGCTCGAGCTGCTTCAGCCGCAGCACCTGCTGCGTGATCTGCGCCTGCGCCTGGCGGTAGCGCGCCTTGTCGCCCTTCTGGCCCCACGGGTAGCTGAGCGAGAGGTCGAACTGCCACGCCGCGTCCTCGCGCTCGAGGGCGTCGGACAGCGCGCTGCCGCCGCGGCCGTTGCGGCCGTTCAGGCCGAGCGCGCCGCCGAGCGTGAGGTCCGGCTTGGTGTTGCTGCGGGTGACCTCGAGATCGAGGCGGGCCTGCTCCAGGGCCGCCTGCGCGGAGAGGAAATCGGGCTGGTTCTGCTTCGCGGCCTGGAGGGACGACGCGAAGACCGGGACGGCGGTGTCGAGCTCGCCGAGGCGCGTCGGCCCGAGCGGCGCGTCGAGCTCGAACTGCCCGATGAGCTCGAGGAGCTGGTCCGAGCGGTCGCGGACGGCCTGCTCGGCGAGGAGCACGTTGCGGCGGGCGTTGGCGACGCCGACCTCGGCCTGGAGCACGTCGAGCTCGGTGGCGACGCCGGTCGAGCGGCGCGTCCCGGCCTCGTCATGCAGGCGCTGGGCGAGCCCGAGGGAGGACCGCCGCACCTCGAGCTGCTCGCGCGCGAAGGCGAGGTTGTAGAAGGCGTTCTCCGTGCTGTTGATGATGTCGAGCGCCCGCGCGCGGTAGTCGAGATGCGCGCGCTGCAGGCCGATCTCGGCGCGGTTGATGGCCGCCCGGTTCACGGCGAGGCCGAAGCCGGCGAGCAGGGGCTGGCGGACGGAAAGGGAGACGTCGGCGGTGTACGCCGGGTTCAGCGCGCTGACGGCGGGATTCGAGGCGGAGCGGTCGAGGCTGGTCGAGGCGCTCACGGTCGCGCCGGTGTAGAGGCGCTGCGAGATGCCGACGCGCGTGTCGGAAAACTCGCTCCGCTCGCCGGGGCCGGTGGCGGTCGACGGGGCGGACCGGGAAAGGCTGCGCGATGTGCTGGCGGTGATCGTCGGCCGGAACGGGTCGCGCGCGATCACGATGGCGTCCTCCGCGATCTGCGGGCCGTAGCGCTGGATCTCGAGCTCGAACCCGCGGGTGAGGGCGCGGCGGATGGCCTCCTCGATGGTGAGCTCGGCCGGCGCGGTCGGCTGGGCGAGGAGGGCGGCGGGCAGGAGAAGCGCGGCGAGGATCGGGATCAGGGGCGAGCGGTGTTTCGTAGGCATCAGCGGGGCAAGACAGACAAAGGACACGGGTCTTGTCGAAAAAGTTTAGGCTAATTATGGCCGCGAGGCGGCCACCGACGAGACGTTCGCGGTATGCGGAAGTTTCGTTCCCGGATGCAAATGCGTGTCATGTCGTGTTGCGCCGCCGAGCTAGGCGGCGCGCCGGCAACGCACAGCCCCGGGCAGGCTGGGCGGTCCTAATCGCGGATGGCCGGCGGCGGCCGGACGGCGCTCAGGGCGCCGGCTCTTCGCGGACCGGGGCGTGCTTTTTCCGCTCGGCCGCGACCATGTCCGCCAGGATGGCGTTGCCCGTGGCGACCACGCCGAACTGGGCGAGCCGCGCCTTCGTCTCGGCGAAGCGCGGGTTGGCGGGAGTGGCGTCCGGCAGCTTGCGCTCCTGGAGGTGCACGATCACGCCCTTGCCCTCGCGGGTCAGGAGCATGTCGGTGACCTCTCCGACGGGCAGCGCGAGCAGCGCCTCGAAGACCGCGGATGGCAGGCCGGCGGGCGGCTGCTGGAAGGTGAAGTTGGCGTGCGTCGCGACCGCGAGCTGGGCGTCGGCCGCGGCCTTCTCGAACGGCGTGCCGGCCTTGACCGCGGCCCCGAGGCGGGCCTTGAGGGCGCGGCCGTGCTCGGCGAAGCGCTTGGCCTTCTCGCTCTCCCGGTAGTCGGCCTCGACCCGCGTGCGGACGTTCGCCAGCTCGGGCTGGTAGGGCGGGAGGGTCTCGTGCCAGAGGAACACGGCATAGCCGGTCGGGCTGCGGAGGGCGTCGCTGATGCGGCGGCCGGCGTCCAGGCGGCTGATCTCCTCCAGGTAATTCTGGGTCCACTCCAGGCCGGCGGGCGGCTCGAGGGGGGTGAACGGCGGCAGGTCCACCGGCTTGACGCCCGTCGCCGCGACCAGCGCGCCGAGCTCCGCGTTCCGATTCGCCGCCGTGCTCCGGTACAGGGCGACGGTGAAGGCGTTGGCGGCGCGCGATGCGTTCGTGACGCCCACTTCCTCGCGCAGCGCCGCCTCGACCTGCGCGCGCACCTTGGGAAAATTGTCGGCGGTGGCGTCCGCGCCCAGCGCGGGCGCGTCGCCCTTCGAGGCCTCGGGCGGCACGGGGAAGCGGGCGGGGTTCGCGTTGTAGAAGTTCCGGAGCTGTTCCTCGGTCGGAGCGCCGGGGCTGCCGTGGTCCGCGGCCTTGAACTCCACGATGCTCAGGCGCCGGCGCTCCGGCACCTGGTAGCGGAAGAGGTTCTCCTGGTAGAAGCGCGCGATGGCGTCCTCCGTCACCGCGACGTTCGGGTTGAACGCCGCGTAGTCCGCCGAGGCGACCTGGATCGTCCAGGCGGAGTCGGCGTTGACGAGCTCGTCGCGGACCTCCTCCGGCAGCACGTAGCCCGGGCCGCCCAGCAGCTTCTGGAGCTGGTCGATGCGGTAGTCGTCCCGCATGACCCGGGTGGCGTCGGCCGTGGTGAACCGCGCGTTGCCCTTGAGCGAGTCGCCGAAGCGCTGGTACAGGGCGGCGTCGAACTGGCCCTGCTGGTTCTGGAAGAGGGCGAGGCCGGCGATGTAGGTCGAGAGCTGGGCCTCGGTCGGGGGCGGGAGCCTGAGCTGGTCGGCGAGGGCGAGGGCGGCGACGCGCTGGAAGGCGTACTGCTCGAACTGCGCGCCCTGCATGAACGGATAGCCGGCCTTCATGTAGACGCTGAACTCCGCGTCGGCCCCGATCCGGTTCTTGTCGTCCTCATGCGCGAGGTCATAGCCGAAGAACGGCTGCGTGAGGCGCTTCGGGCCCGCCGTGCCCAGGCCGCTCGAGACGTTCGTGATGACGACGAAGGAGACGATCGTGCATCCGAGCAGCAGGATGAACAGCCACTTGAAGTGCTTCTGGAAGTATTTCTGGATCCAGGAAATCATGGAAGGGAGCGGTCTGGGTAGGGTGGGCTCCCTCGGGTGTCAATGGGCGAAGCGGACCCGCGGCCGGCCGGTTGGGTGCGCGTTTTCCCGGCGTCCGGCGGCGCCCCTCGCGCCGCCGGACCCGGGTGGCCGTTTGCCGGCTGCCGCCTGCCGCGTGCGCTACGCTTTACGGCGCGCGGTTCTCACGCCGAGCACGACGAGGCCGATCATCAGGATGATGCCGAGCAGGGCCGCGCCCGGCGCGTCGTCGGTCTCCCCGACGTAGATGCCGGCGGCGGCGATGGCGATGCCGACGAGGCCGAGGGCGATGGCGGTGACGAAGTTGGATTTCATGGCGGGTGCTTTAAGGAGGTTTATTCGAGGACCGGAGGATGCCTCCGGCGCATGAAGGCCGGATGCGGCGGCCGTGAATTCCGGATGAAATGCCGGATCGATGCGGGCCGGGTCCGGGCGGCGAGCGGGCCGCCTCCGCCGGGGACGGCCCGGCGGGCGCCCGACCGTCGGCTTGCGGTGCCCGGCGACGGCTGCCAGCGTCGCCGCCCATGCTCATCAACCGCCACCGCGGGCTGGCCGCCCTGCACAACGCCGTCGTGCTGCTGGTCGTGGCGGTGGCGTTCTGGGTGTATGCGGAGATCACGATGACGTGGCTCTTCGATTGGATGCGGCTGAGCCGCGAGGTGAGCCTCGTTCCGTATTTCCTGTGCGTGGTGATCGGCATGCTCGGCGGGAGCCGTCCGGTCGCGCGCACCGGGGCGCGGCTGACGCGCCTGGCGGGCGCCGAGGCCGCCGGTCTCGCGACGCAGCAGATGGCGCTGGTGGCGCTGGCGGTGTTCACGATGATGTTCGCGACGCAGGACCGCAGCATCAGCCGCCTTTTCCTCGGCACGTTCCTGGCGGGGAGCTGGGCCCTGCTTCTCTGGATGCACCTGGTTCTGCCGCGCGCATTGGCGCGGCTCGTCTTCGGCCGGGGCAGCCGCGTGCCGACGGTGTTCGTCGGCAGCGCGCGGTCCCTCCCGCGGTTCCAGGATTGGCTGCGGGACCGCGAGCACGTCGGCCTCCATGCCGTGGGCTTCGTCGCGCTCGACGGTGATCGCGCCGGCAGCGCGGCTCCGGCGACTCTCCTCGGGCGGGTCGAGGAGTTGCCGGCGCTGATGGACCGGTTCTCGATCTCTCAGGTCGTGATGCTCGAGCTGCCCGCGGCCAAGGAGCGCGCCAAGGCGATCCTGGACCTCTGCCAGGAGCGCGGGTGCCGGCTCCTCATCCACCACGACCTCGACGAGCAGCTGGAGCACCCGCTGATGGTGGTCGAGGAGGACGGCCACCAGTTCCTCGCGCTCCACGACGAGCCGCTCGAGGAGCCGCTGAACCGGCTGGTGAAGCGTCTCTTCGACCTCACGGTCGCGCTGCCGGTGGTCGTGCTCGTGCTTCCGCCGCTGTGCGCGGCGGTCTGGCTGATGCAGCGGATCCAGTCCCCGGGGCCGCTCTTCCACACCCGCCCGCGTTCGGGCGTGCAGCGGACGCCGTTCCCGATGCTGAAGTTCCGGACGATGCACGCGGCGGCGGGCGGCGAACGCGCGGAGGCGCGGCAGGCGAGCGCGGATGACGAGCGCGTGTACGGGTTCGGCGCATTCCTCCGGCGGCACAGCCTCGACGAGTTCCCGCAGTTCTGGAACGTGCTGCGCGGGCACATGAGCGTGGTGGGCCCGCGCCCGGTGATGCCGCTGCTGGACGAGGAGTTCGAGCGGCAGGTGCGGTCGTACCGCTCGAAGCATTGGGTCAAGCCCGGGATCACGGGCCTGGCCCAAAGCCGCGGGTTCCGCGGCGAGATCCGGACGCCGGCCGAGCTGCAGGAGCGCCTCCGCCTCGACCTGCACTACATCGCGCACTGGTCCTTCTGGCTCGACGTGCAGATCACCGTCCGGACCCTGTGGCAGGTGATCGTGCCGCCGCGGTCGGCGTATTAGGCGGACCCGCCCCGCGCCGCGTCAGAACGTCTTCACGTACCCGACGCCCCGCTCGTCCACGAATTCCAGCCGCTGCACGGCGACGCCGGTGAGCTTGAGTCCGAGGGTGTAGTCCACCACGTCGTTCAGCTTGTAGACGCGGTCGTTCATCAAAACTTTGCTGTCGGCGCCCGAGGGGCGGATGCCGGTGACGCGAAGGTTCGAAAGGTAGGCGAGGATGCGCTTGTCCTGCTCCTTGGCCGAGGCCGGCGCCGGGATGGCCGGCGCGTCCACGGGCGGCAGGGTGACGTTCGGGACCGCGGCGCCGGCGCCCGGCGGCGCGGGGGTGGCGGCCGCGACGGCAGGGGTGGCCGGTGCGGTGGCGGGGGGCACCGTGGCAACGACGGGGGCCGGATCGGACTTCGGCGCGGCCGGTTCTGTTTTCGGAGCTTCGGGCTCGATCTTCGGCGCGGGGACCGCGGCGACGGGCGCCGTCGGCGGCGGCGTGGTCGCGACCGGGGCGGGCTTGTCGCGGAGGAGGAACACGGTCGTCGCAATCACCGCGCAGACCGCGATGACGCCGATCGCCAGGCGGACGAGGAGCGTCGGGAACCCGGCGGGCTTGTCGCGGCGCGGCACGCGGCCGCTGCCGGGCCCGGGCGGAAGATCGGCCGGGGGTTCGTCGCCGCGCTGGCGCTGGGCCTTTTTCAGGGCGTCGTTGATGAGGCTCATGGACGGCGGGGGACTCGGTTGGGAGGATTGAGGATTGGACCCGGCTTCAGTTGGTGAGGTTCTTGACGTCCCGCCACGCGCGACGGGCGTCCCAGTAATTGACTTCGTCGGAATCGCGCACGAAAGCCGCCAGGAGGGCCTTGTCGCAGAGATTGTTGATGACGCGCGGTATCCCCTCGCTCCGGCGGTGGATGTGCCGCATCGCGGCCTTCGTGAACCAGGGCCGGCCATTGCCGCCGGCCTTCGTGAGCCGGTGCTGGATGTAGTGCTCGAGCTCGGCCAGGGTGAACGGCCGGAGCTCGTAGTGGACGAGGATGCGCTGGCGGAGCTGCCGGAGCTCCTCGGTGGCGATCTTGTCCTTCAGCTCGGGCTGCCCCATCAGGATGATCTGGAGAAGCTTCTGCTTGTCGGTTTCGAGATTGGAGAGCAGGCGCACCTGCTCGAACACCTCGAAGGACAGGTTCTGCGCCTCGTCGATGATCAGCACGATCTCGCGGCCCGCGGCGATCCGCTGGAGCAGCACCTGGTTGATCTGCGCGGTGAGGTCGGTCTTCTTGCCCGCGCCCGGTGTTTCGCCGAGCTCCGCGAGGATGGCCCGGAGCATCTGGACCTCGTTGAGCCGGGGATTGAGCACCAGCGCCGTGTCGAACTTCGCGGGATCGAGCTCGTTCATGAACCGCCGGCACAGCGTCGTCTTCCCGCAGCCGACCTCCCCGATGAGAACGATAAAGCCTTTTTTCTCCGTCACCCCGTAGCGCAGGTGCTGCAGGGCCTCCTGGTGGGTCGCGCTCAGGTAGAGAAACTTCGGATCCGGAGTGATGTGGAAGGGCATCTCCGTGAAGCCGTAAAAGCTTTGATACATCGCGCGCCGAGTATCCGGGGCACCCTGCAAAAATCACGCCTAAACCTCGTTAACCGGGCCTGAAAAACATTGCTCGCGAATCACGCAGCGCCTTTATGCAGAAGCCTTTCCTGCGTGAACTGGAGCAAGGCCATCAACGCGGTCTACGCCGCCCTCTTCCTCGTCGTCGCCCTGTGGGCGGGCCTGTTCTTCCTGCAGATGCACCGCGAGCTGGCGGGCCTGCGCGCGCAGGAGGCGGAGAACCGCCGCCGGCTGGACGCGGCGGAGGCGAAGCTGAAGGAACAGCAGGAATACCTCGCGCGCCTGCAGCAGGACCCGGAGCTCGTCGAGCGGGTCATCCGCCGCAAGCTCGGCTACGCGCGGCCCGAGGAGTTCGTCTTCCGCTTCGAGGAACCCGCAGGCAGGTGACCGGTCGGGCCTATGGCACGGGACCTTACGCATGACGAATGACGACGCCCTGATCTCCGCGTTCCGCGCCGCCGGCCAGGAACAGATCTTCCGCTTCTGGGACCGGCTTTCCCCCGCCGAGCGCGCCGAGTTGCGCGCCGAGGCCGCGGAGGTCGACCTGCCCGAAATCGCCCGCCTCTACGCCACGCTCGGCCGGAACGGCGGGCCCGCCGCCGATTTCGCCGAGCTCCAGCCCGCGCCCTGCGAGAAGCTGCCGATGCACGGCGGCGACCCCGCGGAATGGCGGGAGGCCGAGGCCGCCGGCGACGCCGCGCTGCGCGCCGGCCGGGTGGCGGCGTTCACGGTGGCGGGCGGGCAGGGCACGCGCCTCGGCTACGACGGCCCGAAGGGCACGTTCCCGGTCACGCCCGTGCGCAAGAAACCGCTCTTCCAGGTGTTCGCGGAAAAAATCCAGGCCGCCGGCCGCCGCGCCGGAAGGCCGCTGCACTGGTTCATCATGACGAGCCATGCGAACCACGAGGCGACCGAAGCGTTCTTCACCGAGCGCAAGTGGTTCGGGCTCGATCGCGGACGCGTGCATTTCTTCCGGCAGGGCCGGATGCCGGCGGTGGATTTCGCCGGCAAGATCCTGCTCGAGACACGGTCCGCGCTGGCGCTCAGCCCCGACGGCCACGGCGGATCGCTCCGCGCGCTGCACCGTAGCGGCGCGCTCGACCTCATGAAGAGCGAGGGCGTGGACGTCCTCAGCTACTTCCAGGTCGACAACCCTCTCGTGCGCTGCGTCGACCCGGCGTTCATCGGCTGGCACCTCCGCCGCGGCTCGGAAATGTCGAGCAAGATGGTCCCGAAGGCGGGGCCCGACGAGAAGGTCGGGCACTTTTGCCTGCAGGAAGGCCGGCTGGTGGTCATCGAGTACAGCGACCTTCCCGCCGCGATGCAGCGCGAGACGAATCCGGACGGCTCGCTCCGCTTCAACGCCGGCAGCATCGCGATCCACGTGATCGACCGGGAGTTCGCCCGCCGGATGGCCGCCGGCGGCGCGGGCGCGGCGCTCCCGTTCCACCGCGCCGACAAGAAGATCGCGACCGTCGACGGCGCGGGCCAGGTCGTGAAGCCCGAGAAGGCCAACGGCATCAAGTTCGAGATGTTCGTCTTCGACGCGCTGCCGTTCGCGCGCCAGCCGGTCGTGATCGAGACCGCGCGCGCCGACGACTTCAGCCCGGTCAAGAACGCCACCGGCGCCGACTCGCCCCAGACCGCGCGCGACGACCAGTGCCGCCAGTTCGTCCGCTGGCTCAAGGCCGCCGGCGCCGACGTGCCCGTCGATTCCACCGGCCTGCCGGCCTTCGCCCTCGAGGTCTCCCCGCTGTTCGGCGACACCGAGGGAAGCTTCGCGGAGGCCTGGCGCCGGCTCAGTCCGAAGCCGGCGATCGCGGACGGACTCTATCTCGGCTAGCCAACCCCGGTCCGGCCGCGCGGCCCCGACCGACTTCCCTTCCTCTCGATGAATCCGAACGAATCCATCGGCGCCGCCGTCAAATCCGGCGCCCTCCTCCCGAGCGCCGCCGAGAACCTTTCCGCCTGGCTGGCGGCGGGCCTGCCCGCCTGGGCGCAGGACAGCATGCGGGAGCTCGTCGAGCGCGGCGAATGGGCCGAGCTCAACGACCGCTTCTATCGCTACCTGGAGTTCGGCACCGGCGGCATGCGCGGCCGCACCATCGGGCGCGTCGCGGCCCGGGCCGAGTCCGGGTTGGCCGGTCCCAAGGATTCCCCGGCGCACGCCGGCGTGGGCAGCAACATGCTGAACGACTTCACGCTCGTCCGCGCCACGGTCGGCCTGCACCGCTATGTGTCGAAACACCTCGCGCGCCGGCAGGTCCGCGGCGCGCCCCGGATCGTCATCGCGCACGATGTCCGGCACTTCTCGCGGCATTTCTGCGAGCTGGCGGCCTCCGCCTGGGCGCGGCTCGGCGGCGAGGCCGTGATCTTCGACGGCCCGCGCTCGACCCCGCAGCTGAGCTTTTCCGTGCGCCACCTCGGCGCGCAGTGCGGCGTGGTGATCACCGCGAGCCACAACCCGCCCCACGACAACGGCTACAAGGCCTATTTCGACGACGGCGCGCAGGTCACGCCCCCGCACGACGCCGGGATCATCGCCGAGGTCAACGCCGTGCCCCTCGCCACCGTGAAGGAATTCCTCGCGGTGGACCTCGGCCGGGTGCGCACGCTCGGGCGCGCCGACGACGACGCCTACCTCGCCGCGGCGGCGCAGGCCGTGATCGACCACGACCTCCTGCGGAAGTCCGGCCTGCGCGTGGTGTACACGAACATCCACGGCGTGGGGGGCATCTCCACCGTGCCGCTGCTCGCGCACGCGGGCGTCAAGGTGACGGAGGTCCCCGAGCAGGTCGCGTTCGACGCGCGTTTCCCCACGGTCAAGTCCCCGAACCCGGAGAACG
Source organism: Opitutaceae bacterium (assembly GCA_035626915.1). Lineage (GTDB taxonomy): Bacteria > Verrucomicrobiota > Verrucomicrobiia > Opitutales > Opitutaceae > Didemnitutus. The sequence continues at coordinate 27,643 of DASPMS010000044.1, forward strand.
CCGAGGCCCTCGCGCTCGCCGTGGCGGTCGCGGAGAAGGGCGGCGAGGACGTCGTGATGGCCACGGACCCCGACAGCGACCGCATGGGCGTCGCCGTCCGCAACCGGGCCGGCCGGCTCGAGCTGCTGACCGGCAACCAGGTGGGCGCCCTGCTCGCCGAGTACCGCGTCGGCAAATACAAGGAGCTCGGCTGGATTCCCCGCGAGGGCACCGACCGCGCCTGCCTGGTCAAGACGTTCGTCACCACGCCGCTGCAGGACGCCATCGGGCGACGCCACGGGGTGAAGGTGATCAACACGCTCACGGGCTTCAAATGGATCGCCGGCAAGATCCGCGGCTATGAGGAGAAGCTCCGCGCCGCGATGGGCCCGGGCTTCGACTACGACGCGACCCCGTTCGCCGAGCGCGCCAAGCTCCTCCAGAAACACAGCACGTTCTACCTCTTCGGCACCGAGGAGAGCTACGGCTACCTGCCGAACGACTTCCTGCGGGACAAGGACGGGAATTCGGCGTGTCTCATGTTCGCTGAGCTGTGCGCGTGGGTGAAGGCCCGCGGCCTCACCGTGCCCGAGGTGCTCGACGATATCTACGTGCGCTGCGGTTTCTTCACGGAGGGCGTGATCAATCTCTACTACGAGGGCGCCACCGGGGCGGCGAAGATCAAGCGCATCCTCGAGACCTACCGGTCGAGCCCGCCCGCCGCCTTCGGCGACACGAAGGTCGCGCGCTTCCAGGACTTCGGCCGCGAGAAGTTCTTCGACGCCGACGGCGAGCAGATCCCCGCGCAGGATCTCTACCTCGTCACGCTCGCGAACGGCTACTCGTTCGCCGCGCGTGGCAGCGGCACCGAGCCCAAGATGAAGTTCTACCTGTTCGCGACCGAGCCGGTGACGTCTGCCGGGGACCTGCCGGCGGCGAAAGCCAAGGCCAAGGCGACGCTGGACGTCCTCAAGGCCCTGATTGAGGCGGACGCCCGCAAGCGCGCCGAGACCTGACGGCGGGATCGCGGACGATTCGGTAGGGCGGGTTAGCCTTGACCCGCCGTCCCGGATATCGGTGCCGCGGCGCGTTGGGGACAACGCGCCCTGCCACGGCGCCGGGAATCCCGGAGCGGCGTCGGGAACGACGCGGTCTGCCCCTATTTCACGGCGACGACGAACGTCTGCAGGCCCGTCTCGTCCGGCGTCAGCGTGACGCGCGACCACGGCATCCGGCCGAGGATCCGCGCCATCTCGTCGGCGGTGCGGTAGCGCGCATGCAGCTCGAAGGCGTTGAGGAACGCCTCGCTGCGCGCGTCGCGCCGCGTGGCGCTGGTGTAGAAGATCCCGCCCGGCCGCAGCGCCGCGTGCACGTTCCGGTAGAAGGCGAGGAGATCCGCGTCGTCGAGGAACTCGCCGAGGCCGGTGCTGACGACCGCATGCATGCCGCGTTTCGGATAGTCCGCGGCGGCCAGCGCATTGCCCGCGAGGAAGTCCCGGCGCGCGACCCCGCATCCGCGCGTGAATTCCTCGGCCAGTTGCAGCAGCTCGGGATCGATGTCCATCCCGTGGTAATGCACGCGGGCCAGCAGCGCCGGGTCCTCGCGTCGGAGTGTGGCGGCGAGCTCGGCGAGGTCGCGCGGAATGCCGCAGGGGATCGCCAGGACGTTGAGCGGCTCGTCGCCCGGGTGGGCCTCGAGGCTGGCGCGCAGCGCCGCCTGCGCCCGCTTGTACCGCTGGCGGAAGGCGCGGCTCGCGGGGAGCGCGAGCAGCCGAGCGTCGATGAACCGGCCGAGCACGCCGCGACCCGACGGCACGTTCCGGTAGATGTGGTCGGCGAAGCGGTAACTGCCCGAGCGCTCGATGCCCTCCCGGCCGAGTTGGCTGAGCCGCAGGAGAAAATAGACCGGGATCCAGTGAAAGCGTCCCTCCCGGACGAGCTTGCGCACGATGCTGCGCGCCCGCCGCGTGCGGTTGCGGGCGGCGGTGGCGTCGCGTTCGTCGACGGTGGGCGGGGGCGGGACGAATGCCCGGAGCGCCGCGAAGGCCGCGAACACGGCAAAGGCCAGCCAGCTCGCCCATCCGGCGCCGAACGCGGCGGCGGCGAGCGCCACCAGCGAAAAAAGGGTCGCGAGCGTCGCCGGCCGCCGGTCGCGGTAAGCCACCGCGCACGTCAGGATTCCCGGGAGGAGGAACAGCAGCGCGGGCCGGCCCAGGACGGCGAAGTCCTCGGGACCGAAGGCGCCCCGGCCGGTGCCGAGCCACGCGGCCAGGAGGAGGACGAGGGTGACGGCGGCGCCGGCGACCGACCAGGCGCCGCGGCGATAACGGAGCGCCAGCGGGACGAGCCACGTGGCGAGGCCGGGCGCGAGCGCGAGCGCGTAGTGGGAGGGGTTCATGGCGTTCCTTTCAGGCGACCGCGGCCGGTTGGTATTCCCGGCCGATGCCAAGATTCCAGATCGCGTCCTCATGCGGCAGCACGGCGCGGTAGACGGCCTCGTCGACGGCGCGGAACCGCGCGAGCAGGGCGGGGGCGCCGGGCGCGGCGCGCAGCCAGTGGAAGACCCACTCGAGGTGGTCCTTCTCGTCCTCGATCATGAGCGCGAAGGCGTCGCGCGCCGGCCCGGGCAGGCCGGGCCGCGCGAGCTCGTCGGAGAACCGCTTGTGCACGCGCTGCTCGAACACCTGCGTGAAGGCCAGCACTTCGGCCAGTCCGGCGGGCGCGCCGCCGTGCTCGGCGAAGAGCGACTGGTAGCTGCGCGTGATGACGATGTACGGCAGGCCGAGGCGCTCGAGGCACTCGGCCCAGACCTGCGCATGACGCGCCTCGTCGGCGCAGTGGCGCGTGAGCCGCGCCACGAGCGCCGGGTCCGGCGCCAGGCGGACGAGCCGGCCGAGGAGGAGCGCGCCCTCGAGCTCGCTCTGCCGGTACC
>DASPMS010000045.1:0-66135 GCA_035626915.1 Opitutaceae bacterium
GTCTCCGCCAATTCATTGGCCGGGCGTGTTCCGATCACCGAGCCAAGGACGATACGGAGGTCGTCCCTCCAGCGATTGGCGCGTGGAGGGACCGGCTCCGTCCGGTCCGGGATGCGGAAGGGTCGTGCGAAAGTCCATTCCGGCATCGCACCTATTCGTCGGCAGTGCGCGCGGCGGAGATGCTCCGATCTCCGAGCCAAGGACGACCCGGAGGTCGTCCCTCCAGCGATCGCGCGTGGAGGGACCGGCTCCGTCCGGTCCGGAACGCGGAAGGGCGGAACGAATTCACTCCGGCATCGCACCTATTCCCGCAGGGTTCCGCCGCCCATGCAGGCCGGTTCCGCTTCGTCGATGCCGGCAGGTTTTGGTGGCGTCCCGCGGGCATTCCGGCTGGAATTCCCGCATGGCCATCGCGGAGGTAATTGTCATCGGCATCCTCATCCTGGGCAGCGTCGCAATCGGCTGGTGGATCGGGGTCGCCGCGGGCCGCCGGAGCCTGGCCAACCTGACGGCGCTTGCGGACCGGCTTGGGCTCGAGCTCGCGGTGTCGAAGTTCCTCAACCTGGTCACGCGCGCTTCGGTGCACGGGGCGGTCCAGGGGCGGCCGGTGCGCTTCTGGTCCTACACGACCGGCAGCGGGAAGTCTCAGCAGACATGGGCGGCGGTCGGCGTGACGCCCCGGCAGGCGAGCGGCCTGGAGTTCCGGCTCTCGCGGCAGGGGTTCGCGACGAAGGTGCAGGAATTTTTCGGCAGCAAGGAGATCACCGTCGGCGACGCGGAGTTCGACCGCGCGTGGTTTGTCCGGACGAACCGGCCGGAATTCCTCGCCGCGGCGCTCGTGCCGGAGATCCGGGCGAAGCTCGTGGCCGCGCACCGGGCCGGGGGCGACGGTTCGTTCCGGCTCGAGCGCGGCGAAGTCGTCTATGCCGAGCGGGGCAGCGTCGGAAGCGCCCGGGTGGTCGCGCGGCTCGAGGCGGTCCTGCCGGTCTTGCTCGACCTGGCCGACGTGGCGGAGGTCGCCGGCGCCCCCGCCTGAGCCGGCTAGTGTTTCGCGGGCTTCTGCGCCGCCGGGATGAGCACCGAGGCGATGATCGAGATCGCCAGCACCGTGCCGATGATGCCGAGGGAGAGCTTGATCGGGACGGTCACCCAATGGGACGCGAGCATCTTGAAGCCCACGAACACGAGGATGACCGCGAGGCCGATGTTCAGGAAACGGAAGAGCTGCATGACCCCGGAGACCGCGAAGTAGAGCGAGCGCAGCCCGAGGATCGCGAAGATGTTCGACGTGAAGACGATGAACTCGTTGCGCGTGATCGCGATCACCGCCGGGATCGAGTCGAGGGCGAACATGACGTCGGTCGTCTCGACGATCAGGAGCACGAGGAACATTGGCGTGGCGTGCCGCCGGCCGTCGATCCGCGTGAAGAAATGGCCGCCCTCGAAATGGTTGGTCACGGGCACGAACCTGCGCGCGAGCCGCACGGCTGGATTCTTCTCCGGCTCGAAGCCGTCCGCCTTCTTCGGCATGGCGAGCTTCACGCCCGTGTAGACGAGGAACGCGCCGAAGAGATAGATGATCCAGTGGAAGGCGTTGATGAGGCTGATGCCGGCGAAGATGAAGATGGCCCGCATGATCACGGCGCCGAGGATGCCCCAGAAGAGGACGCGATGCTGGTAGCGCGGCTCGACCCGGAAATACTGGAAGATGACGATGAAGACGAAGACGTTGTCGACGCTGAGGCAGAGCTCGATCAGGTAGGCGGTGAAGAACTCCAGCGCCGGCTTGCTCGTCGCGGTGTCCGGCATCTGGAACGCGATGAGCAGGTTGAAGCTCATCGCGAGCGCGAACCAGACGACGCACCAGGCGAGCGCCTCCTTGAGGCTGACGACGTGCGCGTGCTTGTTGAACACGCCGAGGTCGAGCGCGAGCATCACGCTGATGAAGCCGAGGAAGCCGGCCCAGGCCCACCATGGGTAGGTGCTGAACATCGCGAGGACAGGGAGCATCGGGGCGCGACCGTGGCGGCGGCCCTGAAACGGCGCAAGCGGGGAGTGAGGGGAATGTCCCGCGCTTTTTCCCCAGCCTAAGTTTTTGACATCCGGGCCGGGCGGCCTCTTGGGTTAGGCGATGAGCGTCCGAGCCTTGCTGCTGCTGACCTGCCTCGTGGCCGCCCTGTGGCCGGAGGCCTGGGCGCAATCGGCGCCCGCGGGCGGCGCCCCGGCCGCGGACCAGGCCGCCGCGAAGGATCCGGGCGCGGGCGCCGACGCGCAGCAGGCGAACACGACCGCGGCGGCGGCCGCCGTCGCCAGCGGCCGGGCCGCGCCGGAGACCCCCGACTTCCTCGAGCACCTGGTCGACCTCGTCCTCGAGGCCTTCGACGTCCGTACCAGCGGGAACACACCGACTCACTACGGCATCGCGCTGCTCATCACCCTCGTGGCCTACGTCCTGCGCCGGGTGGTCACGACGCTGCTGTTCGGGTTCTTCCGCCAGCTGGCCGCGCGGACGCGCTCGACGCTGGACGACAAGCTGCTGCCGGCGATGGAGGGGCCGGTGAAGGCGCTGATCGTGGTCCTCGGCGTCGTCGCGGCCTTGAAGGTGCTCAAGCTCAGCGCCACCGCGGACAACACGCTGGCCTACGCGTACACGATCGCGTTCTCGTTCGTGCTTTTCTGGGGCTTCCTGCGCGCCTTCAACACGGTGCTCGACCACCTCGCGGAGGTCGCGCGCGACCGGAAGCTGGGCGTCACGCCCTTCATGCCGTGGATCAAGAAGACCCTGCTCGCCATCGTCTTCGTGTTCGGCGTGCTGATGATCGCCCAGAGCCTCGGGGCGAACGTGCGCGCCTTCCTCGCCGGCCTCGGCATCGGCGGCCTCGCGTTCGCCCTCGCGGCGCAGGACACGCTGGCGAACCTCTTCGGCTCGATCGTCGTCGCGATCGACCAGCCCTTCCGCCTCGGCGAGACCATCCGGGTGGCGGGCAGCGTCGGCATGGTCGAGGACATCGGCCTGCGCTCCACCCGGCTGCGGCTCGTCGACAAGTCGCTCATGGTCATCCCGAACAAGACGGTGGCGGCCGAGGCGGTCACGAACCTCTCGCGCTTCACCCAGCGCCGGGTCGAGCAGGTGATCGGCCTCACCTATGACGCGCGCCCCGAGCAGCTCGAGGGCATCGTGAAGGACATCCGCGCGATCCTCGACGCCGACCCGGGGCTGCTGCCCCAGGAGACGCACGTGTGGTTCCGCGACTTCAACGCGTCGTCGCTGGACCTCTGGATCGTCTACGTCGCGCCGGACCCGGATTTCCCGAAGCACATGGCGCAGCGCCAGCGGATCAATCTCGCGATCATGCGGGCGGTCGCGGCGCGCGGGCTGGCGTTCGCGTTCCCGACGCAGACCGTGCACGTGGCCTCGCTGCCGGAAGGCGCGGAGCCCGCGGCCGAGGCGCGGCCGCCGCGGGGCGCCTAGCGGCGCTGGCGATGGCAGCGCGGGCGCCAGGCGGGCGGGGGGAGGGCGGGCCTCGGCCCGTGCTGCTGTTCGACGGCGAGTGCGGGCTTTGCCAGGCCTGCGTGCGCTTCCTGGTGCGCATCGACGAGGGCCGCCGGCTGCGGTTCGCCCCGCTGCAGAGCGCCCCGGCCCAGGCCTACCTGCGGGCGCAGGGCCTGCCGGTCCGGGATTTCGACTCGCTCGTGTTCGTGCCGGACTGGGACCGTCCCGCGCCGGGCGCCTACCGCCTGCGGACGGACGGGGCGCTGGCCGCGTGCGCCGCGGCGGGGGGAGTCGGGCGCGAGCTCGCCAACCTCCGGGCGCTGCCGGCGTGGCTCCGGGACGCCCTTTACCGCGCCGTGGGTCGGGCCCGCTTCGCGCTGTTCGGTCCCGCCCGACCCGAGCGGTGGAGCGCCGCGGATCGCGCGCGCTTCCTCGGGCCCTGAAATAGAAAGGGCCGGGCGATTCGCCCGGCCCGAAGTCGCGATGCCGCCGCGTCACTCGCGGCCGTAGCCGCCGCTGCGGTCGCCGCCCCGATCGCCGCGGTAGCCGCCGCGATCCCCGCCCCGGTCGCCGCGATAGCCGCCACCCCCGCCGCCGCCCCGGCCGCCGCGGTAGCCGCCCCCGCCGCCGCCGCGGAAGCCACCGCCGCCACCACCACCTCCTCCGCCGCCGAACGAGCGGGGCGCCCGCTCCTCGCGCGGCCGGGCGATGTTCACCGCGAGGGGCCGGCCCTCGAGCTGGTGGCCATGGAACTTCTCGACCGCCTTCTGCGCCTCCTCGGCGCTGCCCATGGTGATGAACGCGAACCCGCGGGAGCGGCCGGTGAACTTGTCGAAGATGATCTCGACGACACTGACGGTGCCGGCCTGCGAGAAGAGGGTCTCGAGGTCCTGCGCCGTGCTGGCGAACGGAAGGTTCCCCACGTAGAGTTTGGCGTTTTCTGACATTGGCTGATCCGAGCTGCTTGCTGCCGCCTTGCCGCCCGTCCCCGACTGCCGGGGTACAAATCATCACTGAACTGCAGCGCTCACCTGACAATTCTCCGTGGCGGTAGAATCTAACAAACAACCAACCGAACGCGGGACAAATGGCGCGGCGCGGGGGGTGGAGCAAGCGTGGAATCCGCCGCGCGCCGCGCGCGTTTCTCCTCGGGAAATTCCCGTTTTCCCCTCTAGAAAATCATTGCATCGCACCCGGCGGGTTCTAATACGGGAGCCACTATGGCTAAATCCTCCCGTAAACCCAACGCCGCTTTCATGAAGCCGGTCACGCCGAACGACAAGCTCGCCGCTGTCGTCGGCTCGAATCCGATGCCCCGCACGGAGCTCACCAAGAAGCTGTGGGCCTACATCAAGAAGAACGGTCTGCAGGACAAGAAGAACAAGCGCATGATCAACGCCGACGACAAGCTGAAGGCTGTCTTCGGCGGCAAGGGCCAGGTCAGCATGTTCGACATGACCAAGCTGGTCAGCAAGAACGTGTCCTGATTCCCGATCATCCGATCGATTTTGAAACCGCCGCGGTGACGTCACCGCGGCGGTTTTGTTTTGTCCGCCTGTGACGGCGCGGGCCGGGCTTTCCGCTTGGAGCCGCGGATGACGCCCGTACGCTGCGCGTCCCTTTCCCGATGAACCCGCGCGCCGAGCACAGAACCGCCATCTGGCTGCTCGTGCTCGCGAACCTTTTCTGGGGGCTCAGCTTTCCGCTCATCAAGGCGATCGTCCCGACGGTCGCGGCGCTTGTGCCGGACGCGGGGAACTGGTTCATCGCCGCGATGTGCCTCGCGCCGCGGTTCCTCCTCGCGACGCTCGCGCTCGCGGTCCTCGCGCGCGCGCAGCTGCGCGGCCTCACCGCCGGCGAGCTGCGCCAGGGGCTCGTGATGGGCGTCGCGCTCGCGCTGGGCCTGCTGTTCCAGAACGACGGCCTGCAGTTCACCAGCGCGTCCACGTCCGCCTTCCTCACGCAGTTCTACGCGATCATGATCCCGGCGTGGGTCGCGCTGCGGGCGCGGCGCTGGCCGGGCGGCCGCATCTGGGTGTGCGGCGCCCTGGTGCTCGCGGGCGTGGCCGTGCTCGCGCGGTTCGACCCGCGCACGATGCACGTCGGCCGCGGCGAGCTCGAGACGCTGCTCAGCTCGGTCTTCTTCATGGGCCAGATCCTCATGCTGGAGGACCGCCGCTATGCCGCGAACCGCCCGCTCCCGGTGACGGCCGTGATGTTCGCCACGCAGGCCGTGGCATTCACGCTCATGAGCTTCCTCACCGCGCCCGCGCCGGCCGACGTGATCCGGCCGTGGGCCTCCGGCCCCTTCCTCGCGTTCACCGGGTTGCTCACGCTCATCTGCACGCTCGGCTCGTTCACGCTCATGGTGAAATGGCAGCCGAAGATCACCGCGACCGAGGCCGGTCTCCTCTATTGCACGGAACCGCTCTTCACGGCCGTGATGGCGCTGTTCCTGCCCGCGGTGTTCTCCGCCTGGGCCGGGGTTCACTATCCCAACGAGGTCCTGACCTGGCACCTGCTGCTCGGCGGGGGACTGATCACGGTCGCGAACATCGTCCTCCAGCTCAAGCCGCCCTCCCGGCATCCGGCGGCATGAGGTCCCGCGGGTCGCCCTATTTCGCCGCCGCGGCGGGCGCGAACCGGCCCCCCTGCAGGTAGGCGAGCACCTGGCGCCCCGTCTCGCGGCGGAACAGGATCATGGTGTGCGAATAGGGGAGCACGATGAAGTCGCGCATGCCGGCGAGCTTCGTGGATTCGACCGCGACGATGCCGTCATTGGGCCCGCCGAATTTCCTGGTGTAGATCGGATTGATCACGCCGCTGCCCGCGATCACGCCGAGGTCGTAGTCGGCCGGTCCCAGGCGGTGATGCAGGGCGTCGTCGCCCGTGCCCATGTGCCGGAGGTTGGCGCCGAAGAACCAATGCAGGAACCGGTTCCGGCGGGCCGAGTCGGCCGCGATCGTCCCGTGGTTGGGCGGTCCGATCATGACCACGCGGCCGAGATTGTCCGGACGGGCTTCCTGCAGATGGAGGCGGAGCACCAGGCCGCCCATCGAGTGGGTCACGAAATGGACCCGCGGGGCGCGGGCGACCCCGCCCCGCCGGAGCCGCTCCGGGAGGTAGTCCCGCGCCAGCTGTTCGAACGGCGCCCGCCGCGACGGGTAGGTGATGTTGACGGTGCGGTAGCCGGCCCGGCGGAGCCGGGCCTCCACGCGCTTCATGACGACGCCGCGGGCGCCCGCGCCGTGCAGCAGGACCACGCACTCGGGCTCGGCGGACTGCGCGGAAGCGGGGGCGACCACGGCCATAAGACCCAGGAAAAAGGCGGAAAGTCGCATGGTTCAGCTCGGCGGGGCCGCGGCGCGGCGCAGGCCGGCCGCCGCCCTTAGAGTCACCGCGACCAGCACGATGGTTCCCCCCGCGAGCGTGTAGAGGCTGAGCTTCTCCCCCTTGGCCAGGAGCACCCAGAGGGGATTGAGGATGGGCTCGAGCACCGGGATGAGCACCGCCTCGAGCGCGGTGACATGCTTGATCGCGCGCGAGTAGAGGAGGTAGGCGAACCCCAGCTGGACGACGCCCAGGAGCGCGAGCGCGACCCAGCCGCTCGCCGGCAGCGGTCCGGCCGAGAGCAGCGCCGGGAATCCGATCGCGACGCCGATGAGATTGCCCAGGATGATCGATTCGACCGTCGAGGTGTCCTTCTGCATGCGCATGAGCACGGTCATGACCGCGAACGCCACGCCGCTCGCGACGGCCACGAGGATCCCGCCGAGGTTCCGCAGCTGCAGCCCCTCGTAGAAGAACAGCGCCATCCCGCCCAGCGCGACGGCGATGGTGATCCAGTCGGCGCGGGTGGCCCGCTCGCCGAGGAGCCAGGAGGCGAGGAGCGCGACCCAGACCGGCGCGGTGTACTGCAGGAGGATCGCGTTGGCGGCCGTCGTCATCTTGTTCGCCAGCGCGAACAGCACCGTGCACGCGGCATACGCGACGGCGCCCCCGATCTGCAGGGGCGACCAGGTGAAGCGGAGCGACCGCCACGAGATCGCCGCGAGGAACGCGGCGGAGATCAGCCCGCGCCCGGCCGCGGCGGCGAGGCCGGGCCACTCGACATATTTGAAGAGGACGCCGGCGAGGCTCCAGCACAGGGCGGCGCCGACGAGGAGGAGGACGGAACGGCGATGGGCGGGATCGCTCACGGAGGCCGGGAGGATGTCTGCGGCCCCGCCCGGAACGCACGCCGATTCTGGCCGGAGCCGGGCGAGGGCGGGCGCCCCCCCCGGCGGCCTGATCAAACCTCGGCCGGCCGCGCGGCGACGGTCGAGCCGTTGCGCCAAGTCGGGCTGATGAGGATGGCGTTCACCTCGGGCGTGGGCCGGTACTCGCGCTCGCGGGTCAGCGAGACGATCATGTCCACCGCCGCCTCGCCGACGCGGTCGTTGCGCTGGTCGAAGCCGGCGATCTCCGCGCGGGACGATCGCCACTCGAGCTGCAGGACCCCGATGTCGGCGGGCACCTTCATCCGGGCGCGCTCCAGCCAGTCGAAGATCTCGTTGTAGAGGGTGAACAGCACGTCGGGCCGGTGCCGGCGCAGCCAGCGGTCGAAGACCGCCGGGTCGTTCCGCGCCTCCGCGATCGTGGTGAAGGCCGGAATGCGGCCCGCCGGCGGCAGCTGCATCTGGCCGATCAGGAATCCGGCGTGGATCCGGCCGTCGATCAGCCGGTCGATGATCCGGTCGAGCACCAGGGCCGGGCGCCGGTAGCCGAGGCGCAGCGCCTGCTCGACCGCCGACAGCGCGAGCTGGTGGTGATCGACGGCCGCGAAGGGCAGCACCGGGTCGCGGGTGCGCACGCCGGTCACCACCAGCGGCACCTTTTGGACGACGAGCGACAAGGGCTCGGGCACGTGCGAATCGTCCATGAGGCCGACGAGGATCCCGCCCGGGATGCCGCGGGTCTCGAGCATGCGCAGCCACTTCTGCGCGTTCAGCTTGGGATCATGCAGCCAGAATTCGTCGAAGCTGTAGCCCAGCTCCTCGGCGCGGCGCCGGCAGCCCTTCACGTAGGCGGGAATCGTCGGGTGGTTGGCAAACGCCGCGGGGTCGCGGTGCCCGTTGATCAGGGCCAGCGTGGCGACGAAGGCCGGGCGTCCGGTCCGCTTCAGTTCGCTCATGAACCGCGAGAGCAGCGGGTCGCGCTGGTAGCCCAGCGCGGCGGCCGCCTGTTCCACCCGCGCTTTGGTCTCGGTCCGGACCCAGCGCTGGCCGCGCAACGCGTCCGACACCGTGGTGACCGAACAACCCACGGTGTTCGCGATCTGCCTCAGGGTGACTTTCATGGGGTCGACGATGACGTGCGGGCGCTTCTTCGGGGGCCTCGCGGCACCGATGCCACTCTGACAAACTGCCCCTCATGCCAAGTGCGCATTGGTACTAGAGGCGGGTGCGCCGGGATTCCCGAGCCGGCCGCCCGCAACACGCGGCGCGGGCGGCCCGGCGCTACCCCTTGAGGACCTTGCGGTACTGCTGCGGCGCGCAGCCCATCACGCGCCGGAAGCAGCGGGTGAAATAGTAGGGGTCGGTGTATCCGACGGCGGCGGCGACCGCGGCGACGGTGAGCGAGGAGGTGTCGAGGAGCCGGCAGGCCCGCTGGACGCGCAGCCGGATCAAAAAGTCGATCGGCGCGAAGCCGGTGACCTCCCGGAAATGGGCGCAGTAGTGCGTCACGGACATGCCGGCGCCCGTCGCGAGTTCCTCGAGCCGGTGCGGCCGCAGCCATTCTTTCCGCAGCATCGCCACCGACGAGACGACGCGTTCGCGGGCCGAGCGCTGGCCCGGCCGCTCGACGAGGATTTCCCCGATCCGGATCAACGAGCCCCTCAAGGCCGCCGCCGCCGCGATCTGATGCCGGGTCGCCAGGCCGCGATCGAGCTCGGCATGGATCCCGTCGAGGTCGACCGCGTCCACGTGGTCGCGCGGCAGGCGCTGCACCGGGTAGTCGGCCCCGCACGTCTGCAGGAAGTCCCGCCAGTGCCCGACCTCAGTCCCGGCGAAATGGGCCCAGGAAATGGTCCAGGGGCTTCGCGCCGCGGCGCCGTACGCATGGGGCCGCCGGGCGTCGAGCCACACGAAGTCCCCGGTCTCCACGGCGCAGGACCGGTCCTCCGTCTCCACCCACCCGGTGCCGCGCAGGCAAAGAATCACCAGGGTCGTGGGCGCGCCGTCGGCCCGTTCGACGCAATGGCCGGCGGCCGCCGGAAAATAGCCGGCATCCGTCACGTGCAGCCCCCGGAGCAGCGGCGCGCGCTCCGCCCGCTCCCGGAGCGGCTCGGGGAGGACGATCATGTGCTGGCCGACGAAACCCTCGCCGCGCGGCGCGCGCCTGGGCATGTGTAGGATCGTGCAGGTTTTTTGCCGGCCTGTCCATTGCCCATGCGGAAAGTGAGGTGTAGGATCGTCGCAAGCCTGTTCCCCATGCCGCCGCCCGTCTCCGTCCGGCGCGAAGCCGTCGAGCTTCCCACCTACGAGCCCCAGGCACCGGATCCCGCCCCGATGTTCCTCGAGAAGCGGGTCTACCAGGGCTCGAGCGGGAGGGTGTATCCGTTGCCCTGCACCGACCGCATCGCGGAGCAGCCGCGTCCCCGCCGCTGGGAGGCCGTATTCATCGAGAACGAGTACGTGCGCGTGATGCTGCTGCCGGAGCTGGGCGGACGCATCCATCGCATCCAGGACAAGACCAACGGCTACGACGCCGTCTATTACCAGCCCGTGATCAAGCCCGCCCTCGTGGGCCTGGCCGGGCCGTGGTGCAGCGGCGGCATCGAGTTCAACTGGCCGCAGCACCACCGTCCCTCGACGTTCCTGCCGACCGGCGTGGCGGTGGAGAGGCACGCGGACGGGTCGGCCACCGTGTGGATGAGCGAGCACGACCCGATGGCCCGTATGAAAGGGATGCACGGGGTGCGCCTGCAGCCGGGGCGATCCTGCGTCGAGCTGCGCGTGCGGGCCTACAACCGCACCGGGGACGTGCAGACGTTCCTCTGGTGGGCCAACGTGGCGACGCGCGTGCACGAGGGCTACCGCTCGTTTTTCCCGCCCGACGTCACGCACGTCGCGGATCACGCGAAGCGGGCGACCACCGGCTATCCGCATGCGACCGGGCGTTACTACGGCGTCGACTACGCCGCCCGCGGGAAGCGGGGCATACCGCCGGCCGAACGGCCCGCGCAATTCCTGCCGCCGCATTGCGCCGCGACGCCGGCGCTGTCCGCCGCGGGCGCGATTCCGGCCTATCGCCCGGACGATCTCTCGTGGTACGCCAACATCCCGGTGCCGACGTCGTACATGGCGATGGGCTCCACGAAGGATTTCTTCGGGGGCTATGACTACAAGGCCCGCGCCGGCCTCGTCCACGTGGCCAGCCACCACATCGCGCCGGGCAAGAAGCAATGGACGTGGGGCAACCACGAGTTCGGATACGCCTGGGACCGCAACCTGACCGACGCGGACGAGCGGGGCGTGTTTCACCCGTACATCGAGATCATGGCGGGCGCGTTCACGGACAATCAGCCGGATTTCTCCTTCCTCCAGCCCGGCGAGACCAAGCGCTGGAGCCAGTACTGGTATCCCATCCGGGAAATCGGGCCCGCGCAGGAAGCGAATGTCGATGCGGCGCTGAGCCTGGCGATCGAGGACGGGGTCGTGAGGATCGGCGTCGCGGTCACCGCGCCGCAGCCGGACCTGGAGATCCGGCTTCTCGTGGCCGGAAAATCCCGGCGGACCTGGCGCCGGAGCCTCGATCCGGCGCGTCCGGGCCTCTTCCGGGAAAAGCTGTCCGGGCGGATCCGCGCGGGCGGAATCTCCGTCGAGGTCCGGGACACCGAAGGCCGCCGGCTGATCGCCTGCGCGACCGGCGATCGGCGCCCGGCCAGGCCCGCTCCGCCCGCGGTCGCGCCTCCCGCTCCGGCCGGGGTGGAGAGCGGCGACGAGCTCTTCCTGATCGGGCTCCATCTCGAGCAGTATCGCCATGCCACCCGGATGCCGGAGGCCTACTGGCGCGAAGCCCTCCGTCGGGATCCGGGCGACGCCCGGGCCCGCCTGGCGCTCGGGCGCTGGCACCTCCGTCGCGGCGAATTCCCCGCGGCGGAGGCGCACCTGCGCGCCAGCATCGCCCGCGCGACGGCGTACAATCCGAATCCCTATGACGGCGAGGCTTTCTATCAGCTGGGCCAGTGCCTGCGTCACCGCTGCTTCGCGGCGGCCGGGCGGGGCCCCGCCGCCGAGGAGCTTTTGTCCGACGCCTACGCGGCCTTCTACAAGGCGACGTGGAACCACGCCTGGCAATCCGCGGCGTTCCACGCGCTCGCCGAGATCGACTGCTGCCGCGCGGAATGGGTGGCGGCGCTCGATCACATCGACCGGGCCCTGCGGCTCAATGCCGACAATCTGCGGGCGGCGGCGCTGAAGACCGTGATCCTGCGCCGGCTCGGACGGGAAGCCGAGGCGCGCGCGGCGCTGGCCGAGGCGCGGCGGATCGATCCGCTCGACGGATGGATCGCCCACCTCGCGGGCGAGCCGCTGCGGTGCGACAACCAGGTGCGGCTCGACCTGGCGCTGGACTGCGCGCGGGCGGGATTGTTCGCGGAGGGCTTGGAGATCCTGGCCGGTGCCGTCCGCGCCGCGAAGCACGGGTACGACGGCTCGGCGGGCAGCGGGCCGATGATGCACTACACGGCCGCCTGGCTGAACGCGCTGCTCGCCCGCCGCGACGGCGCGCCGGTGAGCCGGGCGCCCCGGGCCGCGCGCGCGGAGATCGACGCGGCGGAGCGGGCCGATCCGGACTACTGTTTTCCGGCGCGGCTGGAGGACATCGCCATCCTCGAGCACGCGGTCGCGGTCCGGCCGGACGCGGCCCGTGCGCCGTACTACCTGGGGAACCTGCTCTACGACCGGCGCCGGCACCGCGAGGCGATCGCCTGCTGGGAGCAGGCCGTGAAGCGCGAGCCCGGGAACGCCATCGCCTGGCGCAACCTGGGCATCGCGTACCACAACGTCCTGCGCGAGCCGCGCCGCGCGCGGCTCGCGTACGAGCGCGCCGTGCGGGCGGCGCCGGGGAACGCGCGCTTCGTGTACGAGCGCGACCAACTTTGGAAACGGCTCGGCACGAGCCCGGCGCAGCGCCTGCGCGTGCTGCGGAAGCATCCGGGGGTGGTCGCCCGGCGGGACGACCTGTCGGTGGAATTTTGCGCGCTGTGCAACCAGACGGGACGGCCGCGCGAAGCGCTCGCGGTTCTTTCCCTCCGCCGTTTCCAGCCGTGGGAAGGAGGGGAGGGGCAGGTCCTCGCCCAGTACGTCCGCGCGCTGCTGGCGCTCGGCCGCGGCGCCCTGCGCTCGGGCCGGGCCGGGGAGGCGGCCGAATGGTTCCAGCGCGCGTTGGCGCCTCCGGCCAATCTCGGCGAAGCGCGCCATCTGCTCGCCAACGCGAGCGACATCCATTTCTGGCTCGGGCGCGCGCACGCCGCGGCCGGCGATCGCGAGGCGGCGCGTCGCGCGTGGACGGCGGCGGCCGCGTTCACGGGCGATTTCCAGGCCATGAGCGTCCGCGCGTATTCGGAGATGACCTATTTCTCGGCGCTCGCGCTGGAAAAGCTCGGCCGTCGCGCCGAGGCGAAGCGGCTGCTCCGCCAGTTGCTGGCCCACGCGCGTCGCCTCCGCGGGACGAAGGCGTCCATCGATTTTTTTGCGACCTCGCTGCCGACCATGCTGCTGTTCGACGACGACCTCCAGGCCCGGCAGGCGGAAACCGCGCGGCTGCTCGAGGCCCAGGCGTTGCTGGGTCTGGGCCGGGTCGCCGCCGGCCGTTCCCGGCTGCGGCAGGTGTTGAGGCGGGACCCCAGCCACGCGCTCGCGGCCGACCTGCTCGCCGCTTCCCCTTTGGAGCGCTGATGCCATGGCCGCACTCCGCGCCGCCGGCTGCCTGCTCGGTCTCGCTCCTGTTTTCATGCATGCCATCGAAACGATCGACCTTGCGGGCGAGTGGCAGGTCGCGCTGGACCGCGCGGACCGCGGGCTCGCCGAAAACTGGCCCCGGCATGCGCTGCGCGGCCAGCCGATCCGGCTGCCCGGCTCCCTCCAGCAGGCCCGGATCGGCGACGAGGTCGGCGTCGAGACCCGGTGGACCGGCGGGATCTTCGACAAGTCCTACTACACCGCGGCGGCCTTCGCGCCGTACCGGGAACCCGGCAACATCAAGGTGCCGTTCTGGCTCCAGCCCGACACCCATTACGTCGGGGCCGCCTGGTACCAGCGGACGATCGAAGTTCCCGCGGCGTGGGCCGGCCGCCGCATCGTGCTGACGCTCGAGCGGCCGCATTGGTCGACGTCGGTCTGGCTGGATGATCGCGCCATCGGTGCGGACGACGCGAACTCCGTCGCCCACGTCCACGACCTCGGCGACCGGATCGCGCCGGGCCGGCATGTGCTGACGATCCGCGTGGACAACCGGCTCCACGTCGACCCCGGCGAAAACTCGCACAGCGTGTCCGACCACACGCAGGGCAACTGGAACGGCATCGTCGGACGGATCGAGCTCACGGCGACTGCGGCGGTCTGGATCGAGGACCTCCAGCTCCACCCCGACGCGGCGACGCGGATTGTGGCCGTCCGCGGCCATCTCGGCCGAACCGCCGGGCAGCCCTGGCCGAAAAGCGCCCTGCTGGCCGGGAGCGCCGGCGGCTCCGGCGTCCAACCGCTGGCCATCGACGACGACGGATCCTTTGCCGCCGAGTACAAGTTCGCAGCCGGCGCGGCGTTATGGGACGAATTCTCCCCGGCGGTGCATTCCCTCGCGGTCGCGCTGGACAACGGCGAGGGGCGCGAGGCGCGTTTCGGGTTTCGCCGCATCGGCGCACACGGCCGGCAGCTCGTGATCAACGGCCGGAAGCTCTTTCTCCGCGGCGCGCTGGACTGCGCCATCTTTCCCAAGAGCGGACACCCGCCCACGGACGTGCCGAGCTGGAGGCGGGTGCTGGGGGTGATCCAGGCGCACGGCCTGAATCATGTCCGCTACCATTCCTGGTGCCCGCCCGAGGCGGCTTTCGTCGCGGCCGACGAGCTCGGGCTCTACCTCCAGGTGGAGGTCGCGTCCTGGCCGAACTGGTCGACGACCCTGGGCGACGGCAAGCCGGTGGATGCCTGGATCGACGCCGAGACCGAGCGGATCCGGCGCGCGTACGGCAACCATCCGTCCTTTGTTTTCCTCGCGGCGGGCAACGAGCCGTCCGGCGCCCGCCACGAGGCCTGGCTGGCCGGCTGGGTGACGCGGCAGAAGGCCGCGGATCCCCGGCGGCTCTACACCGCCGGGGCGGGCTGGCCGGAGATCCCGCCGAACGATTTCCACATCCGCTCGGAGCCGCGGATCCAGCAATGGGGGGCCGGGCTGGCGTCGCGGATCAACGCGCTGCCGCCGGAGACGCGCACGGACTACGGCGACTTCATCCATGAGCGGACCGTGCCGGTCGTGGCGCACGAGATCGGCCAGTGGTGCGTGTACCCGAACTTCGCGGAGATGGCCAAGTACACGGGCTACCTGAAGCCGAGGAACTTCGAGATTTTCCGGGCCTCGCTGGAGGCGAACGGGCTGGGACGCCAGGCCCACGATTTCCTGGTCGCTTCCGGCAAGCTGCAGGCCCTCTGCTACAAGGAGGAGATCGAGGCCGCGCTGCGCACGCGGTCGATGGGAGGATTCCAACTGCTCGGCCTGCAGGATTTCCCGGGGCAGGGCACGGCGCTCGTCGGGGTGCTCGATCCGTTTTGGGAGGAGAAGGGCTATGTCTCGCCCGAGCAGTTCCGCCGCTTTTGCAACCGCACCGTCCCGCTCGCCCGCCTCGACAAGCGCGTCTTCACCGCGGACGAACACCTCGCGGCCGACGTCGAAATCAGCCACTTCGGGGCGGCGCCGCTCGCGGCGGCGACTGCGCGCTGGGCGCTGGTGGACGATCGCGGCCAGGCCGTGGCGCAGGGGATTTTCCCGGCGCGCGACGTGGAGATCGGGGCGCAAAACCGGCTCGGGCGAGTCGAGCTTTCCCTCGCCGGACTGCCGGCTCCCGCGCGCTACCGCCTGGGCGTGACCCTCGACGGGACGCCGTTCGCGAACGACTGGGACGTCTGGGTCTATCCCGCCCCCGCGGAAGTCGTGGAGCCGGTGCCCCCGGGAATAACCGTGGCCTCGCAGCTGGACGCGGCGGCTGTGGCCAGGCTGGAAGCCGGCGAAACCGTCTGGCTTATGCTGGGCCCGGGCCAAATCCGGGGCGACGCCGTCAAGGGGCCGATCGCCCTCGGGTTCTCCCCGATCTTCTGGAACACCGCGTGGACGAACGGCCAGGCGCCTCACACGCTGGGCTTGCTGTGCGACCCGCGCCATCCCGCCCTCGCGGCATTCCCGACCGACGCGCACAGCAACTGGCAATGGTGGTATCCCATCAAGAAGGCCGCGCCGATGCTGCTGGACGGACTGCCGGACGGCCTGCGCCCGATCGTCCAGGTGATCGACGACTGGTCCACCAATCGCCGGCTCGCCCTCGCGTTCGAAGCCCGCGTGGGTGGCGGTCGATTGCTGGTCACGAGCATCAACTTCCTCGAACCGGTGTTGGACCCGGTGCGGCGGCAGCTGCGCGCCAGCCTGCTGGCCTACGTGGCCGGCGAAGCCTTCCGCCCGACGGAAAGCCTGTCGATCGAGCAGGTCCGGCAGGTGGTCGCGCCCTAGGGGCCTCGGGTCCTATCGCGCCGCGACGGCGCCGGCCGGCTGCGCGGCGTGCTCGAGCGCCTCGAGCACCCGGCCGGGGGTCAGGATCTCCGGCAGGACGATCGGGTCCTTTTTGCCCGGGGCATAGATGAGGTTGAAGGGCACGGCCGCGCGCTTCCATTTCGCCAGCTCGGCGGTGATCTTGGGGTCGCGGTTCGTCCAGTCGGCCTTGAAGAGCACGACGTCCTTCCGCTGAAACTCCGCGAGCACCGCGTCCGACGCGAACACCGCCGCCTTGTTCGTCTGGCAGGTGAAGCACCAGCGCGCGGTGAAGTCCACGTACGCGAACTTGCCGTCGGCCTGCGCGGCGGCGACGGCCTCGGGGCTCCATTTCTGCCATTCGACCTTGTACCCCGGCGTCACTCCGTCGGCCGCCCCGTTGGCTGCACCGGCGATCTCGGCGGCGCTCGGCGCCGAGGGCCAGCCGAGGGCGAGGCCGGCCACGACCAGGACGAGGGCGGCGATCCGGCCGAAGGCGCGGCGCGCGCCGCCGCCATGGGCCTGGCCGAACCGGCCGTAGAACCACGCCGCCATGGCGATGAGGACGAAGGCGAACGCGATCAGGAGAAACGCGTTGTCGGACTGGGAGGTCTGGGCTGCGAGGATCCAGAGCATCCACCCGACCGTGGCATAGAGGGGGAACGCCATGAACTGCTTGAACGTCTCCATCCACGCGCCGGGGCGCGGCAGCAGACGGATCGCCTGCGGGAAGAGCGAAAGCAGCAGGTAGGGGAGCGCGAGCCCGACGGCGATGGCGGTGAAGATCCCCATCGCTTCGGCCGCCGTGTACGTGGTGGAGAACGCCGCGCCCAGGGCGGGAGCGAGGAACGGCGCGCTGCACGGGGTGGCCACCAGCACGGCCAGCGCGCCGGTGAAGAACGATCCGCTCAGGCCCTCCTTCGCCTGCAGGCCCGCGCCGACGCCGGTCGCGGACAGGCCAATCTCGAAAAGTCCGCTGAGGTTGAGCGCGAACACCAGGAGGAACGCCGCCATGCCGAACACGAAGCCGGGGATCTGGAGCTGCGCGCCCCAGCCGAGCTCCTGGCCGGCGGCGCGCAGCGCGAGGATGACGCCGGCGAGGATCCAGAAAGAAACGAGGACGCCGGCGGAGTACACGAGCCCGTGTGATGCCACCTTCCCCCGATCCTGGCCGGACTGGTTCACGAAGCCGAGGATCTTGATGCCGATCACCGGGAACACGCAGGGCATGAGGTTGAGGATCAGCCCGCCCAGGACCGCGAGCAGGAGCGCGCCGCCCAGGCCGCCCTGGGCTCCGGCCGCGTCGCCCCCCGCGGTCGCGGCTTCGGGAGCCGCGGGGCCGGATGGCGCCGAAGCCGGCGGCGCCTTGGCCGCGGTGGCGGTGCCGAACGGCACGTCGACGTGCACGCCGCCATAACCCGAAACGGGGCCGGTCAGATTTTTCCCGGTGAGGATGCCTTTCAGGCCCTTTGCATCGGCGGGGGCGTCGGAGCCGACCGCGAGCTCGATCTCGTATCCCTGGCCCGCGGCCCGGACGAACTGCGGCGCCGCGTAGTCGATGACGGCGTTCTCGTCGAAATAGTGGAGCTCGGACGGCGCGGGCGGCGTCTTGCCGGGGGCGGGCGTGAGCGTGAGCGTGACCTTGCCGCCGCCGCGCACGGCCGTGAACCGCCAGTCGGACTCGGCGCGAGGCAGGTCGTGGAAGGCGTTGTTGAACAGCCGCGCGATCCGCATGTTCGGCTCGGGCTTCCCGGCCTTCACGGGCAGCGTCAGCTCGAGGTCCGCCTCGCCGGGCATGCACACGTCCTTGCACATGAGCCATTCCGCGCGCGCCTTGAGCGTGACGGATGCGCCGGGCGCGAGGCTCGCGGGCGGCGTGATCCGCACGAAGTGGAAGACCTGGTCCTCGTAGCCGTTGCCGGTGACCTTGCCCGAGGTGTCCTTCACGACGTGCGGGGTGGCCCAGACGATCGGTCCCGCGGTGAAACCGTCCGGCAGCGTCCAGTTGATCGAGGTCGGGTAGCCGGTGCCGGCGTTGATCCAGTAGCTGTGCCAGAGCAGGTCGTGGTCCATCTTGAGCGCGACCCAGATCGGCTGGCCGGGCTGGATGGAGCTGTCGTGCGCGACGAGCTCGACCGTGACGGAGCCGTTCGTGACCGGCGCGGCCGGGGCGAGGGCGGGCAGGAGGAGGGCCAGGAAAAGGCTGAGGGCGCGCGGCAGCGTCATGGGAAGCAGGCTAGGGGATATCGTGGGAGGTGCAAATCGCGGGATTTCTTCCGGATAAAGGGTGGAGGGGACCGGCGGCGCGCGATCGGGAAGGACGGCGGGACGGAATCCTCGCCGGGGGCTAGGCGGCGGGCGACCCGCCGTTGAACAGGCTGGTGGAATAATAGCGTTCCGCGCGATCGCAGAGGATCGTCACCACGCGCGCGTTCGGACCGAGCTCGCGCGCGAGGCCGAGGGCGGCGGACACGTTCGCCCCCGAGGAGGTGCCGACGAGGAGCCCGAACTCGCGGGCGAGCCGCTGCGTCATCGCGAGCGCGTCGGCGCTGCTGACCTTGAGATGCCGGTCGAGCGGCGCGCCGCGCAGCAGGGGCGGCACGAAGCCCCCGGCGACGCCCTCGATGCGGTGGCAGCAGGGCATCTCGCCGGAGAGCATCGCGGCCTCCGCCGGCTCCATGGCGCAGATCAGCACGCGGGGCAGCGCGGCGCGGAGGGCCCGGCCGCAGCCCTTCAGCGTCCCGCCGGTGCCGTAGCCGGCGACGAACGCGTCGATCCGGCCGTCCATCTGGCGGAGGATCTCGACGCCGGTGCCGTGCTCATGGTCGAGGGCGTTGAGCTCGTTCTCGAACTGGCGCGGCAGGAAATACCGCGGGTCGCGCGCGGCCATCTCCTGGGAAAGCTCGATGCCGGTGACGTACCCGCGGTCGGCCTTGAACAGCTGCAGCTCGGCGCCGAGGTGGCGCATCAGGTGGCGGCGCTCCACGCTGGCGGTGTCGGACATCAGGATGCGGACGCGGAGGCCGAGCGCGGCGCCGACCATCGCGAGGGAGATGCCGGTGTTGCCGCTCGTGCACTCGAGCACCACCGAATCCGGGGTCAGCCGGCCCTGGCGCCGGGCGTCGGACAGGACGGTGAGCGCGAGCCGGTCCTTGATGCTGCCGCTCGGGTTCAGGAACTCGCATTTCGCGAAGACCGTCAGCCCTTCCGCCGCAAAGGCGAGCGGCACGAGCGGCGTGTGGCCGATGAGGGAGAGGACGGCCGGGCCGGTCGCGGAGGTGAGCATCGTAAGGCTGACAGCCTAGCAGAAGCGCCCGGCCCGGCGCCATAGGTCATTCGGCGCAGGGCCCATGGCCTTTCGCCGGCGGAGGACGGCCGACGCGCGGGGGACCGCGCGTGCCACCTTTGCGGACGGCGGAGGATAGCCGACGTGCGTGACACTTTGGGGCAAACATGGTGGCGCGCGCCGTCCCGGCGCGCTCGCGGCCAGCCGAGAACAGTTCAACGCGCGGAGGACCGCGCGTGCCACCCGGCAACGAGCAGGTGGCGCCGTCCCGGCGCGCAGGAGCGGACAGCCCATAGACGGACGACGGCGAGGAGTCCGTAACAATTCCTCGCATCGCCGGCGGCCGGCGCCCCGAAGGCTCGATATCCCGCCCGGAATCGGGCATGTTCATGCCGAACCTGATGCCAGAAGCCGATCCCGAGACCGCGCGATGGTTTGCGACCGAAGTGCAGCCGCACCGGCCGGCGCTGCGGGCGTGGCTCCTGGCCCGGTTTCCGACCCTGACGGATGTGGATGACCTGGTGCAGGACAGCTTTGCGCGCATGCTGCGGGCCCGGGAATCGGGGCCGATCCGGTCGTCGCGCGCGCTCCTCTTCACCACGGCGCGCAACCTGGCGCTCGATGCGGTCCGGCGGCAGAAGGTGGTTTCCTTCGACCCCCTTACGGAGGTCGCGGACTCGTCCGTCTTAGCCGATGAAGCCGATGTCATCGCCACGGTCAGCAAGCAGCAGGAACTCGAGCTCTTGACCCGCGCCATCCAGTCGCTGCCCGACCGCGTGCGGCAGATCTTCACCCTGCGCACGGCCTACGGGCTTACGCAGCGCCAGATCGCCGAACGGCTCGGCGTGTCGGAAAGCACCGTGGAGAAACAGATGGCCCTGGGCATCCGCCAATGCGCGGCCTACTTCGCCGACGGCGGGGTCCGCTGACCTTCCGATCTGAACCGACCGATGTCCTCCGAACCCCATCAGCCGATTCCCGCCGCCGCCCTCGACGCCGCCGCGGCCTGGCTCGCGCGGCGCGACCGCGGGCTGACCGCGGCGGAGCAGGACGACTACCTGCAGTGGCTGCAGGCGGATCCGCGCCATGGGGAGGCGCTCAGCCGGCACGCGGCCGCGCTGGAACGGATGATGCAGCTGTACGAGTGGACGCCATCCCACGGCACCGAGCCGAATCCGGACCTGTTCAAAAAGACGCGTTCGGCGTCCGCGCTCGGCTGGTTGCGCGCGCATCGGGCGCTGGCCGCCGGCTTCGCCGCGGCCGCGGTCGTGGCGCTGGCGGCGTTGGTGACCTGGCCGCGAGCGGAGCCGCCGGCGGTCTCCGCTGGCGCCGGGATGCCGGCGCCAGCGCCGCATTCGTATCTCCGCGTCAATGAGCGCATGGCCTTGCCGGACGGCACGCGCGTGGAGCTCAACGACGGGACGAAGCTGGTCGTGCAATATTCCGCATCCGAGCGCCGGGTCCGCCTCGAGGGCGGCGAGGCGCATTTCAGCGTGTGGAAGGACAAGGCGCGTCCGTTCGTCGTCGAGGCTGCCGGAGTCGAGGTGCGGGCGGTCGGCACCGCGTTCAACGTGCGGCTCGAGGCGGGGCGGGTCGAGGTGCTCGTGACCGAGGGCCGCGTGGCGGTGGCGCCGCCATCGCCGGCGGGCACGCCGCCCGGAAACCGGCCGGCCGGAATGGACGGCGGGCGCGAGCCGTCCCCGCTCGTCATCGCCGTCGGCGAGCAGGCGGTCGTGCCGCTCGCCGACGCGACGACGCCGGTGGTCACCGAGGTCACGGTCGAGGACATCGCCCGCCAGCTCGCCTGGCAGGCGCCGCGGCTGCAGTTCCATGAAACGCCGCTGGCCGACGCCGTGGCCGAATTCAACCGGCTCAACCGGCACCAGCTCGAGCTCGCCGAACCGGCCCTGGGCGCGTGGCGGATCGGCGGGACCTTCCGGCCCGACAATGTCGACGGTTTCGTGCGGCTGCTCGACGAGACGCTCGGCATCCGCGGCGAGCCGGCGGGTGAGCACCGCACCGTGCTGCGGTCTCGCGAATAGGACCCGCTTTTTTTCGGAATCGTTACGGTCCGCGCCGGCTGGTCCGTCTAAGCCAACAGCCGCGTCCCGCGGCCGCACCATGACAACCCGACTGTCCGCCATTATTCGCGTCCTGCTGCTGGGCGCCCTGCTCGCCGTCGCCGCCCGCGCGGAGGAGCCCCGGAAGAACTACGAAATCCCCGCCGGCGACGCCGCCCAGACGCTCAAGCAGTTCGCGCAGATTTCCGGTCGCGAGACGCTGTTCGCCGCCGAGGTGGTGCGCGGCGTCAAGACGCGCCCGGTCAAGGGCAGCCTGACGGCGCGGGAGGCCCTCGAGGCTTTGCTGGCCGACACCGGGCTGAGGGCGACGGCCGACGCCAGGACCGGCGCCTTCGCCGTGCGGCGGAACGACGGAGACCCCGCCCCAAACGCCCCAAGGGCGGCGCAGACGGACGGCGACCGCCCGACCAGCCAGGCGACAAAGGGTGAGGACGGCCAGATTGCCCTCGAGGAGTTCGAGGTCACCGGCTCGCGCATCCGCACGCTCGGGCAGGAGCAGGGCGCGCTGCCCGTGTTCTCGATCCCGCAGATCGAGCTCGAGCGCCGCGGCGTGAACCGGCTGGCCGACATCCGCTGGGCCATCCCCCAGCTGGGCGCGGCCATCGGCTTCAACGACAACCTGCTCAACAGCGGCACGTCCCGCGCGCAGCAGGTCGGCACCTCGTTCAACCTGCGGGGGCTCGGCGGCAACTCCACGCTCGTGCTGGTGGACGGGCGGCGCATCCCGCACACCGGGCAGGAGGCGCCCGGCGGGGCGGGGGGCCGCGAGGACTTCAGCGTCGACGGCATCCCCGTGTCGGCGATCGAGCGCATCGAGATCCTGCCCGAGGGCGCGGGCGCCATCTACGGCTCCGAGGCGATTGCCGGCGTCGTGAACATCATCCTCAAGAAGAATTACAGCGGCGCCGAGGTGCGCATCTCCTACGACAACACGTTCGACAGTGACGTGGGGCAGACGACGGTGAGCCTGACTGCGGGCCACCGGGCGGGGAAGCTCAGCACGTTCGTCACCGCCTCCTACGAGAACCAGAACGGGCTCGCCTCGCGCGACCGCTGGTTCAGCGCGAGCGCCGATCCGCGGGTTTACGGCGGCACGAACGCCGCGTTCTTCCTGTCGCAGCCGGCCGGCGGCCCGGGCTCGCTCGCGAGCTCCTCGCAGCCGCAGAACCCGAACCAGGTCATCCTGCCCGGCACGTCGACCAACGTGGTGGGCATCCCGGTGGGATCCAACGGCACGACCGCGGCCAACGCGGCCTTCACGACCCCTGCCGCGCCCTTCGATCCCAACCGGTACAGCATGAGCATCGACCCGGCGGAGCGCATCAGCTTCAACCTGAACGCCGAGTACGCCGCCCGGCCCTGGGCGCGGGTGTACGTCGAGGGGCGCGCCAGCCGGTTCGAGAACGACTTTGTCAGCCCGCCGGTCACGCTCACGTTCACGACGCTGCCGGTCGGCTACCCCGGCAATCCGTTTCCCGACATCAACCCCGCCACGCCGGCCGCGGACGGCGTCGTCCTGCGCAAGGTCTTCTACGACCTGCCGCGCCCCCGCACGATCTCGCAGATGGAAAACCTCGGCGTCGCCGTGGGTGTCCGCGGCGATTTTCTCGAGCGCTGGCGGTATGACGCCGGCTTCTCCTGGGCGCGCAACATCGTGAGCGACGACCAGGTCTCCGCCGGCTTCAACACCACCTTGCTGAACGCCGGGATCAACCAGGCCGACCCGTCGCTGCGCCCGATCCTGGCCTACGACAGCTCGACCGTCGCGGACCCGAATCCCGCCGGCCGGCTCCTCGGCTACATGCCGGCCTTCGACCACAAGGACACGACGGACTACCTCCAATACAGCGTGATCGCCGACGGGCCGGCCTGGTCGGGCTGGGCGGGCGACGTGAAACTCGCGGTCGGCGCCGAGGCCGGCGAGGAAAAGGTCAAGTTCTGGCGCTCGCCGGGCCACCCGAACACCTTCGTGCTGTCGGCGCCCTTCAGCCGCGACATGACCGCTGCGTTCGCGGAGATCAACGTGCCGCTCCTCTCCGAGCGGCAGGGCATCCCGCTGATCCATCGGCTCGAGGTGGGCGCGGCGGTGCGCGCGACGGACTATTCGGACATCGGCGGCGTGACCACGCCGACCTATCGCGCGCTGTTCAAGCCCGTGAAGTGGCTCTCGCTGCGCGCCTCGCGCGCCGACGGGTTCAAGCCGGTGCGGCTCTACGACCTGCTCGGGCCGGTCAGCAGCGGCCCGACGACCCTCACGGTGACCAGCAACATCCGGGACAATTTCCGCGGCGGCGAGCTGGTGCTCGGCACGTTCACCCGCAGCTTCGGCGGCAACCCCACGCTCAAGCCGGAGGAGTCCACTTCGAAGAACGGCGGCATCGTCGTCGACGTGCCCGGCCGGTGGTTCAAGGGCCTGTCCTTTTCCGCCGACTACTACCAGTTCAGCTACACCGACCGGTCCGGCGGCCCCGGCACCCAGGTGCTGTTCGACTTCTTCCCCGAGCGCGTGAAGCGCGGCCCGAATCTCCCGGGTGACCTGGCCGGTTGGCTGGGCCCGATCCTGACTTGGGACGCCACGAACATCAACCTGGCGGGGGTGAAGACCAAGGGCTGGGACTACCGCGCCTCGTACTCGCGGACGTTCGGCTTCGGCGACCTGTCGGTGAACCTCGCGATGGCCGATCCGAACGTGACGGTCACGAAGTCCACGCCTGCCGCCGCGCCGAGCTCGACGTTCGGCCACCAGCCGGTCCGCCTGAGCGGCTCGATCTTTTGGGCCCGCGGCCCGTGGGACCTTGGCCTCTCGGTCAACCACCAGCACGACTATTACATCAGTGGCCTCACCGCCTCCCGGTACCCGGAATACACGGAGTACAATCCGCAGGTCTCGTACAATTTCGCCAAGGACGTGCGGTTCGGTCCCGACGCGGCCGCCTGGTGGGCGCGCGCGCTGCACGGCAGCAAGTTCAGCGTCACGGTCATCAACGCGCTGGACGAGGATCCCTCGAACGCCGACGTGGTGAACGGCCGCATCGTCATGGATCCGCGCCTCCGGCGTTACATCCTGTCTTTCTCCCGGAAATTCTGACGGCAGAAGCCAACATGAAACTCGTCCCCCTGCTTTCCCTGGCCGGCGTGCTCGGATTCGCCGCGCTCGCGCCGCTGGCGCGCGCGCAGGCGCCTGCCGCCAACACGGCCTCTCCGAAGAGCCCGGCCGATCTCGACTACGAGGCCGCCTGGGCGATGTATCGCGTGGAGCCGCCCGCCGGCGTCGAGCACCCGTCGAAGGAGTACTTCAAGTGGAATGACCGCAGGTTACGGGAGTTCGCCGAGGCCGTTCGCGCGTTCGGAGAGAAGCATCCGGAGGACCCGCGCCGCTATGAGGGCTGGGTGCAGGCGAGCTACACCGGCCCGTCCTTCATTCTCGACTTCAAGCCGGAGTTCGACACGCGGCCGAGCTGGGCAAACCTCGTCCGCGACGAGGAGGCCGTCATCGCCTATCGGTCCGGGCAGGTGCGGCTGCTCGAGCAGGTGATCGAGGCCGTCGATGCCACCGAGCGCCAGCGCGCGGGCGGGTTCCATGCGCTCCTCATCGATTCGAGCACCGTGGCCCGGATGAAGGGCGAGGCCTTCGACGTGAAGATGTGGCGCCCGCTGGTGGACCGCGTGGTCGCCAAGTTCGCCGACGAGCGCGCGCTCCCGATCGTGGACCAGTATGCCGAACGGCTGCGGCAGCAGTCCGCGGCCGACGCGGACGCGTTCCTGGCGGACGTGCGTTCCCGGCCGGGCATCGGGGCGGCCGTCGCGGCGGCGGAGGCCCGGCGCGCGGCGGAGGCCGCCGAGCGGGCGAAGAAACTCACCGCGCTGTCCGGGATGAAGTTCACCGCGGCGGACGGCCGCGAAGTGGACCTCGCCAAGCTGCGCGGCAAGGTCGTGCTCGTCGATTTCTGGGCCACGTGGTGCGGCCCGTGCATCGCCGAGCTGCCGAACATCAAGAAGGTCTACGCCGCGTACCACGACCAGGGCTTCGAGATCGTCGGCATCACGCTCGAAAATCCCGGCGCCCGGCCGAACGACACGCCGGAGCAGGCGGCGGCCAAGCTCGCCGCGGCGAAGCAGAAAATGCTCGAGTTTGCCGCGAAGAACGAGATGCCGTGGCCGCAGTACTTCGACGGCAAGTGGTGGAAGAACGATTACGCCGTGGAATTCGGCATCCAGGCCATCCCGGCGATGTTCCTTCTCGACAAGAATGGGCAGATCGTGAGCACCGAGGCGCGCGGCGAGAAGCTCGAGCACGAGGTGAAGCGGTTGCTGGCCCTCTGACGATGGTGGCGAACCGCACGTTCTGCCTGATGGACGGCGGCGTCGGATCCGCGGCGCGGAGCGTCGGGCGGCTGCCGTCGCCGGTGCTCGACGAGCTCAGCCCGGCCGAGCGTCGGGTGCTGGTGTACGTGTGCGCGGGCTATTCGAACAAGGAGATCGCCGGCGAGCTGGGTCGCGCGGAATCCACGGTGAAGCACCAGGTCGCGGCCTGCCTGCGGAAGTTCGGCGTGCCCACGCGCGCGCGGCTGATCGCGGCGTTAAGGTAGACAGTGGAGCGCGCCGTTGCGGGGATCGGATTCTCGGGTGGCGCGCGCCGTCCCGGCGCGCATGCGGCCGTTAGATTACAGCCCAACGCGCGGGGACCGCGCGTGCCACCTTCGCGGCAGATTCCGGATGACAGGTGGCGTGCGCCGTCCCGGCGCGCTGCGGCCGGCAGAGGGCAGCCCAACGCGCGGGGACCGCGCATGCCACCTTTGCGGCAGATCCGGATGACAGGTGGCGCATAAGGTCCGCCACGATAGGTCCGGAGGAGGGACGACCTCCGTGTCGTCCATCGGGTTGCTCACCGGAACAGCTGCGCATCGTTTGTCGCCCTCAAGAGGTGTCGCGCAGGGAACGACATCCGGTCGTGTTGCATGATTCCCGGCCCGCACGGAGGCGGGCCCTCCAGATTCGACATCGCGCGGTAGGTGATCGCCCCAGTCCGGTCTGTTGAATCACCGGCAAAAGGTTCCGGAAATTTACCTCTGAAGTTTTTGCGAAATTCCCGGACCGGGAAACATCCGGGTTCGGGCGCGGGTCGCGAGGGGTTCGTCAAACCTCCAACCCAAGGAGACAACCCATGAACATGAAACATACCCAGAAGACCTCCCTCCTCGTCGCGCTGCTTGCTGCGCTCGCGACGGGCGCCTCGGCGCAGCTCAGCGGAGCGGCGAGCGGCGCGGCCAACGCGGCCACGGCCGCGCGCCTGACGCCTTCGCCCGCCGCGCCGTCGGTGCGGCCGGCCCCGATCACGCCCGCGCCGGTGAGCGCGGCGGCCAACGTCACTTCGAGGGCCAGCAATGCGGTGAATTCCGGCGCCAACGCCGGCGTCCGCGCCGGCCAGTCGGCGACGGGGGCCGCCAGCGGCGCCGGCCGTGCGGCTGAAGTCCGCGGCAATGTGGGCGTCGGCGGCAAGGCCGGCGTGGACGCGGCCCGCAAGGAGGGCGTCATCGACCTGAAGGGCAACGCGGAAGCCAATGCCTCCGCCCGCGGCTCCGAGCGCGGCCTGACGGTTGCGACCGCCGCTTCCGGCGCCGCCGCCGCCACGCTCGACGCCGAGTCCGCCGTGCGCTCGATCGAGTCCACGGCGCACGAGGCGCGGGGCACGCTGTCGGCCGAACTCGAGGCCAAGGTCGACGCCACCGCCAAGGCGATGGCCGATCTCCGGGCCCGGGCGCGCGAGCTGCGCGGCCAGGCGCGCGAGAGCTTCGACGAGACCTATGCGGAGCTCCGCGCGAAGGAGAAGGCGCTCCGGACGTCCCTGAAGGACTACGTCAAGGAGTCCAACGAGGCGACGTGGAGCGAGGTGCAGTCGCGCCTCGCCGCCGAGTACCGCGCCTACGCCCAGGCGGCCGCCGAGGCCGAGGCCGCGGCGTCTTCGCCGGCTCCGGCCGAGCAGCCGAAGGGCTGATCACGAACTCCGGCGCTCCTGCCGCCGGCTTGGTTGCAGCGGCGCGCGGATTCGTCCGCGCGCCGTCTGCGCCGCCGCGGCAGTCGGCCGATGACGGACCCCGTTTTCGGCGCGGCCGCGCCGGACCGTTCCGGCCGCCGGTTTTTTGACCTCCAACCCCCTGCAACCATGCAACCTCGAATTCAGATCACCTGCCTCCTTCTCGCGCTCGCGGCGGGCACCGCCCTCTGGGCGCAGACCGCGGCCGACCAGCCGCCCGCCGCGCGCGTCTCGTTCGGTGCGGGCTTCGACTACAGCCGCGGCGATTACGGCTTTGCCGAGGACACCGAGGTCTTCTCGGTTCCCTTCAACGCCACGTACGAGACCGGCCGCTGGCTCCTGCGGGCGACCGTGCCGTGGCTCACCATCCGCGGCCCGGCCGCGGTGATCGGCGGAACGACCGGCGGGCCCGGGCGGCCGGACGCGTCCGAATCCTCCGGCCTCGGCGACACGTACCTCAGCGTGACGCGCCGGTTCGCGGCCGAATCCGGCTGGGAGACGGACGTTTCCGGGCGCGTGAAGCTGCCGACGGCCGACGACGATCGCGGCCTGGGCACCGGCGAGGTCGACTCCTACGCGCAGGCCGACGTCCGCCGCACGTTCGGGGCGGTGACGCCCTTTGTTTCGGCGGGCTACCGGATCCTCGGCGACAACACGCGCTACCAGCTGCAGGACGGCGTGTACGCCAGCGGCGGCGCCTATTACCGCACGTCCGACACGACGGTGGTCGGCGCCTCGCTCGACTGGCGCGAGCGGCTCGAGCCCGGCGCGGAGCACGCGACCGAGGTGACGGCGTTCGTTTCACGCGACATCGGCGGCCGGTGGCAGCTCGTGGCGTACGGGCTCAAGGGCTTCACGAACGCGAGCCCTGACGTCGGCGTCGGCGCCCATCTGAGCTACAAGTTCTGAGCCTTGCGTTCGGGACGTCGCGCGCCACCCACCGGTACCGGCCAAAGGTGGTGCGCGCCGTCCCGGCGCGCAGGTCAGACGTCAGAAGGACCGCCGACGCGCGGAGACCGCGCGTGCCACCGCGAAAACGAGATGCGCGAACTGCGAAGCGCTGCCGTCGTGGGGTGGTGCGCGCCGTCCCGGCGCGCGGGTCAGAATCAGTCGGATTCGACGACCCAAGGCCAGGCTTCCGGCCGCTCGCAGAGTCCCTTCGCCACCGGGTTCATTCGGATATAGGCCTCTTTCTGGGCTAGGTCCGAAGCGCTTCGAATACGGTAGTCGAAAAAATTGTCCTGCCAGCCCACCGCGTGAAACCGGGCATGATAAGATTTCCAGCCGCCCACGATGCGGCTCATCGGTCCGCGTCCGAATCCCAGGATAGCGTGGAGATGATCGGGCATGAGCAGGAGCAACCGGCATTCCCATCGGCCGATATCGTGGTAGCGGCGGGCCGATTGCAGCAGGGTTGATCCAAGGTCCGGATCGATCAACGAGCGTGAGGCGACGGAAGTCCGAATCCGGACGTGAAAAAGCGCCGCGGAGGAAACCCAGGCGGGAGTATCGTGGTTCAGGCGGCCCGGCGGGTTGCGCATTCCTCAAGGGGAACGCCGGAACGATCCTGCGCGCGAGCGCCCGGTTTAGGGATAATCCCGATGGCTAGAATGTTCGCCGACGCGCGGAGACCGCGCGTGCCACCGCGAAAACGAGATGCGCGAACTGCGAAACGCTGCCGGCGTGGGGTGGTGCGCGCCGTCCCGGCGCGCTCGGCGAGAGGTCGGCATATGGGCCGACGCGCGGGGGACCGCGCGTGCCACCGGGGACGGAGCAAGCCAGCGAGTCAGCGCAGCGGCTCGAGCTTCACCTTGCGGAACTCGATGGGCGCGCCCTCGGACTGGAGGCAGATGTGGCCTTCCCGGACGGTGACGCCGGTGGCCTGGTTCTGCCGCACGCCGTTGACGGTGACGGTCACGGTGTCGCCGGAGCAGACGATCTCATAGGTGTTCCATTCGCCTATCGGCTTTTCGGACGAGGGCTGGGACTTCTGGAAACGGCGGTTTCCGCGGGCGCGCTTGAGGGCTTCCTCGTCCGCCCCGGCCGCGGCGACGGCCTTTTCGC
This sequence comes from Opitutaceae bacterium, assembly GCA_035626915.1. Taxonomy (GTDB): domain Bacteria; phylum Verrucomicrobiota; class Verrucomicrobiia; order Opitutales; family Opitutaceae; genus Didemnitutus. The sequence continues at coordinate 29,739 of DASPMS010000045.1, forward strand.
GGGCGGCGATGTGTTGGGCGGTGTCGACGCCGCCGATGACCCAGAAATCGCCCGCGTTGTCCGCGGCCAGCTGCGCCTCGAGGCTTTTCGGCCAGATTTCCTCGGGCGGCGCCATGTGGAGCAGCACGCCGCTGTTGCGGCCGCGCGGGCGCCCCTGGGCGTTCAGCGGCATTTCGCCGGGCACCCAGCGCCATTCGACCGTGAGGCGGTAGTCCCGGTAGCGTCCGTCGGTGCGGATGTAGCCGGCGGGCGCGCCGGTGCATTGGATCACGCCATCGGCGACGCTCCAGGTCGGCGGCGCGCTGGCGTCGGCCGGGCGGCGGTAGGCGGTCCAGCCGGCGAGGTCGCGTCCGTTGAACAGCGTGACGGTCTGCCGCGGCGCGGTCGCGTCGCTGCCGAACAGAGCGGCGGGGAGGAGGAGGGCCGCGAGGGCCGGGCGGAGGCGTGGGAGCATGGTCGGGGAGCGGGGTTGCGGTTCCCGGTTGAGGTTCCGGCTAGCCGGTGTGGCCCGGCTGGAGAGGCACGAGCAACGATGCCCTCCGAAGAAGCCGCCTCAAGCGGATATCAGGACACCGATGCTGATGGCGTTAAGCGCGGGGTAGGGCGCGTTATCCTTAACGCGCCGTGATGCCGGGAATCGGGGCGGCGGCCTAAGGATAAGCCGCCCTACCACGGCCGACCGATCACAGCCCGTCCGAGGTTCCGCGGCAGGACGCGCGATCCTTAACGCGCCGCGACGGCTAGAAGCGCAGCGTGTACTCGGCGTCGCCGAGCCCGAGCACGAGCCGTCCGTCCTCAACCCTTCTGACCCGGAGGTTCACCGCCGAGCCCTGGTGGTTGAGGATGATGACATCCCCTTCGCGACGCGGGGTGCCGTCGACGACGGCGAAGCTCAGGCCCTCGCGCGAAAAATAGCCCGTGACGCGGAGCCGCGGGGCCAGCGCGCGCAGCAGGGATTCGCTGGTCGCCGCGGGGGGGGGCTGGTCGGGGGTCTTGGGATCCGCCGCCGGCAGGCCGCCGACCGGCCCGATCGCGAACGGGCTATACGCGCTCGGGTCGAAGGCGGGCGGCTTCATGCGCCGGCCGAGGAGCAGCTCGATGTTCACCCGCGTCTTGTCGAACGGGTCGGCGTTCTTCGCCTCCGGCGCGGGCGGAGTCTGCGCGGCGGCGGGCAGGACCAGCAGGGCGAGCAGGAGCGCAGGGGGCTTCATGGGCGGCCGAGGATGGCGACGTTGACGGAGAGCTGGACGCCCGACGGCGGCGGAGGCAGGCCGCCGCTGGGCGAGCCGGAGGTGCTGCCGGGGGCCGGGGCGTCCTCGCCGACCGCGCGGCGCTGCATGCTGAAGGTGGTGACCTTGGCGATCCGGGGCGAGGTCTCCAGGCGGTAAAGGTAGGAGGCGACCTGCTCGAAAGTGCCGTGGATCTGCAGCGAGTACGGCACGACCTTGTAGGGGGATTCCTCCTCCGGGGCCGCCGCGTTGAGCTGGCGGAGCTCGGAAAGGCGCGCGCCGGTGGCCTCCTCGATCTCGTAGAAGTTGCCGAGGTTCTCGGCGAGGTTGGCCTCGACGATCAGGTTCGACTCGATCCGGGCGACCGCCTCGCGGGCGACGGTGTTCTGCTCCCGCAGGCGCGGCCCCGACGCGAGCAGCGCGAGCATCTCCTCGCCCTCCAGGGTGCGCTGCTGCAGCCGCGACTCGAGGGCCCCGCGCCGCTGCACGAGGAAGATGACCACGCCGCCGAGGAGCACGCTCAGCGCCACGCACGCCACCGAGAACGCGTTGCGGCGCACGAAGAGGACGACGGGATTGACGGTGGCGGCCATGCGGCGGGATTACTTCTTCCGGAGCGTGATCTCGAAGCTGAAGGCGTCGTTCTGGTTCGAGACCCGCTCGATGTTCGAAGGGGTGATTTCGGCGAAATGAGCGCCGATCGCCGGGTCCCGGCGCAGCGCCTCGACATAGCGCCCGAGCAGGCGCGTCGCCCGGTCGGAAGACTCGGTGATGTTGCCGCGCAGGTAGACGACGGCCTCCGACATGTCGATCTCGTCGAGCCGGACCTGGTCGGGACGCGTGCGGCCGAAGTCGAGCAGCAGCTGGGAAACCAGGTAGGACGAGCCGGCGAGCTCGGCCGCCCGGCCCAGGCGGTTGCTGAGCGAGGAGGTCGCCTGCTGGAGCTTCTGCAGCTCGTCGGTCTCCACCCGGCTCTGCGCCACGCGCTGCTCCCAGTCGCGGATGCTGCCGGAGAGCGAAGCGTTCGCATAGCCCAGCCACACGCAGAGCAGGAGCAGGCCGAAGGCGATCGCGCCGAAGAGGGCGTCGGCGAGGAAGCGCGCCCGGACGACATTGTCCTCCGGCAGCTCCGCCGCGAGGCGGCAGTCGAGGCGCCAGTAGGGACCGAGGTCCAGCATGTCGTCCTTGCGGCTGAACTTCATGACGTCGCGGGGGGCGTGAGGCGGGCGAGCTGGCTGAGCGGGCCGAGCCACCGCGGTCCGAGGCTGAGCGAGCCGTCGGTGGGGACGCGCAGGCCCACGCGCTCGCACCACGCGGTGCAGTCGGGCTGGAACAGGGCGAGCTTGTCGGAGGCCGCGAGCGCCTCCCCGATCCAGGCGAGCTTGGCCGGGAGCCCGGGGCAGAAGAGCGAGCTCACGCGCTGGCCGGTCTGGAGCTCGTAATAGTCGACGGCCGGCTTGAGCTGGCGCGCGATGGGGCGGACGAGCCGGCGGCTGCGCTCGAGCAGCTCGTCGTCGAGCGCCTCCATGCGGATGCGTCCGAAGTCCGGCGTGGCCAGCCCGAACTCCTTCTGGGTGGCGTCGACGATGGTTTCGAACCCGTGCTGCAGCGGCTCGGGTGTGTGCACGCCGTCCTTGCCCAGGATGAAGATGTTGGTGTGCGTGGCCTCGACCCCGCAGACGACGATCGCGTCGGGCACGCCCTGGGCGCCGGCGCAGTGCGCCACGCCGCCGAGCATGGGGAGGGTGCTGAACTCGAGCCGGCGCGGCAGCACGCCGAGCTTCACGAAATCCTCCTGCGCGCGGCGGACTTCGGACAGGGGGACGCCCAGGAGCAGGCCGTGGCGCGGGGCGCCCGCGTTCTCGAGCTGCGTGCCGTCCTTGGGGTTGAGCGCGGCCAGGAGCCAGTCCGCCAGCGAATCGCGGCGCGCATGCTCGTTGACGAGCCCCGCCAGGTAGCCGTCCTCGTTGAGGCGTCGCGGGTTGAGGTTGCCATTGCGGCGGAGGATGGCCTGCGGGGGGTTGAAGCCGCAGACCGCCGGAATGAGGCCTTTTTGTCCGGTAAAGGTCTCAAAAAGCCAGTTCTCGAGCCCGGCCCGGTCGCCCGGCAGGAATTCCGCGGCGGCCTCGATCACCATCGGGTTGTCGTCCAGCCTCGACACGCGCGCGACCGACACCAAGTGGGTGCCCCGGTCGATCAGCAGGCCGTTGCGCGTTCGCCGGAAGAACATCAGGGGTAATAACGGGTTGTGGTTGGAGAGGTTGCGCGATTCGGAAAGTGTGTCAACGGCGGTGGGTCCGCTGCCGGGAACGGGTCCTTGCCGAGTTCGCAGGGAAGCCAGCGGGGGACCGGCGCGGCGGCTTGTCAACGCGTCTTTGGTCCCAGCGCGGCGACGATATGCGTAGGTGCCGCCGTTTGCCGGGCGGCCTTCCGTGGCCGCCCGGGCGGAATCTGCCTCATCCTCGGCGGCGCCGACACCCGCTGGAATCCCCGTCGCGGGGCCCCGACCGCAGGAGCCGACGCCGTCGGGCCGGAGAGATCCGTGGCGCCACGGGGATATGACGCATGCGTCGCGCCCATGGCGCCAGGGTATGACAGGCGCGGACGTTGCCCGTCTGAGCGGCCGGTCCGTTGCTGAACCGCACGTATTACATGCTGTGCCGCGCTCCATCGGACGCCCTTGGGCGTCGTCCCGCCGCCCCCGGCCGCATGGCCCGGGTGACGGCGTGCGTGCGCTGAGCGGCCGCTGCACCATGTCCGTCGCTCGCCATGCTTCCCTTGCGGGTGCGCCCGGTGCCTTCGACCTGGCCCTGCCCGACCTCGCGCTGGAGCGCGGCGGCACGATCCGCCGGCACCGCGTGCGCGCGTGGTGGTGGGGGCCGGCGTCGGACACGCAGGAGCGGCTCGATCCGGCGGTGCCGACGGTGCTGCTGGTCCATGCGCTGACCGGCAGCGCGAAGGCCGGCGGCCCGGGGGGGTGGTGGGAGCCGCTCATCGGTCCCGGCCGCGCCTTCGATCCGGCGCACGTGCGGATCCTGTGCTTCAACAACCTGGGCTCCTTCTACGGCACGAGCGCGCCGGGGCTGCCGGGGTTTCCGGTGGGCCGGAACATCACGCTGACCACCGTCGACCTCGCGCGGTCGATCGTGATGGCGCTCGACGCGCTCGGCATCCGGCACGTGCACCTGACGGCAGGCGGCTCGCTCGGCGGCATGGTGGTGCTCGCGCTCGGGGCGCTGGCGCCCGGCCGGTTCGAGCGGCTCATGCCGATCGCGACCAGCGCCGCGTCGAGCGCGTGGGTGGTGGGCTGGAACCACATCGCCCGCGAGGTGATCCGGCTCGATCCGGGCTACCCCCACGACGTCGGCCGCGGGCTCGAGCTGGCGCGCCAGCTGGCGATGCTCACGTACCGGGCCGAACCGGGCCTGGAGCTGACGCAGCACCGCGGGCTGCCGGCGGTCCGGGGCGCGCGGGGCTACCGCGTCCAGGGCTACCTCGAGCACCACGGGCGGAAGCTGCACAACCGTTTCACCGCGCGCTGCTACGAGCTGATGCTCGACGCGATGGACCACCACGACCTGCTCCGCCCGCTGCCGGGCGAGAACGAGCCCGCGCTCGGCCACATCCGCGCCGCGTCGCTCGTCGTCGACGTCGACACCGACCAGCTCTTCCCGGCCGCCCAGGCCGCCGACCTGGTGCGGAGGCTGCGCGCGCAGGGCGCCCCGGCGGACCGGGCCACGCTGCGCAGCCCGCACGGCCACGATGCCTTCCTGCTGGAATGGGACCAGCTTGCGCCCCTCGTGGCCCGCGCCCTTGATCTCCCCCTTTCCTCCGCATGAGCTCGCCCTGGCAGGTCTACAAGTTCGGTGGGTCATCGCTCGGCACGCTCGGGCGGCTGCCCCGCGTCCTCGAGCTCATCGCCGCGGCGCCGCGCCCGCTCGCCGTGGTGGTCTCGGCCCTGGGCGACACCACCGACTGGCTCATCCTGGCGGCGCGCTCGGCGGCCGACGGCGAGATCGCGCAGGCGCGCGGCGAGCTCGGCCGCGTGCGGGAGCTCGCGCTCAACATCGGCCGGCCGGCGCTCAGCGCGCACGGCCTGCGGGCGTTCCGCGGCGACCTCGACGAGGTGCTCACGCCGGTCGAGCGGCTGCTCTCCGGCATCGAGCTCACCCGGGAATGCTCGCCGCGCTCGCTCGACGCCGTGATCAGCGCGGGCGAGCGGATCTCGGCGGCGCTGGTGTCGCGCGCGCTGCGCGAGCGCGACGTCTCGTCGATCGCGGTCGACGCGCGGGACTTCGTGGTCACCGACGCGGTGCACGGCGCGGCCACGGTCGAGGCCGCCCCGACCGCCCAGCACTTCACCGCCGTCTCGTCGAAGTGGAGCGAGACGGTGCCGATCGTGACCGGCTTCATCGGGCGCACGGCGGACGGCCACACCACCACGCTCGGCCGCAACGGCTCGGACTACACCGCGACGCTGCTCGCGGCGCTGCTGAAGGCCGAGTCGGTGACGGTCTGGACCGACGTGCTCGGGGTGATGACGGCCGACCCGGCGTTCGTGCACGAGGCCGGGACCGTCGACCGCCTCTCGTACGACGAGGCGCTGGAGCTCGCCTATTTCGGCACGCGGATGTTCCACCCGCGCACGATCATCCCCCTCCGCGACTGCGGCGCGGCGCTGGTGATCCGCAGCACGACCCAGCCGCAGGCGCCGGGCACGCGGATCGACGCGACGGGCAATCCCGACCCGAGCCGCCCGACGTGCGTGACCAGCCTGGAGCGGCTGACGCTCATCGGCGTGCAGTCGCGCCGGACGGGCCCGGGCCGGCCGATCGGCAGCCGGATCCTCGCCGCGCTCGACGGCGCGGGGGTGCGCGTGTGGCTGACGACGGAGTCGACCCTCGGGCAGACCTTCTCGGTGGTGGTGCCGGAGGCCGACGGGCCGCGCGCCCGGCAGATCCTCGACAAGGTCCTCGCCTCGGACATCCACCACGGCGACCTGTCGATCGGGCCGGTGCTGACGCCGGTGTCGCTCGTGACGCTCGTGGCCGAGAGCATGGGCCGGCGTCCGAACGTGGCCGGCCGGATGCTGAACGCGATCGGCAGCGTGGGCGTGCAGGTGCGCACGATGGCGCAGGGCGCGTCGGCGCGGAGCATCTCGTGCGTGGTCGACGCGGACGACACCGCCATCGCGGTCCGGACGGTCCACGCCGCCTTCAACCTGGCCCAGGCCGAGGTCAACGTGCTGCTGCTCGGCCGCGGCATCGTCGGCGGGAGCCTGCTGAAGCAGCTGGCCGCGCAGGACGCCGAGCTGCGCGCGCAGCACGACGTGCGCGTGCGCCTGACCGGCCTCGCCGGCAGCAAGGGCGCGGTGTTCGATGCGCAGGGGCTCGACCCCGCGAAGGCCAGCGCGCAGCTGGACGCGAGCGAGCCGGACAAGGCCCGCCGACCGGACGTGAAGGCGCTCCTGCCCGAACTCGCGCGGCTGACGAACCCCGTGCTGGTCGACTGCACGGCTTCCTCGGGGATGGAGGAGATCTACGCGCAGGCCTTCGCGCACGGCATCAACGTCGTCTCGGCGAACAAGAAGCCGCTGGCGCTCCCCCGGGCCCAGCGCGACGCGCTGCGGGCCGCCGCGCGGCGGCATTTCCGCGCCTACCATTACGAGACCACGGTCGGCGCGGCGCTGCCGGTGATCGAGACGCTGAAGAACCTGGTGCGCACCGGCGACCGCGTGGTGCGGATCGAGGGCGCGTTCTCCGGCACGCTCGGGTTCCTCTGCGAGCGCCTCGTCGCGGGCGAGCCGCTCTCGGCCGCGGTCCGCCGCGCGAAGGAGCTCGGCTACACGGAGCCGCATCCGCGCGACGACCTGTCCGGCCTCGACGTCGCCCGCAAGGCGCTGATCCTCGCCCGGGAGCTCGGGCTGCAGCTCGAGCTGGAGGACGTCGCGCTCGAGCCCTTCGTGCCGGCGGCGCACCTGGCGGAGGACGACCCCGAGAAGTTCCTCTCCAGCCTCGGGGCCGCCGACGCGACCCTCGCCGGGCGGGTCGCGGACCTCCGGGAGCAGGGCAAGCTGCTGCGCTACCTCGCGCGCATCGAGCCCGGGGCGGAAGGCGCGAAGGTGTCCGTCGCCCCCGTGGGCGTCGACGCCGCACACCCCGCCGCGGCCCTGCGCGGCGCGGAGGCCTTCGTCGCGTTCCACACCGAGCGCTACCGCGAGTACCCGCTGGTCGTCCGCGGGGCGGGCGCGGGTGGCGACGTCACGGCCGCGGGCGTCCTCGCCGACGTCCTGCGCCTCGCCCAGAACCTTCGCGGCCGGGCCTGAGCCGGCGGGGGTGAAACGCGCCGGGACGGCGCGCACCGCCCGGTTGCGCTGGCCGCCGGCTTGAACGGCCGGGCGCGCGGGACGGCGCGCGCCACCTTGGCCGCTCAGAGGCTGGCGCGCTCGCTGGCGGCGAGTTCCCGCCAATCCGTGATGACGAACGCCTGGTCGACCCCCCGGATCGCCTTGTGCCGCAGCTGGGTGTCGTAATGGAGCCGCGCCGCGCCGGTGAGGGTGACGTTGCGCGCGGAAATGGCGCCGAAGACCTGGACGTTGTCGCCGATGGTGAACGTGCTGCTGGAGTTGGGCAGGTAGATCGCCCCGTAGAAGGGCGTGTTGCTGTTCGAGAGCTGGAACGTGTCGGTGCCGTTGCGCGACAGCAGCACCACGAGCTTCGTCGGATCCAATGTCTCGTTGACGATGCCGCCCCCCGTGGACTCGAGCCGGAAATCGCGGGCGACGTGCAGTCGCAGCGAGCCGGTGTCGGTGATGCGCATCCGCGCGCTGGTGGTGCTGCGGATGCGGAGGCCGCTCGAGCCGGTGAGGCTCAGGATCACGGGGCCGACGACGGTGATGTTCTCGGCGCTCGTGTTCAGGTCGAGGCTGCTGGTGCAGTAATAGACGGAAGGCGTGACGGCTCCGGGCGTGCCCAGGACCAGATTGCTCACGCTCGTGATCTCCGTGCCGCCGGCGACCGACTGGATGTCCAGCTCCGGGATGTAGGGGCTGCGGCTGATGCGGGCGAGGTCGACGTTCGCCGCCGACCCCGCCGGGGACGCGACCGTGCCGGAGCCGTCGTTGAGCGCGGCGCTGCCGGAGTACGTCACGCCGGAGGTGTTGGCACCCGGCGCCGCGACGTAGCCGCGGACGGTCGCGCTGCTGAGGCTGACGGCCGAGCCCGACGTGGCGGTCGACGCCAGCACGGCCGACGCGCCCGGGGTCGAGGCGGTCGGGTCCGAGACCGAATCATAGCTGTCGACCGTCGTGGTCGCCCCAAGGGTGATCGCCCCGCTGGCGGCGGCGACGGCGTTGGGGAAAAGGGCCGAGCGGCCGACGGAGGCGCGCAGCTGCGTGCGCATCGCCGGCGAGTTGTCGGCGGGGGTGGCGATGCCCTCGCTGTAGATCACCGGTGCGCCGGTCGTGGCCCCGGAGGACTGCGCCCAGGAGGCCGCCCAGTAGGTCGACTCGTTGGGCGTCTTGCCCGTGTTGGCGACGAGGCAGCGGTACCAGACGCCGCCGTAGCTGCGGTAGGTGTTCGCGGTGTAGCCGGTGGTGGCGGACCATTGCCGCGCGGCGTCGTCGCTTCGCGCCCAGTACAGGGTCGTGGCGGTGGAACCGGTGGGCGGCACGTTGCCGTAGTTCGTCCCGCTGTAGATGCTGAGGTACCACTTGCCCTGGTAGAACACCGTGTCGTTCTGCGCGTACTGCCACTTCGGATCCCACTCGCGCGAAAGCAGCGGCGCGTTCGACCAGTACGCGGCGTTCGGCGGCGTGGCGTTCGAGTGGGGTCGGATGCAGCGGTACCACGAGCCTCCGGTGTGAACGACGTCGCCGATCTCGTAGTTTGCCGAGCCGTCCCACGGCCAGTTCACGGCGAGCGTGGAACTGTCCGTGGCGAGGGGTTCCCAGTAAGTCGTGTTTGTCACCGCGTTTCCCGCGCTGGGACTCGCGTTCTTGTAGCGGTAGAATCCGCTGCTGTAGACGACGTCCCCGAGGGAATAGGTGACGCCGCTTTGCCAATACCAGGAGGTGGTCCAGGCCCCGCCCGAGATCGGCTGCCACCCGCTGTAATATCGGTACCAGGTCCCGTAATAGTGGAGGATCGACTCGTTGGTGTAGTGCAGGTCCGAATCAACCGAGAAGTAAGGAACAAGCACCCAGTAGGTGGCCCAGCTCGCTCCGCTTCCGGGCTTGGTGGTGCTTCCCGACGTGTGGGCGGACACGCAGCGATACAGGGCGCCGTTGCTGCCGGCCATTTCGCCGATCGCGTACGCGACGCCGGACTGCCAGGTGAGGCTCAAGGCGGACGATATGTGCTCGGGCACCCAATAGGCGCTGGTCGAGGACGGCGTCTTGCCGAGATGCGTGGTCAGGGCGCGGTACCACAGCCCGTTGTGCCCGACGACGTTGTCCGGCCGGTAGGTCGCGGTGGAACTCCAGGTCGCGTTGAGGTTGTAGGCGTTGTAATTGTCCACGCGGAGCTTGATCGAGCCGACGACGCCGATGCTGCCGAACTTCGCGGCCCCCTCGGTGAACGTCACGGTGCGGGTGGCCGTCGTGCCGCTGGTGGTCCAGGCGGACCAGTCGTTCGTGTTGAACGCGTCCATCGCCACTTCGAGGCCGGCCTCCGCCAGGTTCTTGCTCAGGTCGGTCTGGAAGGAGCGGTTGCTCAGCGTCATGGCGGAGCGGCTGAGCGCCAGGTAGCTGGCGACGCTGATCGCGAGCACGGCCGCGAAGCAGAGGGCGACGAGCACCACGGCGCCGCGCTCGGGATGGCGGGCGGCCCTCATTGCAGCAGCGGCTTGTTCCGCAGCGCGAGGCGGGCCGAGGTGCCGTAGTAGTTCGGCGTCTTGGTGCCGTTCGCCGCGACGCCGGTCGCCGTCAGGAACGAAAGCGAGACCTGCTTCACGCTGAGGAGCTCGCCGGCCGTGAGCGAAGCGGTGGTCGACGCCGCGATCTGGGTGCCCATCGAGTCGTGGTACTTGAAGCCGTAGGTGAACGGATTCACCCCGAAGGTCGTGTCGACGATGTTCTCCAGCAGGGTGCGGGACGTGCCGCCCGCGGTCCGGACCAGGCGGTCCGTCGCGGAATCGTACGCGTAGGTGATCGAGGTGGCCGTGCTGCCGGACACCGGCGGGATCGTGAGGGTCAGCTGCGACGAGGACGCGCTGGTGATCGCGCTGGCCAGGCGCACATCCTGCTCGAACGTGAGGAGCGTGCGGCGGCCCTGGTTCTCGAGCGTCTGCTGGTTGGCCAGGCGCGTGAAATTCCGCCCAAGGAAGAGGAAGCTCGAAAGCACCGCGGTCATGACGATGAGCGCGAGGCTCATGCCGACGAGCAGCTCCACGAGCGTGAAGCCGCGCCGGGCCGGGGCGCGGCGGCCGGCCGGATGCGGGCGCCTGAGGTTGTCCGGAGTGCAGTTCACGAGCGCTGCAGCGTGAGGTTCAGGCCGTACTTGCCGAAATACGCCGTCTTCTTCCGCGTGTACGTGCGGGAGGCGACGCCGCCGCTGGGCTGGACCGTCCAGGTGACGGTGAACACGACCTCCCTCACGTTGGTCAGGCCGGTGACGTTCGAAACCGCATGGGTGAGGTTGTAGGTCGCGCCCTCGGCCACGCCGGGGCTGGACATCCCGAGCGTGTAAGGCGGCGTTTCCTCCGTCCAGTAGTTCGAGTTCGGCGGGCCCTGGGAGCTCGTGTTCTGGATGCAGCGGTACCACGTCCCGCTGCGATTGACGACGTCCCGCACCCGATAGGTCGCGCTGGTGCTCCAGACGAGGCTCGTGTTCGACGAGTGCGACGAGCTCAGGCCGGAGATCACCGACCAGTCGACGAAGCGCAGCGCCTCGATCTCGTGGTCGATCATCTTCGAGGCCAGCGTCTGCCGGCGGGCGGTCGCCATCATCTCCGAGCCGACGGTGAGAGCCTGGATCATGCCGAAGAACGCGAAGACGATGACCGTCGCGGCCATCATGACCTCGACGAGGGTGAACGCCCGCGAGCCCGGCGCCCGGCCGCCGCCGGGGCGGGCATGGCGGTGCCCGGACCGGGCGAACGGTGCTCTGGCCGCGCGAGGCGTGCCGTCCTGCGGGGATAAGAAGGCGGCGGGGGGGCGGGCGGCGGCGGTCCTCAGGGACATTGACCCGGCAAGTATCTATCGGCCGGGAAGCCAGACAAGGGCGGAATCGTCGTCAGCTCTCGTAGCACAGCTCGCCGACGCGCCGCTCGAAAGTGACGCCGCTTTCCGGGGGAAAGTGCTTGAGGCCGTCGGCGCGCAGCGCGGGCGCGTGGTCGCGGACATAGGCGTCGAACGCCTTGCGGGACGGGAAGGTGTATTCCGTCTCGAGCGCGGGCCGGCCCTCCGGCGACGCGGGATCGTAGAGCGTGATCCGCACGGAATCGGCTCCGCCGCGGCGGACGGCCTCGACGTGGTCCGGCGCGAGCCAGGACAAATAGCGTCCGCGGACCTGCAGGCTGGGAAACGAGGCGCGCACGACGTAGGTGATGCGGGGCATGACGACAACGGCGTAAGGGAAACGAGGGCGGGGGCAAGGGCCCGGGCGGACGAATCAGTCGTCCGGCGTGAAAATCTTTTCCACGGCCTGCCCGAACAACCGTCCGATTTTCAGCGGGAGGGGAAGGCTGGGGTCGTATTTTTCGGTCTCGATCGCGTTGATTGTCTGGCGCGACACGCCGAGCCGGTCGGCACGGTTCGATAGTCCGATACAGGATGGACCGGACGGAGCCGGTCCCTCCAGGCGGTTTTCCGTGACGGTCATGGGCGTGGAGGGACCTCCGTGTCGTCCGCGCCGGTATTCCAGCGTCATTGCCCGTGAAATCCGCGCGGCTCCGGCACGGTTCGATAGTCCAACACAGGATGGACCGGACGGAGCCGGTCCCTCCACCGGGGCGGTTCCTCAGCCGGTTGCTCGACCGGGGCAGAAAAAAGCGCCCGCCGAGGCGGGCGCTGGTCACGGGGGCGGCGATCTCAGGATGCGGCGGTCATTTCTTCGCCGGCGAAGCCACTGGAACGGGCACCGTGCCGGCCTTGATGAGGTACATCTCGGACGGGTTGAGGTGCTTTCGGATGGCGCCGTTCACCTGGTCGAGGGTGAGGCCCTTGATGACTTCCGGGTATTGATCGAGCCACTCGGGGCCCTTGCCGCGTTGAACGGACAGCAGGAGCGACTGGGCGAGGCCGTCCGTCGTGGCGAGGCCGACCTTGAACGAGCCGACGAGGTTTTCCTTCCGGCGGGCGAGCTCCTCGGCCGTGACGCCCTTCTCGTACCAGGCGGTCAGCTGGCGGCGGGTCGAGGCGATGCCCTGCTCGAGGAGGTTCGGGGCGAAGGTCGCGGTGAGGCGCCAGTCGCCGTCGTTGAACACGTCGTTGGCCATCGTCGACCCGATGCCGTAGGTGAGGCCCTCCTTGTCGCGGACGTTGGCCATGAGGCGGCCGGTGAAGCCGCTGCCGAGGATGGCCGTGCCGGTGCGGAGCGCGAAGTAGTCGGGGTCGCCGTAGCGCATGCCGGAGGTCTGCCCCATGACGATGCTCACGCTGGTCTTGCCCGGCATGAAGACGGTCTGCTCCTTCGCCGCGTCGGTCGGCGTCGCGCGCCCGGCCTTGAGCGGCGCGGTCCCGCCGGTCCAGCCGGCGAAGCTCGCGGTCAGCTGCTCGCGGACGGCACCGACGTCGATGTCGCCGGCGGCCACGATCGTGAAGTGCGCCGGCCCGTAGTGCTCGGCGTGGAACTTCCGGAGGTCCTCGACCGTCGCGGCCTTCAGGTCGGCGAGCTGCTGCTCGACGCTCGGGTGCCGGTTCGGGTGGCCGACGGGGTAGAGGGAGCGGTTGAACTCGTCGGCGGCGCGGAAGTCCGTGTTCTCGAGCTGGCGCTGGAGGCCGCCGGCGATCTGCTGCTTGAGCTTCGTGAGCTCCTCCTCGCTGAACGCGGGCTCGCGGAGCTGCTCGGCGAGGAGGGTGATGACGAGGGGGACGTCCTTGCTGAGGCAGCGGGCGGTGAAGCTGAGGACCGTCTCGCCGACGCTGAAGTCGATCGAGGCGCCCACCGCCTCGAGCTGGCCGGCGATGGCGAACTTGTCCTGCTTGGCGGTGCCGCGGTCGAGCATCGCGCCCGTGAGGGTCGCGACCATGGTGTTGTTCGCGGGGGATTTGTCGTCGCCCGCGGGCAGCGAGCCGCGCAGGTACACGACGTCCTTGACGCCGGTCTTGTAGGCGAGGACGTCGATGCCGTGGACCTTCGTGCGGGTCACGCCCTGCGCGATCTGCGCGGTGGCCGCGGAGAGCAGCACGGCGGCCGACGCGAGGAGGGGAAGGAGGGTGCGGAAGAGGATTTTCATGACGGGGAGGGAGGCGGACGAAAAGAACGGGGCATCACGGCTGGCCCGCCTTGGCCGGGGCGCCGGGGAGGATCGGGATGAACCAGCCGGTGGTGCTCTGGTCGACGTTGAGGTATTTGTTGGCGATGCTCTGCACGGCGGCGGGCGTCACCTTCCGGTACTTGTCCGGGAGGTTGATGAAGTTCGTCCAGTCGCCGACGGCGATGTCCTCGTTGATCTGGCCGGCGATCGCGAAGGAGCCGTCGCGGTTGAAGGCGGTCTCGGAGAGCAGCTTCGCGACCGCGGCGTCCACCTCGGCCTGCGTCACGCCGTCCTTCTTCAGCTTCTCCACCTCTTCGAGGGCGGCCTTCTCGACCTGGTCATGCGTGGCGCCGGGCGCCATCGCGGCGAACAGGATGCAGAGGCTCGGGTCCTTGAAGTAGCCGTTGAACGTCGCGGCGGAGGTGGTGAGGCCCTTGTCGGTCAGCGCGCGGTAAAGGCGGCTGTTGGTGCCGTCGGAGAGGATATTGGCCGTGACCTGGAGGACGGCCCAGTCGTCGTGCAGCGCGGCGGGGTTCTTGTACCCGATGGCGACGACGCCGAGCTGCCCGGCGCGCTTGACCGTGACGCGGCGGGCGCCGGTCTGCTCGGGCTCCTCCGTGTAGATGTCGGGGATCGGGTGCGGCGCGCGCGGGATCTTCCCGTAGGCCTTGCGGATGAGGCCGAGCGCCGCGGTGTGCTCGAAGTCACCGATGAGCGTGACGGTCGCGTTGTCGGGCCAATAATAGGTGTCGTAGAAGGCCTTCAGCTTCTCGATCGGCACGCGCTCGATGTCGCTGCGGTGGCCGATGGTGGAGTGGTGGTACGGGTGCGCGACGAACGCGGCCTGGGAGATCTCCTTGATGAGCGCCTGGAACGGCGAGTTCTCGCCGCGCTCGAACTCGTTGCGGACGACGGTCATCTCGGGGCGACGGTCGTCCTCCTTCAGCCAGAGGTTGCGCATGCGGTCGGCCTCCATCTCGACGACCATGGCGAGGTGGTCGTTGCCGAGCGTCTGGTAGTAGTTGGTGCGGTCGAGCCAGGTCGTGGCGTTGTAGATCGCACCGGTCCGCTCGAGCAGCTGGTCGACGTTGTTGCCCTTCTCGCGGTTGAAGTTCGGCGTGCCCTTGAACATCAGGTGCTCCAGCAGGTGCGTCGCGCCCGTGGTGCCGGTCACCTCGTTGCGCGAGCCGACGCGGTACGTGACCATGAAGGTGATCACCGGGGCGGACTTCTCGGGCATGAGGAGCACCTGCAGGCCGTTCTGGTCGAGGCGGTACTCGTCGATGCCGCCGACGGACTTGATGTGGGTGTAGCCCTCGGCGGCGGGGGCGGCGCGCCCGGGGACGGGGCCCGCGAGGCACGCTGCGCCGGCGAGGGCGAGCAGCGGGAGGAGTCGTTGGGACATGGGGAACATCATGCCAAGAGGACGGGCGGGCACAATCCCGCACCGGCGGATTCAGGACGAAAGGGCATTGAACGGTATGAACGGCACTGGGTTTGCACCGGCGACCGGGGCAGGGCACGACAGGGCCTCCCCCCATGCTGTTGCTTCCCGCCTTCGACCTGCCGGTCCACGAACAGCCCCGCATCGAGCACGTCGCCTCGGCCGCCCTCGCCGCGGCGCCCCGCACGATCACCTCGGCCCCCAACCCGCGCAGCGCGGGCGGGCCGCACGACTTCTCCTCCGAGGGCGACTACTGGTGGCCCGACCCCGCGAATCCGGCCGGCCCGTACATCCAGCGCGACGGCCTGAGCAACCCCGGCAACTTCGTCGCGCACCGGCGGCTGATGATGGACATGGCGCGCGACGTCGGGGCCCTGGCCGCGGCGTGGAAGGTCACGCGCGAGCCGCGGTACGCCGACGCGGCCGCCCGGCATCTCCGCGCCTGGTTCGCCGACCCGGCCACCCGGATGGCGCCCCACCTCCTCTACGCCCAGGCGATCCAGGGCCGGGTGACCGGCCGCAGCATCGGCGTGATCGACACGCTGCACCTCGCCGAGGTCGCGCTCGCGGTGCGGGCGCTGCGCGGCTCGCCGGCGCTCACGCCCGCGCTGGACGCCGCGCTCACCGGCTGGTTCCGCGACTACCTCCAGTGGATGCGCACGCACCCCTACGGCGTCGAGGAGAGCCGGGCGAAGAACAACCACGGCACCTGCTGGACGCTGCAGGCGGCGTGTTTCGCGCGCCTCACGGGCGACGAGGCCGTGCTCGCCGAATGCCGCCGGCGCCTGAAGGAGGAGCACCTGCCGGGGCAGATGGCCCCCGACGGCAGCTTCCCGCAGGAGCTCCGGCGCACGAAGCCGTACGGCTACGCGATCTTCAACCTCGACGTGATGGTGGCGTGCGGGGTGGTGCTCTCGACGCCCGAGGAAAACCTCGTCACCTGGGCGCTGCCCGATGGCCGCAGCCTGGCGAAGGGCGTGGCCTGGCTGGCGCCGTACATCGCCGACAAGGAGCGCTGGCTGCGCGAGGTGAAACGGTACCGCCTGACCGACGCCGGCCCCGTGCCGACCGACGAGCCCGTCGCCCCGGATGTGATGTATTGGGACGACTGGCCGATCCGGCAGCCGTTCCTGCTGTTCGGCGCGGTTGCGACCGGCAACCGCGACTGGCTCGAGCTTTGGAAGCGGCTGTCGTCCGATCCGACGGTCGAGGAGGTGCGGAGAAATTTCCCGATCCGCGAGCCGGTGCTGTGGCTTCCGTGAGGAGCCGCGCGGGTTTCGTGGCGCGCGCGTTTCCCGTGCGCACCGTCTGAAGGGTTGTTTGAGGTGGCGCGCGCCGTCCCGACGCGCTGCCAGACGTGCGGCGTACGGCCGACGCGCGGAGACCGCGCGTGCCACCGGCGTACGCCGTGCGGGGATTATGCATGTCGCCGGCATCGCGAAGGTGGCGCGCGCCGTCCCGGCGCGCTATCAGACGTCCGGAGTACGGCCAACGCGCGGAGACCGCGCGTGCCACCGGCGGACAGCGTGTGGAGACTCGGTGTGCCACCGGCCGGCGGAACGCGGCCGCCCATTCGCCCGGGGCTTGCCCCCGCCGGGTGAGCGGGATTGGCTGGCGCGATGCAAACCGCCCGTCGCCTCGCGATCCTCCTCGGCGCGCTCTGCGCCGTCGTCGCCGCCTTCGCCGCCCGCCCGCTGGTGTTCGACGACCTGATGAAGCTCCACCGGGTCTCCGACCCCCAGCTTTCGCCCGACGGGCAGTGGGTCGCGTTCACGGTCAGCGACGTGGTCTACGACGAGAACCGCACGAACAGCGACATCTGGGTGGCGCCCACGAGCGGCGGCGAGCCGCGGAAGGTCACGAACTCGCCCAAGGCCGACAATCATCCGCGCTGGTCGCCCGACGGCCAGTGGCTGGCCTTCGTGTCGACCCGCGATGGGGAGAGCCAGGTCTGGCTCCTGCCGATGGCCGGGCAGGGCGGCGAGGCGCGGAAGCTCACCTCCATCGCCACGGGCGCCAGCCAGCCGGTGTGGTCGCCGTCGGGCGACAAGCTCGCCTTCGTCTCGTCGGTCTACCCGGAGTTCTCCGCCAAGCCCTTCGCCGAGGCCGACCGGCTCAATCGCGAGAAGGACGAGGGCCGGGAAAAATCCAAGGTGAAGGCCAAGGTCTTCACCCAGCTGCTGTACCGGCACTGGGACTCGTGGGTGGACGACAAGCGCCAGCACCTCTTCGTCGTCGGGGTGAAGGACGGCGCCGCCGTCGGCGAGCCGCGGAACGTCACGCCCGGCGACAACGACGCCGTTCCGACCTCGTCGACCTTCAGCGAGGGCGACGACTTCGCCTTCTCGCCCGACGGCAAGACGCTCGTCTACACCGCGCCGCACGCCGTCGTGCGCGAGCAGGCGTGGCGGACGAACCACGACCTCTGGTCGGTCGACCTCGCGACGGGCGACAAGCGCCAGCTCACGACCAGCCCCGCGGCCGACACTTACCCGCGGTTCTCGCCCGACGGCAAGCTCCTCGCCTACCGCGCGCAGGCCCGGCCGGGCTTCGAGGCGGACAAGTGGGAGCTGCGCGTGCTGTCGTTCGCGAGCGGCGAGAACTGGAGCGCGACCAAGGACGCCGACCTCTCCTCGGGCGCGTTCATCTGGGCGCCGGACGGCCAGAGCCTGGTGTTCGACGCCCAGGACAAGGGCACGATGGCGATCTGGACCGTGCCGAGTGCGGGCGGGGCGCCGAAGCCGGTCGCCCAGGGCGGCTACAACGCGGAGATGAACGTCGCGGCCGACAAGCGCTTCATGGTGTTCACGCACTCGCGGGCCACCCAGCCGGCGGAGGTCATGATCCACCGTTTCGACACCGGCGTCACCGCTCCGCTCACCCGCCTGAACCGGGGGCTGCTCGACGACGTCGCCCTGACGCCGCTCGAGAGCGTCACGGTGCCGGGAGCCGGAGACACGCCGGTGCAGATGTGGATCCTGCGCCCGCCGGGCTTCGATCCGGCGAAGAAATACCCGCTGGTGTTCTGGGTGCACGGCGGCCCCCAGGGCGCGTTCATGGACGTCTGGGGCTATCGCTGGAACCCGCAGCTCTGGGCCGCGCAGGGCTACGTGGTCGCCATGCCGAACCCGCGCGGATCGACCGGCTTCGGCCAGAAGTTCACCGACGAGATCTCGATGGACTGGGGCGGCAAGGTGTTCGACGACCTCATGGCCGCGCTCGGACACCTCGAGAAGCAGCCGTGGATCGACACCTCGCGCATGGCCGCGGCGGGCGCGAGCTACGGCGGCTACATGATGAACTGGTTCCAGGGCCACACCGACAAGTTCAAGACCCTCGTGACGCACTGCGGCGTGTTCAACCTGACGTCGATGTACGGCGTGACGGAGGAGACCTGGTTCGCCGAGTGGGACACCGGCGTGCCGTGGGAGACGCCCGACTACGAGAAATGGTCGCCCCACAAGTATGCCGCGAAGTTCAAGACCCCGAACCTCATCATCCACAACGAGCTCGATTTCCGCGTGCCGATCGGAGAGGGCCTGCAGTTGTTCACCGTGCTGCAGCGCCGGGGCGTGCCGTCGAAGCTCCTGTATTTTCCCGACGAAGGCCACTGGGTGAACAAGCCGCAGAACAGCGCGCTCTGGCACTCGACGATCTTCGACTGGCTCGGGGAATACCTGAAGAAGTGAGCGCGCTCCGCGCGGGGTGAAGCGCCCCGGCGTGGCGCCCGCCACCGACGCCCCGTGCTCTCCGAGCTCCTTCACCGGCTCTGTTCTCGGGCGCTGCCCGCGGCGCGCGCCCTCGGCCACTGGCGGGAACACCGCGACATCGCGAAGCGGCACGGCCGCGTGCGCGCCGCCTGGGCCGGTCATCTGGCGGCGAGCCGCGCCGCGATCCTGGAAGCCGCGGACCGGGCGCCGGCCCGGCGGCGGTGCGTGGTGATCGGCGCGGGCGACTGCCTCGACGTGCCCGTGGCCGAGCTCGCCGCCCGGTTCGGATCCGTCGTCCTGGCCGACGTCGTGATCGGCCGCGGGGCGCGTCGGCTGGAGAAGGAATTTCCCGGCCGGGTGCAGGGCGTCGTCTGGGACGCGAGCGGGGCGCTGGCGCGACTCGCCGCCGTCCGGGCGGCGGTGGACGCGCGCGAGGCGGCGCGGATCCTCGCCGAGGCCGACCCCGGTCCTCCGCCCGGCGGCGAGGCGGATTTCCTGGTCTCGGCCAACTGCCTCTCGCAGCTCGGGCTCGTGCCGGGTCATTCCCTGCCGGCCCAGGCGCGGGACAAGGATCTGCCCGAGAAGTGCGCGCGGGCGGCGGGCCGGCGCCACGTTGCCTGGCTCGGCGCGCGCCCGGGCCTGCGGCTGCTGCTCGCGGACGCGGCGGAGCTCGACATCGGCCCGGACGGCCGGCTGCTGAAACGCGTGACGCTGTACGAGCGGTTCGGGCTGCCTCGGCCGGAAAAGACCTGGCGCTGGGATCTCGCCCCGATCCCGGAATGGTCGCCCGACTTCGCGCGCATGCACGAGGTGGGAGTCTGGACCTGGCCGCCCCGGTAGCGCCTCCGCCGCGGTGCGTTTCCGCGAGGCGCGCCGCAATGCCGCAGATGGCCGGACTCCCGCGCGGATCCCCTACGGCGCGGGCTCGAGGACCTTTTCCTTCAGGTGCGTCACGCGGGACTTCGACTCGGCGTTGCGCACGGCCATGCCGTAGGCGGCGGGCTCGCCGACCAGGAAGACCTTCTTCTTCCCGCGCGTAATGGCGGTGTAGAGCAGGTTCCGCTGGAGCATCATGAAATGCGCCTTTAGCAGCGGGACGATCACGCACGGGTACTCGCTGCCCTGCGACTTGTGGATGCTGATGGCGTACGCGAGCGCGACGTCGCCGAATTCTCCGCGGTCGAAGGCATGCCGGTCGCCGTCGAAATCCGCGACGAGCGTCCCCTTCGCGGGATCGACGCTCACGACCTTGCCGATGTCGCCGTTGAAGAGGTTCTTGTCGTAGTTGTTCCGCAGCTGGATCAGCTTGTCGCCGACGCGATACTCGCCGGTCACGGTCTTGAGTCCGGGCCCGCGCGCGCCGTTCAGGGCGGCCTGCAGCTGGACGTTGAGGTTCGCCACGCCGATCACGCCCTTGTGCATGGGGGCGAGCACCTGCACCTCGCCGATCGGGTCGAGCCATTGGAAGTGCTGCGGGATGAAGCGCGTCGCGAGCTCGATGACCTTGGCGAGGCAGTCCTCCGGACCCGACGCGGCGATGAAGTTCAGGTCGCTCCATGCCTGGGCCTTCGCGACCTCGCTCACGATGGGGGGCGGCTGGTTCTCGCCGCCGTTGATGGCGTGGGCGGTCGTGACGATGAGGCTCTCCTTCTGCTGGCGGTAGATGAACTGCAGGCGGGTCACCGGCAGCGACGCGCCCGCCTCCGGCCGGGGATCCAGCTGGGCGGACACCGCGATGAGGTCCTTCAGCACGTTGCCGGCGCCGACCGAGGGCAGCTGGTCGGTGTCGCCGACGAGCAGCACGTGGGCGCGCACGGGGACGGCCGAGAGGAGCGCGGCCGCGAGGCGGGTATCGAGCATCGAGGCCTCGTCGACGATGAGGAAATCGGTCGCGAGCGGCTGGGACTCGTTGTGCTCGAAGCCGCCGCGGGTGGGGTCGAAGCCGAGCAGCCGGTGGATGGTGGAGGCGAAGCCGCCGGTCGTGCCGGCCAGGCGCTGGGCGGCGCGCCCGGTCGGAGCGGCGAGCGTGACCCGCGCCTTCTTGGCCTTCAGGATGTCGACGAGCGCGCGGAGGATGGTGGTTTTGCCTGTGCCGGGCCCGCCGGTGAGGACGCTGAACTTGTGGGCGAGCGCGCTCGCGATGGCGTGGGCCTGCAGCGCGTGGAACTCGATGCCGGCCTTGTCCTGCGCCCATTTGACCGCGGCCTCGATCTTGATCGGCGGGAGGCCGGACGGCACGGCGTTGAGGCGGCGGACGGTGTCGGCGATCCGGCGCTCGGCGCGCGCCGAGGCGGGGAGCTGGAGGATGGCGGCGGCAGGGGGCGCGGGCGGCTTGGCGGCGTGCGCGACCAGGTCCTTGCGGCCGATCAGCGCGTCCAGCCGCGACTCGATGCGCTCGGCCGACGTCTCGAGCAGGTTCGCGGCGTAGGTGACGAGCTCGCCGCGCGGAAAGGCGGTGTGACCCTCCTCCTCGAGGGTCTGCAGCGCGTACAGGATCCCGGCGTCGAGCCGCGGGGGCGCGTCGTTGGCGAAGCCCAGGTTGATGGCGATGCGGTCGGCCGTCTTGAACCCGATGCCGTCGACCTCCCGCGCCAGTCGGTACGGCTCGGCGCGGATGAGCGGCTCGGCCTCCGCGCCGAACTTCTTCACGATGCGGACGCACTGCGCGGTGGTGACGCCGTAGGTCTGGAGGAAGATGTGGACCTCCCGGAGCGTCTTCTGCTCCTCCCACGCGGACTTGATCGCGGCGGCGCGGACCTTGCCGATGCCCGGCACCTTGCGGAGCCGGCCGGACTCCTCGCTCAGCACGCGGAACGTGTCCGTGCCGAACACGTCGACGATCTTGTTCGCGTAGACCTTGCCGATGCCCGGCACGAGCCCGCTGCCGAGGTACTTGCGGATGCCGTAGACGGACGAGGGCAGGCGGCTCTGGTAGCTGGCGATCTTGAACTGCGCCCCATGCTGGGCATGCCGCGTCCATTCCCCCGTCAGCGAGAGGGTCTCGCCGCACTGCACGCCGGGCAGGGGCCCGACGATGGTCACCCGATCCTCCGCCGTCTTCGCGCTGTCCGGACGGAGCTCGGCGATGGTGTAGTGGTTTTCCTCGTTGAGGAAGATGATGCGCTCGAGGACGCCGCTCAGGCTGGTGGGGGCGGTGTTGACCACGAACGGACTGATAGACACGGACGCGGGGAACGGAAGAGCGAAGAACCCTCCCCGGCCCGGGCCGGCGGCCGCGCGGGGTCCGGCCCGGGAAGGCGTCGGCCGGAGGGGGAGGCGCCGTGACTGGACGCTCGCTCGGCCCCGGCGGACCGCTCATCGTGCCGGCCATGCTGCTCGACGACCTCGAAGCCGATCCGCGTCCCCCGGTGGCGCGGCTGGCGGAGATCCTGCGCAAATACGAATCGGCGCCGGACACGGGCCGGCAGCTGGCGGAGGCGGTCGCGAGCGGATCGCCGACGCTCGAGCGGGCCGGTGCCTGGCTGCTCCGCAGATGGGCCGCGCGGACCCCCGGCGTCGCCGCGGCCGACTGGGCGGTCGTGCTCGATGCCCTGCCCGGCGTGCGCCGGTGGGAGGCGCGGCTGCTGCTCTGCCAGTTGCTGGCGGAGCGGCCCGGGCTGGCGGACGGGGACCGGGATGCGGTCGCGGCGTTCGTCCGCGCCGGCGTCGGCGACCGTAATCCCTTCCTTCGGGCCTGGGCGATCACGGCGCTCCATGCGATCGCCGCGCGTCATCCCGAGCTCCGGGCCGAGGCCAGGCGCCGGGTGGCGGCCGGCCGGCGGGATCCCGCGGCGTCGGTGCGGGCGCGGATGCGGCGGCTGGAGGCGTTCCCGCCGGGCCGCTGAACGACTTTCCGCGCAGTTACGCTGGAATACGGCGCGGACGACAGAGAGGTCGTACCTCCACGCCAAGACCGTCGCGGAGGACCGCCTCTGGAGGGACCGGCTCCGTCCGGTCCACCCTGTATTGCACGATCGAACCGTGCTGGGACCTCGCGGACAGCCGCCGCAGCGGGTGGACCGGACCCAGACCGGGATTGCCGCTGGGCGGCTCCTTGTCAGCGTACGCGCCATGGACGACTCGCTGCTGAGCATCATCCAGCTCGCGATCACGCCCGTGATCCTGATCTCGGGCATGGGCGCGCTGATGCTGACCCTGACCAACCGGATGGGACGGATCGTCGACCGCACGCGCTCGCTGGCCGGGCACGTCCAGACGGCCGCGGGCCGGGACGAGCCGGGCGAGCGCGAGCACCTCGAGCGCCAGCTGGAGATCCTCTGGCGGCGCGCGCTCCTGATCCGCCGGGCCGTGACGTTCAACGGGATGAGCATGCTCGTGTCGTGCCTCCTGGTCGTGGCGATCTTCGCCGACGCGATGCGCGACTGGAACCTCGAGGTGGTGCTGATGTGCCTGTTCGCGGCCAGCATGCTGCTGCTCATCGCCTCGCTGGTGACCTTCCTGCGCGACATCTTCGTCTCGCTGCACGCCCTGCGGCTGGAGGTCGACCGCGCCCGCGCCGCGTCGCGGCGGGCGAAAGGGTAGGAAGGGCAGCCGCGAGGCGGTTGCGCCGGCGGTTGGCCCGAAAACGCGCCGGGACGGCGCGTTCCACCGGTCACACGGCCATCGCCGCGGCCACCTCCGCGAGATTCGCGAAGACCTGCGTCGCGCCGGCGGCCCGGAGCTCGGCGGCGGTGTGCGTGCCGGTCGTGACGCCGAAGAAGGCGAGCCCGGCGTTCTGCGCGGCGGCGACATCCCAGGGCGAATCGCCGACCAGGCAGGCCTCGGCGGCGGAGGCGTCGAGTTCGCGGAGGGCGTGGGCGGTGAATTCCGGGGCGGGCTTCAGCCACGCCCTGTCGCCCGCGCCGAACACGCCGTCCAGCAGCGGTGCCAGGCCGAGGTGGGCGCACAGCAGCCGGGAGGAATCGCCGCGCTTGTTCGTGAGCACGGCGCAGCGGACGCCGCGGTCGCGGAGCGCGGCCAGGAGCTCGCGCGCGCCGGGCATGACCTCGGCGTCGTCGAGCAGCGTGGCGTCCCAATACGGCCGGTAAATCGCGAGCGCCGCGGCCACGCGGTCCGGTCCGACCAGGCGGGCGAGCGCGAGCTCGAGCCCGCCGCCCACGGCCGCGCGCACCTGATCCATCGTCGGCGGCGGCAGCCCGAGCGTGCGCATCGTGTGCGCGTGCGAGCGGTGGATCGCCCGGAAGTGGTCGATGAGCGTGCCGTCGAGGTCGAAGAGGGCGGTGCGCATCGCAGGGGCGGGGCGGGCGGCGGGCGAAGGGGTCGGCGGCGGGTGGATGGCCCTTGGTGGCCGGGACCGGTGGGGGCGGTCAAGGCGCGGTTTCGCCGGCCCGCGCCGCCAGAAATTAATTCTGGCCGTGACGCGGCGGGTGGCCGAAGGTTGGACGGATGACCGAGCCGCAGACGCCCGCCCGCGCCGACGCGACCCTGGATGGCGAGCGGCTGGTCGTGCGCGTGGGTGGCGAATGGCAGATCACCGCGAAATGGCCGGAGTGGAAGGCGGTGCTGGGCGAGGCGGCGCCGCGGCAGGTGCGGTTCGAGGCCGAGGGGCTCGAGTCGTGGGACAGCTCCCTCGCGCTGTTCCTGAACGACGCGCGCGGCTGGGCCGACCCGCTGGGGGTGCCCCTCGACTGGGGCACGCTGCCGCCGGCGGCGGCCGAGCTCGCGGGGCTGCTCGCGCAGCGGAAGGCGCGCACGGTGGCCGCGCGCCCCGGGCTGCCGGACCTCTTCACCGTGGTGGGCGGGGCGACGGTCGCCCTGTGGCGCGAGACCAAGGACCTGGCGCGGCTGGTCGGCGAATGCGCCTTCAGCGTGAACCGCTTCTTCAAGGGCCAGGCGCAGTTCCGCTGGCGCGACTGCCTGGCCGAGATGCAGCAGTGCGGGGTGATGGCGCTGCCGATCGTCGGCCTGATCACCTTCCTCGTCGGCGTGACCCTCGCCTACACCGGCGCGATCATGGTGCGCCAGTACGGCGGGGACGTGTGGATCGCGGACATGGTCGGCGTGGCGATGACCCGCGAGATGGGGCCCCTGATGATGGCCATCGTGCTCGCGGGCCGGACCGGGGCGGCGTTCGCGGCCACCCTCGGCAACATGAAGGCCAACGAGGAGATCGACGCGCTGGAGACGTTGGGCGTGTCGCCGATCGATTTCCTCGTGATGCCGCGCATCGTGGCGCCGTTCGTCATGCTGCCGTTCCTCGCGCTCTGCGCCGACACGCTCGGCATTCTCGGCGGGGTGCTGATCGCGTACCTGCCGCCGCTGAACATCCCGCCCAATCTCTTCTTCGCGGAGATGCAGACGATCGTGGACCTGTCCGACATCAACACGGGCCTGATCAAGGCCGCCACGTTCGGGCTGCTCATCGGCCTCGCGGGCTGCCTCCGCGGGCTGCAGGCCGAGCGCAGCGCGGCCGGCGTCGGCCAGGCCGCGACCCGCGCGGTGGTGACCGGCATCCTGCTCATCATCGTGAGCGACTCGATCTACGCGGTCGTGTTCGACATCCTCGGCTGGTGACGCGCCCATGAAGAGCACCGCGCCGAAGGACGGGAAGTTCGCCATCGAGGTCCAGGGCCTCGAATGCCGCTACGACGAGCGCGTGGTGCTCGAGAACGTCTCGTTCGCGGTGAAGCGCAGCGAGGTCTTCTTCGTCATCGGCGGCAGCGGCTGCGGGAAGAGCACGCTGCTGAAGCACATGATCGGGCTGATTCCGCCGGCGCGCGGGAAGGTGACCTACGGCGGCCGCGACTTCACCTCCGCCCCGCCGGCCGAGCGCCGCGAGCTGCTGCGGACCTTCGGCGTGCTCTACCAGGGCGGGGCGCTGTGGAGCTCGATGACGCTGCGGGAGAACGTCTCGCTCCCGCTCGAGCTGTTCACGGACCTCTCCCGCCGGGAGCGCGACGAGATCATCGGGCTCAAGCTCGCGCAGGTCGGGCTGGCCGGCTACGAGGACTATTACCCGGCCGAGATCAGCGGCGGCATGAAGAAGCGCGCCGGCCTGGCCCGCGCGCTGGCGCTCGATCCCGAGATCGTGTTCTTCGACGAGCCCTCGGCCGGCCTGGACCCGGTCACGTCGCTGATGCTCGACGAGCTCATCCTGAAGCTGCGGGACACGCTGGGGACGACGATCGTCGTGGTGTCGCACGAGCTCGCGAGCATCTTCGGGATCGCCGACCGCGTGGTGATGCTGGAGCGGGAAACCCGGGGCGTGATCGCCGAGGGTGATCCGCGGGAGTTGCGGGACCGCAGCGAGTACCCGCGCGTCCGGGGGTTTTTGAATAGACGCGCGGAGGGGGCCGAGGCAGAAGGGGAACGCGCGTGAAAGCCAAGGTCAGTCCCGCCACCGTCGGCATGTTCATCATCGGCGCCCTCGCGCTGTTCGTGATCGGCTTCCTGTCGTTTGGCGGCTCGAACATTTTCAAGAAGCCCGCCCGGTTCCTGGTCTACTTCGACGAGTCGGTCAGCGGCCTGGACCCCGGCGCGCCGGTTAAATTCTACGGCGTGCGCGTCGGCCGGGTGGCCGCCGTCAACGTCCGCTACGACGGCGACACCAAGAAGGCGGTGGTCCAGACGGTCTGCGAGCTGAACCGCAACGTCGTCACCGACAGCGTCGGCGCGACGATCGACCTGTCCGACCCGGCGACGTTCGAGGAATTCATCCGGCGCGGGATGCGCGCCCGGCTGAGCCTGACGGGGATCACGGGGCTGCTGTTCGTCGAGCTGACGATCGAGGACCCGGCCGAGTATCCCCGGGGCACGCCGCCCGGGAACGGCGAGGACCTGCTGGTCGTGCCGTCCATCCCGTCGCCGATCGCCGAGGTGCAGTCGAGCATCGTGGAGATTGTCGCGAACCTGAAGAAGGTGGATTTCGCCGGCCTGGCCCGGGAGCTGAAGACCCTCCTGGCCACGACCAACCGCAAGATCACGGACTTCGACGCGGAGGGGCTGGCGGCGAGCGTGCGCCGCGCCGCCGAGGCGACGGAGTCTTTCGTCCAGTCGCCCGACGCCAAGGCCGCGCTCGACAACCTCAACCAGGCGCTGGCCGACGTCCGCGGCACGCTGGCCAAGATCGACGGGCAGGTCGAGCCGGTGAGCGCGGAGCTCCGGAAAACCCTGGCCGACGCGCAGGCCTCGCTCGACCGGATCAGCGGCGCGGCGACCGCGACGCAGCGCTTCGTCGAGCGGCAGGGCACGGTGGGCGACGAGGTCACCCACGCGCTCCGGCAGGTCGCGGACACGGCCGCCGCGCTGGAGCGGCTGGCCGACGCGCTCGCCCGGAACCCGAACTCGCTGGTCGTCGGCAAGAAGAAGGAAGGGAACTGACGCCCGAATCCGGGGACGGAGGGCGGGGAGCGGAAGACCGACGACCGGCGCTGAATCTGGAGCACGAAAGGAATCACCGATGAACACCGATGCACCTCGATCGTCCGCCCGGCCCGCGCGCCGCCCGCCGCGCGCCTGGCTCCTCGCCCCAGCCGTGCTGGCGCTTTCGGCCTGCAGCCTGCCGACGATCACGCCGCCCCAGTCGGACTCGGTCCGGCATTTCACGCTGAGCAGCCCGGGCGCGCTCGCGGCGCCGGACGCCGCCCGCGTGCGCCCGGTCGAGCTGGCCGGGCATCTGCGCAACCGCTCCATGGCGGTCCGCATCGCCGAGAACGAGGTGGTGTACCGCGACGAGGCGCGCTGGGCGGAGCCGCTCGACGACGCGATCACGAACCTGCTCCGCGCCCGCCTCGGCGCCGCGGGCGGCGGGTGCACGGTCGACGTCCAGGTGCTCCGCTGCGAGCTCGTGCGCAACGAGGGCAATACGGTGCAGCTCTCGGCGACATACGTGATCACGCCGGATCCCGATCCCGCCGGCCAGCAGCCGCCCGCGAAGCGGGGCGTGTTCAACGCCCAGCCGCGGGCCTGGGAGGGGGGCGATTACGGCGTGCTGGTGGGCCACATCCGCGACGCGATCAACGAGCTCGGCGACGCGCTCGTGACGCAGGCGGCGGCGCTCCAGCGGCCGGTGCGGCGCTAGGGCCCGGCGCCGTCTCGCGGCGGGCGGCGCGGGCGCCGGCCGGGATCACTTCAATGCGGCGGCGATCCGGGCGAGCGCGGTCTCGACGTTTTCGCGGGAGTTGAACGCGCTGATCCGCACGTGGCCTTCGCCGCAGAGGCCGAAGCCGGCGCCGGGCGTCGTCACGACCTGCGCCTTGTTCAGGAGGAGGTCGAAGAACTCCCACGAGTCGCGGCCCGTGGCGACCCAGATGTAGGGCGCGTTGTCCCCGCCGATGCAGGTGAACCCCAGCTTGGTCATCGCCTCGCGGATGAGCCGGGCGTTGCCGAGATAGAAGTCCGTCAGCGCCTTCGTCTGCGCCTGCCCCTCGGCCGTGTACACGGCCGCCGCCGCCTTCTGCACGGGATAGGAGACGCCGTTGAACTTGGTCGTGTGCCGGCGGTTCCAGAGGGCGTGGAGCGCGTGCTCCGCGCCCGCCGCGTCGCGGGCCTTGAGGGGCTTGGGCACGACCGTGTAGGCGCAGCGCAGGCCGGTGAAGCCGGCGAGCTTGGAGAAGCTGCGGAACTCGATCGCGACGTCGCGCGCTCCGGGAATCTCGTAGATCGAGCGGGGCAGGGCGGGGTTGCGGATGTAGGACTCGTACGCGGCGTCGAACAGGATGATGGCCCGGTGCTGCTTCGCGTAATCGACCCACTCGGCGAGCTGCGCGCGGGTGGCGGTGGCTCCCGTCGGGTTGTTGGGGAAGCAAAGGTAGATGAGGTCGACGGGCGCGGACGGCGGCGAGGGCACGTACCCGTTGGCCAGCGTGGAATCGAGGTACACGAGCCCGGCGTAGCGGCCGTCGGCGTTCGGTCCCGTGCGGCCGGCCATCACGTTGGTGTCGACATAGACCGGGTAAACCGGGTCGGGAATGGCGATGCGAATGTCGTTCGCGAAGATTTCCTGGATGTTCGCGACGTCGCATTTCGAGCCGTCCGACACGAACACCTCGTCCGCCTCGACCTGCGCGCCGCGGGATTGGAAGTCGTGCCGGGCAATGGCTTCGCGCAGGAACGCGTATCCCTGCTCCGGGCCGTAGCCCTTGAACGTGGCGCGGCTCCCCATCTCGTCCGTCGCCGCGTGGAGGGCCGCGATGCAGACCGGCGGGAGCGGCTCCGTGACGTCGCCGATCCCGAGGCGGATCACGGGCGTCGAGGGATTCGCCGCGACGTAGGCGTTCACGCGCTTCGCGATGTCCGCGAAGAGGTACGAGGCCTTGAGCTTGGTGTAGTTTTCGTTGATGCGGAGCATGGGCGGCGAGGACGGAGAGCTTGCGGCCGGGGGTGACCGGCGCCGGAGGCCGGCCCGGTTGGCCGGTTCGCGGAGCCGGTCAGGCAAGGCTTTCGGGCCGGGGGCGGCCAGTCATTTTTTCCCGGCATGACGTAAATCCCGGCGGCGCAGGGGGCGGGGAACGGCGCTTGATAATCGAGGGCGCGCCCGGTTTGTTCATCCCGTTCCCCGGCATGGAGAAAATCACTTCCGTCCCTTCGATGCGCGAGACTGCGGGCCGCTGGCGGCAGGCGGGAAAGTCGGTGGCGCTCCTGCCGACGCTCGGCGCCCTGCACGCGGGTCATGCGAGCCTCGTGGCGGCGGCGCGGCAGCGGGCGGACCGGGTGGTCGTTTCCGCGTTCGTGAACCCCCTGCAGTTCGGGCCCAGCGAGGATTTCGCGCGGTATCCGCGGACGCCGGAGGCGGACGAGGCCTGGGCCCGCGCCCAGGGTGTCGATGCGCTGTTCGTGCCGGAGGCGGCGGAGCTTTTCCCGCGGGGATTCTCGACGCACGTGGTGGAGGAAACCCTGAGCAAGGCGCTCTGCGGCATTTCCCGGCCGGGGCTTTTCCGCGGCGTGCTCACCTGCTGGTTCAAGCTTCTCCACGTCGTGCAGCCCGGGGTGCTGGTCATGGGGGAGCGCGACGCCCAGCTGCTCGCCGTGGTCCGAAAGGCCGTCGCGGACCAGGGCTTTCCGGTGGAGATTGTCACCGGCCCGACGGTGCGCGACGCCGACGGCCTGGCGGTGAGCGCGCGGAACGCCTACCTGAGCGCCTCCCAGCGCGTCGAGGCGACCGCCGTCTTCGCCGCGCTGCAGAAGGCCCGCGAGATGGTGGCCGCCGGGGTGCGCAGCCCGGACCGGCTGGTCGCCGAGGCCACCCACATTATCGGCGCGCGCCGCCGGCTCCGCGTCATCTACATCGCGCTGGTCGACAAGGCCACGATGGAGCCCGTGCGGGATGTCGTCCCGGGCCAATGCCTCATGGCCATGGCCTGCTGGGTCGACGAGATTCGCCTCACCGACAATATGCCGCTGTGAGCCGCCGGGGGCGGGTGTGAATAACTTGTCGGTATGGGAAGATTTCGCTCGGGGAAGTACGCTCCCCGGCTGTCGGCAACCGCCACGACGGCTGGCTAGCGGCGACCGCCCCCTCGCCGACCGATTTCATCGTCCGCCAGGGGCGGAAGCAGCGGCCGGGAACGTGTTGCTCAGAGGAGTAAATTTGTGACATCGCAACTAGCTGTTATACAACAGTTAGAGATTTCCATTAAGGGACAGGCTATTAAGCGGGGCGGGGACGGCCTTGTCGCCAGTTCTTTTCGGCTCCCGCTTCTAGCCCCGGAAGGAGCCCTTTTCGTTGCACGGGCGTTGCGCTCCCGTGCGGGGGGACAGGTTACGGTCGGGTGCCGGGGCGATGTGAATGAAGTCGGGTTTGGGATGCGCGACTTACACTCTCTTCCCAGAGGGAAAGATTGAGTTTTTACACGTGGGCTGAGAGGGAAGGCGTCCGTGAATGCCGCGGATTTTCCCTCGAAGCCCCGGATTGCGATCGTCGGCACGGGTGCGCTGGGATGTTACTACGGCGCGCGCCTGGCGAAGGCGGGGGAGGACGTTCATTTTCTCGCCCGCAGCGGGCGTGCGGCGCTCGTGGCGCGCGGGCTGAGGGTCAGGACGCCGACGGAGCGCATTCACGTCCGAAGGATCCCCGTGTACGCGAGCGCCGCCGAGATCGGCCCCTGCGATCTCGTGGTGGTGGCGCTGAAGGCCACGACGAACGACGCGTTGCGGAGCGTCCTGCCGCCCCTCCTGGGCGAAAACACGGTCGTCCTCACGCTGCAGAACGGCTTGGGCGTCGAGGAACCGCTGGCCGAGGCGGCGGGCGCGGGGCGCGTGGTGGGCGCGATCTGTTTCATCGCGAGCGTCCGCACCGCCCCCGGCGTCATCCACTGCACTTTCCCGGGCCTGATGGAAATCGGCGAATTCGGCCGGCCGGCGCAGGCCCGCACCCGTCGGATCGCGGCGCTGTTCCAGAAGGCCGGGGTCAGCGCCGCGGTTCACGACAACCTCGAGGCGCGGCGCTGGCACAAGCTCGTGTGGAATGTGCCGTTCAACGGGCTCGCGATTGCGGCCGGCGGCATTTCGACGGATGTCATCATGGCCGACGAGGGGTTGCGGACCCTGGCGCGCCGCCTGATGGAGGAGATCGTCGAGGCGGCGGCGAAGTTCGGTCACGCGATCCCGCGTTCGTTCATCGACCTCCAGTTCGAGCGGACCGCGAAGATCGGCGGCTATCGCCCGTCCAGCCTGATCGATTTCGAGGCGGGCCGCGACGTCGAGGTGGAGGAGATCTGGGGCGAGCCGGTCCGCCGCGCGCGCAAGATCGGCGCCGCCGTCCCGCGGCTGGAGATGCTGTACGCGCTGATCAAGCGGCTGCTGGGGAACCGCGATGCGAAGCGCCGGCGCCGCTGACGGCGCGCCCCTCCGGGGGGGACCGGCTCCGTCCGGTCCTTTCCTGTATTCGAATGTCGACGCGGACGACACGGAGGTCGTCCCTCCAGGCTCGCCGACTGCGGACGACACGGAGGTCGT
Organism: Opitutaceae bacterium; assembly: GCA_035626915.1. Lineage (GTDB taxonomy): Bacteria > Verrucomicrobiota > Verrucomicrobiia > Opitutales > Opitutaceae > Didemnitutus. The sequence goes on from DASPMS010000045.1 coordinate 61,454, forward strand.
CCCTCCAGTAGCCGACCGCGGACGACACCGAGGTCATCCGGTTCATCCCGAGGCTTGCCGGCGCTCGGCGTGCGGCGCAGCGTCGCGCCATGCGACAAGACGATGGACTCCGCGAATTGACGTTTCGCGGGGTGATTCTCGGCGGGCTCATCACCCTCCTGTTCACGGCGGCCAATGTGTACCTCGGGCTCAAGGTCGGGCTGACGTTCGCCACCTCGATCCCCGCGGCCGTCATCTCGATGGCGGTGCTCCGCATGGTCGGAAACTCGAACATCCTCGAGAACAACATCGTCCAGACGATCGCGTCGGCCGCGGGCACCCTTTCCGCCATCATCTTCGTCCTGCCCGGCCTGATCATGGTCGGCTGGTGGACCGGGTTCCCCTACTGGGTGACGGTCGCGGTCTGCGCGATCGGCGGCATCCTGGGAGTGATGTTCTCGGTGCCCTTGCGGCGCGCGCTCGTGACCGGCTCCGATCTGCCCTATCCCGAGGGCGTGGCGGCGGCCGAGGTCCTTCGGGTCGGATTCGGCTCGGCCGAGGGCAAGGAAGAGAACGCCAAGGGCCTGCGGATGATCATCGTCGGATCAGTCATCTCGGCCGCCAACGCCCTTGTCGGGTACATGCGGCTGGGGGCGGATGCGGTGGCCAGGACTTTCCCGATCGGCGCCGGCGCGACGACCGTTTCGACCAGCCTGGCGATGGCGTTGATCGGTGTCGGGCACCTGGTGGGCCTGTCGGTCGGCATGGCGATGCTGCTCGGCATGCTGATCGCCTGGGGCGGGCTGGTCCCATGGCTGACCTGGAACGACGACATGGCCGCCGGCCTGGGCGCGGTGGTGAACACGACATTCCGCAGCGAGGTCCGGTTCATTGGCGCTGGCGTGATCGGCGTGGCCGCGCTCTGGAGCCTGTTCCGGATTCTCGGGCCGATCATCAAGGGCATCCGGGCCGCCGTCGCCGCGTCGCGTGCGCGGGAGGCCGGCACCGAATTGGCGCTGACGGAGCGCGACATTCCCATCGGCGTGGTGGGAGGGACGATCGTGGCGATGCTCCTGCCCATCGCCGGGCTGCTTTGGTATTTCACCTCGGGCACGGCGATCGCGGACGGGATCGCGCCCGTGATCGGCGGGTCGCTGGTCTACGTGGTGGTCGTCGGCTGCGTCATTGCCTCGGTCTGCGGTTACATGGCGGGCCTCATCGGCGCGTCGAACAGCCCGGTTTCGGGCGTCGGCATCCTGGCCGTCCTGGGCGCGTCCCTCCTGCTCGTGTTTTATTACGGCAAGGGGGCCGATCCGGAGCAGACCAAGGCGCTGGTCGCGTACGCGCTGTTCGCGACGGCGATCGTCTTCTCGATCGCGACGATCTCGAACGACAACCTGCAGGACCTGAAGACCGGGCAGCTGGTCGGGGCGACGCCGTGGCGGCAGCAGCTGGCGCTGGTTTACGGCGTGATCTTCGGTTCGCTGGTCATCCCGCCCGTCCTCGACCTGCTCAACCAGACCATGGGCTTCGCGGGCGCGCCGGGCGCGGGTGACCAGGCGCTGGCGGCGCCGCAGGCGGCGCTGATCTCGGCGCTCGCCAAGGGCGTGCTGGGCGGCGCGATCCAGTGGAACTTGATCGGCTATGGTGCGGCGCTGGGCGTGGGCCTGGTCATCCTGGACGAGATTCTCCGCGCGAGCGGCAAGATGCGGCTGCCCCCCTTGTGCGTCGGCATGGGGATCTACCTGCCGATGGCGCTCACGCTGCTCATTCCGATCGGCGCCGTGATCGGCCACTACTACGACCGCTGGGCCGGCCGGCGCGCGAACCCCGAGTTCGCGAAGCGCATGGGCGTGCTCGCCGCCACGGGACTGATCGTCGGGGAAAGCCTCATCGGCGTCGCGTATGCGGGCGTGGTATGGGGCACGAAGAAGGACGAGCCGCTCGCTCCGATCGGCCACGCGGTCGGCGCGTTCCTGCCCGCCGGAGCATGGCCGGTGGTTTTCATCGTCATCGGGCTGGCAGTCTTCGTCGGCGGCATCGCCCTGCTGTATCGCTCCGCCCGGCGCATCGCGGCCTGAGTCGGCGCATTGTGCGAGATGCCGGGCCGGTCGGCGCTTGCGCGGAGCGCTTCGGCTCCGCCCGGCGGCGGACTTACTCCTCGCCGTCGGGGTAGGGCACCTCGGTCATCCGGAAGTATTTCCGGGGGGCGAGGAATCCCCATTTGTCGGATTCCGGATAGCGGAAGATGTCGAGCGGCGGATTGTCCGCGATGATGTAGAAGAGCAGCGGACGACGCCCGGTGTTCGTGAGCTGGTGCGCCTCGCCGGGGGGATGCATCACGACGTCCCCGGGCCCGACCGTGCGGCGCCCGCGCTCGAGCCGGACCGTGCCGGCGCCCTCGAGGATCATGAACATCTCCCACTGGCCGAGGTGGGCATGGAGCGGGCCGGCGCTGCGCCCGGCCGGCACCTTCACGAGCTCGAGGTTGAACGGGTGGCCCTTCTGCGGCCAGCCGCCGCGGACGTCTCCGATGGCCTCCGAGAGGCCCCGGCCGAGCTGCTCGAACTTCCCCTTGGGGGTCCTCCATCGGGACCACGGCATATCGTCGACCTGGGTGCGCCGGCGGCGAAAGGACGACACCGGCCTCGGCAGGGCGAGCGGCGGAGGGCGGTAGCCGCCCGGGGCCGCCGAGGAGAGATCGTCTTCGCCGTCGTAGTAGTCGCAGGCGTGCATCCGGAACGCCTTCCCCGGCGGACGCAGGCCCCATTTGTCGGAATCCGGATAATAGCACGCGTCGAGGGCCGGGTGGTCGGCGACGATCATCACCTCGAGGTCGCGCAGGCCGGTGTTGATGAGCTGGTGCGCCTCGCCCGGCGGATGGATAAACACGTCGCCCGTCCGGACCTCATAACGCCGTTCGTCCGCGCGCACCGTGCCCCGGCCGGCGCGGACGACGAACAGTTCCCACTGCGAATAGTGGGCGTGATGCGGGCACACGGCCGCGCCGGGTGGCAGTCGCCGGAGCTGGACGTCGAACGGGTGGCCGCCGCCCGCGACCCCGACGTTCCGCACGCCGCCGAGCGCGAGGGAGATGTTGCGGCAGAACGAGTGGAATTTGCCGGTCGGGGACCGGAGCTCCTCCTCGGGGACGTGGCGGAGATTTACATGGTTCATGGCGAAACGTCCGCGAGCACGCTCGAGGGGCTACGCTGGTATCCTTCCGCGGCTCGTTCCCTTCAACCTTTCTCTGGCACCCCAGCATCGGCAGTGTTTGCTTTACACCCCATCATTGGTGGTGTTGGCTGATCCCGCACACGCCGGCGATGCCGACGTTCGCTGCCGCGAGATGGGCCGCTCCGGTAGTCGACGTTCCAGCGCCGCGCACCTCCGTATGTTGAAAGCAGTCGAGTCCGGCCGGAATGCCGCGCCGTCAAGGCGGACGGCCGCGGCTGCTATCACATATGTAATAGGCGCACATAATACATGGACAAAGCCGGTATCATGCGTTGGGTGGCGTGGTGCAGGAGAACCTCCAGGCGCTGACGCGGCACCGGATCGATCAGGCCAAACGGCTTCAATCATGCCGAAGCGAACCCTCAGTCGATCCGGCTGAGCCCGCCAAATTGATGGAAGAGTTTTCAGCGCGTTAATTCCCATGAACCGTCATACCGTTGGTTTCGCCGTCTTTCTGGTCGCCGCCGTAATCTCGGCCGGACAGACGCTGTTCATCCCGAGCGGCACGAGCGGGATCGGCTCGTCTTCGAATTCGTACGTGGGAATCGGCACTTCCTCTCCGATTCAACATCTTCACGTCTCGAGCAGCAGCAGTCCCTCGACCGGCATCATATTGGAGAACACCGCGACCGGCGGTCGGGTCTTCGGTTTAGTTTCGACCCAGGATGGCGCCGCCATCGGAGGCGGCCGCTTCTCAATTTACGACGATACCGGCGCCGCCCATCGCCTCACCATCAATGCGGCCGGCAATGTGGGCATCGGCGCGACTTCTCCCGGTCGCCGGCTCGACGTGGCCAGCGATTTGGGGATTTCCGCCGGCGAGAAATTCATCGCGAACTTCACGCAGCTCGCCGGTCAAAATGGAATCTTCCTGGGCTACCGCGGAAACGGAAGCCAGGTCTCGTCGGCACTGATCCGCGCGGACAACAACCTACCGATCACGTTCGGCACCAGCGGGCAAAACGAGGCGGTGTACATCGCGAACGGCGGCAACGTCGGCATCGGCACGACCTCGCCTTCCCACAAGCTCGCCGTCAACGGCACGATCAAGACCAAGGAGGTGATTGTCGAGACGACCGGCTGGGCCGACCACGTCTTCGCCGACGACTACCGGCTCGCGCCGCTCGACGAGGTCGAGGCGCACATCCGCGCGAAGAGGCACCTGCCGGGCATTCCGTCGGCCGCCGAAGTGGCGCAACAGGGGATCAGCGTGGGCGAAATGCAGGCCAGGCTCCTCGAGAAGATCGAGGAGCTGACGCTGCACCAGATCGACCAAGCCAAGCGGCTCGACGCCCAGGCCGCCCGCATCGCCGCCCTCGAGGCCGAGAACGCCGCACTCCGCGGCCGCTGATCTTCACCATCAACCAATTCTCTCCGTGAAGCATCGCCTCTGGCTGATCGCATTGCTCTTCACCGGGTCGGCGCTCGCCGCCGTCGCCCAGACCACCATCTCGAGCACGACCTAC
>DASPMS010000046.1:0-15675 GCA_035626915.1 Opitutaceae bacterium
GGCATTGCCAGCAACTTTCAGGACAGTCGCATCGGAATTGAGGGTCTGGCCAAACGCCGCGACAACCATCAGGGCCGCGGCGGCGAGGAATGAAGCGAGAATCTTGCGGGGGCGCATGGGTAGGTGTGCTTGAACCGAACGTACCGCCCCCTCCGGGACCAGCAAGCCCCGACACCATGTAAAAGGCGATCCGCCGCCGATTTCAGCTATTTTTCCTTCATTACGTACACGCCGTTCCAGGCGGCGGGCGGCGGAGCATCTCGATACTGCTTAGCGATTTCCAGGAACACCAGGGATGGATTCGAGCTCACTCCCGGATGTTTCCCCGGCTGATGTGGTTCGAGCCGGGCGCTCCGCCCGAATCGCTCCAGGGCGCCGGTCCAATCCCGCTCCTGATACCGCGCGAGTCCCTCGCCGAAGAGATCGAGGCACTCAAAGGTCTGCGACGGCGTGGATTCCCGCAATCCGACGAGCTCGTGGATCGGCACGGCCTGCGCCCGCCCCTTGACCACGATGTGCCCGAGCGGTCGGAAAAGGACGCGCCCGCCCCCGTGCGCGAGGCACGCCGCGCGCGTCGCCTCGGTGCACATCGCGTACACGCCCCAGCTCTTCGCGCCGGATTCCATGCGCGCGGCGAGGTTCACATCGTCACCCATCATGGTGTAGTTGAAGCGGGTGCGGCTGCCCATGTTGCCGACCACGCAGCGGCCGGTATTCAGTCCGATGCGCGACTGCATCTCGCCGACTATCCTCGGCCAGCGAGCGCCCTGGTCGCGCCAACGCGCGCGCAGTTCGCCGAGCTTCGCCTGCACGCGCAGGGTCGCGACGCAGGCGCGATACGCGTGATCCGGCAGCGCCAGCGGCGCGCCGAACATCGCGACGACGGCGTCGCCGATGTACTTGTCGAGCGTTCCGCCCTCCTCCTGCACGATGTCGGTGCACGCGGTGAGGTACTCGTTCATCAGCTCGACGAGGCGGTCCGGGGCCAACTGCTCCGAAAAGGTCGAGAACCCCTGGATATCGCTGAAATAGGCGGTGATGTCCTCCTCGTGACCGCCGAGCCGCGGCATCTGTCCGGAGCGGACGATGCGGTCGACGACTTCGGGCGAGACGTACGCGCTGAACATCCCCTTGATCGCCTGCTTCGCCTTCTGCTCCTGCCAGACGCGGCGGCCGATGACGACGAACTGGAGCGCGGCGAAACCGCCGAGCGGCCCGACCACCGGCACCCACCAGTTCCCCCAGACCCACGCCCAGCAGGCCAGCGAGACATAGCTCACTCCACCCAGGACCGCCCCGCCGCACAGGATCGTGACTGAGCGGTCGGCCAGCAACGCGAGGCCGGCCAGGCCAAGCATCAGCGCCGTGCCCCACAGCGCGACAGCCGGCACCTCCCGTGCGTAGTCCTCGGTCAGGATGTTGTGCACGATGTTCGCGTGGACGAGCACCAGTGGCGCGTAGGCGCTGCGCTGCGTCGGGCCGGCGTCCGCCTTGCCGGTCACGGTCTGGCCGACGAAGACGATCTTGCCCTCGATATTCGGGGGCCGCGGCGCACCGGGCGCATTCTCCACGTGGTACGCGTTGATCTTCAGGAGCATTTCACGGTACGAGTATGTCGCGAAGTCGAAGCGCGAACCGTCGGCCTCCTGGTCGTACCGGTAGTTGACCAGGTAGCGGCCCGACGCCGAGATCGGGATGCGCCGCTCGCGTCCGCCGTGGGCAAAATAGATGCCGTCACCAGGCCGCACGCGGAGGTCCTCCGGCTCGAGGCCGTAGTACGACATCACCGTCTGCAGGGCGAGCGACGGGTAGAGCCGGTCGCGCACTCGCACCACCATCGGGACCTCCCGAATGACGCCATCGCCGGCGCGCGGCGCGTCGACGAAGCCATACGGAGCCGCGGCGCGCAGCTCGACAAATGGCAGGAGGGCGTAAGCGTCGCCGTACAGCCCCGCGACGTCGCCCTCGACATCCGGCAGCGGCCGGGTCGGACCGAGGTCGATCTGCTCGCCCTCGGGCGGATCGCTGCTCGTGACCGCACCGGTGACGACCCGCGTGCCGGCCTCGACCGCGACGCGCGTATCGGCGCCCATCGCCGCGTCGCCGTCCCCCTCCCGGCTGGCATCGAGGATCACGTCCCACGTGACAACCGCGGGCTTCTCGACCGCGAGGAACTTGTTGAAATTGCCGTGCCAGGCCCGATCGGGCGGCCAGGCCACGAGGTGCGCATCCGTGTCGTCCTCGAACAGAACAATCACGATCCGCGGGTCCGGTGGCTCCTGGAGCAGCGCCCGGAACCGGGTCCGCCAGTCCAGGGTGGTCCATTCGAACTGCCGCACCGCCTCAAACCGCGTCGCTGCCAGGGCTAGGCCGAAGCAGAGCACGGGCGCCCACCAGATCTGCCGGAACGTCGTGCGGGCGGCGGGGCTGCTCATGCGCCCGCGCATCATGGCCGCCGCCGCGCTCGGCCGCCAAGCGATTTCGCCCCGGCGACGGTCAGTCGATCAGCGTGAAGCGGGGCGTGCCGATCGCGGTCGCCACGAAGAGTGGCTGCGTCTCCACCTGCGGAGCGGTCGGCGTCGCCGCCGCGGGAGCCCGATCGGTCCGGACCACCGGCACGTCCCCGGCTTCGATATCCATCAGGCCGTCATTCAGCACGAATCGCGGGGCGTGTGCCGGCACGGTGGCGGCAAAACGCACCGGGGCCGCCTCGCCGGAAAGCGTGATCACAGGAACCGGGATCGGCTTGATCGGTTCGGCCGGCGCGGCCGCAACCACGACCGGCGCCGCGGGCGCCTGCCGGTGCATCACTTCCACGAGATTCCTGACCTGATCGGCATAGCGATAGGTGGACTTCGGGACACGTCCGGACGTCACGGCGCCCAGCCCGCTGTTCCAGGCGAGCGCGATGTTGTACGGGCTCGGTTCCAAGCCGGCATCCGCCAAGCCGCGCTTGATCCACTCGTAATGCCGCACCGCAACCTCGTCCGCATACTCCCGCTTCACCGCGTAGCTGAATGGCTTGCTAGTATAGGCCTTCCACGTGCTCGCGCGGAACTGGTACGGCCCCAATTCGCCCTTCGGGCCGTACCGGCCGTGGTTCGTGGGATTCTCGACCCAGTTGATGGCCTTGAGGACCTTCCAACGCTCGGCCGCCCCGGCGGGCGCCAGGAACGCCAGCGCGGCGAGGGTCAGAACGAGGACTGTCTGGAGTCGTTTCATGATCGAAAACGGGCCCTAAAGGACGTCCGAACTGACCCCTGACAAGGTGGAATTGTTCACTGGGATTTACAATTTGGGCCGCTTTGGCGCTCAATTTACCAACGGTCGCGCAAGTAGCGAATCCATCGGTGTAAAAGTGCGCCGGGCTGACCTAGGCCACCGGAAAATATTTTGCATCTTCCGCCCCCGATTTCGGTTGAACGCCGGCTCAGCGTCCGGGCCAAGGCAACGTCGCTAGTCGTGTCCAGAAACCCCGCGCACGGGCTCCTTGCGCGCGTTGCCGCGACTCCGGGCGCCGCTCAGAGCAGGACTTGCAGCGCCTCCGCCCCGCCCTTCGACACGACAACGAAGAGGTGGGAGTCATCGGCCCAGGTCGCCACGTGCACGGAGCCTTCGGCGGAGATCTCAGCCGAGGCGGGTGCCTGCAGCGACGGGAAATCCGCGCGGCGCACGACGTAGCAATGATACCATTTGCCGTCGCGGTTGAAGCAGACCTCGAGCACGTCGCGCCCTTGGAACCGAATCGTCCGGCACCCGGTCGTGCGCAGTTCGCTGAAGTTCACGGCGAGCTTTTGCCCGAGCCGCGTCGCCGGTTCGGCGAGCCGTGCCTGGAAACTGCTCCACGCCTCGCCGTCCCCGTGCATGTGCCGCTGCTGCGCGTCCCGGGCGACGAACGAGGTGAGGTCCGCGGCCTCGAGGCGCGCCGGCGCGAGGCTCAGCGTCACGGCCCCGACGACGATGAAGGCGGCGGCCACCGCCAGCCACGCGGGGCGCCGCCACCACGAAAGCCCCTCGGGGGTGCCCACGCGGGCGCCGGCAAGGATCGTCTCGCGCAGGCCGGAGGGCGGCTGCACTTCGCCGAGCTTCGCCGCGACCGCCCGGTCGAACTCGTTCAGGCGCTCGAACCACGCGGCCAGCGCGGGATCCCGGCGCGCGTGCTCCAGGGCCTCCGCGAAGGCGGGATCGGCCGCGTCGGCGCCGTTCGGCCGGTACGCGTTCAGGATGAACTTCGCTTCTTCGTGCTTCATGACGTCTTCCTCCCCGGGTGGATTTCGAACGGGACCACCTTGACGGTTCGCGCGTCCTTGCGGGCCAGCGCGGCGCGGAGCTGCGCCTTGCCGCGCGACAGGCGCGACATCACCGTGCCGATCGGCACTTCGAGCGCCTCCGCGATCTCCTTGTAGGAAAGGTCCTGCATGTAGAAAAGGGTCAGCGGCACCCGGTACACCTCGTCCACCTCTTGGAGCGACGCGACCACCAGTCCCGCATCCATGCCGGCCACGATATCGACTTCCGGAGCCGGAGGATCGGAGTCGACGGGGGACAGGTCCTCAAGCGCGGTCACGTGCTCGGCCCGCCGACGCACGCGGAGGAACTCCCGGTACAGCGTGGTGAAGAGCCAGGACTTGGCCTTGGTGTAGTCCCGCAGCTGCTCCCCTTTCTTGGCCCAGATGAAGAAGGTCTGCTGCGTCAGGTCGCCCGCATCCGACGAGTTCTTCGTCAGGCTGAGGGCAAAGCGGTAGAGCGGCGCGTAATGCGCGTCGACCAGCTGCGTGAAGGTTTCGCCGGGCATGGGTGGGCGTGGGAGGCGGCGCGATCCTGGCTTATTCCCGGCCGGAAGCAATCCGCCGCGGCCGGCGCTTGCCATCGCCGTCCCCCTCGCCTCTTTCTTCGGGCCCGCCCATGTCCCACCTCGTCGCAGCCATTTCCGCCGACACCAAGCCCCAGTTCTACGCGGCGTTCCACCGCCAGCTGGAGGCGGTGCTGCAGGGCGAGCGCGACTGGACCGCCAATCTAGCCCAGGCGTCCGCCCTGCTCATGCAGCTCCTTCCCGACCTGAACTGGGCCGGGTTCTACCTGCTCAAGGGCGAGGAGCTCGTCCTCGGGCCGTTCCAGGGGAAGGTGGCCTGTGTTCGGATCGGCCTGGGCCGGGGCGTCTGCGGCACGGCAGCCGTCCGCCGCGCCACCGTCGTCGTCCCGGATGTCCACGCCTTTCCCGGCCACATCGCGTGCGACAGCGCCTCCCGTTCCGAGATCGTGGTCCCCCTCGTGCGCGGCGAGCGCCTCCTGGGGGTCCTCGACCTCGACAGCCCCCGGAAAAACCGCTTCGACGACCACGATGCCCGCGGCTTGGAAAAGGCGGCATCGATCATTCTGGCCGGCTCCGAAATCCCGTAAGCCGCGCCACCGGGGCCGGTTGGATGGTGGCTCAGGCCGGATTCGAACCGGCGACCTAAGCATTTTCAGTGCTCCGCTCTACCAACTGAGCTACCGAGCCCCAATCCAAAGGAGCGGCGAATAAAGAGCGCCGTCGCGAAGCCCGTCAACGGGTATTTTTTTCTCCGGCGCCCGGCGCCGCCGCCGGCGCGGGCGAGAGGCCGATCCGCTCTCCCGGTCGCGTCGGGAACTCGAGCGACCGGCCCTCCAGCTCGCCGGCGGGGAGCCCGTCGCGGGAAACCGCGACCCGCGCCTCGCCCCAGGGGTTCTCCAACCGGCAGGTCCAACCGGCCTGCGAGAGGATTTCCACCGGGCCGACCACGCCCCCCCGCTGCCCGGCGGATACGAGGAACGCGCCGCGGGCCAGCAGGCGGAAGTCCGCATCCCAGTCCCTCGGCCAGGCCGGGAAGATCCGGAGCAAGGGTTCGCCGTGCGCTCCGTCCGACGGCGTGCTCTCCAGCAGCGAGGCGTGAACCCCGTTGGACAGCCCCGCGATATGCTCGGCGTCGATCGCGCCCGGCCCCTCGCGCAGCCGGAGCCGATTGCGAAAGATCCGGGCGCCGCCGATCCCGGCCTCGTCGATGAAACTGCCGAGCTGGGTGAAGCCGAGGAAGCGCCGCTTGAGCTCCGGCTCGGAGCCGACCGGCTCGATCGCACCCGGCCCGCGGTAGACGAACGCCCCGAACACCCCGTCCGGGCCCGTGGCGCCGGCGACGTAAGGGCGGGCCGGCGGCGGCGGCAGGTTGGCGTGAATCTCCCGCCACAATGGCCGAAGCTCCGCGTCGACCCCGAGGATTTCCGCCGCGCGCACGGCGAGCGGGAAAATCAGGTGCATCGCGCCCACCTCGTACGCCGTGTCGCTCGAGCCCCACTGCGACTCCCCGCTGTTGACGTGCCGGATGTGATAGCGGCCGTCCTCGCCCTTCTGGAGGTTCGGGAAATGCCGGTAGAATTCCGCCATGCCCCGAATCATCGGGTAGGCGCGGTCCCGCAGCCACGCCTCGTCCCCCGTGTACTGGTAGCGCTGCCAGTAGAGGTCGGCGAGGCGGGCGCCGGCCCCGAGGATGTGGGTGCAGTGCCCGAAGATGCCGCGGCCCTTGTCGGGCACGACGAACTTCCCGTCGACCCATCGGCCGTCCGCCTGGAAGTTCCAGCGCGCGTGGTGGCGGTTGCGCACCTCGGCGAAGGCCTGGAACCGGGCCGACCTCGCCTCGAACGGCTTGCGCACGAGCATGAGGTCCTGCAGCTCGGACGCGATGTCGTCCGGCAGCACCTCCAAGCCGTCGAAGAAGACAATCTCCGGGATCCAGTGCCCCTGGCTGCCCCACTGCTGCCGCGCGGCGACCGCGCAGGACTCGCGCATCCCCGAATACATGTCGAACAGCGGATCCATCAGCTCGAGCCGCCCGGCCGGCATCAGGTTCAGGTAATACACGCGGGTGTTCGCCCACCAGTATTGCGAGCCCCAGCGGCTCAGGTCGCCGGTCGTGCGCCACAACATGCCGCCGAAGCGCGGCGGATACGCGCCCCGTGAACTCGCGCCCATCAGGTACAGGAAATACGTGCAATGCCGCTCGACGAGGTCCGCCTGACCGTCCGCGCTCGTCAGCCGCATGTGCCCGCGCGACCAGAACCCGCGCCACCAGGCGGCCGTGTCCGCGCGCACGCCATCGAAGCCGCGCCCCTCGGCCGCCGCCACGTCGGCGAGGGCGAGCACCGCGGGGTCGCGTGCGCGATCCAGGCTCGCGGCGCTGCCGATGAGGACCGTGAACCGCCCGCGCTGCGGCGGCACCGCGAGCTGCACCGTCGTCTCGTTGAGGTAGCGCGCCCGCGCCGGCCGCCCCAGCACCGCCACCGCCACCGCGGAGGACCCATAGAAGCCCCGCTCCTCGAACTCCTGGCGCAGCAGGATGCGCCCGGCCCGGATGTCGAGCGTGGAGCGGGCCACGTGTTCCGCGGTGTGCACTTCGACGGCATGCGCCTGCTCCAGCGCGAACGTCCGGCCCGGAACGAATTGCCGCGCGTAACGCAGCATCCGCAGGTCGACGTGCACCGGCTCCGGCGCCGCGCGCTGGTCGTCGATCTCGACCGCCAGCACGTCCCGGGCCGGCCACGCCACCACCCGGGCGGTGACGCCGCGGCCGGCGGCGGTCATCAGCGCGTCGGCGAGTGACAGGTGCTGCCCGAACTCCGCGCCCGCGAACACGTCCTCGCCGGCGCCCGCGACGTGAATGTCGACGTAGCCGCAGCCCGCCGCGTAATCGGAATCGGCGCGGGGGAAGCTCACCGAGGAGGCATTGAGCGCGAACACGTCCACGCGGTTGACCTGGAAGCGCAGCGACGACGGCGTCGTCCACACGAGGCTGCCGGTCCGGCCATTGCCGACCGGCATCCCCTCCTCGCTCCGGCTCGCCGGCGTCGAGTACCGGAGGTCCGCTCGCGACACCCAGGAAGCCGGATCGAGCGCGAAGCCGCAGGGCGCCGCCAGCGCGGCGGCGAGGCAAAGGGGCAGTTTCATGCCCGCCAGTGACGCCCCGCCGTGCCGCCGCGTCGAGGACGGCGCACGTTTTACCGTTCAGCAGCGCGGCTCAGACGAGGTGCTCGCCGTCGTCGCTGCGCAGGTGAATGGTCTTCTTGTCGAGGTCGTGGTACGCCTTGATGTAGCGGACCGTGCGGCTCCGGGCGCGCATGAGCAGGGTGTGCGTGATCGCCCGGCGGCCGACGAATTTCACGCCCTTGGTCAGCGGGTTGTCGCTGATCCCGGTGACGCAGAAGAGCGCGCTCGGCCCGAAGGCCAGCTCGTCGGCGTGATAGATGTGCCGGAGGTTCTTGGCCTGCGGATCGCCGGCGATCCGGGTCCTTTCCTCCTCGTCCCGCACCCACATCCGCAGCTGAAGGTCGCCGCCCAGCGTCCGGAGGGCCGCGGCGGTGAGCACGCCCTCGGGCGAGCCGCCGATGCCCATGTAGAGATCCACGCCGCTGTCGGGCAGCGAGGGCGCGATCGCGGCCGTGATGTCGCCGTCGGCGATGAGCCGCAGGGACGCGCCCATGCCGCGGATGGCCTGGATGGTCTTCTCGTGGCGGGGGCGGTCGAGCACCACCGTGACGACCTGCTTCACGTTCTTCCCGAGCATGCGGGCGGTCTTCTCGATGATCTCCTCGGTCGGCGTATCGAGATCGAACCGGAAGAACTTCTCCTTCCGCATCATCTCCGCGACCTGCGGGCCGTAGGCGAGCTTCTCGGAGTAGAAGGTCGGGATGTTCACCAGCCCGGCGCCGCCGCCGGGCGGCACGTACACCGCGGCCATCACCGAGATGGAGTTCGGCATGCCCTTCGAGATGTTCGTCGTGCCGTCGATCGGATCGAGCGCGATCGCGAACTTCGGCGCGCCCTTGCGCCAGTTGCCGAGCCGGTCCCCGAGGAAGATGCCGGGCGCGTTGTCCTTCTGCCCCTCCCCGATCACCACCTCCCCGCACATGTCGATCAGGTCGAAGCAGCCGTTGATCGCGTCGCATGCGGCGGCGTCCGCGCTCTCCTTGTCGCCCCGGCCCAGCCAGTGGATCGAGTTGAGCGCCGCGTTCTCGCAGGCGCGGACAAACTCGAACTCGAAGCTGCGCTCGGGATCGCTCTGGGTGAGGCTGGGCGGGGTCTTCTTGCTGGCGGGCATGCGGGGCGGAGGTTGGGCGGGGAGCAAAAAGATGCGCCGGCCGGGCGCAACGCCGCAGGCATACGCCTTTCCGCGGTATTAGCGGCGCTGGTCGGCCGGGGGCGCCGGCCGCTCCTCCGGCGGCCGCACGGCCCGGAACGAGCGCCACAGCAGCAGGTCGTAGGCGATCTTCAGCCCGCCGCTGATGAAGAACGGCGCCGCGGCGAAAGCGGCCGAGCCGACCAGCGGGCCGGCGACGACCGGGGCGAGCGCGGCGCCGAGCTGGCGCGCCGTGCCGGTCACCCCGTTGGCCGCCGCGCGTTCCCCCGGCGCGACCACCGCGTTCACGTAGGACTGCCGCGTGGGCACGTCCATCTGCGAGATGGCGTGCCGCAGCAGCAGCATCGCCACGGCCGTCGCGAAGCTCGGCATGAGCGGCACGAGCATCAGCAGGACGTTCGACGGCAGGTGGGTCCACACCATCGTGTTCACCAGCCCGATCCGGCGGGCGAGCGGGACCGCCGCCAGCGCGGACAGGCCCGAGAGGAGGTTGGCGCCGAAGAACACGCCGCCGAGCGCGGCCTCGCCCGCCCCGAACCGCAGGTGAAACCAGTAGACCAGGAAGCTCTGCACGATGAACCCGCCGGCGAACGCATCCAGGGAGAACAGGCCGGCGAGCCGCAGCACCAGCCCGCGGGAGTCGTGCAGCCCGGTCAGCGCCGCGACCGGCCCCGTGGACTTCCGTCCCGCCGCGGCCGGCGCCTCGACGCCCCGCCCCGCGCATGCGCTCAGCACCCCCACGGCCACGGCCAGCGCGGCGTACAATCCGAACATCGCCTGATAGCTCGCCAGCCGCGTCCAGCCGGCGCCCTGCAGGACCTCCGCCAGGCCTCCCGAAATCAACGCGCCCACGGCCGTCGCGGCGTAGCCGGCCACGTTGTACCAGGCGAAGATCCGCGTCCGGTCGCGGTCGGGGACCACCTGCGCCACGCCCGCCTGCTCCACCGCCAGGAACGGGCCGACCTCGCCGCCCGTCGGGCTGATGACGCCGATCGTCGCCGCCACGAGGAGGAGGGCGAAGTCGCCCGTGAGCGCCATGACCGTCCCGCCCAGGCCCATGAGCACGGCCCCCGCCACCAGCGTGCGTCGGCGGCCCCAGCGGTCCGCCCGCGTGCTGAGGGCGAGCGACAGCGCGGCGTCGCCCAGCAGCGTCAGCGTCAGGAGGAGCCCGATCCGGGCCTCGTCGAACCCGCGCTCGGCCAAATACAGCACGAGCACGACGCCGAGGATTCCGTAGGCGAGCATCCGCGCGATGCGCGTCGCGAAAAGGAGCCGCAGACTGGCCGAGGCGTCCGGCACGGCCGGAGGCTGCGTCCCCCGCGACGGCCCGGCAAACGCCTTCTGTGTCAGGATGGGGGCGGCACCGGCTGCAGGTTGCCGCGCCAGAGCTCGCGGTAGACCGCGTTGTCCGGCACCGCCACCTTCGCGGGGTCGAAGCCGCGCCGCTCCATGTGGTCGAGCCCGTAGTGAAACGCCGCGAGCAGCGCGGGGTACGAGAACTCGCCCTTCGCGTGGAGCGTGTGGCGGCACCACGCGAGGTAGTCGATGCCCACGCGGAGATTCTCGCGCCAGTCCCAGACCCGCGGCTCGTACGGGCTGTCCGACACCGTCCGCCAGGCCGCGGGCTTGATCTGCATCAGGCCCCGCGCCTCGCCGTTGCGCGCGGCCGCGTCGAAGTTCGACTCGGCCGCCACGACGGCGAAGACGAAGGCCGGGTCGAGCCGGTAGCGCGCCGCGTGGGCCTGCACCTCGGCCCAGACCTCGGACCGCGTGGGCTGGGCGACCGGGGTTGTCCGGTCGCCGCAACCCGCCAGCGCGGCGAGGAGCGGCAGCGCGAGCCAGCGCGGCGCGCCGCGGCGGGCCGGCTCAGTGGCGCTTGAACACCAGGGCGGCATTGTGGCCGCCGAATCCGAGGTTGTTGCTCAGGACCGTGTTGACCTTCGCCGAGCGCTTCACGTTCGGCACGTAGTCGAGGTCGCACTCGGGGTCCGGCGTGTCGAGATTGATGGTCGGCGCGACCTCGCCGGTCTCGATCGTCTTCACCGAGATGACCGCCTCGATGCCGCCCGCGGCGCCGAGCAGGTGGCCCGTCATCGACTTGGTCGAGCTGACCATCACCTTTTTCGCGTGCTCGCCGAAGACCCGCTTGATCGCGAGCGTCTCGAATTTGTCGTTGTAGGGCGTGGAGGTGCCGTGGGCGTTGATGTAGTCGATCTCGCCCGGCGCCAGGCGCGCGTCGTCCAGCGCGCGGCGCATCGCGAGCGACAGCCCCTTGCCGTCCGGATCCGGCTGCGTGATATGGAAGGCGTCGCACGTCGCCGAGTACCCGGCGAGCTCGCAGTAGATGCGCGCGCCGCGCGCCAGGGCGTGCTCGAGGCTCTCGATCACGACGATGCCCGCGCCCTCGCCCATGATGAAGCCGTCGCGATTGAGGTCGAACGGCCGGCTCGCCTTGGCCGGATTGTCGTTGTTCGTGCTCATCGCCTTCATCGAGCAGAAGCCGGCGTAGGCGAGCGGCGTGATCGCGGCCTCGGAGCCGCCGCAGACCATCACGTCGGCCTCGCCGCCGCGGATCATGCGGAGCGACTCGCCGATCGCGTGCGTCGCGGTCGAGCACGCGCTCACCACCGCGAAGTTGGGCCCGCGCGCGCCGAGCTCGATCGCGACGAGGCCGGAGGCCATGTTGCTGATCAGGGCGGGAATCATGAACGGCGAGACCTTGCGCGGGCCGCGCTCGAGCAGGACCTTGTGCTGGGTCTCGATCGTCCACATGCCGCCGATGCCGGAGCCGATGATCACGCCGACGCGGTCGCCGTCCTCCTTCGCCATGTCGAGCTGGGCGTCCGCCACCGCCTGCTTGGCCGCGCAGAAGCCGAAGTGCGTGTAGCGGTCGTTGCGGCGGACCTCCTTCGGGTCCATGTGCTGCGCCGGGTCGAATCCGCGGACCTCCGAGCCGATCTGGCAGGCGTAATCCGTGGCGTCGAACAGCGAGACGCGATCGATGCCGCTCTTGCCGGCAACGATGTTCGACCAGAAATCAGGGACGTTGTGTCCCAGCGAGGTGACCACGCCGAGACCGGTGACGACGACACGTTTTTGCGGTGGCAGTATTTCCATCGGAGATTGGCGACCGAAAACAAAAAGGCGTTCTACCAGGCCGCGGGGGCGGACGGTAGAACGCCCAAGTGAAAGTTCAAATTACTTCTTCCCGGCCTTCTGCTCGATGTAGGAAATCACATCGCCGACCGTCTGGAGCTTCTCCGCATCCGACTCCGGAATCTCGCCTTTAATCTCGGTCTTGAACTCCTCTTCGAAGGCCATGATCAGCTCGACCGTATCGAGCGAATCCGCGCCCAAATCGTCCAGGAAAGAAGCCTGCGGCGTGATCTGCTCTTCGTTAACATTCAGCTGGTTAACGATGATCTGTTTGACGCGTTGTTCGATGGTTTTCTGGTCGGCCATGTTGGAAAGGGGATCGCGGTAAAAACTTGGTTCAGAGGCATCACATCACCATCCCGCCGTCAACGGCAAAAACCTGTCCGGTGATGTAGCCGGACTCATCGGAACAGAGGAACGCGGTCATGTGCGCGATGTCGGCGGCCTCACCGAGCCGCCGGAGCGGAATGACGGCCGAGATCTTCTCCGCCGCCTCGGCGGGAAGGGCCGCGGTCATGTCGGTCTTGATGAAGCCCGGGGCGACCGCGTTGCTCGTGACGTTGCGCGAGGCGAACTCCTTCGCGATGGCCTTGGTGAACCCGATCATCCCGGCCTTCGCCGCGCAGTAATTCGCCTGGCCCGCGTTGCCCATCAGGCCGACAACCGAGGTGATGTTCACGATCCGGCCCCAGCGCTTCTGCGTCATGGGCCGCGCGAGGTGCTTCGTCCACGCGTAGCAGCTCGTGAGGTTCGTCGCGACGACCGAGTTCCAGTCGTCCTCCGACATGCGGAACAGCAGCCCGTCCTTCGTGATCCCCGCGTTGTTGACGAGGATGTCGATCACCCCGAACTCGGCGATGAGGTCCGCGCTCGCCTTCGCGACGGCCGCGCCGTCGGCCACGTCCACCGCCAGGGCCTTGGCCCGGCCGCCGGCCGCGGTGATCGCGGCCGCCGTCGCCCCGCAGCTGTCGGCGGACTTGCTCACGCAGATCACGTTCACGCCGTGCTTCGCGAGGAGCTCCGCGATCGCTTTGCCGATGCCGCGCCCCGCGCCGGTCACCAGCGCGGTCCGATTAGTGAAGGTCAGGCTCATGATTTCGGGGAAGGAAGCCGGCGGGGATGGCCGGCGCGCCGGTTCGTATCAAGCCGAATCGGGCCCTCCGCAACCTGAAACCCTCAGTAGACGTCGCGCTGGTACCGCCGGTCCTTCTTCATCTGCTTCACGTAATCCGCCGCCGCGGCCGCGTCCATCCCGCCCTGCTGCGCGATGACCTCGTGCAGCGCCAGGTCGACGTCCTTCGCCATGCGCTTCGCGTCGCCGCAGACGTAGAAATGCGCGCCGCCCTTCAGCCAGCTCCAGAGCTCCGCCGCCGCCTCGCGCATGCGGTCCTGGACGTAGACCTTCTCCGCCTGGTCGCGCGAGAACGCGAGGTCGACCCGGGCCAGCAGGCCGTCCGCCTGCCACCGGGCCCACTCCTCCTCGTACAGGTAATCGCTCTTCCGGTGCTGGTCGCCGAAGAACAGCCAGTTGCGGCCGCCCGCCTTGGTCGCGACCCGCTCCTGCATGAACGCGCGGAACGGCGCGATGCCCGTGCCCGGCCCGACCATGATGATGTCGCGCGCGAGGTCGTCGGGGACGCCGAAATGCGAATCCGAGACGAACACCGGCACCGGGGTCTCCCGCACGGCCGCGCGGTCCGCCAGGAACGTCGAGCACACCCCCGCGCGCTCGCGGCCGTTGGTCGTGTAGCGCACGGTCGCGACCGTCAGGTGCACCTCCGTCGGATGGAACTTGGGCGACGACGCGATCGAGTACAGCCGCGGCATCAGCTTGCGCAGGTGGTCGACGAACTCCTGCGGCGTCAGCTTCGCGCTGGGGAATTCGGCCAGCAGGTCCACGTACTCGCGCTCCTCGAGGAACGCCATCAGCTGCTCCTTCGCCTCCGGCAGCAGCAGCGCGGTCAGCTTCGTCTTCTCGGCCGCGTCCGTGGCCCTCGCCGCGAGCGTGTCCACGATCCTCTTGGTCGGGCCCGCCAGCGCCAGCCGCGACGCGAGCGCCTCGCGCACCGGGATCGGCGCGGGCAGCTTCAGCATCGCGGGCGAGACGAGCTCCTCGCCCGTCGCGCCCAGCCGCGCCAGCAGCTCCGCCACGTCCGCCGGGCGGTTGGTGGGGAACACGCCCAGCGAGTCCCCGACCTTGTACGCCAGGCCGCTGCCGGCGATGTCGACGACGTAGTGTCGCGTCTCCTTCGCGGACCCCGGCCGGTTGAGCATCCGGTTCTCCGTCAGTCGGGCGGGGAACGGATTGTCCTTCGTGTACACGGAAATCGCGGGCGCGGTGCTCATGTGGAAGGGAGATTTCCCGGCACGCGAATTCACGACGCAAGCCCGATTATTGCCATAACGGGGTTGCTCCGCCCCCGGGCGCGTGCCATCCAGCGGCGACTCATGGAACCGGTTCGCCTGCACAAGTTCATCGCCGACTCCGGGCTCTGCTCCCGGCGCGCCGCCGAGGCGCTGATCGCGGCCGGCGAGGTCTTCGTCAACGGCGCGTGCGCCGAGGTCGGCCAGAAGGTGGTGCCGGGCGAGGACAAGGTGACCGTGCGCGGCAAGCCGGTGCGGCCCGCCGCCCAGCCGAAAGTCACGCTGGTCGCCCACAAGCCCCGGGGCGTCGTGTGCAGCAACAGCGACCCCCACGCCGAGGCCACGATCTTCGACCTCCTGCCCCGCGAGTGGGCGCGCCTCCGGCTGTTCTGCGCCGGCCGGCTCGACAAGGACAGCGAGGGGCTCGTCATCCTCACCACCGACGGCGACCTGGCCAACCGCCTGATGCACCCGTCGAACACGGTCGTGAAGCGGTACTACGTCCAGCTGGAGGAGCCGTTCCCGGCCTCGCGCCTCGGCCAGCTGCTGCGCGGCGTGGTGGTCGAGGGCGAGCGCCTGAAGGTGGAGCGCGCGCAGCTGGTCAATCCCGCGCGCGACGGCACCTCGCGCGCCCTCGACGTGCACATGCACCACGGCAAGAAGCGCGAGATCCGGCAGCTCTTCCTTGCGCTCGGCCATCCGGTGCGGCGCCTCCGGCGCTACCAGATCGGCGCCCTCCGGCTGCGCGGCATTCCCGTGCGCGGCGTGAAACAACTGAGCCCGGCGGAAATCTCATCCTTGTTTGCGACCGGCCGCCCCGGTAGGGAAGAAGCCGCTCCTTTCGCCTCCGATGAAGACTGACCTGCTCCGCCTGCTTTTCCTCGCGTCCGCCGTCCGCCTCGCCGCGTCCACCGATCCGGTCCCGCCGGCCGACGAGCCGCGGCCGGCCGCGCCCGCCCCCGCGCCCGCCGCGGCGCGGGCGATGTCCGCTCCGGCCCCCGCCGCCCCC
>DASPMS010000047.1:0-21842 GCA_035626915.1 Opitutaceae bacterium
CGCGGCCGGCGCGGGCCCGGGGCGGCTGGTTCGGATTCTGCTCGCGGATGCGGTAGGTGATGCGCGCCTTGTCGAGATCGTAGGGGCTCATCTCCATCTTCACTTTGTCGCCCGCGGCGATCTTGATGAAATGCTTCCGCAACTTGCCCGAGATGTGGGCGAGCACCATGTGGCCATTGTCGAGCTGCACCCGGAACATCGTGCCCGGCAGGACCGTCACGATCCGGCCTTCGACTTCGATGGATTTGCCGTCGGATTTGGCTTCAGACATGATTCGGTGATGGGGCTCGGGTGCTCGAAGGACGCATGCGGTTTTCGTTCAGGAAAAGCACCTTGTAACCGGGAAACGGGCTCCGTAGTCAAGGCTTTAGCTTCCTCCGGGATAACCACTCATGGACACATCCGCACGGCGCCCGGTTCTCCCTTGTCCGTTCGAGAAGCTGTTTCCTTCCCAGCTCGTGCGCGACGACCGCTTTTACATGTCGCTCGCGTACAACCAGGCGATCGACGCCTGGCGCGCGGACGAGGTACCGATCGGCGCCGTGATCGAATGCGGCGGCGAGGTGATCGCCTCCGCGCACAACCAGCGGGACAGCGCGCGCGACCCGACCGCGCACGCCGAAATCCTCGCCCTTGGCCAGGCCGCGCGGGCCCTGGGCGACTGGCGGCTGAACCAGGCGACGCTGTACGTCACGAAGGAACCCTGCCCGATGTGTTCCGGCGCCACCCTCATGTCCCGCCTCAAGCGCGTGGTCTATGCGGTGCCGGATCCGAAGATGGGCTGCCTGGGCGGCGCGACCGACCTCAACGCACTGCCGCAGGTGAACCACCACCTCGAGATCGCACGCGGCGTCCTCGGCGACGAATGCCTCGCGTTGCTGCAGGCCTATTTTCAGCTGAAGCGCCGGGACACCGGCGCTTAGCGGCCGGCGCGGCACATGGGGCTCCGCCGACGTTCGCGCGGACACGCGCGGCTCGCCTCGTATCCACTTCCAAGACACAGGGGGCGGTTGACGCCGCCCCGCCCGTGTGCAGGTTTCGACATCCCTCAACCTCAACCCGATTCCACGATGCCCTTCGAACTCCCGAAGCTTCCCTACGCCGCCAACGCGCTCGAGCCGCACATCGACGCGAAGACGATGGAGATCCACCACGGCAAGCACCACAACGCCTACGTCACGAACGCGAACAACCTGCTCAAGGACCACCCGGCGCTCGCGGCGCTCGAGGTGAACGCGCTGATCGCGGACCTGTCGAAGGTGCCGGAGGCGATCCGGGCCGGCGTCCGCAACAACGCGGGCGGGCACAGCAACCACGCGTTCTTCTGGACGATCCTCGGCCCGGGCAAGGGCGGCGCGCCGAAGGGGAAGCTGGCCGAGGCGATCAACGCCACCTGGGGCTCGTTCGACAAGTTCAAGGAGGAGTTCGCCAAGGCCGCCGCTGGGCGGTTCGGCTCCGGCTGGGCCTGGCTCTACGTCGGCGCCGACAAGAAGCTGGCCATCGGCTCCACCGCCAATCAGGACAGCCCCCTCATGGGCAAGGCGGTCGCCGGCATCGAGGGCAGGCCGGTCATCGGCCTCGATGTCTGGGAGCACGCCTACTACCTCAACTACCAGAACCGCCGCCCCGACTACGTCACGGCGTGGTGGAACGTTGTCGACTGGGACGCCGCGGAAAAGAACTTCCAGGCCGCGAGCCGGTGACGTCCCGCTGACGCGCATTCGGGCCAGCAGCCGCGCCGCTCGGCGCGGCTTTTTCTTTTGCGGGGACGGCCCGCCGGGGCCGGCGCCCGCCCGGGCGCCCCGCGGCGCTCACTTTTCCTTCATCACGTAGACGCCGTCCCACCCCGCGCCCGGCGGGTGCGCCTTCATGTACGCGCAGCGCTTCAG
This sequence comes from Opitutaceae bacterium, assembly GCA_035626915.1. GTDB lineage: Bacteria > Verrucomicrobiota > Verrucomicrobiia > Opitutales > Opitutaceae > Didemnitutus. The sequence goes on from DASPMS010000047.1 coordinate 1,890, forward strand.
GAGAACGTGCGACGGATTGCTCTCGATCCCGCGGTGGTGCGGCTGGTTCGGCTCGAGCACCGCGCACTGCTCGAACAGCTTCGTGGCTCCGTCCCAATCCTGCGCCAGGTAACGCTCGATGCCCTGCGCGTAGATGCCGAGGCAGTCGAACGTCTTCTGCGGGAGGTCGGCCCGGAAGCCGACGACCTCGAACACCGGCACCGGCTGCGAGCGCCCCTTGACGACGATCCGGTCAAGATAACGGAAGACGATCCGGTCGCCGCCGTGCTGCTCGCACGCGAGTTTCGTGGCCTCGGTCACCATGATGTAGACGCCGAGCGACTTGGCGCCCGATTCCATGCGCGCGGCCAGGTTCACGTTGTCGCCCATCATCGTGTAGCTGAAGCGGGAGCGGCTGCCCATGTTGCCGATGATGGCGCTGCCCGTGTTGAGGCCGAGCCGCGCGCGGAGGTTGTGGACGACCTCGGGCCACTTGCCGGTCTCGCCCTTCCACTTGTCGCGCAGCCGGTCGATTTCCTTTTGCACGCGCAGCGTCGAGACGCACGCCCGGTACGCGTGGTCCGGCAGCGCCACCGGGGCGCCGAAGATCGCCACCACCGCGTCGCCGATGTACTTGTCCAGGGTCCCGCCCTCCTCCTGGATGATGTCGGTGCACACCGTCAGGTACTCGTTCATCAGCTCGACAAGCTGGGACGGCGGCATGAGCTCGGAAAAGGTGGAGAACGACTGGATGTCGGAGAAATACGCGGTGATGACGTCCTCGTGTCCGCCCAGCTGCGGATCGGCCTCGGACTCGACCATTTGATTGACGAGCTGCGGCGAAAGGTAGGTGCCGAAGAGGTTCTTGATGCGCCCCTTCTGCTTCTCCTCCAGCACGAGCTGGATGGTGGCGGCGGCGAAACCCGTGGTGAACGCGGCGCCGAGCGGCGCGGCCAGCGGCAGCACGAGATGGGTCTCGGCGAAGACATAGAAGTTCGCCATCGCGAACGCCGCGAGGACCAGCATCGCGAGGACCTTGGAAAAGAGGCTGCGCGCCCCGCCCGAGATGCTCAGCCCCGCCACGGCGAAGGTGAGGCCGAACGTCGCCAGCCACATCACCCAGGGCTCGGTCCGCTGCAGGTAGATCTCGGAGAGGATCGTCTTCAGGGCGTTGCCGTGCAGGCCCACCTTCGGCACCGGGTCGTCGTCGAATGGCGACGGGGCCAGGTCCTGCAACAGGGAATCGACTGGCCCGATGAGCACGACGGCCCCCTTGAACTGGGCGAAATAGGCCTCGGCCTCCTTCCGCTCGGCCTCGTTTTCCGACTTCAGTTCACGCCCCCACAGGAGGACGTCCGCCAGGCTGAAATGCGGGTCGTGCGCGTGCGCCCAGGGCGCGAACCAGTTCACCTCCAGCAATTGCTGCTCCGCGACGGGGATCCGCCGGACGACGCGGCCCTCCGGCGTCACCAGCTCGATGAAGTCGCCGGCGCGGCGGGCGGACCCGGGCGGCAGGCCCAGCTCGATGCACGCCAGCTGCACCGCCATGTGCCAGAAGTCGATGGTGGAGGATTCCGCGAACAGCGGGATCCACCGCGGGATCGCGCCCCGGCTGTATTCGAAGTCCACGTCGATCAGCCCGATCGTCGCCGAGGAGGCGGGATTCACGATCGGGTACTGCGGCAGCTCGGGCGTGTCGTTCTTGGCGCGATCGGTGGCTCCCTGCCGCAGCAGGGGGATGCGTCGGATGCCCTCCTGCGTCTGCGCCTGGCCGCCCGTGTACTGCGCGGCGAGCACGATCTGCGGGTACTTCCGGCCCGCGCGCGCGAGCGCCAGGTTGCCCCGCTCGGCCCGGGCCTTTTCGACGAGCTCCGAGTAATTGAGGGCGGAGAAGACGAAATCGTAGCCGATCGCGCGGACGCCCCCCGCCTCGAAGAGGTATTCCGCCGCCTCGGCGAAGCGCGCGCGGTCCCACGGGCTTTGCCCGATGGTCTGCAGCGCCCGCGTGTCCACGTCCACGTAGGTCAGCTTCACCGGCGCCGCCATCGCCCCGCGGAAGCGGAAGCGCAGGTTCAGGAGCTGGTTCTCCAGGCGCGCGAGCTCGCCGTAATGGTCCAACAGGCACCAGATCAGCGGGAGCGGCAGGAGGAAAAGGAATCGCCAGTCGAAGTTCTGCCTTTTCTGCGCCACGGGCCGGCAGCGTACGTCGCGGCGCTTCGAGTTAAAGCCCCGATTCTCCGGCCCGAAAACGAAGCGCCCGGCACCTCATCGGGGCCGGGCGCGGGAATGGACGGGAATCAGCCTTTGCCGGCGCCGCCCGTCAGCTGCGGCGGCGTCTGGACCGGCGGCACTGGATCCGGATCCGGGCCGGCCGGCGTCTCGGGGGGACCCGGCGGGGTCGGCGGATTCTGCGGCGTGTTGCCGGAGGGAGTGAAATCGGTCTGCTGCACCGCCTGGGTGACCTGCTCGACGACCTGCTGGATCTGCTGCTGGGCCTCGGCCGAGATCTGCTGGGTCTGCACCGGGCCGGTGATCTGCGCATTGCCGTTCTCGACCACCACGGTCACCACGATCTCCTGGTCGGCGCCGATCTCGACCGGCGCGCCCGAGCCGGCGCTCGTGCCCTCGAACACGACGAGGCCCTCGGCGGTCGTGACCTGGAAATTGAACGCGCGGCCGTCGCCCGTCGGACGGAAGACGATGCGGAAGGTCGTGCCGCGGATGCCGGCCGCGCCGACCGGGGTTTTGATGGTGTAGTTCGACTGGCCCTTCAGCTTCTTCACGTTGCCGACGATTTCGCCGAACTCGAGGTTCAGCTCGGTCTGCGACGGGGAAGCCTCCTCGGTCGCGTTGGCCACGGACGCCGGATCGGCCAGGGGATCCATGAGGAACTTGTCGATGCGCAGCTTGGACCCCGGCGCGATGCGGACGGTGGAGCCGTTCTGGAAGACCAGGACGACACTGCCCTTCTCGCCGGTCTGGATCACGTCGCTCGTCACGAGCAGATCGCCATTCTTGATCTCCACCTCACCCGTCGCGGTGGTTTTCGTGACGACACCTTCCACGCGCGCGGCCTTGATCATGCCGTTCGGCATTTGCGCGGCCGCGCTCAAGGTCAAAAAGCTTGCAACAACCGCACCGAAAAGGAACCGCAGGCTGAACAAGTTCATGGGAGTGCTCACTTAGTTTCGTAAATTGCGTGCCTGTAACCGTTCGCGCAACGCTAGCCCTTGGCGATTTCCTGGGTCAAGAGATAAACAGGTCGCCAGCGCCTCCCGCGCCGCAGTCTCGTTTCCTTTCGAATTAGCCAGATGATAAGCGAGATAGAACCAGTACTCCCCGTTGTGGGGTGCCAGTTTTAAAGCCTGTTCAAGACTCTTCCGGGCCTCTCCGCGACGGCCCATCATGTCCTCCGCCACGGACCGGCGCACCCAGAATTCGGCCACCAGCGGGCACGTCTCGAGCGCCCGCCGCGCGGCTTGGTCGGCCAACGGTCCCAGCAATACCCGGTTGGCCCCAGGCAGGTGCGCTGAAAGGGCGGTCGCATACGAAAGGTCGGCCCATGCCTGCCCATTGGCCGGATCGATGGCCGTGGCGCGGCGCGCCGCCGCCACGGCCGGGGGGATGGCCGGCCGGAAGTTCTCATCGCCGGCCCGCGCCAGCCGGTTGATCTCCCGGCGCGGCTCGAAGCGGACCGATTCGGCGCGGTACATCCGGTCGGCCCGCACGAGCCACAGCGCGGGCAGCGCAGCCGCGGCCGCCAGGAGGGCCAGGCGGGCAAGGACGCCCCGTCGGATCGACAGCTCCCCACCCGGCTCATCCCGCGCCAGCCAGGCGGCGCAGATCGCGGCCATGAACGCCAGAGCCGGGATCTTCAGGTGAAAATCCACAGCCAGGTGCGCCCCAAAGGCGACGAGCCCGAGCCACAAGCCGAACCGCCATCGCCACAGCCCGAATATCCCCGCGCCCGCCGCCGGCGCCAGCCGGGCCCGCCGCACCGCCCGCCAGCCCACGACCAGCAGCGCGACGCCCGGCGCCAGCCACAGCGCGGCGCCGAGCACGCCGTAGTCCCCGAGCGTGTTGAGGTACTCGTTGTGGGTCCAATCCGGCTCGTCGACGAATCCCCGCGGACGGTGTTGATTGAAGAGCACGTTGTACGAGGCCGCCCCGGTCCCGAGCCAGGGCGCCGTCCGCCAGATGTCCCAGCCCGCCTTCCAGATCAGCGGCCGGCTGGCCTCGAGCCGGCCGTCGAGGAATGGCTCGATGCGGGTCCGGGCCGCCGGGCTGAACCGGTAGAGCCCGGCCGCGGCCGCGGCCAGGACCGCCGCGATGGCGAGCGCTCCGCCGGCCCGCCGGCGCCAGTTCCCTCCGCCGAGCAGCGGCCAGGCCAGCAGACCCACCCCCAGCGCGATCCAGCCGCCCCGGCTGCCGGTGAGCACGAGCGCGAAGGCAAAGGCGGCCGCCAGCCAGAGGGAAAGGAGCTTCGCGGAAAGGGAGACCGCGCGGGACACGGCGAGCACCAGGCAGAGCGGCAGCACGAGCTCGAGTTGCGCCGCCAGGCTGTTGGGGATGCCGAACGAGCCCGCCGAGCGGCCCTCGAACGTCCAGGTCTGCCGCCGTCCGAGCATCATCCAGCCCGGATCCACGAAGCGCTGGTACGCCGCCATCGCCACACCGGTGAGCGCCAGCAGCACGAAGGTCGCCGCGAGCAGCCGCATCGGGCCGCGGCTCCGGCCGATGTGGAACGCCAGCGCGAAGACCACCCAGCCCTGCAGCCACAGGAACCACTCGCGCCAGGCGAGCCAGCGGGCCGGAGCGATCCAAATGACGCTCCCGAGCGCGTACGCCAGGAATGGCAGCGGAAGGAGGACGAGCCACGAGATGCGCACCGGCTCCTCGCTGCTGCCCGCGGCCGCCCGCGCCAGGGCGAGCACGGCCAGCGCCACCACCGCGCGCGAGCTCCAGACCATCGTCTCAGCCAGGTATCCGCCCAGGCAGAGCGTCGTCCATGCCAGCGTCGCGGCCAGCCCTCCGGTGAGGATCCAATCCGCCGCTCGGGCGGCGCGCGCGGAAGGGGGCGACTCGGGCATCACGGGCGGGGCCGTTCAAGCCCCCGGCCCGGACCGCGGCGACAAAAAAAGCGCCGTCCCCGGGGGGACGGCGCGAAAGGCGACGCAATGCGTCCGGCGTCAGCTCGTGGGGACGGACTGGATCGTCTTGATGATCCGACCCGCCACGAGGTACGGGTCCGCGGCCGAGTTCGGCCGGCGGTCCTCGAGGTACCCCTTGTAGTTGTTGTTGATGAAGCTGTGGGGCACGCGGATCGACGCGCCGCGGTCGGCGACGCCGTAGGTGAACTTGTCGATCGACTGGGTCTCGTGGAGGCCCGTGAGGCGAAGGTGATTCTCCGGCCCGTACACCGCGATGTGTTCGTCCATGTTCTTGGCGAAAGCCGCCATGAGCTTCTCGAAGTAGGCCTTGCCGCCCACCTCGCGCATGTGCTTCGTCGAGAAGTTCGAGTGCATGCCGGAGCCGTTCCAGTCGAGCGGGGCGTCGAACGCGCCGCGGATCGGCTTGCAGCGCCACTCGATGTCCACCTCGTACTTTTCGCACAGGCGCGCCATGATGTAGCGGGCGACCCAGAGCTGGTCGGCGGCGTTCTTGGAGCCCTTGCCGAAGATCTGGAACTCCCACTGGCCCATCGCGACCTCGGCGTTGATGCCCTCGATGTTGATCCCGGCGTCGAGGCAGATGTCGATGTGCTTGTCGACGATCTCGCGGGCGATCGAGCCGACGTTCTTGTAGCCGACGCCCGTGTAATACGGGCCCTGCGGCGCAGGGAACCCGGCCGGGGGGAAGCCGAGCGGGGCGCCGTTCTTCCAGAAGAAATACTCCTGCTCGAAGCCGAACCAGGTGTCCGCGTCGTCCGGGATCGTGGCCCGCGAATTCGAGACGTGCGGCGTCTTCGCATCGGGCATCATGACCTCGCACATCACGAGCACGCCGTTCTTGCGGGTGCTGTCCGGGAACACCGCGACCGGCTTCAGCACGCAGTCGGAGCTCTTGCCTTCGGCCTGCTGCGTCGAGCTGCCGTCGAAGCCCCAGTTGGGCAGGTCCTCGAGCTTCGGGAAGCTCGCGAACTCCTTGATCTGCGTCTTGCTGCGCAAGTTGGCCAGCGGCGTGTAACCGTCGAGCCAGATGTATTCCAGTTTGTATTTGGCCATAGGAGGATGGGAGTTGTTTTTGGGTAATCGCCACGACACCCCCAATACCCGGCTCCGTAGCCTGGTCGGGGACCGAAGCAACTGCGGCAAAAAAGCACCTCATATGCCAGCATGCGATGGAATTTCCGTTTATGCCATGCGGGTTCGCGCCCGGGGGCGCCCCATCCGGTCGCCCGGCTTGCCCATTGACGAACGGCATCGCCCTTTAGCAGCTTGGCCGCCCCCCGCCGGCCGACGCCATGCATGAAATCAAGGATACCGCCCGCGCCCTCGTGCGCATCGGCTACGACGGCAGGGTGCACAAGACCTACCGGGGCCACCTCGCGGCGGAGCGGTTCGCGAACGAAGTCCGCGTCCTCCGCCACCTGGAGGCGGCCGGCTGCACCTTCGTCCCGCGCCTCCTCGAGGCCGACCCCACGCTCCCCAAGATCGTGACGAGCAACTGCGGATCGCGCGTCGACCAGCTGAACGAGGCCAAGCGCCAGGCGCTCTTCGCCGAACTGGAGGAGTTCGGCGTCCGGCACGACGACCCTGAGATGCGCAACGTCACCTACCGGGCCACCGACGGCCGCTTCTGCATCATCGATTTCGAGTTCTCCACCCTCCTCGCGCCCGGGTCCCCCCCGCCCCCGCCGGCGCCGCCCCGCGACCCGAAGCGCTGAGCCATGCCGACGCCCCCCGCCGCCGACGAGCGCCGCACGATGCCCGACCTGCGGTGGTCGGGCTTCACCCATTGCGGCCACGTCCGGAAGAACAACGAGGACGCCTTCCTCGCCCTGACGTTCGACGGCCACGAAGTGCGGTTCCTCCGCAAGGTCGGGGAGTCGTCGGCGGCGCGGACCGACTTCATCTTCGCGGTCAGCGACGGGCTCGGTGGCGCCCAGTCCGGCGAATTTGCGAGCCGCATCACCATCGAGCAGATCTGCCACCTCCTGCCGCGCAGCTTCCGGCTCTCCGCCGCCGGCCTCGCGGGCGGCTACGCCGAACTGCTGCCCGAGCTTTTTTCCCGCATCCACCGCGAGCTCGTCACGCTCGCGCGGAGCTACGAGGAATGCCGCGACATGGGCACGACGCTGAGCCTGTGCTGGCTGACGCCCGGCCGCCTGTATTTCTGCCACGTCGGGGACAGCCGCGTCTACTACCTGCCGAAGGACGGCGGGATCACGCAGCTCACCCACGATCATTCCCACGTGGGCTGGCTTCGCCGCAACGGCCGGATCAACGAGCGCGAGGCCCGCACCCACCCCATGCGCAACGCGCTCAACCAGGCGCTCGGCGCGGGGCATCAGTTCGTCGACCCGCAGGTCGGCGCCGTCGTCTACGAACCCGGCGATCGCTTTCTCCTGTGCACCGACGGCCTCTGCGACGGGCTCTGGGACCACGACCTTGACGAGCTTCTGCGCGCGCCGCCCGACGCGGCCGATCCGCGGCCGCCGGCGGAGCGGATCGTCGCAGCCGCGCTCGAGCGTTCGGGTCGCGACAACACGACCGCGATCGTCGTCGAGACCGCCGCGCCCACCCCGACCCCGCCATGACCGGACCCGCCCGCCGGCGCATTTTCGTCTACGGCACCCTCAAGCGCGGCGGCCGCAACCACCGCCACCTCGGGGGGCAGACCTTTCTCGGCGAAGCGCGCACCGGGCCGGGCGTGACGCTGTACTCGCTCGGCGACTTCCCCGGGATGGTCCGCGACCCGTACGACACCGAGGGGGTCGCCGGCGAGCTCTGGGAGGTGGACGAAAAGTGCCTTGCGCGGCTCGACCACTTCGAGGGCGTGGACGAGGGGCTGTATGAGCGCGTCCGGATCGGCCTCCTGCCGCCCCATGAGCAGGAGACCCCCGACACGTACCTTTACGCGCGCGACGTCACCGGCCGGAAGCCGATCGGCTCGACCTGGCCCCCTGTTGCCTGACCGACCGGCGGCTCGGGCGGCGCGTCCGGGCCGAGCCGGCACCTACTTCAGCGCGCTCTTCGGCACCCGCTTCACCGTCACGAATTTCGCCCGGAACAGCTCGTCGAGAAGGGCGCGCGTCGGCGCCGGAATCCGGTTCACCAGGTCCTCGAGCGGCGGCAGCGACGTCGCCGGCTCCTCTTCCGACGCGGCCCCGGCGCGCGTCGCCGCGACCGGCCCGGTCCCCTTCACCGTGCGCTGTTCCGCCAGGAATGCCGCCTCCTCGCCCTCGCTCGGACCGACCGGGGCCCCTTCTTCCGCCGCCGGCGGCGCCCCGTTCGTTTCCGTTTCGACCAGCGCGACCGCGCCCTCGTCGAATCTCTCCCCTCCCGCCTCGTGAGGACGGCCTTCCGATTCCGGTCCGGACGCGGCGCCGTCAGTCGCGCCGACCGGCCGGATCATCCGTTTTTTTTTGAGCCGTCGGCGGGCAGGCCCTCGGCCAGCGAGGAGATCTCCTTGATCAGCGAATCGATCGCGCGCGCGCGGCTGGCATCGACCGCCTTGAGCAGCGCCACTTCGAAATTGATGCGTTCCGAGAGGCCGAACTTCACCCCGCCCTCCCCTTCGCGCAGCCCGTCGAGGAGGCGGGTCAGCTGCTCGGTGGTCATCGGCGCCCCGAGCGCCTCGCTCGTTCCGCCTTTCGCGATGGAGTCGAGCAGCGCACCGCGCACGTGCGCCTGCAGGTCCACAAGCAGCCGGTACAGGTCGCGGCCGTTCTCGTCGCAGTCGTCGACGAGGGCCACGATCTCCCGGTGGTCGCCCGCGGCGAGGGCCGCGGCGAGGGCCGCGATCTTTTCCTGCGCCACGAGCCCGTACACGTCGAGGACGTCGGCCTCCGCGATCTCGTTTCCGCAGAAGGAGATCATCTGGTCGAAGATCGACTGGGCGTCGCGCATCCCGCCGTCGGCCATCCGCGCGATGGCGAGCAGGGCGGCGTCCGCGACCTTCACCTTTTCCGCGGCGGCGATCCTTTTCAGGCGCTGGACGATCAGCTCGGCTGGAATGGGCTTCAGGTCGAACCGCTGGCATCGCGAGATGATCGTCGGGAGGACCTTCTGCACGTCGGTCGTCGCGAAGATGAACTTCACGTGCGCCGGCGGCTCCTCGAGGGTCTTGAGCAGCGCGTTGAAGGCCGCGGCCGACAGCATGTGCACCTCGTCGATGATGTAGACCTTGAACTTCCCCTGCGCGGGGGCGTAGCGCACGGTGTCGCGCAGCTCGCGCACCTGCTCGACGCCGTTGTTCGAGGCGCCGTCGATCTCGATCACGTCGAGGCACGAGCCGTCCGCAATCGACTGCGCGATCGGGTCCTTCGGGTCGAAATCCGCCTTCGGCCCGCCGGTCGCGTTGAGGGCCTTGGCGAAGATCCGCGCCGTGCTCGTCTTGCCCGTGCCGCGCGGCCCGACAAAGAGGTAGGCGTGCGCGATGCGGTTGCGGGCGATCGCGTTCTTCAGCGTCCGCACCACGTGGTCCTGCCCCACGACGTCGTCGAACGTCTGCGGGCGCCACTTGCGGGCGATGACTTGGTAGGCGGACATGGAAGAGGGACGCGGGACGCCGAAAGCTGAAGGCTGAACGGTGAAGGACGGCACCGTCCAGCCTGCGTTTCGAAAAACCGGCCGCACGCCGCCGACGCGGGCTGGTCGGCATCCGGCGTTTCCGCCCCTCCGCCTTCGGCGTCAAAATAAGTGGCCAGGCACTCCACGGCACTGGGAGGACGTCGTCACCGTTGCTACCTTCCGGTCCTGGCGGGGTTCACGCGCCTGCCCATGCATGGCGCCTGGCCGCCGCGGACCGTAGGCCGGACCCCCCCTCCCGCAACCAAAATAAAAAAGGCGCCGACCTCGGCGGGACGAGACCGCCGGTCATTCGCCGCCGCCGGGGGGCGGGGCCGGCTCGCCGGGCTTGCCGTCCGCCGGCCGGCGCGGGCCGTCGTGCTCGGGGCCGCGCGGCTTCCCGCTGCGCTCGCGCTCCTGCATCATCTTGCGCCAGCGCTCGGCGGATTCCTGCTTCACCTTCTCATATTCCTGCCGCTGCGCCGGCGTCAGCTCGGCCGCGATGTCGCGTTCCATGCGCTCGATGACGCGCCGGCTCTCGCCGAAGAACGTGCCGCGGATCTGCCCGAGCTCCTCCATGTCGCGCCGCATGACCGGCTTGAGCTTCTCGACCTGCTCCGGCGTCAGCTTGAGGCGCTCCTTCAGGCGCTTGAGCCGTTCGGGCGCCCACTGCTCCATCGGCGGAGGCGACTTCGGCTTCTCCAGCTTGTCCTTGCACACGCGGACCGCGACCAGGGCGCCGGTCGTGGCGCCGGTCGCGAAGATGCCCGCGAGCAGCAGGATGATCTTCCAGGGCTTATCCATCTCAGGAGGACAAGTCGAGGAGCTCGGGCAGCGGGTCCGAGGCGAGCGTGAACTCGTCCTCCGACTCGCCGGCCAGCGCGCTGAAGCTGTAGGCGACGCTCGCCGCGCTCAGCGCACAGGCGGCCAGGAGGCCGCGGAGCGCGAACTTCTCGAACAGCCCGAAGCGCGCGCCGCGCGGCGCGAACGCCTGCGCGGCGATCCGCGTGGCGAATCCGTACGGCGCCGGCTCGTCGGCGCCGGCCGGGGCCAGGCGCGCGCGGGCGGTGAGCCGCTGCCACTTCGCGTCGAAGTCTTTCATGTTCGCTCCTTGCTTTGTAGTTCCTGGAATAGCTTTTGCAATTTCCGACGCGCGCGGAACGCGCGCACCTTGATCATCGACTGCCCCCACCCCGTCAGCTGGCTGATTTCGGCGATGGACTTCTGCTCGAGGTCGAGGAGCTGGAGGACCATCCGGTCCTCGGGCTTGAGCTGGGCAAGCAGCTTCTGGACGAGCTCGCGGGCCGCCAGGGCGTCGCCCGGCAGCTCGTCCCGCTCGTCGGTGAGCACGGCGTCCAGGACCTCCGCCTCGTTCTCCGACAGGTCGGCCCAGCGGAACTCCGGCCGCCGCTTCTGCGCGCGCAGCTGGTCGATGCACGTGGTGACGGCGATGCGGGATACCCAGTGCGGAAACGGCACCGCGCCCTGATACTGGTCGAGGCGGGTGAACATCTTCAGGAAAATGTCCTGCACGAGATCCTCCTCGGAGACGCGGCGCGGCAGGTGCGCCCGGACAATCCGGATGACCAGCGGGTACAGATGCTCCACCAGCTCGCGCGCCGCCGCCTGGTCGCGCCGGCGCACGCGGTCGAGGCAAGCGGCCAGATTGAACGCCGGTTCAGCCATGAGCTGCATGTGAGGACATAGGGCACACGCAGAGAGACGGTGCCGGCGATGCCTCAGTTACCCCGCGGGAGGATTCCACGTTTCTGAGCTAAGCTGCTCCGCGCCAAGGCCAAGGGGAAAATTCCGACCCCCCGGGAATCACTGCCGGTCCACCTTGTAGAACATCCACGCGCCCAGCGCCTGGAAGCCGAGGTTTGGCAGCCACATCAGGAGGTCCGGCCGCAGCTCGGGCCGGGCGTCCGCCAGCCCCGCGAACATCGTTCCCAGGTAATAGCCGAACACGAGAAGCAGCGCGACGCCCAGGTTCGCGGAGGTCTCCTTCCGCGAGACCTTGATCCCGAGCGGAATCGCGATGACGGCGAATGACAGCACCGCGAACGCGGTGGCGAACTTCTCGTGGATCGTCACCTGCACCCGCATCTGCTGCCGCTTCCGCTCCGCGTCGGGCACCGCCGGGTCCCGCTTCTCCAGCCGCCGCCACTCCGCCATCAGCTCGGAAAAGGTCTTGAACTTCAGCTTGGTCCGGACGGTCGCCGCCCCCATCACCCGGTCCAGCGGCAGGTCGAAGGTCGCCTCCTGCATCGCGGCCGCCCCGCGCACGTTCATGAAGTTCTCCGGATCCTTGTCGTCGCGCTGCTCCACCAGGAGATTTTCGAGCCGCAGGACCAGCTTGTTGCCCGGCTCGTCGTACGTGATCTCGCCCAGCTCCGCCCGCGCCGCCCGCGTCACGCGCTTCTCCGCATCCAGCTCCCAGACCCAGATGTCGCGCAGCCGCGCGCCGTCCTTGGCGCCGACATTCACCACGAGGCCGCGGAAGTCGCGGATGAACGTCTTCGGCACGATCAGGCTGAGCGGGTCCTGCCGCACGACCTGCGCCTTCTCCCGCTCATACAGGGTGCGGCTGAGCGGCATGAACTGGAAATTCACCGCCAGCGCCGCCCCCGTGCCCAGCAGGGCGAAAAAGAAGATCGGCGCCGACACGCCTGCGACGCTCACGCCGGAGGCGCGGATGGCCGTGATCTCGCGGTCGGAGGACATCCGGCCCAGCACGAGCAGCACGCCCGTCAGGATGCCCATCGGCAGCGCGTAGGTGATGGCATACGGCAGCAGCAGCGCGACCAGGATGACGAAGCTCTCCACGCCGATCTGGCCCGCGAGGACGTACCCGAGGAGATCCTTCAGGACGTTCGCCACCATCAGGATGAACACGAACAGCCCGACCGATCCCGCGCACGACAGCACGACGTTCCAGAAGATGTGCCGGTGGATGAGCTTCACGAGGGGGCGGGCGGACCGTGGACGCTTGCCCGTCCGACCGCAATTCCGCGATTGGGGTCCGCGCCGCGACGATTTCGGATTCGCGCCGGCCGGAATTCAGGTTTCAGGTCTCGGGCGCCCGCTCCCGCGTGAAATACTCCCCCGCCAAGCCCGCCTTCCATGGCGAGACGCTCGCCTCCCTCACCGACCGCCTCACGGCGGCCGGCCAGCCGGCGTTCCGCGCGCGGCAGATCATGGAATGGGTCTACAAGAAGCGCGTGCGGACGGTCGACGAGATGACGAACCTGCCGCGGCCCCTGCGCGGCTGGATCGGCGAGACCTTCGAGCTCGAGCCCACGAAGTTCGTCCTCGACCGCCAGTCAGGCGACGAAACGGACAAGCTCCTGCTCGAGCTCGGCGACAAGTCCCTCATCGAGACCGTCATCATCCGCGCGCCGATGCTCGGCGTCGGCCAGGAGAAGTCGCGCAAGACCATCTGCATCTCGACCCAGGTCGGCTGCGCGATGGGCTGCCGCTTCTGCGCCTCCGGGCTGGCCGGGCTGAAGCGCAACCTGACGGCCGGCGAGATCGTGCACCAGCTCATCCAGGTCTGCCGGCAGGAGGACGCCCGCACCCCGCGCGCCCGCGCCGAGCTCGCCTCGTTCGACAACATCGTCGTCATGGGCATGGGCGAGCCGCTGCACAACTACGACGCCATCATCCGCGCGCTCACGATCCTGAACGCCGAATGGGGGCTCGGGTTCGGCGCCCGCCGGATCACGCTCTCCACCTCCGGCCTGGTGCCGAAGATCGTCCAGCTCGCCGACGAGCCGCTCGGCTTCCGCCTCGCGATCTCGCTGCACGGCGCCACGGACGAGGTCCGCGAACAGATCATGCCGGTCAACAAACGCTGGCCGCTCGCCGCGCTGCTGCCCGCCGTCCGGACCTTCGCCGAAAAGCACGGCCGCATGGTCACGCTCGAGTTCATCCTCATCGAGGACGTGAACGACTCGCTCGATCAGGCGCAGAAGCTCCGCGACATCGCGCGCGACCTCCATGCGCATGTGAACCTCATCCCCTACAACACCGTCGAGGGCCTGCCGTGGAAGCGCCCGTCGGTCGCGCGCCAGGAAAAGTTCGCGGACGTCCTCCGCGCCGCGCGCGTGCCCGTCACGCTGCGACGCGAGAAAGGTCACGACATCGCCGCGGCCTGCGGGCAGCTCCGCCTCCAGACCGAACAAGAGCGCGGAACCGCCCTCGCGGGACAGTCGGCGGGGTGAACCCGGTCCGCCCACGGCGGCTGACCGATCGACGCAGCCCGTTGGTTAGCAGAGTGATAGGCGCCAAGGACCGGCCACTGACACTGGCCTGCATGTCCCGCCTTTACTTACATCAACGAATTCGGATACGTTGATTAAAGATGGTTCCCGATCGTCCCATTTCCGACCTGTTCACCGAGCGGCCGCAGCCGCTCCGATCCCTGGAGTTCTTCCCCCCCAAGGACGATGCCGGCGTCGAGGCCCTGCGCGGGGCCGCCGCCGCCCTGCGGAAGATTCCGTGGGATTTTGTGTCGGTCACGTACGGCGCCGGCGGCAGCACGCGCGAGCGCACCGCCCAGGTGAGCGCGCTCCTCCGAAACGAACTCGGGTTCACCGTCATGCCGCACCTCACCTGCGTCGGGCATTCGCGGGCCGAGTTGCACGCGCTGGCGGACCGCATCCACGCCGGCGGCTTCCGGAACATCATGACCCTCCGGGGCGACCCTCCGAAGGGCGACACCGTGTTCACGCCGGCGGCCGACGGCCTGCGCTACGCGAGCGAACTGGTCGCGCTCCTCAAGGCGCGGCACGCGGACTTCTGCCTGGGCGTCGCCGGCTACCCCGAAAAGCACCCGGAGGCCGCCTCGCTCGATTCCGACCTGGACAATCTCAAGCGCAAGCTCGACGCCGGCGGCGCGTTCGTCACGACCCAGCTCTTCTTCGACAACGAGGTCTATTACCGGTACCTCGACCGCTGCCGCGCCCGCGGCATCGCCGCGCCGATCGTGCCGGGCATCATGCCGGTGCTCTCGCTGAAACAGATCCAGCGGATCACCTCGCTGTGCGGCGCCACGCTGCCGAAGCGCCTCGCCGCGCGGCTCGAGGTCGCGGCCGAGAATCCCGACGTGGTCGAGACCATCGGCATCGACTGGGCCCTCACCCAGATCCGCGAGCTGCTCGACCGCGGGGCCCCGGGCTACCACCTCTACATCCTCAATCGCGCGAAGTCCGCCCTCGCCATGGCCGCCGGCCTGGCGGCGTGAGTTGACTCGGTGGCACGCGCCATCCCGGCGCGTTACCGTCGCCGAGATCCCGCTCCTTCCGGAGCGGGCCACCCTCGGGTTATCCCTTTCCCGCCTTGGGCCGCTTCTCGTCGAACTGCGCCAGCCATTCGCGCCAGGTGTTGCCGCGCGGACCGTTGAGATCGCACTTCAGGCTGCCGGGCGGTCCAAAAATCGCCGCCTCGCCGCAACCGTAGCAGATCAGCACGGCCCAGTCCTTGCCGCCGGCCCGCCAGGTCACGGCGTAGTCGGCGTGGAAACCGCCGCAGCGTTTCGCGCCGGCATACTCGGAGAGGGTTCCGGCCAGGAGGTCGGGCATCGTCGCCAGCTGCCGGCCGTCCGGGCCGCGCGGATCGGCGTAGAACTCCCCGTCGTGGAGCAGGACGACCTTTTTCGACTTCTGCTCGCGCGCCAGGAGTTCCTTTTCCCGCGGGTGCGGCAGGCCCTCGAGCACCCGCACGTCCTGCGGCCTTTCCAGCGCCGCCTGCATCTCCCCGAGGAACGCGGCAAAGTCCGCGCCCTGCCGCTTCTCGGCGCGATCATAGGCGGGAGCCGGCTTCTCGGCCGCGCGCAAGCCGCCGATGCCGATCAGGCCGGCCATGAGGATAACGAGCAGTCGCGTTTTCATGATTTCCTTTCCTAGCCACCCGCGAACACCGGCCGGAAACCGGCTTCGCTCAGGATCTGCGCGATCTTCTCGCGCTGGTCGCCTTGAATCTCGATGTCGCCGTCCTTCACCGTGCCGCCGCACCCGCAGGCGCCCCGCATCTTTTTGCAGAGCGACTCCTTCTCCGGCAGCCCGATGCCGACGAAGCCGGAAACGAGCGTCACGGTCTTCCCGCCACGGCCGGCCGTCGTGCGGCGGATGTCGACCCGCCCCCGGTTTTTCTCCGGCGCCGGCCGCGGGGCGGCGGACGGCGCGCCGACGGAGGTCCGGCCGGCCGGAAGATTCAACCCGCCGAGCGCGCCGAAGGGATTTTGCCCAAGCGCCCGGCCGCCGTCCGTCGAGACCTTGGCCTTGCCTTCCTCGTTCACGTTCCAGCCCTCATTCTTTCCGCACGCATCCGCCCGGCGGAAATGCCGGTCGCCCGAATTCCGGCGCGTCGCCCAGCCACGCCAGCGCCTTGGCATAGCTCCGGCCCTCAAGGAAATGCGTCAACCGAGGGTCAAGCTCCTCCCGGTGGGTCGCGAGCAGCCCGTCGAGCTCGGTCAACGAGGCCGAAATCGTGGGGCCATCAGCGGCCTTAATCCCGGTGTGCAACCGGATAAGGGCGGCTTTGATTTGGACGGTGGCAGGCATCGGGGCGACTAATTAAACTCTCTTTATCAGAAGGTTAGCAGAAGATTATTCCCGGTGCAATGGCCGGCCTCGGCCGGGAATCCACTTGTATCAGATTTATGCCGCTGCTCCGCTTCGCGTTCCCCATTTTTGCTCCCTGAACCGCGCCGCCTATCCTTGGTTCCCACGTCCGCCATGAACGCCGCTTCCGTTTCCGCCCGCGCCAATGCCTCGGTCATCGAGGAATACCACCAGCGCTGGCTCGACAACCCCGAGTCGGTCGACCCGACCTGGCGGGCCTTCTTCCAGGGTTTCACGCTCGGATCCAACGGTCAGGCGCCGACC
Organism: Opitutaceae bacterium; assembly: GCA_035626915.1. Classification (GTDB taxonomy): domain Bacteria; phylum Verrucomicrobiota; class Verrucomicrobiia; order Opitutales; family Opitutaceae; genus Didemnitutus. The sequence continues at coordinate 18,487 of DASPMS010000047.1, forward strand.
AGCGCGCCGGCCGCCGCCGCGGCCGAGGGCATCGCGCAGGACGTGGTGAAGCAGTCGGGGGTGTATTACCTGATCAACGCCTACCGCGCGATCGGCCATCTCCAGGCGCACATCAATCCGCTCGAGCCCGCGCCCCCGCCGCCCTCCCCCAAGCTGGCGCTCGGGGTCTTCCGGCTCTCCGAGGCCGACCTCGACACGGTGTTCGACGTCGGCAACTACCGCGGCGGCGGACGCATGACCCTGCGGGAGTTGGTCGCGAACCTGCAGAAGACCTACTGCGAGCACACCGGCGTCGAATACACGCACATCCAGGACCAGGACTGCCGCCGCTGGCTGCAGGAGCGCATCGAGTCCTCGATGCTCGAGCCCACGTTCACCAAGGCGCAGAAAGTCCGCATCCTGCGGCGCGTCCACAAGGCCGAGCTCTTCGAAAAATTCCTCCACACGAAATACGTCGGCCAGAAGCGCTTCTCGCTCGAGGGCGGCGAGACCATCATCGCGGCGCTCGACGCCGTGATCGATCACTGCCCGAAGGTCGGCATCGAGGAGCTCGTCATGGGCATGGCGCACCGCGGCCGGCTCAACGTGCTGTGCTCGGTGATGCGCAAGTCCTTCGACCAGCTCTTCGAGCAGTTCTCCGAGAACTACATCCCCGACACCGTGGCCGGCGACGGCGACGTGAAGTACCACCTCGGCTACGAGTCGCTGCTCACCACCTCCTCGGGCAAGAAGGTCGAAGTCCGCCTCGCCGCCAATCCCTCGCACCTCGAGATCGTCAACCCCGTGGTCGAGGGCAAGGCGCGCGCCCGCCAGCGGATCCGCGGCGACACCGCCGAGCGGCGCAAGGTCATGCCGCTGCTCATCCACGGCGACGCCGCCATCGCCGGCCAGGGCGTCGTGGCCGAGACGCTCCAGTTCTCGCAGCTGCCCGGGTACCGCACCGGCGGCACGCTCCATTTCGTCATCAACAACCAGATCGGGTTCACGACGGACCCCGTCGACTCCCGCTCCTCGCGCTACTGCACCGACGTGGCGAAGATGATCGAGGCCCCGATCTTCCACGTGAACGGCGACGACCCCGAGGAGGTCTGCATGGTCGCGCAGCTCGCGCTCGAGTTCCGCGACCGCTTCCGCCGCGACGTGTTCATCGACATGTATTGCTACCGGAAGCACGGCCACAACGAGACCGACGAGCCGTCCTTCACGCAGCCGCTCATGTACAAGAAGATCGGCGCGCACCAGCTGGTCTCCGCGCACTACACGCGCCAGCTCATCGCCGAGGGCTCGATCACCGAGGCCCAGGGCGAGGCCATCAAGGCCGAGTATTCCGGCGCGCTCGACGAGAACCTCGCCAAGGCCAAGGCCCGCGAGGCCGCCAAGGCCGAGAAGCGGAAGGGCGCGACCACCGCGAACCCGTTCAAGGGCTCGGACGCGGTCAAGCAGCGCGATTTCCATTTCACGCCGGCCGACACGAAGGTTTCCGCCAAGGTCCTGGGTCAGGTCTGCCAGGGCCTCACCGCCGTCCCCGACGGCTTCAAGATCCACCCCAAGATCGCCCGCTTCGTCGAGGGCCGCGCCAAGGCCGGCAAGGACGGCGGCCCGTTCGACTGGGGCATGGGCGAGGCGCTCGCCTTCGGGTCGCTCCTGCTCGAGGGCACGCCGGTGCGGCTGAGCGGCCAGGACAGCCAGCGCGGGACTTTCACGCACCGCCACGCCGTCTTCAACGACGTCGAGAATGCCTCGCAATACGTACCGCTGAACAACCTCGCGCCCGAGCAGGCCAAGTTCTGCGTGTACAACTCGCTGCTCTCCGAGGCCGCCGTGCTCGGGTTCGACTACGGCTACTCGCTCGACTTTCCGAACGCGCTGATCCTCTGGGAGGCCCAGTTCGGCGACTTCGCCAACGGCGCGCAGGTGGTGATCGACCAGTTCCTTGCCGCGGGGGAATCGAAGTGGCAGCGCGCGAGCGGCATCGTCCTCCTCCTGCCCCACGGGTACGAGGGCCAGGGGCCCGAGCATTCCTCGGCCCGCCTGGAGCGCTTCCTCCAGCTCTGCGCCGAGGAAAACATGCAGGTCGTGAACCTCACGACGCCGGCCCAGTACTTCCACGCACTGCGCCGGCAGATGAAGCGGGACTTCCGCAAGCCCCTCATCGTGATGTCGCCGAAGTCGCTGCTCCGCCACCCGGCGGCGGTGTCCCAGCTGGACGATTTCACCAAGGCCGGCTTCCAGGAGATCATCGACGACCCGGCCGACGGCAAGAAGGTCGAGCGCATCATCCTCTGCTCCGGCAAGGTCTACTACGACCTGCTCGAGCACCGGGAGAAGAACAAGGCCGAGAACACCGCCCTCGTCCGCGTCGAGCAGCTGTACCCCCTGCACCGCAACCGCCTCGCCGAGATCGCGGACCGGTACGCCCGCGATGCGCGGCTCGTCTGGTGCCAGGAGGAGCCCGAGAACATGGGCGCCTGGCGTTGGATCGCCCCGCAGCTCGAGGAAATCTTCGGCCGCCGTCCGGTTTACGCCGGCCGCGACGCGGCTTCCTCCCCGGCCGTCGGCCTCCTCGCCATGCACCGCCTCCAACTGGCGACCTTCCTCAAGAAGGCCTTTTCGATTTGAGGACAAACAGTCCAGGCCCCCGCCACTTCTGTCTTCCGTCCTCTACCTCCTGTCCCCTCTCCCCTGCCTCCTAAGCTCCGCTCCCACTCTCAGCCTTCCCCCTAACTATGGCTCTCGACGTTAAGATCCCCCCGATGGGCGAATCCATCACCTCCGGCATCCTCGCCAAGTGGCATGTCAAGGAGGGCGATGTCGTCAAAAAGGACCAGCCGCTCTTCGAGCTGGAGACCGACAAGATCACGTCGGAAGGCACGGCCGAGGCCGCGGGCCGCATCAGCCTGAAGGTCGCCGCCGGGACCGAGGTGAAGATCGGCCAGGTCGTTGCCTCCATCGACGAGACCGCGACGGCCGGCGCGCCCCCCGCGGCCGCCGATTCCCGGTCCGCCGGATCCGAGGCCTCGCATCCGAAGTCCGAGACTCCATCCTCCCCGGCGGTTCGCCGGCTGGCCGCCGAGACCGGCATCGACCCCGCTTCCGTCGCCGGCTCGGGCAAGGCGGGCCGCGTGACGAAGGGCGACATGCTCACGGCGGCGGAGTCCGGTCGCGCTGCCAAGGGCGAGATGCCGGCCGCGTCGGAGGCGGGGCGCGTTGTCCCCAACGCGCCTACCGCGCCCGCGGACGCCTCGGCGCGCCAGACGCGGACGAAGATGTCGAAGCTGCGGCAGACGATCGCCACGCGGCTCGTCAACGCCCAGCACCAGGCCGCGATGCTGACCACCTTCAACGAGGTGGACATG
>DASPMS010000048.1:0-31554 GCA_035626915.1 Opitutaceae bacterium
CGCCCAGCCTCACCGGCAGGACGCGGTCTCCGCGATTGAGCGCAAAAAGGCGCTGCACGTGATAATTCGGCGTCGGCGCAAGGCGCAGGTTGTCCACCCAGATCATGTCCGGCGTCCATTGCCAGGCGTCGACGTGGGCGAAGAGCGGCGCGTACGAGGCCATCCGCACGACATCGGCGTTCCGCTCCAGGCCGGTCATGAACGCCGCCTCGGCGAGCGCGGTTCGCCAGGTGTTCCGGTTGTCGGGACTCACCACCGCGACGCTCTGCGCCGCATATTCCCCCACGAAGACCTTCGGGCCGTTCCGGTCGTAGCCGTCGTAGCGGTGCGCGTTGGCGAGGAACCATTCCGGCGGCGCGTAGCTGTGCTCGTCGATGATGTCGGCGTCGAGCGGCCGGAGCCTCGACCACAGAAACTTGAAGCGGTCGTCCTCCGGCTGCGGGCCCGAGTCGCTCACCAGCGCGATCTCGGGATGGCGGCGCTTGAGGACCTCGGCGAAGCGGGCGTAGCGCTCGACATACTCCGGACCCCACTGCTCGTTGCCGATGCCGAGCATCTTGAGGTTGAACGGGGCGGGATGCCCCAGCGCCGCGCGCCGGGCCCCCCACGGGCTGTCCGGCGGGCCATTGGCGAATTCGATCAGGTCGAGCGCGTCCTGGATGTACGGCTCGAGCTCCTCGAGCGGGACGAGCTCGCCGCTGTTGAACTGGCAGGCCATGCCGCAGTTGACGATCGGTAGCGGCTCCGCGCCGATGTCCTCGCAAAGCTGGAAATACTCGAAGAAGCCGAGGCCGAAGGACTGGAAATAGTCCGGGGCGGGCCGGTGGGCGAACTCGTAGTTCCAGCGGTTCACGAGGACCGGCCGCTCCTCGACCGGCCCGAGCGTGTTCTTCCACTGGTAGCGGTGGGCCAGCACGCTGCCCTCCACGATGCACCCGCCCGGGAAGCGGAAGAATCCCGGCTTCATGTCCGCGAGCGCCTGCACCATGTCGGCGCGCAGGCCGCCCGGACGGCCCCGCCAGGTGTCCCGCGGGAACAGCGAGACGAAGTCCAGATCCACGGTCCCGGGCGCCTCGAGGAGCACCGCGAGGCGCGCCTTCGCGTCCGTCCGCGCCGGGCGGAGCGTGGCTGTGACCTTCCGCCACCCGCCGGCAGGAACCACGAGCTCCGCGGTGGCCAGGACGAAGCCGTTCTCCGCGTAGAGGGACAGCTTCACCTTCGGCGTCCCCGCCACGCCGCGCAACCGGGCGGAGAAGTCGTAGGCCGCGCCCTGGCGGACGCCCATGCCGCGGAAACCCTCGTTGGACAGCCCGAGCTGGGCCGGCGCCTCGGACCGGATCCGGACATAGCGCGCGTTCCTGGCGTTGAACGGGTCGTCCGTCCGCACCTCGAAGTCGCCGCGCGCGTTGGAGGGCTTGATCCTCGTCCAGCCCATCAGCGGATCCGGAAACTCGAAGCCGCGGTTCTTCACCAGCTCCGCGTACAGCCCGCCGTCGGCGCCGAAGTTGATGTCCTCGAAGAACACGCCCCACATCGCGGGGTTGATCGCGGCGCCCGGGCGGGCGACGTCGACGGACAGGGTGGCCGAGGCGGACACCGCCACGGTGGCGGCGCCCAGCGCAAGCGCGCCGGCGAGGGCGCAGCGGAGAGGTTTCATGATGGAGAGAGGTGGACGGAGAGGGGCGCCGCGCTCCGCTGCGCCCGGCCGCGAGAGCCGGGACGGACGGGAGGCGGACCACCCGGGCGGATCAGTACCGGTACCGGACGCCGAACTCGATCGTGCGGTCGAACAGGCGGTAGTCGCGGGGATACACGCCGGCGGTCGGGCCGAAGTAGTCCTCGTACTCGCTGTCGAGCAGGTTGGTGGCGTCGAGGGTGAACGTCAGGTGCCTGCCCCACTTGTAGCTCGCGGAGAAATCCAGGCGGTCCGTCGGCTTCACGCGGATCGTCCGCAGCGGGCTGCCGGCGGCGTTCGGGCCGTCGAACGTGTCGACGAACTCCCCGCGCCAGTTGTAGGCGAGGCGCGCGGAGAACGGGCCGCGCTCATAGATCGCCACCAGGTTGTACGAGTCGCGCGAGACCTGCGCGTAGGGCCGCGTGGCGCGGGCGCCGACCGGCGCGCCCGGGCTCGTGTCGGCGGTGTCCGTCTCGCCGTCGATGTAGGTGTAGTTCGCCTGCCAGCCGAAGCCGCGCAGCGCCTCGGGCAGCGCGCTCGGGAAGTGCTGGTAGGATACCTCGAAGCCCTCCAGGTGCCCCACCCCGGAGTTGCGCGGGCGCGTCACGATGTAGTTCACGCCGCCGATGGTCTCGTTCGAAGCGAAGGTCTGCACGTAGCCGTCGATCCGCCGGTAGAACGCCGCGACCGACACGAAGCTCGCCTCCGCGAAGTAATACTCGAGCGCGAGGTCGTAGTTGTCGGACTTCACCGGCTGGAGGTCCGGGTTGCCGCCGCTGCCCGTTCCGGCCGCGCCGCCCGTCGTGGTCGGCGCGTTGAGGGTGGCGACCGGGTCGAGGTCCGCAAAGTTGGGCCGCGTGATCGACCGTCCGGCCGAGTAGCGGAACAGGAGGTTCTCCTTCAGCTTGAGCCGTCCGTTCAGCACGGGCAGGACGTCCGTCTCGTCCGTGCCGGCGTCGACCGGCGTGCCGTTCGCGAGGTTGCCCTGCAGGTCCTGCTGCGTGTTGCTGACCCGCAGGCCGATCGTCCCGTCCAGCGGCCAGTCGCCGACATCGGTCTGGTACGCCGCCTGCACGTACGCGGCGTAGACCTGCTCGGAATCGGTGAACGACTGCGTCGGGTCGAAGTTAGGATCGGTCACCGGGCGGCCGAAGAGCTGGCGGATCGTGCCGACGTTGTCGCGGAGGAAATCCGGATCGCCGGCATACCAGTTCGAGGCCGGGAAGTCCGCGCTCGAGAACAGCCCGTCCGGGGCGAGGCTGCCGAAGCCCGGAATGGTGGCGGTGGAGACGACGCCGCGGCCGCCGACCGGCGGGACGTCGTTCACCGCCGTCTGGCGCGACCGCGCGTCGCGCTCGCTCACCCGGATGCCGCCCTTCAGGCTGCCGAAGAAACTGCCGTCGAGCGCGTACTCGGCGTCGGCCTGCCACGAGGTCTGCTCGCTCGTGGCGTAGCCGTGGTTGTCGAAGAGGCCCCACAGCCGGTAGTTCGCGGCGTTCCGGAGGTCGCCGCCGGTGATGGCCACGCTCGTGCCGTGCGGGGTGTTGAGGTCGAAGGTGAAGGTCGACGGCGCGACGTACTGGACGTCGACGATCACCACCCGGTTCTTGAAGCTGTTCCAGTTGTACACGAAGTCGGTCGAGGCCTTCACCTTGCCCCTCCGCCATTTCGCGCCGGCGGCGAACTGGTAGCCGTCGGTCTTGTCGCTGAACGCCTGCGTGCTGTTCAGGTGGAAGTTGTTCGTGGAGGTGACGGTGTCGCCGGCGGTCGAGTTCGGGGTCAGCGTCGCCGACGTGAACGCGCCGAAGCGCGGGAAGCCGATGAAGAAGTGCACCGCCCGCTTGTTGCGGTAGCCGGTGTACAGGAGGTCGGCATACAGCTCGAGGTTCTCGTTCGGCCGCCACTGCGCCGAGAAGCTCACGGCCGGGCGCTCGCGCTCGCCGGGGATCAGCAGCGAGCCCGCGGTCACCGGCAGGTCGATCGTGGGCGAGCTCACGACGCCGCCGCTCGGCACGGGCTCCCATAGGAAATTGAACACGCGCTGGTCCTTGAAGTTGTAGCGCTGGTCCGAAACGGCGACGAGCGCGCCGAACTCGCCCGCGGACGACTTCCAGCGGTGGCTTGCCAGGGCGCTCCCGATCCAGCTGTCGTCGTCGGCGTTGTCGCCGTTGATGTAGCGGCCGCTCGCGGTGAGGGCCGCGCCCTCGAAGTCGAACGGCCGGCGCAGCCGGATGTCGATGACGCCGGCGATGCCGCCCTCGATCATGTGCGGCGCGGTGGTCTTGTAGACGTCCACGCCCGCCACGAGCTCGGCCGGGATGTCCTGCAGCGCGACGCCGCGCGCCGTCCCGGTGAAGATCTCGTGGCCGTTGAGCGTCGTGCCGAGGTTGGGCAGGCCGCGGATGACGACCGAGTTGACCTCCCCGTTGTCGCGCGCGACCTGGATGCCGGGCACGCGCTGGAGCGCGTCGGCCACGGTGTTGTCGGGCAGCTTCCCGATGTCCTCCGCGACGATCGAGTCCACCAGCTGGACGGACTCGCGCTTGATTTCCTGCGCGCTGATGAGGCTGGCGCGCACGCCGGTCACCACGTACTCGTGGAGCGCGACCGGCGTCTCGTTGGCGGCGGCCGGCGGGGGATTCGCCTGCTGCGCGGACAGCGGGGCGGCGGCAAGGGCGACGAGCGCGGCGGCGAGCCGCGCGGGCCCGCCGGAAGGCAGGTGCAGGTTGGAGGTCATGGGGTAGTTGGGCTGGCGAGCGCGGGACGATCCCGCGTCACCCATGAAAAGCGCCGTTTCCCGCCCAAACCCGCCACGCAACCCGAAAAAATCAGCCACCCGCCGGTTCGATCGTCGCAGATGCTTCCTGGAAAAGGAGTTGGGCCAGCGCCCAGTCGAACCAGAAGCCCTGCACCGGCGTCCCTCGGTCCATTCGGCCGCGGAGGCGGCCGGCGACGAGCTCGCGCGCCTTGCCGTGGTCCCGCGCCGCCTCGTCGTGGCGCCCAAGCTGCTTCAGCGCCAGGGCGACGACCGCGTGGGCCGCGGCCATGCGCGGGGCGTTGAAGTCCGGGTAGGCCAGGCACCGGCGCCCCCACTCGATCGCCGCCGGCGCGTTCCCGCTCCGGAACTCCCACAGGCAGACTGAAAGCGAGCGCCAGGCCGAGACGAAGCTGTCCTGGTTGTGGTCGGACTCCGCGATCTGCCGCTTGGTCAGGTCCGCGATCGGCGCCAGGCCGCGCGCGGTCGTCTCGTCGAGCGGCACCAGCAGGCTGATCTTCAGCACGCGGTCCGTGCCGAGGCTGGGCGTCCGCGCGTACCGCGCGATCAGGCCCTGGCGGAACCGGGTGTAGCGCACGGTCTCACCCGCGGCGATGAGCTCCGGGCCGAGGCGGAGCGCGTCCAGCGTGGCGACGTCCCAGCCGTCGAGCTCGTCCGTCTGCAGGAGCCGCTCGAAGCGCTCGCACGCCTCGCGATGCCGCCCGTGCAGCGCATGCCACTCGCCGAGGGAGCGCAGCACGGCCGCGCCCTCCACGGTCGGCGCGGCGAAGGTCACGCCGCGGAGCAGTTCGTCCGCGTCGGCGAACTGCTCGCGGTTCACGAGCAGGGCCGCCTGCGTGATCCGTTCGCGCAGCTCGGCCTCCTCGCGCAGCCGCGCCTGCTGGATCTCCGCGGCGTGGGCGCGCTGCCGCGCCTCGCGCTCGCGCAGGAACAGCCAGGTCGACGTGCCCATGTCGATGACCAACGCGGCCGCGACGGCCCCCCCGGCGGCGAAGACGACGCGGTTCCGGCGCACGAGCTTCTGGAATTGGTAGAGCCAGCTCGGCGGCCGCGCGATGACCGGCTCGAAATTCAGGTGCCGCTGGATGTCCATCGCCAGCCCGTTGGCGGTCTCGTACCGGCGGCGCCGGTCCTTCTCGAGGGACTTCATCACGATCCAGTCGAGGTCGCCGCGGAGCAGCGCGAGCAGGCGGTCGGGCTCGGTGCGGCGGCGCTCCGCCGCGCGCGCGAGGACGTCGCCGGGCGGCCCCGCGATCCGCGCCGACGGCCGCGGCGGCTCCTCCTCCCGCAGCACCCGGCGCAGCTCGTCGAAGCCGCATTCCGCCAGCCGGCCCGGGTCGAAGGGCGTGAACCCGGTCAGCAGCTCGTAGAGCAGCACGCCGAGGCTGTAGATGTCACTGCGGGTGTCGATGTCGATGCGGTCGAGCTCCACCTGCTCCGGGCTCATGTACGTCGGCGTGCCGATGAGCTGGGCGTGCGCGGTGGTCGAGGCGCCGTTCAGCAGCGGCGCCGTCGTGGCCTTGGCGATGCCGAAATCGATCACCTTGGGCACCGGCGCGCCGTCGTGGAGCTCCACGATGATGTTGGACGGCTTGATGTCGCGGTGGATCACGCCCTTCTGGTGCGCGTGCTGGATGGCGTGGCAGACGTGCACGAAGAGCTCCAGCCGCTCGCGCACGCCGAGCCCGTTGCGGTCGCAGTAGTCCGTGATCCGCGTGCCCCGCACGAGCTCCATCACGAAGTAGGGCAGTCCGAGCTCCGTGGCGCCGGCGTCGAACACGCGCGCGATGTTGGGGTGGTCCATCATCGCGAGGGCCTGCCGCTCGACCTCGAAGCGGGCGATGACGCTGCGCGTCTCCATGCCGAGGCGGATGATCTTGAGCGCGACCGGGCGCTTCACGGGCTCCTCCTGCTCGGCGAGGAACACGGCTCCGCAGCCCCCCTCGCCCAGCTGCTCGATCAGGCGGTAGCGCCCGATCCGCGTGCCGGGCGCCTCCGGGATTGTCCGCAGGCCCGGGACCTCGGCCTTCAGCCCCTCGAGCTCCGCCCCGCCCTCCGCGAAGAACCGCTCCGCCCGGTCCGCCGCGGCCAGGAGGGCCTCGACGCCCGCCCGCAGGGCGGGCTCGCCCAGGCAGGTGCGGTCGAGGAAACGGCGGCGCTCGTCGCCCGGCGCGACGGCGCGGGCCGCGGCGAACAGCTCCTCCTCGGTCAATCCGAGCGTGTCCATCGCGCGCCTCCGGCTCCGCCTCAGCCGCGGGACTCGATCTCCCGAAAGAGCCAGGCTTTCGCGAACGCCCAGTGCCGCTCGACCGTGCGCTCGGCCACGCCGAGGCATTCGGCGACCTCGCTGTTCGAGTACCCGCCGTAGAACTTCAGCAGCACGACACGCCCTTTCTCCGGATCGCGCCGCTCCAGCCGCTGCAGCGCGTCCTCGATCAGGAGCGCCTTCTCGTCGGCGGGCGCGGCGAGGCGGTCGAGCGCCTCGCCGTCGACGCGCACGCAGTCCCCGCCGTGGCGCCGCCGGGCCTTGCGCCGCGCGTGCTCGATGAGAATCCGGCGCATGGCCTCGGCGGCCGCGGCGAAGAAGTGGGCGCGGTTCCGCCACGGCCGGTCGCCGGGGGCGAACAGCCGCAGCCAGGCCTCGTGCACCAGGGCCGTGGGCTGCAGGGTCTGGCCGGGGCGCTCCCGCGCCATGCGCCGGGCGGCATGGCGGCGCAGCTCCTCATAGACGAGCGGCAGCAGCTCCTCGGCCGCGACCGCGGCATCCGGTCCGGCGGCCTGCAGCAAGCGGGTGATCTCGGCCATGCGTTGGGGTGGGCGACGGGCGCGGCGGGTCGCACGCAGCCTCGCGGGGGTGCGGCACCGTCCCGCAGGCGGCGGGACCGGGCAAGACATTTGCGGCGCGGGGCCGGCCGAACAGTCCGGCCCGCGCGCTCAGGGCGACGCCAGCTCCCGCACCCAGATGTTGCGGAAGGAGACGAGATCGCCGTGATCCTGGAGCCGCAGCGGCAGCCGGGCCGGATGGGCCTTGTAGGACGGGGGGCCGCGGTACTCCGTCGGGCCGCGCAGCTCGGTGTGGTTCTGCACCAGCACGCCGTTCAGGAAGGCCGTGAGGCGCGCGGGCGACTGGAGCGAGCCATCCGCATTGAACCGCGGGGCGGTGAACACCGCGTCGTAGACCTGCCACTCGCCCGGCGGGCGGGCCGGGTTCGCCAGGGGCGGGTGCTGCTTGTAGACCGAGCCGAGCTGACCGTTCACGTAGGTCTTGTTCTGGTACGAATCGAGCACCTGGAGCTCGTAGCGCTCCATGAAGAAGATGCCGCTGTTGCCGCGACCCTGCCCGCGGCCCTTGACCTCGGCCGGCGCGCGAAATTCGAGATGCAGCTGCACGTCGCCGAACCCGGCCTTCGTCCGGATGTCCCCCGTCTCGCGTTTCACGGTGACCGCACCGTCGGCGACGGTCCATTCCGCCGGCGTGCCAGGCTTCTTGACCGATTCCCACGCGTCCAGCGACTTGCCGTCGAAAAGCACGACGGCGTCCGACGGGGGCGCGCCCGCCGGCGCCTGCACCACGGGCGGGACGGGCCACCACTGCTCGGTCAACTCGGGCACCGGCAGCGGGGCCGGACCAGCCGGCGTCACGGCCGGCGCCGGCGCCTGGGCGTCGAGCCGGGCGAGGACGATCAGGCCGCAGAGCACGGCCGCGGAAAAACGGGGGGATTTCATGGGGACCCCGGCAGTGTGCACCAACCGGACGGCCTGAAACAAGCCATGTCTGGCCCAGTGACGCGGGCCGGGGTTTCCACCGGCCAAAAGTCTGTCGCATATGCGACAGACTTTTGGCCAGCGCACGCCGGTCGCCGCGCGGAGGCCGGGGCGACTCCGAGAGCGCCCACGCCAAACTCTTGTCGCATATGCGACAAAGAATTTGGCGCGGAGCCCCGCGAACCGGCCCAGGCTGGTCACTCCGGCGGATCGCGCAGGACCGCCTCCCAAAGCTCGCGCTCGCCGGGGATGCCATGCCGCGCAAGCCGCACGCCGATCTCGTCGTGGGATGGCTCCACGACCGCGTGCCGGGGGTCGGCCGGAAACTCCGGGCGGACGCGCCGGGCGAGCGCCCATCCCGCCCACGCGCGCCAGCGCCGCTGGTCGCGCCGCGGCTCGTTCATCCGGTCCGCCAGGTGCTGGTAGTGCACCCGGGGGTTGCCGATGAACACGCCCGGCGGCGCGTGCCGGAACATCCAGGCGAGCGCGGCATAGGGCAGCGGCCAGCGCCGCAGCTCCGGCTCGTCGCCCTTCAGGTCGGCCCCAAGCGCCCGGTCCAGCGAAAGGATCGCGCGCGCCGCCAGTCCCCGCCGCCACAGGCTGTGGCCATAGACCAGCGCGGTGTGGAAGAACGCCGCGTCGCGCGCCGGGCCATGCGCGGTGAGGCAGCCCGCGTCCAGGGCGAGGTCCGCAGGCGGCAGAAACGGGCAGGCAGGCGGCGACCACTCCATCCCCGGACGCTCGCCGCCACCCGGGGACGGCTCAAGTTTAACTTGGCGGACCGCCGTCGCCGCCCGCATAACGGGGAACTTTGTCCTCCCCCGCCCCAGTGCCGATCAACGAAGTGCGCGGCTGGCGCCGTGCGCTCCTCTGGGGCCTGGCCGCGGTGCTGCGCGCATGGAACCGGACGCTGCGGTTCGACGTGGACGCCGCCACGCGCGCGGTGCTCGAGAAGAGCGACCAGCCCGTCGCCCTCGTGCTCTGGCACAACCGGCTGTTCGTCTCCGGGGAGTACTTCCGGCGGTTCCGCCACCGCCGGCCGGTGGCGGCGCTCGTGAGCGCGAGCAAGGACGGCGCCTGGCTCGCCGCCTTCTACCGGCTCGTCGGCATCGAGCCGGTCCGCGGCTCGAGCAGCAACCACGGCCGCGAGGCGGCGCGCGTGCTGATCGAAAAGATGCGCGGCGGCTACGACCTCGGCATCACGCCCGACGGCCCGCGCGGCCCCCTCTACACCGTCGAGCCGGGCGTGCTCGTCGTCAGCCGCCGGGTGGAGGCGCCGCTGGTCCTCCTCGGCATCGAATTCACCCGGGCCTGGCGGCTTCGGAGCTGGGACCGGTTCTACATCCCCTGGCCGTTCTCGCGGGTGCGCTGGCGGGCGACGCTCCTGCCCTCGCGCGGCGCCGACGGCGCCAAGCTCGACGCCGAATCCGTCCGCGCCGCCCTCCTCGCGATCAATCCCGACCGCTAGCCGCGGCACAACCGCCCAGCAAAAAGCCCGTTCCGGGAGGAACGGGCGGGAAAGTGGTGGAGCAGATGGGGATCAAACCCACGACCTCGTCGTTGCGAACGACGCGCTCTATCAACTGAGCTACTGCCCCGAAAGGAACCGCGTGTTTGCAGGACGCGCGGGCCCGAGTAAAACAAAATTTTCCGGGAATGCTTCCCGCTCCACGCTAGCCATTTAACACGGCCGTCAAGTTGGCGCTCAATTTGCTGTTGCCGGGTCCGCGGGCGGCAAAAAGCTCAACCTCCCGCCCTCCCGAACGATCCCTTTCCGACATGAAAAAGACCACGAAGAAGTCCCCTCCCATCAGTCCGGCCAAGCCCGCGGCCCGCAAGGCGGCCGCGCCGGCCAAGAAGAAGACGGCGGCCCCGAGCGAATCGCCCGCCACGTTCATCTCCGCGAAGGTGGACATCGGCTTCGGCAACCACCTCTTCCTGCGCGGCAGCGCGCCGGGGCTGAGCTGGGACCGCGGGATCGCCATGGACTGCGTGGCGGCGGACATCTGGACCGCCTCCCTCAAGAACGTGAAGGAGCCGGTCGCCTTCAAGCTGCTGGTCAACGACGTCGCCTGGAGCACGGGCAGCGACTACGTGGTCGAGCCAGGCCAGAGCGTGACGGTCACGCCCACCTTCTGAGCCGATCGTTCGGGAGAACGCGCCGTCGCGGCGCGTCCTTGCGTCCCGTTTGGGGGCCGGAGCGAGAAGGCCCGTCCCGCCCAGCCCGTCAGCGCCGCTGCGCGAGGACCTGTTTCTCGTAGGCGGCGACGTCCTTGAGCCAGTCGACCCCGGCCGGAACGTCCGACCGGACGCACAGCTCGTCCCACACCGCGCCCCACGGCAGCGCCTTGGCGTATTCGTTGAGGGCCAGCCGCTCGTGCCCGCGACCGGCCGCCTCCGCCGCGCGGATGCGCGCCGCGGGATCGAGCAGCCCGAGGAGCACCGCCTGGCGGGTCGCGCGGGTCCCGATCACGTAGGCCGCGATGCGGTTGATGCTCGCATCGAAGAAATCGAGGGCGATGTAGACGCGCCCGAGCGCCCCGCCCCGCGCGATTTCCTGGAAAAGCGCGCGGACGTCGTCGTTGAGGATCACGACGTGGTCGCTGTCCCAGCGCACCGGACGGCTCGTGTGCAGCAGCAGCTTCGGATGAAAAGGCAGGAGCGCGGACACCTTGTCCGCGACCGACTCCGTCGGGTGATAGTGGCCGAGGTCGAGGCAGGGCACGAGCCCCCGGCTCTGCGCGTAGCTGTAGTAGAACTCGTGCGAGCCCACGACGTACTCCTCGCTGCCGAGGCCGAAGAGCTTGCCCTCCACCGCGTCGATGCACCGCGTCCGGTCGACCCGCTTGTCGGCGAAGATGGCGTCGAGCGACTCCACGAGCCGCGCGCGCGGCCCGAAGCGGTCGGCCGGGGCGTCCTTCGTGCCGTCGGGGATCCAGTGGTTGTTCACCGCGGCGCCGCCGAGCTTCCGGGCGAAGGCCTCGGCGATCCGGCGGCTCGCCCGACCGTGGGCGACCCAGAAATCCCGCACGCCCGCGTCGGCGTGCGACAGCGTGAAGCCCGACGCCGCCCTCGGATGCGCGAAGTACGTCGGGTTGAAGTCCAGCCCGATGCCGCGGGCCTTCGCCCAGTCGACCCAGCCGCCGAAGTGCGCCGGCTCCAGCGCGTCGCGGTCGACCGGCTTCCGCCCCGTCTCGGCGTAGAACGCATGGAGGTTCAGCCGCTGCTTGCCGGGCAGGAGCCGGAGCACGAGGTCGAGGTCGGCCCGCATCTCGTCGCCGTTCCGGGCGCGCCCGGGGTATCCGCCGGTCGCCATGATGCCGCCGGAGTCCACGCCGTCCTTCGGCGTCTCGAGCCCGCGCACGTCGTCCGCCTGCCAGCAGTGCAGCGAGATCGGGGCGGCGAGCGCGGCCGTGATCGCGGCCTCGGTGTCGACGCCGAGCGCGGCGTAGGCTTCGCGGGCGAGGTGGTAGGAGGAGGGACCCTTCTTGGCGGCACACATAAAACGGCGGGAACGACCTTTCCGGGGCCGCCCGCGACTGGCAAGGCCCGGTTTGGTCATCGGGCGCGGTTCGCATTCGGACCGTCGAATTTCTCCGCGCGCCCGGACCGTCCGGGCGCCGCGCCCGACAGCCCGGCATTGCCCAGGGCGGCTTCCCGCCCAAGCTCGGCCTCTCCCCTACCGACCATGAAGCCTACCCCGCTCGCCGGCCGTGTCCGGCTCCTCGTTCCCCTCCTGGCCGCCCTAGGCCTCGCCGCCGTCGCTTCCGCGCAGGCGCCGACCACCGGCGCCGCCCCGGCCGCCGGCGCGACGCTCGCGCTCCGCGCCGACCAGCCCGGTCCGGTCATCAACCGCGACATCTACGGCCATTTCGCCGAGCACCTCGGACGTTGCATCTACGAGGGCATCTGGGTCGGCCCCGAGTCGTCGATCCCGAACACCCGCGGCATCCGCAACGACGTCCTCGCCGCGCTCAAGGCGCTGAACGTGCCCGTGCTGCGCTGGCCGGGCGGCTGCTTCGCGGACGAGTATCATTGGAAGGACGGCATCGGGCCCCGCGAGTCCCGCCCGAAGATGATCAACACCCACTGGGGCGGCGTCGTGGAGAACAACCATTTCGGCACGCACGAGTTCCTGGACCTCGTGGAGCTCCTCGGCTGCGAGGCCTACGTCAACGGCAACGTCGGCAGCGGCACGGTGCAGGAGATGATGGAATGGGTGGAATACATGACCTCGGACGCCGATTCCCCGATGGCGAATCTCCGCCGCGCGCACGGGCGCGAGAAGGCGTGGAAGGTGAAGTTCTTCGGCGTGGGCAACGAGAGCTGGGGCTGCGGCGGCAACATGCGGCCCGAGTACTACGCCGACGAGTACCGGCGCTTTAACACGTTCGTGAAGAACTACGGGCGGGCGGACGGCACCCGGAACACGATCCAGCGCATCGCCTGCGGCTCCAACGGCCAGGACTACAACTGGACGGAGGTCATGATGCAGCGCGTGCCCGTCCGGCAGATGAACGGGCTCTCGCTGCACTGGTACACGCTGCCGACCGGCAACTGGCAGAAGAAGGGCTCCGCGACCGAATTCGGCGAGGACCAGTGGTTCTCCACCCTCCGCAACACGCTGCGGATGGACGAGCTGATCACCAAGCACTCCGCCATCATGGACAAGGCGGATCCGGAGCGGCGCGTCGGCATGATCGTCGACGAATGGGGCACCTGGTACGACGTCGAGCCGGGCACGAACCCGGGCTTCCTCTACCAGCAGAACACGCTGCGCGACGCGATCGTGGCCGGCCTTAACTTCCACACCTTCCACAAGCACGCGGCCCGCGTCACGATGGCCAACATCGCCCAGACGATCAACGTCCTCCAGTCGATGATCCTCACCGACAAGGAGAAGATGGTCCTCACGCCCACCTACCACGTGTTCGAGATGTTCAAGGTCCACCAGGGCGCCACCACGCTGGCGGTCGAGCTCTCGGCGCCGGAGTACGAGTTCGGCGGCGACAAGGTGGTCGGCGTGAGCGCCTCCGCGTCGCGCAACCCGGACGGCCGGGTCCACCTCTCGCTGGTCAACACGAACCCGCATGCGCCGGTCACCCTCTCCTGCACCGTGACCGGTCACGCGGCCAAGGCCGTCGCCGGCCGCATCCTCACGGCCGACGCGATGAACGCGCACAACACGTTCGCCGCACCCCAGACGGTGAAGCCCGTGCCGTTCAGCGGCGCGAAGCTCGCCGGCGACCGGCTGACGCTGACCCTTCCGGCCAAGTCGGTCGTCGTCCTGGAGCTGTGATCGCCCGGCCCGCCCGCCCGCCGCGCCGGTCACCGCGGGAGTGACCTCCTCCGGTCTCCGCGCGAGGCGGGCGGCCGCCCGCCTGAACGGTCCATGCGGACGGTTCGCGCCGGGTGTATTCGCCTCGGTGGCCGGGTCGTGATCGAATCCCGATCGCCATGCGTCTCCTTGCCGTCCTGACCGCGCTCTGCGGCTCGATCGCCGTCCCGGCCGCGGCGGACTTCCCGCTCGTCCACGCCGGCCGCGCCGCGGTCCTGGTCATCGCCCCGGAGGACCACGAGGTGGTCCGCCTGGCGGGCGACGATCTCGCGCGCGACATCGCCGCGGTGACCGGCGTGACGCCGGCGCACGCCGGCCGCCTGCCGGAGGCCGCGGCCCCCGCCGTCGTGATCGGCACGCTCGGCCGCAGCCCGGCGCTCGACCGGCTGGTGGAATCCGGCCGCCTCGACGTCTCCGACCTCCGCGGCGCGTGGGAGAGCTTCGTCATCGCCGCCCTGCCCGCCGGCCCCGACACGCCGCCGCTGCTCGTCATCGCCGGCAGCGACCGCCGCGGGACCGCCTTCGGGGTGTACGAGCTTTCCCAGCAGATCGGCGTCTCGCCCTGGCACTGGTGGGCGGACGTCGCGCCGGAACGCCGCGAGGAGCTCACCGTCCCGGCCGGGACGCGCCGCTTCGGCCCGCCCTCCGTGCGGTACCGCGGCATCTTCATCAACGACGAGGACTGGGGCCTGCAGCCGTGGGCGGCGACGACCTTCGAGCCCGAGCACGGCGGTATCGGGCCGAAGACGTACGCCCGGGTCTTCGAGCTGCTCCTGCGCCTGAAGGCCAACACCCTCTGGCCGGCGATGCACGAGTGCACGGCGCCGTTCAACGGCGATCCCCGCAACGCCGCGCTCGCCGACCGCTACGGCATCGTCATGGGCTCGTCCCACGCCGAGCCGATGCTGCGCAACAACGTCCGGGAATGGACCGCGCCGAAGCCGGACTACAGCTATGTGACCAACCGGGCCGGGGTCCTCGCCTACTGGGAGGAACGCGCGCGGACCAACGGCCGGTACGAGGGCATCTGGACGCTCGGGATGCGCGGCATCCATGACAGCGGGATCCAGGGGGCGCGCACCGACGCCGAGCGGGTCGCCGTCCTCGAGCAGGTCTTCGCCGACCAGCGCGACCTGCTGGCGCGCCACGTCGCGCCCGCGGTCGAGCGCGTTCCCCAGATGTTCTGCGCCTACAAGGAGGTGCTGGACCTCTACCGCCAGGGTCTGCGCGTGCCCGCCGACGTCACGATCGTGTGGCCCGACGACAATTTCGGGTACATCCGGAACTTCGCCTCCCCGGAAGAGCGCAGGCGCCCGGGCGGCTTCGGCGTCTACTACCACATCTCGTACCTGGGCCGCCCCCTCGCCTACCTCTGGCTCAACACGACGCCGCCCGGACTCATCTGGTCGGAGATGACCAAGGCCCATGCGCACGGCGCCGACCGGATCTGGATCGTCAACGTCGGCGACATCAAGCCGGCCGAGATCGGCACGGAGTTCTTCCTCCGGCTCGCGTGGGACGTGAAGCAATGGGGGCCCGACGCGCAATCCGCCTTCCTCGAGGAGTGGGCCGCGCGCGAATTCGGCCGGGAGCACGCAGTCGAGACCGCCGCGCTCCTGGGCGAATACTACCGGCTGAACTTCCAACGGAAACCCGAACACCTGCAGTGGTGGCTCCCGCGGCAGCCGGCCGCGCCGAGCCCGCTGACCACGCGGGAAATCGAGTCGCGGCTCTGGGCCTTCGGCAACCTGCGGTCGCGCGCGGACCAGGTCGCGGCCCGGCTGCGACCGGAGCGGCAGGACGCCTGGTTCGAGCTGGTCGGGTATCCGATCCATGGCTCGGCGCTCGCCAATGTGCGGTACTTCCGTGGCGAGCTCGGGCAAGCCGACCTCGCGGCGGCCGCCGACGCCGAATTGAAGCGCCTCACCGCCCGCTTCAACGAGGAGGTCGCCGGAGGCAAATGGCGGGGCTTCATGCGGCTCGAGCCGGCCGACGATGACTGGAAGAGCATGCGGATCGCGCCATGGACGCTCCCCGATTTTCCACCGAAGCCGGCGCCCGACCCCCGCGCCGCCGTCACGGTCGAGGCCGCGGCGTGGTTTCGACAGGAAGGCGCCGCGGATATCGTCGCCGGACTCGGCCGCTCGGGGCGGGCGGTGACGCTCCAGCCGGACGTCCGGCTCTCGTACCAGGTGGATCTGCCGGAGGCCGGCGACTGGACCGTCTTCGTGCATCTCCTGCCCACGCATGCCCTGCAAGGCGACGCACTGCGGTTGGGCCTGGCGCTGGATGACGGGCCGATGCAAACGCTCGAGCTCAAAGTCGCGGACGGCAGCCCCGCGTGGGCGCAGGGGGTGCTCGATGGCGCGCGGATGACTCCGGCCAAGCTCCTTGTGCCCTCGGCCGGGCGCCACCGGCTCGTGCTCACGGGCCTCGACGCCGGCGTGGCCGTCGACCGCCTGGTGCTGACGCGAGGGACCGAGCATCCCGGCTACCTCGGAGTTTCATCGCCATGAAATCCTTCGTCTTCCGCGGGGCCTTCGCCCTCCTCGCCGCGCTGGCCGTCGCGGGGCCCCTCGTCGCGGCGCCCGCGCCCAAGCCCCTTTTCCGCGATCCCGTGTTCGACGGCGCCGCCGACCCGGTCGTGGCGTGGAACCCAGCCGCGAGGAAATGGTGGATGTTCTACACCAACCGCCGCGCGAACCAGCCGGGGCTTTCTGGCGTCGCGTGGGTCCACGGCTGCCGCATCGGCATCGCCGAGTCGGCCGACGGGGCGTCGTGGACGTACGTCGGCACGGCCGAGATCGAGCTGCCGCCGGAGATCGGCGGGACGGAGCCGACGCACTGGGCGCCGGACGTCATCACCGCTCCCGACGGCACCCACCACATGTACCTCACGGTCGTGCCCGGGATCTTCGAGAACTGGCAGCACCCCCGCCGGATCGTCCACCTCACGAGCACCGATCTCCGGCGCTGGCGGTACCACTCGGCCCTCACGCTCTCGTCCGACCGGGTGATCGACGCGGCGGTGCACCCGCTGCCGTCGGGCGGCTGGCGGATGTGGTACAACAACGAGCGCGACCGGAAATCGATCTACTACGCGGACAGCCCCGACCTCTTTGAATGGACCGACCGCGGCAAGGCCGCCGGGGTCGGCGAGCGGCCCGGCGAGGGCCCCTACGTTTTCCGGTGGAAGGACGCGTGCTGGATGATCGTGGACCTCTGGCGCGGGCTCGGCGTGTACCGGTCGGACGACCTCGCGACCTGGACGGCCCAGCCGAACGACCTGCTCGGCGTGCCGGGCCAAGGGCCCGACGACGGGGTCAACGGCGGCCACGCGGGCGTCGTCGTGAACGACGGGCGCGCGTTCCTGTTCTACTTCACCCACCCGGGCCGCGCGGGAACCATCAGCCCGCAGGACAAGGACTCGCCCGAGCTGCGCCGCAGCTCGATCCTGGTGGTCGAACTGCTCGAGCGGGACGGGCAGCTCGTCTGCGACCGCGACGCGGTCACGGACATCGCGCTGAAGGGGCCCTAGCCGCCCACTTTCGGTTCGTCTCCCTCACCCCTTCTGCCTTCATCGCCCGACCCCGTTTCCGATGCGATCCCGACCCCGCGCGCTGCTGGCGCTCTCCCTGCTCCTCGGCACGGCCGCCTTCGCCGCGCCCGGCCCCGCCGATGGCGAGGCATTCACCCCGGACGGCGCCTGGTGCTGGTTCAGCGATCCGCGCGCGCTGGTGGCGGATGGCCGGATCGTGGCCGGCTGGGTCCACTCGGACGGCTCGATCCAGGTCGGCAGCCGGCCGCTGCGCGGCGACGCCACGACCGTCGTCACACTCGCGCCGCAGTTCGAGCGCGACGACCACGACAACCCCGCGTTCGCGGTGCTTCCCGACGGGCGCCTCGCGGCCTTCTTTTCCAAGCATTCAAAAGGCGACATGTTCTTCGCCACCACGCGGCGGGCGGGGGAACACACGCAGTGGACGGAGCCGCGCCCCCTCGGGTTCCTCGATCCGGCCCGGGGGCCGCGGGGCATCACCTATGCCAATCCGTTCGTCCTCACCGCCGAGGACAACGCCCTCTGGGTCTTCTGGCGCGGATCCGATTTCAAGCCGACGTTCTCGGTGTCGCGCGATGGCGGCGAAACCTGGAGCGCGCAGCGGACGCTCATCAGCGAGCATGGCCGCGACACGGGCAACCGCCCGTACGTGAAGTACTGGTCCGACGGAAAAGGCCGGATCGACCTGATCTTCACCGACGGCCACCCGCGCAACGAGGCGGCGAACAGCCTGTATTTCGTCCGCTACGAGCGCGGCGCCTTCTGGCGGGCCGACGGCACGAAAATCGCGACCCTCGACGAGCTTCCGCTCCAGCCGTCGCAATGCGACCGCGTCTACGACGGCCGGACGGCCGGCCGGGCGTGGATCTGGTCGGTCGTGGAGGACCCGCAGGGGCATCCCGTCATCGGCTACACCCGCCTCCCCTCGGAGCGGGACCACCGTTACCATTACGCCCGCTGGGACGGATCCCGCTGGGTCGATCATGAGATCGCCCCGGCCGGCGGGTGGTTTCCCCAGACGCCCGAAGGGGAAAAGGAACGCGAGCCGCACTATTCCGGCGGGCTCTCGCTCGACCCCGCGAACCCCGCCCGCCTCTACCTTTCCCGGCCGGTCGAAGGCGCCTTCGAAATCGAGGAATGGACCACCGCGGACGGCGGCGCCCGTTGGACGCAGCGCGCGCTGACCCACGCGCCGGGCGGCCCGGACAACGTCCGTCCGTACGCCCTGCCCGGCGCTCCCGCGGGCACGGCGATCGTCCTCTGGATGCACAACCACCGCTACGTCCATTACACGAATTACCGGACCGCGCTGCAGTTCCTCCACCGCCCGGCCCAACCCTGAGAACATGAAATCCCTCCTGCTCCGGCTCCTCCTTGCCGTCCTGGTCGCCGGCGTTGCCGGCTGCGGCCGGAGCGAAACCGTTTCGAAGGGCGAATTCACCCGCGAGTATGTCGCGGCCGTTCGGGCCGCCGCGCCCGGGCTGAAGCTCGAGGTCGTGCGCCTGCTGGAAGTGAAGGCCACCGCCCCCGACGGCCACGAGAGCACCGCCTACCTCGACAACGCGTACGACGAGTACCGCCAGGCCCCGGCGAGCAAGGCCGCCATCTTCGCCCGGCATGCGCAGACGCTCGCGGCGGCCGCCACCCCGTTGCCCGACAAGGTCGACCGCACCCGCATCGTGCCGGTCGTCAAGGACCGCGGTTGGATCGCCGAGTCGCGCCAAGCGATGAAAGACCGCGGAGCCAAAAACGGGGACGAGGTCTTCTTCGAGACGCTGGGGCCCGACGTCGTCGTGATGTACGCGGAGGACCGGCCGACCTCCATCCGCTACCTCTCCGCGAAGGACCTGGACCAGGCGGAGGTGAGTCGCGCGGAGCTGCGCGCCCTGGCCTGCGACAACCTCAAGCGCCTGCTGCCGTCGCCGAACCGGCACGGCGCGGACGGCTTCTACATGATGACCCTCGACGGCACCTTCGAAGCCAGCCTGCTCCTGTACCCGAAGATCTGGACGCCGGAGCAGATGCCCGTGAAGGGCGAGGTCGTCGTCGCGATTCCCAACCGCGACATGCTGATCGCCACGGGCAGCGAGGACGCCGCGGGCCTCGAGAAGATGCGGGCGCTGGTCGAAAAATCCTGGCAGACGGGCTCCTACCGGCTCACGCGCAAGCTGTTCGTCTTCCGCGGCGACCACCTCGAGGAGTTCGCCTCCCCGCCCTGACCGGCGGGTTGCGCCCTTCCGAACCGCAGTTTTTTCCACCCCCTCCATGCGCCGGCTGCTTCCGTTCCTCCTCCTCGCCCTCATCGCGGCCCGGCTCGACGCCGCCGACTATCCGAACCCGCTGATCCGCCAGCGCGCGGACCCGCATGTGCTGCGACACAGCGACGGCTATTACTATTTCATGGGCACGGCGCCGGAGTACGACCGGCTCGAGCTTCGCCGGGCGCGGACCATCGCCGGGCTCGCCGCGGCCGAGCCGAAGGTGATCTGGCGGAAGCACGCGACCGGTCCGATGGGCGCGCACATCTGGGCGCCGGAAATCCACCGGCTCGACGGCAAGTGGTACGTGTATTTCGCCGCCGGCGAGGCCGAGAAGATCTGGAACATCCGCGTGTACGTCCTCGAGAACGCCGCGGCCAATCCGCTCGAGGGCGAATGGGTCGAGCGGGGCCAGATCGACACCGGCTGGCCGAGCTTCGCGCTCGACGCCTCGGTCTTCGAGCACCGCGGCCGGCGTTACCTGCTCTGGGCGCAGAAGGACAACGCCATCCGGGGCAACACGAACCTCTACATCGCGCCGCTGGCGACGCCGACCACGCTCGGCGGCAAGGCCGTGCTGCTGTCCAAGCCGGAATTCCCGTGGGAGCAGGTCCGCTACTGGGTCAACGAAGGCCCGGTGGTCCTCCGGAAAAACGGCCGGCTCTTCCTCACCTATTCCGCCGCGGGCACCGGCCCGGAGTATTGCGTGGGGATGCTCACGGCCGCCGAGGATGCCGATTTGCTCGATCCGAAGTCCTGGACGAAATCGCCGGAGCCGGTGTTCGTCACCAGCGAGGAGAACCGCATCTACGGTCCCGGACATCACTGCTTCACGGTCGCGGAGGACGGCACCACCGATCTGATCGTCTACCACGCCCGGAGCTACCGCGAGATTGTCGGCGACCCGCTGAAGGACCCGAACCGGCATACGCGCGTGCAGCCGGTCCGCTGGCGGGCTGACGGCACTCCGGATTTCGGCGCCCCGCGGCCGGACGATCC
The DNA here is from genome assembly GCA_035626915.1 of Opitutaceae bacterium. Classification (GTDB taxonomy): domain Bacteria; phylum Verrucomicrobiota; class Verrucomicrobiia; order Opitutales; family Opitutaceae; genus Didemnitutus. The sequence goes on from DASPMS010000048.1 coordinate 20,371, forward strand.
TTCGCCATGAATCCCTCGCGCCGCGAACGCCGTCGTCGGGACCCCGCGTCGGTCGGCCGCGGGTCCATCCCCCGGGCGCTCCGGACCACCCTCCGCTCGCTGACCGCCGCCGCCCTGGCCGTCGCCGCCGCGCCGCTCATGCGGGCCTCGCACGACTACGCGATCGGAGCGGACCTCTCGTTCCTGCGCCAGGCCGAGGAGCGCGGCGTCCGTTTCAAGGACGGAGGGGTGGAGAAGCCCGGGCTCCAGATCTTCAAGGACCACGGGTACAACTGGGTCCGGCTGCGACTCTTTCACACGCCGACGCGCCTGCCCAACGATCTGGCATACACGATCGCGTCGGCGCGGGACGCGCGGGCGCACGGATTCAAGGTGCTCCTGAACTACCATTATTCCGACACATGGGCCGACCCGGCGAAACAGTTCGTGCCCAAGGCGTGGGAGGGGCTCGAGGGAGCGGCGCTGGAGGCGGCGGTGCACGACTACACGCGGGACGCCATCGCGGCGTTCCGGGAAGCGGGCGTCCTGCCCGACATGGTCCAGATCGGGAACGAGATCACGCCGGGCATGCTCTGGCCGCACGGCCGGCTGCCGCAGAACTGGGACGCGTTCGCCCGGCTGGTGCAGGCCGGCATCCGCGGCGTGGACGCCGGACGCGGGAATGCGCCGCGTCCCCGCATCATGGTCCACATCGAGAAAGGCGGCGACCGCGCGCGGACGAAGTGGTTCTTCGACAACCTCGTCCAGCGCGGGGTCGAGTTCGACGTCATCGGTCAGTCGTACTACCCCTGGTGGCACGGCTCGCTGCTGGACCTGCGGGACAATCTCGCGTTCATGGCCGAGACCTACCGGAAGGACATCATTCTCGTGGAGGTCGCGTACAACTGGAGGCCCACCGAATACCTGAGCGATCCCCCGCCGTTTCCGGAGTCGCCCGAAGGGCAGCGCGAGTTCCTCGATGAAGTCCACCGGCTCGTGCTCGCGACGCCGCATGGACTCGGCAAGGGCGTGTTCTGGTGGGAACCGGCCGTTCCGCCCGCGACGCGCATCGCCTCCCGCGGCATGTTCGACGCCGACGGCAACGCGCTGCCGGTGATGACCGTGTTCGACCGGTGGACCCGCGGAAAGCCGCCCTCGGCGACGAAGGACCATCCGTGAAATTCCTCCATCGACGTCTTCTTCTCCTCGGCCTTCTGACCGCCATCGTTTTGGTCGCCGCTCCCGCCCAGGGGCCCGATCCGCGGGGCCCGCGCCCGTTCGGCACCGTGAAGCTCGCGGAGCTCCGGGCCCGCGACGCCTGCGTCGTACCGGATCCGGCCACGCGCACCTACACGATGTACTTCTCCTCCCGCGGGCCGAACCGCCGGGCCGCGGTCGTCGCCTACACGAGCCCGGATCTTGAATCCTGGACGGGCCCGCACGTCGTGTTCGAGCGGCCCGAGGAGTGGTGGGCGGACCGGGGGATCTGGGCGCCCGAAATGCACGCCTACAACGGCAAGTACCACCTGTTCCTCACCTTCGACTCCTCGCACCTTTTCCCCGAGCAGTGGCGCAACTGGCGGCCGCGTGTGAAGCGCGCCTCGCAGGTCCTCGTGGCCGACGCGCCGCTCGGCCCGTTCCGCGCCTTCGCCAACCGCCCCACGCTGCCGGAGGATATGATGACGCTCGACGGCACGCTCTTCGTCGAGGACGGCGTGCCCCACATGGTCTTCTGCCATGAATGGGTGCAGATCAAGGACGGCACCGTGAACCGCATCCAGCTCGCGCCCGACCTCTCGGCGACCGTCGGCGAACCCGTCCGGCTCTTCCATGGCAGCGACGCGCCCTGGGCGAAGAAGCAGGAGCCCGAAGGCTGCACGGTAACCGACGGTCCCTGGTTCCACCGGACGCGCTCCGGCAAGCTGCTGATCCTGTGGTCGAGCTTCACCGACACGGGCTACGCGGTCGGCCTCGCGACCTCGGATTCCGGCAAGCTCGCCGGCCCATGGCACCACGCGCCGACCCCGCTTTTCGCGCAGGACGGCGGGCATCCCATGCTTTTCCGGCGCTTCGACGGCCAACTGATGCTCGCCCTGCACTCCCCCAACCAGGCCCCGAACGAGCGGATGCGCTTCCTGCCCGTCGAGGAAGTCGGCGACTCGCTCGTGCTGAAGGGGGACTGAAGCACACCGATGGACCCGGATACCCACCGTCGCCCCAGCCTTTCACCCGCGAGGAGAGCCCTCGGACCCCGCCTGCGTTCGGCGGCGGTCCTCCTCGCCGGTTTTCTGTCCGTTGCCCTCGCCTCGCACGGGTCCGCGATCGGCGCCGCGGCGGGCGTCGACTTGAAGCTCATCTCCGACGACGCCTTCGCCGGCAGCTCGGTCAACGTCGTCGCGGGCCTCCAGAATACCCTCATCACCGACGACTCGTTCCAATACGCCGCCTTCTACGCGGCGGACGGCGCCCTCGTGCTCGCGCGGCGCCCGCTTCCCGGCGGCGCGTGGACGACCTCCCGCACCGCGGTGCGCGCGGACGTGAACGACGCGCACCGCACCGTCGCGATCGCGCTCGACGGCGACGGCTACCTCCACGTCGCGCACGGCCACCACAACAGCCCGCTGAACTACGCCCGCGGCGTCGCGCCCGGCTCGCTGGAGCTCGGGCCGCGCCTCGCGATGACCGGCCGGCGCGAGGAGCGCGTGACGTACCCGCAGTTCCTCCGTCGACCGGACGGCGACCTTCTCTTCTTTTACCGCGATGGCGGGTCCGGCCGCGGCAACCTGGTCCTGAACCGGTATTCCTGCCGGACAAAGGAATGGACGCAGGTCCACGCGAAGCTGATCGACGGAGAGGGCCAGCGCAGCGCCTACCCCGCGCTGGCGGTCGACGCGCAGGGGGTGCTTCACCTGGCGTGGAATTGGCGCGATTCACCGGACGTCGCGACCAACCACGACCTCTGCTACGCCCGCTCGGCGGACGGAGGCGTCACCTGGACCACCAGCACCGGCGCGCCGCTCGCCATCCCGCTCACGGCCGTCAGCGCGGAATACGCGCGGCGTATTCCACGGGGCCGCTCGCTGATGAATCCCCCCCGCCCTGACCGTGGACGCCCGCGGGCAGCCGATCATCGCAAATTACTGGTGCCCCGAAGGGTCGGATATTCCCCAGTACCATGTGCTTCGATTCGACGGCACAAGCTGGCGCGCCATGCAAGCCACGCGCCGGACCGCTCCGTTCGCGCTGGGCGGCACCGGCACCAAGCGACCGCCGATTTCCCGCAGCGTGCTGCTCCCGGTGCTCGTCCCGCACTTCCGCCAGTCCCTCCACCTGGTGTTCCGCGACGACGGGCGGGCCGGTCGGATTGTCAGCGCGTCCTGTCCCGACCTCGACGCGCCGGAACCCGTCTGGGATCTCCGGGAGCTCACGACCGAGTCCGTGGGCGCCTGGGAACCTTCGCTCGATCCCGGCGCGGCGGCGGAAGGCCGGCTGGAAATGCTCGTCCAGCGGGTCGAGCAGCGCGACGGCAACGACCGGCAGGCCGCCACGGCTCCGCCGGCGCCGATCTTCTCGCTTTCCTGGCGGCCCTGAAGTTTCCCGAACATGACCGACTACCCGAAAAAACTGACCGCCACCAAGAGTCTTTACCCGTTCGCGCGCTGGCAGGAAAGCGGGCTCGATCAATACACGCCGGAGGCATGCGCGGGCTTCACGGCCGTCTTCGATGATCTCGTCGCGGGGCTCATCGCGCTCGGGCCGGACGCGGCGGAGTCGGACAAGCTCGCCTGCTTCCGGCAGGCCGTCGAAGCCACCAACGCGCTCAACGAGGAGGATCTCAGCGTCATCGAATCGGGCGAGCGCGATGAACTCTGCGAGCTGTTCAACGCGATCGCGGCCGCCGCCGGGCTCGATCCCCGGAAGTACGGCGGCGGCGAAGGTCCCGCCAGCGAGTGGCGGGACTGGTGATCGCCCGCTCGAGCCCTCACGGACGCCGACGAAGATTCTCCATGACCGCCGCCACCGCCACCCGCCGCTTCCGCCTGATGATGGTTTTCTTCATCGTCGGGCTCGTCCTCAGCGGAATCACGGCGTTCCCGCTGCTCACCGAGCTGCGGCTGCTCGCGGCCGGGCTCGGACTGGCCGACGCCGCGTCGCCTGCCGGCCACGCCGGCCTGGATTATTGGATTCTGACGGTGAAGTTCGGGCTGGAGGACATGTATGCGCGCTATCCGTGGATCGCCTACGGGACGGACTGGCTGGCGTTCGGGCATATCGTTATAGCCTTTTTCTTCGTCGGGCCGCTGTTCCGGCCGAGCGAGGGCCGCTCGGCCATCTACGCCGGCATCGCGGCGTGCGTCCTGGTCATCCCGGTCGCACTCATCTGCGGCGCGATTCGCGGCATTCCGCTGTACTGGCGCCTGATCGACTGCTCGTTCGGTGTGTTCGGCCTGGTGCCCCTTTTCTACTGCCTGCGGCTGCTCCGTCACATTGCGCCCGAGCCTGAAATTTCCGCCGTCTCCCACCCCACTCCATGAACACCCCCGCCCTTCGGCGCCTGCTCGGCGCCGCGCTCGCCCTGATCCCGCTGATCCCGTTCGCGGCTGAGCCGTTCCCCGTCACCATCACGGTCGACGCCGCCAAGCCGACCGGGCCGCTCCGCCGCTTCTGGCGGTACTTCGGCGCGGACGAGCCGAACTACGCCACGATGAAGGACGGCCAGAAGCTCCTCAGCCAGCTGGGCGAGCTCGCGCCGAAGGAGATGTATTTCCGCGCGCACAATCTCCTCACCTCCGGCGACGGCACCCCGGCGCTGAAGTGGGGGTCGACCAACGCCTATACCGAGGACGCGGCGGGAAACCCGGTCTACGACTGGCGGATCGTGGACGGCATCTTCGACAGCTACCTGCAGCGCGGCGTGCGTCCGCTGGTGCAGATCGGCTTCATGCCCGAGGCGCTTTCGTCCCAGCCGCAGCCTTACCGCCACGACTGGCGACCGGGATTGCCGTACCAGCGGATCTTCACCGGGTGGAGCAAGCCGCCGAAGGACTATCAGAAATGGGGCGAGCTCGCCTACCAGTGGGCGAAGCATTCCGTCGAGAAGTACGGCGCTGCCGAGGTGAACACCTGGTGGTGGGAGGTCTGGAACGAGGCCAACATCGGCTACTGGGGCGGCACGCCGGAGGAGTTCCTCAAGCTCCACGACCACGCGATCGCCGGCGTGCGGCGCGCGCTGCCGACCGCCCGCGTGGGCGGCCCGCATACCGCCAGCCACGGCGGGCCGTTCATGAAGGCCTTCCTCGAGCACGCCCTCCGCGGCACGAACCACGCGACGGGCGAAAAGGGCACGCCGCTCGACTTCGTGGCCTTCCACGCCAAGGGCTCGCCCAGCTTCGTCGACGGGCACATCCGCATGGGCATCGCGGCCCAGCTCCGCACGATCGAGACCGCCTTCACCACCTTCGCCTCGTATCCCGAGCTCAAGGGCAAGCCCGTGATCATCGGCGAATCCGACCCCGAGGGCTGCGCGGCGTGCCAGGGACCGCAGTTCAGCTACCGCAACGGGACCGTCTATTCCAGCTACACGGCGGCCGTGTTCGCCCGGAAGCACGATCTCGCCGACCTGCACGGCATCAACCTCGAGGGGGCGGTCACCTGGGCCTTCACGTTCGAGGACCAGGCCTGGTTCGCCGGCTTCCGCCAGGTCGCGAGCAACGGCGTGGCGCTGCCCGTCCTGAACGTCTTCCGGATGTACGCGCGCATGGGACCCGAGCGCCTGCCGGCGACGAGTTCCGCCGAGGTGGCGCTGGCGGACATCGTCCGCGACGGCGTGCGCGCGGCTCCCGACGTCGCGGCCCTCGCCAGCCGCGGCCCCGGCCGGGTTTCCGTGATGGTCTGGCACTACCACGACGACGACGTGGCGGGGCCGGACGCGGCCGTCGCGCTCAGCATCGGCGGACTGCCCGGCGGTCTCCGCGAGGTCAGGCTGACGCATCACCGCATCGACGAGCAGCACAGCAACGCCTACGGCGCCTGGAAACGGATGGGCTCCCCCGGGGCGCCGAACGCCACCCAATATGCCGAACTCGAGCGCGCCAGCGCGCTCACGCCGCTCACCGGCGCGCCGGCGGCGGTGCCGGTGGCAAACGGGCAGGCGAAACTGGACTTCCCGCTGCCCCGCCAGGGCATCTCGCTGGTGACGCTGGAGTGGGAGCCCTAGAAATGCGAACCGTCGCCCCGGCGCGGCCGCGCCTGAGGCGAGACGAGAACCGCAGCCACCTCCCCCGCATGCGCCAGGCCATCCAACCGACCGCGACGACACGGGTGTCCGTCATGGGCCTGTTGCTCGCGCTGCTGTTCGGCGGCGGCGCGCTCGCGCGCGCGTTTCCGCCGTCCAAGACGGAACGGCCTCCCGTCCACTTCGCGCTCCGCGCCGTCGTCACGATCGACCGGCAAGACCACGAAATCGTGTTCACCTGGCGCGACTTCGACCGGCGCGCATGGAATGGCGGCTATGGACGCCACTGGGAGCGCGTGGCATCGGCGCACAGCGTCCTCCGCATCCTCTCCGAGCGGCAGGCGGTGGCGCTCCGTCTGCCGTTCAGCTCCGTGCCCTTCCAGCCGTCGGTGATCGTGGTCGACCCGGCCGACCTGCGGCGCATCCGCGAGTACCGGAATCTGGTTCCGGGCGCGGCGACGGCCGGGCCGGTGCAGCTGAAGGAGTTTCAAGTGACTTCGTCGGCCACGCCCCCGCCCGACCGGCCGATGAGCCGGCGGGAGCTCGCGCTGCGCGACCGCGTCGACGAAGGCGACTACGGCACGATCGCCGGCACCGCGCATGCGGCCGAAGCCTGGCAGGGCCGCGGCGAGCTTGCGCGGGAGCTGGGCGCGCTCCGCGAGGCGACGAGTTTCGGGCCCCGCGGCGGCACCGCCGAGGGCACGACCGCGCGATTGATCGTCAACTTCCTCACGGACCGGATCGGCGCGTCGCGCGGGCGGGCGCTCGGATTCGAGCCGGGAGACTCCGGCTGGAGCGAGATCGACCGGCCCGACGAGTGTGTTTACGAGGCCGGCTTCGGCCGGATCGTCGGCGCCAACAGCCAGGCTAAGTACGGACCGCTGAAAAAGCGGGGACCCCTGACGCCCGTGCCCGGGCGGTTCCGCGGGCAGGCCGGCGACTTCAGCCGCGACGAACTGTGGTTCGATCCTGCGCGCCAGGAAATCATCAACCTGATGCCGACCGGGATGGAGAGCCTGAAATCCGCCGGCATCTACCACTCGGAACCCGGGCGATAGCGCCGGTCCCGGGACTCAGCGGTTCAGCATGGCCGCGACGCGTGCGCGGTTGTCGACGCCCAGCTTGCGGAATATCCCCGCAAGCTGCGTCTTGATGGTGAGCGGGCTCCGGCGGAGCTCCGTCGCGATTTCCTGCGTGGTGAGCCCGTCACGGATGCGGAGGGCAACCTCGCGCTCGCGGAAGCTCAGCATGTTCAAAAGGCTCAGCGCCGACGGCGAAAGGGGACGGTCGCGGTCGCCGCGCGGACGGCGGTAGTCGAGCTGCAGGCAGAACGCCGGGGGATCCTTCCGGTGCGGGCGGGGCTGCAGCCGGATCAGCGCGTGCAGACCGCGCTCGGCATCGTTCACCACCCGCGGCTCCGGCGTCAGACCGGTGCGCGTCCAGTCCTCGAGCATCGCCTGGCATTCCGGCCGGAAGACCGCGGGCACCTCGAAGACCGTGCGCTTGAGCGGCAGGGCGTCGCGGCGCAGGTCGGAGTTGTTCCAGACCGCGCACACGACCTCGGCCTCCCGGTTGTGCCAGAGGGCGTTGCCCTTGGCGGAGAGCACGAGCAGCCCGATGGGGATGTCGTCGAGGACGGTCTGGGCCAGCGCGAGCAGCGCACGGAGCTTTTGTTCGACAGAACGCATGGGGACGGGGCGAAGCGCCGCGGTTCTCGCAGGCGCCGCCCCGCCTGTCTACCCGTTTTCATCCGAAAGGAGCAGAAAGGCGCCCCGCCCTCCCGGCGCGGCGGGCGAGCCGGCCCGCGCGGACTGGCTCGCCGTCACCGCTCAGCCCTTGGCCGGCCCGATGTAGGCGGCGTCGCCGAACCCGAGCATGGGATAGAAGACGAATCCCAGGAAGGCCAGGCCTAGCCCGAAGAACGCCCCGCGGCCGAAGTTTCTCGCGACATCGATCGCGACGACAATGGCGACGATGAAGCTCACGAAAGGGATGAGCAGCAGGACCAGCCACCAGCCGGGACGCCCCGCGACTTTCAGCAGGACGTAGGCGTTGTAGATCGGGATGAGGACGGCCCAGCCGGGCTGGCCGGCCTTGGCGAACACTTTCCAGACGCCGGCAATGACGAGCACGGCGAGCACGACGGCGATGAGGAGGAGCAGGTTGTCCATAGTGTGTGGGTGGACGCTGAGGTTGGGGTGCGCCGCGGGGTGATTCCCGCGACCGCGGCAGGCTGCCAAGCGTCCCGCGGGCAGACAAGCGAGAAGGGGGCTCCGGCCGCCGACCCGCCCGCCCTTCGGTGGAGCGCTCGCCCGTCCCGGCGACCCAGGAAGATGGGAATCCCCGCGCCTACGTGCCGTCCGGAATCGCCTCCGGGACGAGCGCGAGGCATTGGATCGCGGCCAGGCCGGACTGCGCGGCGTCATTCGTCGAGATCATCGGCACCTCGTCGACGGGTCGCAGCACCGCCGGGCCCGCGACCTTCCGGACTTCGCGCACGCGCCGGCGCCCGCCCTGCCCGCCGCCGCTCCGCGAGCCCGCGCCCTGCCGGAAAAACTCGCTCCAGGCCCGCTTCGCCAGCTCGGGGTCCCCCTTGAGCTTGGCCGCGTAGGCGGTCAGCCGGGAGTGGCCCTGGACAAGGCTGCCGTTGAACGCCCGCCCGACGCGGGCCGTCTGGACTTCGGCCGGCGCGTTGTAGAGCTCGCAATAGTCGAGCCAGACCTTGCGGAACTCCGGCACGTCGAGCAGCTGGATCAGTTCGGCGCAGACCTCGACCAGCCCGAACACGGCGTTCAGGTGCGAGATGCCGGCGTTATCGTGCTGCACGATGTCGAACGCGCCGCTCTCGAGGTTCATGGTCAGGCCCGTGCTGAAGAACCCCTTCGGCTGCCCGCCGAGCGTCCGCATGCCCGCGAGCAGCCGATCCCGCATCTTCGGATCGCCCGTGCGCTCCCATTCCGTGAGCCAGGCGCCCGCGAGCGAGCCCCAGTCGGTGCCGACGCTGAGCCCGATGACGTTGGGGTCCTTCGGGCGGGGCCGGTCGAGATCCCCGGGGTTCTCGGCCGACGAGAGCTTCCGGCCGGGCGGAATCCGCACCAGCGCCCGGCCGGCCTCGATCTGCTCGCGCATGAGATCGCCCACGCGTTCGTCGCCCGTCAGGTAGTAGTAGTACCGCCGGTTGAGCGCGGTCGCGATGCGCAGCTGCTTCGCGCTGCACCCCCAGTGCAGGACGTTGTGCCGCGACCCGAGCGGCGCGAACCGCCCCAGGTGGTGCACGTCGACCTCGCCGGTGTGGCGGGTCATGGCCTCGGCGAACCGGAAGACGTCGGCCCGGCCGGTGCTCAGGTAATAGAGCCACAGCCAGAGGTCGGTCGAGAGCTCGGAATTATCCCAGGCGAACCCGCCGACGTCGTAGCGCCATTCGTGGCGCTCGGGGTCGTACGTGTGCATCACGTCGCCATAGTTCCAGAAACCGTACCAGCGCCGCTGTTCGCGCTGGTCCAGGTAATAGTCGAAGGTGAACGCCAGCTGGTCCTCCACCGCGGCGCGGGCCGGCGTCGACCGGTCGGTCGGCGACCAGAGCGCCCCGAACACCGCGCACGCCTGCAGGTAGGCCGGGGTGGTCGCGAGCTGCGGAGGCGTGCGCAGCACGGACCCGATCTCCGCGAGCCGTTCCCGCGCCGGCGTCGCCTCCAGCAGCCACAGGTGAAGCTCGCTCGTGCGCGCCACCCCCTCCGGGGTGTCGAAGCCCGGCTCGTAGTCCTCGTAGGTGATCTCGAGGCCGCCGTTGTACTGCTTGGCGTAGGTGTCCTGGCCCAGTCCGTCGTGGTAGGAGCGAAGGTCCATCGGCGCCGCGTCCGGCGCCCACAGCCAGGCCGTGACCTCGGCGGCGTCCCTCGTCGCGCCCCGGATGTCGAGCTGCGCCGGGTGGCTTTCCCAGAAATTGCGGATGCCGAACGCCACCCCGCCCTGCGGCGTGCCGACGTAGCCGAGCCCGCCCGCGCGCTGGCCCTGCCCCGCCGTGAGCCAGGTGAAGCCCTCGCGCGTGCGCTTGCGGATGGAAAAGCCGTCGGCGTTCGCCTGGAAGAGGGTCCAGTCGTCGTACGCCGGAACGTACTGCAGCCGGGTGGCGGCGGCCTGGTTCCACGACGCCAAGGGGGGGGTGGCCTGGCCCGCGACCTGCGCGGCCGTCACCGCCGCGCCGGGCTGGCGCCGCAAGCCGGTGAGGTTGCGCACGCCCTCGCCGAAGATGCCGTCGTCCAGCCCGGCGAAGCGCACGTGCCGGTCGTGCAGCTCGCCGCGCAGCGGGACGTCGAAGCGCAGCCCCACGCCGCGGAGGAAGTCGCGGTCCTTGTCCCCGTCGAACACGAGCGTGTGCATCACGCGCACCTGCTCGCTCCCCGCGTGGAAATAGAGCCGGACGACGAAGGGGATGAACTCGCGTCCGCCCCCGCGGTGCCGCCCCTCGATCTTCACCACCGCGCGGACCGGGCCGGACTGCTCGAGCGTCACCTGGCCGATTTCGCCCGCGAAAGGCTCCGGTGTAGCGCCGTCGGGCGAACCCGACCGCAGCAGCACGAGTCGACCGTTGAGAAGGATCTCCCGCCCCGCGCGCGTCACGGCCGGCACGAGGATAGCGCCCCGCCGCGCGACCCGCGCGGCGATCACGCCGGTGTCCACTTCCACCGCGTCGCCGGTCTCCCGCGCCGCCAGCGGGCGCGGCGGCTTGGCCGGGGCGCCCGGCCGCAGCTCGTACTCCGCGGCCGGCGCGCCGGCCGCCACCGCATGGGCGGTCCACTTGAGCGAACCGTCGGGCCAGGTGGCGAGCGGCCAGCTCTGGACGGGCACGGCCTGCCCCTCCGCCGTCGTCAGCGCGAACGCGGTGTCCTTCGCGTACCGCCCCTGCGGCCACGGCACGCCCCACGAGGTGCCCGCCAGCAGCCGGGGCGTGCCCTCGAGCCAGCGCAGCG
>DASPMS010000049.1:0-220454 GCA_035626915.1 Opitutaceae bacterium
GCTTCATTATTACCAGCTTTCGATTCCGGCGCCGAAGCCGAAGCCGGACTCCTTCGACGCCGCGGCCGCGAGGCGCGGCCAGGCGATCTTCAACGGCAAGGCGCAGTGCGCATCCTGCCACGTCCCGCCGCTGTACACGGAACCGGGATTCGTCCTGCACCGGGGCGCCGAGATCGGGATCGACGACTTCCACGCCAGCCGGTCGCCCACCGGCGCCTACCGCACGACGCCTTTGCCCGGCCTGTTCGTGCGCGAAAAGGGCGGATTCTACCACGACGGCCGGTTCCAGGGTTACGATGCCGTGATCGACCACTACAAGCCGGTGCTCGGCTTTGAGCTCACTCCCGAGGAGCAGCGCGATCTGGTCCATTTTTTGAAATCCCTCTGAGCAGCGACGGCGGGACGCCGCTGCCGGAGAACAAGGCCGGCAGCGGCATCGTATCGCACAACACACAACCGGGACCCGGAAACGACGGGCCTCGCTGGCGTAGTTGTCAGGAAAGACGCGCGAGCACGGCGGCACCCTCGGTCCTATGACGCGCGCTGGTTCATTTGGACCAGGCATGCGGGCCTTCCGCCGCCCCGGAAAAGCTCACGGTGCGCGGAACAGCCCTCCGCCAAAAGGCACGCCCAGGCCGCCCGCCAGGGTTCGATGGTACAGCGCGATGAATCGGCCGCGCCCCTGGACCCGGCATTTCCGCATCACCGCGGCGACGTAGTTGCGGACGGTGAGTTCGGAGCGGTCGAGGACCCCGGCGATCTCCTTGTTGGCGAGGCCCTCGCCGAGGAGCGCGGCCACCTGCCTTTCGGCCGGGGTAAGCAGATCCATCCAGGTGGGGGCGGGGGCGAACGAGCGGAGCTCCGTGGGTTGCACGGCGTCCTACTGAAGACGCACCAGGCCCGCGAAACCCCCATGTCCCGGGACCAGCTTACGCCGAACGGGCTAGGAAGGTGTCCCTCGGCGGGGAACGTCCGACCGAAACGGCTTTGCCTCGCCCCCGGCGGCCCGCCATGCACGGGCCATGCAAGTGCGGATCTTCGCGACAGGCGGGACGATCGACAAGGTGTACTTCGACGCCGCGAGCACGTACGAGGTCGGCGAACCGCAGGTCGGCGCGGTCCTGCGGGCCTCCAACGTGACTTTCGACTACGTGGTCGAGTCGGTGATGCAAAAGGACAGCCTGCAGATGGACGACGCGGACCGGGAGCTGATCCGGCACCGCGTGCAGGCCGCCCCGGAGCGGCTGATCCTCATCACGCACGGCACCGACACCATGACGGCGACGGCCGCGCGCCTCGAAGGCCTGCCGGACAAGGTGATCGTGCTGACCGGCGCGATGCAGCCCGCGCGCTTCCGCGAGAGCGACGCGGTCTTCAATCTCGGCTGCGCGATCGGCGCGCTGCAGGCGCTGCCGCCCGGCGTCTACATCGCCATGAACGGCCGCATCTCCCCCGCTTCCGCGGTGAAGAAAAACCGCGCCGCCGGCCGGTTCGAGGCCTCGTAGCACGACCCGCCGGTTCGCCCGCTGGTTCATCCGCGCGATGCGGCGCCGGCAGACTCACCGGCCGCGATCGGAAGGCGCGTCCTGCCCGTGCGGCGCCGACGCGAGGAGCTCGTGCACCTCCTCGTCGCTGGTCTGGGAGAAATCCTCGTACCAGGCGCCGACGGCCACGAACATTTCCGGCTGCAGCGGGCAGATCAAGGCGTCGACCTCGGCCGCGAGCTCGTCGCAGGTGTCCTTCGCCCCGACCGGCACCGCCACGATCAGCCGCCGGGGCCCATGGCGTCGGATCGCCGCGATCGCCGCCCGCATCGTCGACCCCGTCGCCAGACCGTCGTCGATGAGGATCACGGTCCGCCCCGACAGGACCGCCGGGAGTCGTTCGCCCCGATAAGACTTTTCGCGGCGCGTCAGCTCCGCCTCCTCGCGCCGGGCGACCGCCGCGATCGCCTTCTCCGGTATCCTCAATCCGTCCACGATCGACACGTTCACGATCCGCACCCCGCCTGACGCGATCGCTCCCATGGCCAGCTCGGGCTGGTCCGGCACCCCGAGCTTGCGCACCACGAAAACATCGAGCGGCGCGTCCAGGGCGCGGGCGACCTCGAAGGCGACCGGCACCCCGCCCCGCGGCAGCGCGAGCACGACGGCATCGGCCGTCTCGGCGCGTTCGCGCACCTGGCCGGCCAGGATCCGGCCGGCCTCGGCCCGGTTTAGATAGGGGCGGTCCTCAATCATGAATTCCTCCGCGATCGGGCAGATGCTCGACGAACCAGCGGGCCGCGAGGTCCGCCACCCGATCGAGGGCGCCCGGCTCCTCGAACAGGTGCGTGGCGCCCGGCACGATTTCGAGCCGCTTGGTGCACCGCAGCCGGGCCAGGGCCTCCTCGTTGAGGGGGACCACGCCTTCGTCGGCGCCGCCGACGATCAGCAGCGTGGGGGCCTGCACGCGGGGCAAGGCGTCGCCCGCCAGATCCGGCCGGCCGCCGCGCGAGACGACCGCGCCGACGTCGGCCTCCTCGTCCGCCGCGGCCACCAGCGCCGCCGCCGCCCCGGTGCTCGCGCCGAAATAGCCGACCCGCAGCGCCGCCGTCCGCTCGTCCCGGCCCGCCCACGCCGTCGCCAGCCGCAGGCGGGAGGCGAGCAGCCCGATGTCGAACCGCAGATGACCGGTGAATTCCTCGTCGCGCTCCTCGGCCTTCGTCAGGAGATCGAACAGCAGCGTCGCCAATCCGGCGCGCTGCATCGTCCCCGCGACGCGCCGGTTGCGCGGGCTGTGGCGGCTGCTGCCGCTGCCGTGGGCGAACAGCACGAGCCCTGCGGCGGACGCGGGCACGGTCAGCGTGCCGGCCAGGTGCAGGCGGTCGGAGCCGATCCCGACCTCGCCCGCCCACGGCCGGGTCGAGTGAGACGTTGCGGGGTGTTCCATCGGGCCAATCTACGCAACGGGACCCGGGAAAACATGGGGCCGGCCCCGATTTCCCGATGGGAAAAGCCGGCCGGGAGCGAACCCGGAAGGTCGGCCCGCCTCCGGAGGCGGACCCCGGCCTGCCGCCCGTTGTCCCGACGCGCCGGTGCGTCAGCCGCCCATGCGCAGCGGGTTGAGGACAACCCACCCTACCCACGAAACCCTTTGGACACCGATCCCCGGAAACCGCGGAGGCCCGGACCGCCGCGGTGGGGCGCGTTGTCCCAACGCGCCGGCGTCATCCGCCCATACGCCGCGGGTTGAGGACAACCCGTTCTACTCCGGGGAATTCTCGACACCGGTCCCGCGGGAACCGCGGGCGCCCGCCTGCCGCGGTAGGGCGTTGTCCCAATGCGCCGATTCATCAGCTGCCCTTACGCAGCGGGCTGAGGATAACCCGCCTATCCCGGGAAATCTGTGGACACCGATCCCAGGTCGCGTCCGTGCGCAAGGCCATGTGCCGCCCTGTCACTGCGGCCAGCGCAAGCGACGGCCGTCACGAGCGCTGGCCCTTAAAGCCTCGCGCCTCCCGCTGCTCAAGTCCGCTATCGTCTTCGGCCAGGTGCTGTTCGGCGAACGGTGGGCCAGCCCTTTCCAGCCGGTCTGGCGCCTGTTGTACGGGCCAGGAGCGGCCAACCCATGGAACGGCCGTCGCCGACGCTGGCCGGTCAAAGCCTCGCCGCCTCCCGCGCCTCGAGTTCCTCGATCGTCTTAGGGAAACCGCGGACCGCCCGGCCCGCCGGGTAGGGCGCGTTGTCCCAACGCGCCGCAACCTTGCGCGGGAAGTTCGCAGCCACGGATTTCAGGTCGGGGTCAGAAGCGGTCCTGCGGCTCAGCTTTCGATGGGCAGGTCGTTCTCCTTCCAGCCCTCGAATCCGCCCTCGAGCTCGATGATGGGAAAGCCGCGGGCGGCGAAATCCACCGCGGCCGTCGCGGCCAGATGACAGACCTGGGAATAGCAATAGAGCACGTTGGGGCGCTCGCGCTCCAGGCCCTCGGCGGTGCCCCAGCGCTCCCGGGGCAGGCTCTTCGCTCCCGGGATGTGGCCCTTTTCGAAGTCCTCGCCAGCGCGGACATCGACCACGTTGACCTCGTCGGCCTTCATGGCGCGCTGGAGCTCGACGGGGCCGGTGGTGAAGGCGAGCTTGTCCTCGAAATACTTCCGGGCGCGGGCGGGATCGATTTTCTGCAAGGTGGCGGTGGCCATGATTGGTTCCTCCTGTTGCCGGGGCTGAAGCGTGCGGAAACAACCAACCACCAGTCCGTGTGGCGCGCCATGGGGCGCGGACCGGGCGGACCTATCCGCAGCAACGCCGATTGGTCCCGCAACCCCGGGACGTCGAGCATCACCCGTGCGTAGAGGGCAGAAGCAGGCGGGACCCGATCAGTTTATCAGGCGATGCCCCGGGTGTCCGAAGGCGGGCTCGGTGCTAGCTTGGACGGCCACGCCCGGCCTGGCGCGAACCAGTCGAACCCAAAGCCAAAGGAAAAATATGAAAACCCAACGAATGTTGATCATCGGCGCCTGCCTGCTCGGCTTCGCGGCGCTGCCGGCCGTGGCCGACGACAAGTCGAAGGACGACAAGTTCAAGATGATGGATGCCGACGGCGACGGCCGCATCTCGCAGTCGGAACACACGCAGGGCGCGCAGAAGATGTTCGCAAAGTTCGACACCAACGCGGATGGCAAGGTGACGCGCGCGGAGGTCGGCGGCGGCGCCGGCGCGGCGCGCAGCGACGGGTCCGGTCACTCCGACAAGGGCCAGTACATCCTGGACGAATGCGATCAGAACAACGACGGCCAGGTGACGACGTCAGAGCACCAGATGAGCGCCTCCTCGAAGTTCACCGAGATGGACGCGAATCGCGACGGCTTCATCACCAAGGACGAGATGGCCGCCGGCCACAAGCGGAAGCACGACCGCAACTGACCGCCCGCGCCCCATCCTCCCAAGCCGCTGCTCCCGAGGCAGCGGCTTTCTTCCTATGCGCGTCGTCTACGCGCGAGCGGGGCGTGGGAGGCCGAAATGGTCCGGACAATCGCGCGACGACGCCGGGTCGACGTTCGCGTAGCGCGACCCTGGTATGCGGAAAACAAACGGGGGCGGCTTGCGCCGCCCCCGACTCCTGCGCGGAAACCCCAGTTACAGGAGAATGCACCATCAAAACTCGAAGCGGCTCGAGAGGGACCACGAAGTCCCGTAGGCGATGCGCATGCCGGCTGCCGACCCGTCGGGGTTGGCATTGATCGGGATCAGGCGGTCCTCCTCGAACGCGTTCTGCACATTCACCTGCATGCGCCAGGTGATGTCGCGGAAGATCCTGCGGGAGAACCCCGCGAAGAGGTCGAGGTGCTTCTCCTCGGGGCCATGGAAGGGCTTGTCGATGTCGTAGGCTCCAACCGGTGGATTATTCCCGATCTGCGGCTCGATCTGCTTCACCTGCCATCCGATCACATTGTTGTCTTCCCAGCGGTAGGAAGCGCCGACGAAGACACCCTTGAGGCGAGGTCCGCCGAAGCCGTCCCCATCGAAGGTGTAGCGGGCGGTCATGTTGAAGCGCCACGGACGCAGTTCGGGCACATCACTGCCCTCTCGGGCCCGAAACTCGTTATACCATTTCCAGAGATTGCGGCCGACGCGGATGCGCCCGTAGTCGGCGGTGGGATCGCCAGGCTTGCGGTTCTGTGCGGCGTAGTCGGCGTCGCTATAGAAATTGCCCCAGCCGCCAAACCAGCGAATGTCGCCGGCGGGGCCTTGGAGCAGCTCCCAGCGGCTTTCCACCCACTCGGAGAAATTCCCCGCGATCGAGATGCGTCGGGCGCTGGTCTTGGACGCGTTGATCGCGACGTCCCAGTTCCTGGTGGGACGAAGGAACAGCTCGAATTCGGTCCCTTCGGAGACAGTGTCGCCGGTTATCGACAAGCCGGCCGGGATGGAGTGGCCAACGCCGAAATTGAACGCCGTGCTCGACCAGGCGCCCGGGTTGATGCCCCACGTGTTGAGGAACGCCGTCTGGGGCAGCGTCGCATCGAGGAACGCCTTGGCCTGCGCCTGGGCCTGCGCCTCGGCCGCCTGCCACTCCTCGAGGGTCCATGGATTGGCGGCCGTCGCCTGCCGCGACGGCTGATAGGCCGAAATGAACTCCTGGCCGCCGACGAGGTAAGGCACATTGGCGTTCGCGCCCGCGCCCGGCGTTGCGACGTGGCGGTAGTTGAACGCGGTGCCGTGGTTCTGGATCGCGAGGGCGAACTGGATGCCGCGACTCACCTCGTCACCCGTGGTGGTACGAATGAAATTGTCGCCCAGGGAATCGTTCGCCACCTCGGTGCGATACCGGTTGACCTTGAGTGATACCCGTCCCTCGAGCGCGCTGACGATCACGCCATAGTCTTTGGTCTTGCCCACGGGCGGCGTGAGCGGGTCGCCGAAGATGCCAACGCGCGAGACCGGCCGCAGGTTTTCCGAGCGGTTGTAGAAGCCGCTGAGCTTCAGCCCCCACGGCAGCCGCCGGTTGATGAAGTCCGGCGAATGGGCCACGATGCTCCATGTCTTGAGCCAGTCGCTCTCGAAGGTGAAACCCGGTTCGTCCGTGTATTGGTAGGGCGCGGAATAGTCGACCTGGGTCGTGGCGAACCGCGCGCGATCGCCATTGCGCATCGCCGGCGCCACGGCTGGGTCGCCGGGCCAGAAGGTCTCGATCTCGTCGCGCCGCAATCCGCCGGTCACGACGACGTGGCCGTCGAGCAGCTTCCACTGGTCGACGATGGCAAAGGACGTGGTGCGGTCTCTGCGCTCGTTGTCCCTCGTCGTCAGAGACGTCTCCGCGCCCGACTCGGCGCTGATCACGTTGAGCGTGCGCAGCGTCGGCGTCGAGCCGCTGCCCCATCCGGCATAGTTGGCGGGATTTTCCGACTGGGTGAGCGTGGCGGTGTTCGTGTTGCCCGTCTGGTTGGGCAGGAGGCCCGCCGCCCTGGTGTACGTCGTGGCCGCGTTGGCGATCGCGCCGGTATAAGTCGCGTCAAACCAATAGCCGGGCCCGGTGGCCACGTTCTGCCGGCCGGCGACGTTGGAGATGTCGGCGCCCGTCATGGTTCCCGTCGCGAGCGAGGGCCCGAGATAGGTCAGCGCGGCCAGGCGCCGGGTGCCGATGCCGACATTCGGCCCGAATAGATTCGCCGACTGCGTGTCCTCCACGGCCCACCGGCTGAAGTCCAGGCCGCGCGAGATGAACTCGTTGCGCTCGGCCAGGCCGGTGATCGTGTGCCGGCCGAGGATCTTCGTGAGCCAGTTGTCCCGCTCCAGCAGCAGCTTGGAATCCAGGTCGACAAAGGGCGTGGCCCGGAGCGTCTCGCGCTCCTGCCAGCTCCGCGACCCGCTGGGGGTGATCGCCACGAACGGCCGGCCGAAATTGGGGTTCAGCACCGGCACGAAGGTCGCGGTCGCGGAGTCGTAGGTCGCTATCGGCAGATAGCGATAGACGTCGATCGACAGCGTCGTGTCGGTGTTGAGGTAGTTGAGCTGGAATTCCCGGTAGCGCTGGTTGTCGTAGGCAAGCTGGACGCCCGCCTTGTCGTTGAAGAACGTCTGGTCCACCTGGAGGTTCACCGCCTTGAATCGCTGCGTCTCGCGCTTGTTGGGGCCGTCGAGCAGCTTGTTGTAGAAGTCGAAGAACGAGGCGTCCGTCAGGCCCACGGCCTTGTAGACCCCCTGCCGTTCGTAGAGCCAGCCGTCGTTCTCGGTCAGGCGGCCGCCGACGCCCAGGATGCTGTACTGGTCGAGGCGAACGATGGCCGCGTTGTCCACGCCGCGAAGCCCGTTGACCGACCCGTCCCGCACGCCGGTGGGCCCGATCGCGTTGAACATCGTCGCGCCGGGCGCCTGGGGGATGTAGAAGGCGAGCGTCCCCGAGCCCGGGTCCGGGAAGAACGCAGCAATGCCGCCGTTCTGCCAGCCGGCGATGCCGGGCCCCGTGCCGCGGCCAAGCCACGGCTCCGAGGTGGCCGCCACGGCGGGTCCGTGGGGCGCGCGGGCGCCGATGTCACCTCGGCCCGGATTCGCGGCGATGATCGCGGCGTCGTTGAGATTGGTGACGAACGGATCGTAGCCCGCGTGCGACTTCATCGGCCGCATCACACCGAGCAGCGTGCCGTCCGGGCTGCGCATTTCGCGATTCGCGGTCATGAACCACGGCGAGATGGAATCCATCGGCGTGTTCGACCGCGGGCGGTTGCCCTCGATGTCGCCGGTCTCGAACGAGGCGCGGAACGTGGTCCGCGCGCTGCCGCGCTTCAGCAGCTCGGGCTCGAACCGCACCGCGCCGTAATAGCGGCGGTCGTCGTTGTAGGCCGGGTCCTGCTGGTAGTAGCGCTTGTGCGCGAGGGCCGCGAGGCGGATGGCCAGCTGGTCGCGGAGGAGCTCGCGGTTGAGGTTGAGCGACCCCCGATAGCTGCCCTCGCTGTCGGTGAGGAGCTCGACCGTGGTGCGGTTCAGGCCGAACAGCGCCGTGTCGGTGGCGTTGTTGATGATGCCGGCGCCGCTGCCGTTGCCGAAGAGCAGCGAGTTGGCGCCGCGCAGCAGCTCCACGCGGGAGACGTTGTAGCCGTCCCACGGAATGCTGGTCTCGAAGAAATCGCGCGAGTTGGTGGCCTGCGCCAGGCCGCGGATGCGGGTGTTGCTGTTGGGGCGAACCAGATTGCCCGACTCGTTCGGCACCGAATTGTCGCCGAGGCCGGAGAAGTTCCCGAGGTTGCCGCCGACCTCGGCGCTCGCCATGTACTGCAGCAGCGTCTGGTTGTCGTAGGCGCCGATGTCCCGCATGAATTCCTTCGTCGCCACCGAAATGGAGGACCCGATGTCACGCAGGTCGGTACGGATGCGCGTTCCGGCCAGGGTCTCGGTCGCGACATAGCCGTCGTCGCGCTCGGCGCTGACCTCGAAGGGGGAAAGCTCGATGACGGGTTTCTCCTCGTCTGCCGCGGCGCGGGCGGCGGAGGCGGTTGGGGCCGATTGGGCGAGAAGGCCCTGCCAGGCGCTGGAAGCCGCCAGGAGGGCGAAGGACGCGAGCAGGCGTGTCCTGTTTCGTGTATTCATCGGAGGTTTGGGGGTAGGTTTGAAGTTCGTCGGTCAAGGACCGGCCCACGCCTCGCGGAACCGTCGGTGGAACCGCAGGAACGGGAGGCATGGCCGGCCCGGAACTCCAGCGACGTGAGCCAAGGTGGGCCCGGCATGTCCCGGCAAGAGACCATTGGTCGCGGTGCCACCGATCCTTTCGTATTACTCCGCGCCGCGGGCGCGCTCCTTGACCAATCTTCCCCGCGGTCACACGCTTCCTCCCTCCGCGCCTCACGCGATGCCTTTCCCCGCCGGCCAACCCCGATCATCGCCAGGAATGCGGTGGCCCGCTGCCGCGGAACCGCGAGCCCTGGTCCGGCTGCTTTTCGCGCTGGGCCCGGCGGTCTCGGCGATCGGATCGCCCGAGGGCGCCGGGCCGGGTCGTTTCCTCGGGCTGCCCGTGACCCGCCTGTATTCCTACGAGGAGATCAGCAGCATCACGCGGGCGAATTACCTCGCCTTCGACCCCATGGGGCGGCTCGCGGCGATCCGCGACGGCGCCTACGTCGTGCTGAACGATACCGCGTGGCTCGACCTGGCGGAACCCAGTCCCGACGGCGTGAGAATCCTGCAGGCGATCTGTGACCGGGACGGGGCGATCTATTTCGGTGGTCTCGGCATCTGGGGCAAGGCGGTCGTCACGCCCACGGGCATGATCCGGCCGGTTCCTTTCCGGGCGGAAGCGACCCCCGAGTGGGTGCATCGCACCAACTTCACCGACATCCTCTGCCGCGCCGAAGGCGTCTACTTCCGCGGGTTCAACGGCGTGGTGTTCTGGGACCGGCAGTCCCGGCGCCATGCGTTCCTCGAGGTAGTGGGGTTCAGAAGCATGTTCGTCCACGAGGGTCAGGTTCACGTTTCGTCCGATCATCAACAGGTGATGCGCCTGGTTCGAACGGAAGACGGCCTCGCCACCGCCCCCGTGTCGGCGCTCGGAAGCGTCGTCATCGAGCATGCCGTGCCGCTGACCGGGGGTCGCCTCCTCCTGGTGACGAATGACCGGCGCTTCCTGGTCCACGCCGAAGGGCGGGTGACGGCCTGGCCCAATCCGCTGGCGCAACACACCACCGGGCGCGTCAGCGCCCTGGAGAAGCTCATCGATGGCGACCTTGCGGTGTCGATCGTGGGGAGCGGCCTCTACATCGTGAGCGAAGAAGGCGCCGTCCGGGTCGCGCTCAACGCGCCCGAGTACCAGTCCGTCATGGACCTGGCGAACAACGAGGCCGGTGTGCTGTGGGCGGCGGCCGAAACGGGCGTCGTGAAAGTGCTGTACGGAGGGGCCGTCACTCTGGCCGGCCCGACGGTGGGGCTGCCGGTGTCCTGGCCGCAGGTCGTGGCGTCGAACGGGAGAATCTTCATCGCGACCGCGGGGCGGCTCTACGAGGCGGTGAACGATTCGCCGGCGGCGCCGACGCGGTTCCGCTTCGTCCCGACGCAGCCGGCCGAGCGATTCTGGGCGATCGCCGCCGTGGAATCCGGGCTGCTGGTCGGGAACGCGAACGGGGTCTTCCTCGCCGACGACACCCTGCAATTCTCGCCGGTATTGGCCGGCATGGACGTGGCCCGCCTCGTCGCGATTGGCCGCGACCTGTGCTTCGCCATCGGGGCCACCGAGATCACCGCGTTGCGCCGCGAAAACGGCCGCTGGCATGAATTCACGCCCCGCGTGCCGGGCGTCGGGTATCCGTCCGTGGTGCACGCCACCGCCCGCGCGGTTTGGATTGAGCTCGGCGCCAACCGTGTCGCGCGGATCGCGCTCGGCGCGGACGGCCTCATTCGCTCGCGGCTGTTCGACCGCTTTCCCTGGACCGAGCCCACGTGGGTGAACCTGAGCGTGCTGGGTGACGTCGTGGTATTCACCGGCTCGCGCCAGGGCCGCGCCTTCTTCAACGACGCCGAGGAAACGTTCACCGCCAGCTCCGGCCTCGAGGATCTCTTCGCGCACATGCCGCACTGGGTGGCGCGGATCTCCCGCGACGAGTTCGGCGACCTCTGGGCCTCCCATCGGCACGGCATGTTCCGGATTCCCCGCGAGCCCTCCGCATCCCGCTTCGACATGGCGACCTGCGACGTGATCAAGGACGCTTTCCCTCTGGTCCAGTTTTCGGCCGATGGGCGGCTCTGGGCGTCCTCCGGCGAGTCGCTCTACCACATCGATCGCAGCGTCCGCGCCAAACCGCGGCCCGCCTACAAGCCCACGCTGATCTCGGTGCGGGACCGCCGCACGAACCGCGAGCTCTTCCGGCCCGGCGGCGAGACGGGCCCGCTGGGCCAGCTCAGTTACGACCAGAACAGCGTCGACTTCCGGTTCTTCGCCGGCAGCTACGCGTCGCGGCGGCCACCCCACTACGAGTTTCGTGTCAACCACGAGCCGTGGACGAGCCTGGAGCTCAGCTCGGTCCTAACCCTGTCCGATCTGCGCGAAGGCGCGTACCAGCTCGAGGTCCGGACGGTCGAAAATGGAACGCCGGCCGGCGGCATCGAGTCCCTCGGCTTCGTCGTCACCGCACCCTGGTACCGCAGCCGCTCGGCATACGCCGGCTATGCGGTCGCGTGCGTGCTGCTGGTCTTCGCGCTGTTCCGAGCGTGGTCCCGGCGGGCGCGATCGCGCAATCTGGCGCTGGCCAGGCTGGTGGAGGAACGCACGTCGGAGCTGAAGGCCGCGATGAGGAAGCTGAACGATGAAACCCGGGTTTCGGCGACGCTGGCCGAGCGCCAGCGGCTGGCTTTCGAAATCCACGACAGCGTGCAGCAATCATTGAGCGGCCTGATGTGGCAGTTGGACACGACGCTTAACGCCGACGACGTGCACCCGGCCGTCCGCTCGCGGCTCGGCGTGGCCCGGAGCATGGCCTCGTTCGCGCGGCAGGAGGTGCAGAATGCGGTTTGCGACATGGAATCGCCGCTGCTCGAGGGCACCGGGCTGGCCGGCGCGCTGGGCCGGCTGACCGAGCTGATCGACACGGGCATCGCGCGCGTCGAGATGAAGACCGCCGGCCAGGAAACGCGGCTTTCGCAGTCGGTGCAGCATCACCTGCTGCGGATCGTCCAGGAGGCCATCACGAACGCCCTGCGGCATGGCGCTGCCGATCGGATCCTGATCGAGCTCGAGTTCCGCCGGGACGTTTTCTCCCTGGCGGTCCGCGACAACGGCCGGGGTTTCGATCCGGACGCCGCCGGGGTGAACCACCTCGGACATCTCGGCCTGCGCAGCATGAGAACTCGGTCCGACAAGATCGGCGCGCTTCTCCGGATAGACAGCGCGGTCGGCCGGGGCACGACCGTGACCATCCGCCTTCCGCTGCAACCTCCGCCATGACGGTGCCGCCGACCCAGGAACCCAGGAAGATACGGATCCTGCTCGTCGACGATCATGTGGTCGTGCGCATGGGCCTGGCCATCGCAGCCAACGGCGAAGCGGACATGGAGGTCGTGGCCGAAGCGGAGAACGGCGAGGCGGCGCTGCGAGCATTCCGCACCGAACGGCCCGACGTCGTGGTCCTCGACCTGCGCATGCCCAAACAGGGCGGCTTCGAGACCATCCGCGTGCTGCGAAAGGAATTCGGCCCGGTGCGCATTCTTGTTTTCAGCAGCTATGCAAACGCGGATGAGGCCGCCCAGGCGTTTCGGGAAGGGGCGAGCGGATTCGTCATGAAGGAGATGCCCATCGCGCAGGTGCTGGACGCCATTCGGAAGGTCCATGACGGGGCTCAGTTCATTCCTCCGGAAATCTCCACGCGGATCGGCGGCCTGCTCGTCTCCCAGCTTTCGCCCCGCGAGCTGGAAGTGCTGACGCTCCTGGCGCGGGGGAACAGCAACAAGGAAGTTGGCGCGCACCTCGGGTTGGCCGAGCCGACGGTGAAGGCGCATGTCACGAACGTCCTCGCGAAACTGGGCGCCGCCGATCGCACGCAGGCCGTGCTGGCGGCGATGAAACGCGGCATCATCCAGCTCGAGTAGTACTTTGGTCGGTATCCGACGGAATAATCTAGCGGCGGGGCGTCGGGTGGGATGAAAAGTCCGCTACCCGCCCGATCATGCCGCCGATCCGTCTCCTCCTGCTTTCCGCCGCGTCGGTGGCGTCGCCGAACCTGCGCGCGGCGGAGGCGGACCATTTCCTTCGCTATGACCGGCCGGCGAGCGAATGGGTCGAGGCCCTGCCGGTTGGAAACGGGCGGCTGGGCGCGATGGTCTTCGGCGGAGTGGCCGAGGAGCGGCTTCAACTCAACGAAGGGACCCTCTGGACCGGCGGCCCGCACGACTGGAACAATCCGAACGCCCGGGCGGTTCTGCCCGAGGTGCGCGCAGCACTGTTCGCCGGCGACTACGTGCGGGCCACGGAGCTCAGCCGGCAGATGCAGGGCCCGAATACGCAGGCCTACCAGCCGCTGGCCGACCTCCGGATCCGTTTTTCCCGGGACGAAGCCGTGAGCGAATATTCCCGCACGCTCGACCTGGATCGCGGTGTCGCCACGGTGCGATATCGGGTCGGTGACGCGACATTCGCGCGGGAACTGTTTTGCAGCTTTCCCGACCAGGTCCTTGTGGTCCGGCTCACGTGCGACCGGCCGGGAAAACTGAATTTCACCCTCACGGCCGACAGTCCGCTGCGCTACTCCATCGCCGGCGTCGGGGAGAACGGCCTTCGTCTGCGCGCGCGCGCGTCGGCCCGCTTCGATTCGGGCTGGGGCCGCACGGAGAACGTCGCTCACTACCCGGCCGGACCGTCGGCGGAGGGCATGGCGGCGGAGCTGCAGGTCCGGGTGCTGAACGAAGGCGGCCGCATCCTGGCCGGCGGCGCGGACCTCACGGTGGAAAACGCGGACCACGTCACGATCCTGCTTTCAGCCGCCACCGACTTCCCGGCCGTCGCTTCGCCGGGCGAGACGCGGCCGGGCATGAGTCAGGCCGTGCAGCACGCCCTCAATGCGGCCAGCCTGCTTGGGATCCGGGATCTGACGGCCCGCCATGAAGTCGACCACCAGACCCTGTTTCGGCGCGTCGCGCTCGACCTCGGCGCGGCGTCAGACGCCGCGGAGCTCACCACCGACGCCCGCCTCGCCCGTTTTTATCGGGGCGAGGCGGACCCGGGGCTGGCCACCCTGCTGTTTCATTATGGGCGGTATCTGATGATCGCCGGTTCCCGCCCGGGCGGCCAGGCCCTGACGCTGCAGGGACTGTGGAACGGCTCGCTGCGACCGCCCTGGAGCTCGAACTACACTCTCAACATCAACACGCAGATGAATTATTGGCCTGCGGAGGCGGCGAATCTGGCGGAATGCCACGAGCCGCTTTTCGGACTCATCGGCCGGCTCGCAGTGACGGGTCAAAGGACGGCGGAGGTGAACTACGGAGCCCGGGGGTGGGTGGCACACCACAACACCGATCTCTGGGGCCACTCCGCGCCGGTCCGAGGCAGGCCCATTTGGGCGAACTGGCCCATGGGCGGCAGCTGGCTGGTCCAGCACCTCTGGGAACACTATGCCTTCGGGCGGGATGAGGTCTTCCTGCGTGAGCGCGCCTGGCCGCTCATGCGGGGCGCGGCGGAGTTCTGCCTCGACTGGCTGGTCGATGATGGCCATGGGCGCCTGGTCACGGCGCCGTCCACTTCGCCGGAGATAGATTTCCTTACCCGCGACGGCCGCACCGCGGACGTGGCCATCGGCGCCACCATGGACCTTGCGATCATTCGCGACTTGTTCCGGAACTGCCTTGAAGCGGCCGATGTGCTGGGGATCGACGACGATTTCACGGGTCGGCTGCGAGCGGCCCAGGCCGGACTGCTGCCCTTTCAGATCGGTGCGCGGGGGCAGCTCCAGGAATGGGCTTCCGATTTCATCGAGACCGATGTCCATCATCGGCATACCTCGCATCTCTTCGCCGTGTATCCGGGTCGCGAGATCACTCCGGCGAGCCCCGGGCTTTTCGCTGCCGCGAAGAAATCCCTGGAGCTCCGGGGTGCGGATGCCACCGGGTGGGCCCTGGGCTGGCGCATCAATTTGTGGGCGCGCTTTCGCGACGGCGACCAAGCCTACGTGTTCGTGAAGAACCTTCTCCGGCCGATGCCGCCCCACGGCGCGGCACCCTGGGGCGGCGGAGGAGTTTACCCCAACCTCTTCGACGCGCACCCGCCGTTCCAGATCGACGGCAACTTCGCGTTCACCGCCGGCCTGTGTGAGATGCTGGTGCAGAGCCACCTCGGGTTCATCGACCTGTTGCCTGCACTGCCTTCCGCCTGGCCCAGCGGAACGGTGCAGGGCCTCCGCGCCCGGGGCGGATTCGAGATCGCTCATCTGGCGTGGAAAAATGGCCGACTGGAGCGCGTCGAGGTCCGCGCGACCGTCGATGGAGACTGCCGCCTGCGCTACGGCGATCGCGAAATCGCCCGCCGCCTGAAAGCCGGCGAGAGCTTCGTCTACGCGCCGGAATAGGCGCAGGGATCGGGTCGCGAATTTTCCCCGCCGGTTGTATTCGCGCCGGAAGCGCGTGAGCCGCTCGACGGCCTTGGAACACTCGGGCAGGACAAGCCGGATGCGCGTGAGCTTCGCGTTTGCCGGGGCGGCCCAAGGGCAGTAATAATAGGTACGTGACGTCTCTGCCCTCCGCGCCCGAGCCTGATTTCCGACGCCTTTTCGAGTCGGCGCCGGGGCTCTTTCTGGTGCTGCGGCGCGACCTGGTGATCACGGCGGTGAGCGACGCCTACCTCGCCGCGACGATGACGAAGCGCGAGGACATCCTCGGCCGCGGCATCTTTGAGGTGTTTCCGGACAATCCCGAGGATCCCGCCGCCACGGGCGTGGCGAACCTGCGCGTCTCGCTGGAAAGGGTGCTGCAAACCGGGGCGTTCGACGCGATGGCGGTGCAGAAATACGACATCCGCCGGCCCGAAAGCGAGGGCGGGGGGTTCGAGGAGCGGTTTTGGAGCCCGGTGAACTATCCCGTGCGCGGCCCGGACGGCGCCGTCGCCTACATCATCCATCGCGTCGAGGACGTGACGGACTTCGTCCGCCTGAAGCAGCATGGCGTCGCCCAGGGAAGGGTCACGGAGGAGCTGCGCACGCACGCCCAGCAGATGGAAAGCGAGGTCTTCGCCCGCGCGCAGGAACTGCAAAAGGCGAACGCGCGCCTGCGTGAGGCGAACGACGAGCTCGCCCGGCGGGAGCAGGAGCTCCGGTCGGTTTACGATCGACTGTATCGGCTCGACCATCTCAAGACCCAGTTCTTCGCCAACGTCAGTCATGAGCTCCGCACGCCCCTCACGCTGATTCTTGGGCCGGTGCAGCGGCTGCTGGGCCAGCGTCAGAATCTCGCGCCTGAGGTGGCCGTGTCCCTGGAAGGGGTCGAGCGCAATGCCCGCCTGCTGTTGCACCACGTGAACGACCTGCTGGACGTGTCCAAGCTCGACGCCGGCAAACTCGCATCGAGGTTCGAGGACGTGGACCTGGCCGAACTGGTGCGCCGCACCGCGGCCCACTTCGACTCCGCGGCGCAGGAACACCGGTTGCGGTACTCGATCGACACGCCCGAAGCCCTGCCGGCGCAGGTCGATCCCGACAAGATCCAGCGGGTGCTGATGAACCTCCTTTCCAACGCGTTCAAGTTCACCCCCGCCGGCGGAACGATCCGTTGCGTGCTGAGCGGCGAGCCGGACGCCCTGCCCTCCCGGGCGGTCCTCGAGGTCGCCGACAGCGGCCCGGGCGTCCCCCCTCAGGCGCGGGCGATGATCTTTGAACGCTTCGTCCAACTCGAGGACAGTGCGACCCGCCGCGTCGGCGGCACCGGCCTGGGCCTGGCCATCGCCAAGGATTTCGTGGCGCTGCACCGGGGCGCGATCTCGGTGGGCACGGCGCCGGAGGGAGGCGCCATGTTCCGCGTGGAGCTGCCGCTGACCGCGCCGCCCGGCGCGGTGGTCCACCGCCGGGAGGAAACCCCGGCGCCTGCGGCGGAAGATCCGGCCACCCCGCACCCCCTGGCCGCGATCTCGGCCTCGGGCGATCCGCCCCCCGACCTCGCTGAGCGAGACGGCAAGCCGCGCGTCCTGATCGTGGAGGACAATCCGGAGATGCGCCGGTTCATCGCCGAGACGCTCGGCGCCGACTATCACACGGTGTTGGCGTCGGACGGCCGGGAAGGCGTGAACCGCGCGATCGAGTGGGTCCCCGACTTGATCCTCTCCGACATGATGATGCCCGGAATGAGCGGCGCGCAATTGGTCGAAGCGGTGCGAGAGCACCCGTCGCTCGCGGCCGTGCCCATCATCATGCTCACGGCCAAAGCCGACGACGAGACCCGCGTGCAGCTGCTGAGCCGCGGCGCCCAGGATTATCTGGTGAAGCCGTTCGTCGCGGAGGAGCTGCGCGCGCGGGTCGGCAATCTCGTCGCTTTGAAGCGCACCCGTGAAGAACTGGAAGCGCGCAACGCAGGCTTGGCGGGAATGGCCGAGCGGCTCGAGAAAGAGAACAGGAGCCTCGAAGCCTACGACTCGACGATCTCGCACGACCTCCGCGCTCCGTTGCGCGCCATGATCGGCTTCAGCCAGATTCTGCTCGAGCAGGATGGGCCCAGCTTGTCGCCGGAGGCCAGGCGGCACCTCACGCGGATTCGCGACAGCGGCGAACGCATGGGCCATTTGATTGAGCACCTGCTCAAGTTTGCCCGGCTGGGGCAGCAGGCTCCGGCGCGCTCCGAAGTCGATCTGACGAAACTCTGGCGTGAGGTGTACGAATCGTTTGGCGAGCAGCGCGGCCGCCGGAACGTCGAATTCAAGGTGCAGCCCGTTCCGCCGGTTTACGCCGACCCGGTGCTCCTGCGGCAGGTCTGCGAGAACCTGCTCGGCAACGCGCTCAAGTACACCCGCGGCCGCGATCCCGCCGTGATCGAGGTTGGCGCAACGCAAATGCCCGGCGAAGCAGCCCCGGTTCATTTCATCCGCGACAACGGCGTCGGGTTCGATGCCCCGCACGCCAGGAACCTTTTCGGCATGTTCCAAAGAATGCACCGCGCGGAGGATTTCGAGGGGCACGGCGTCGGCCTGGCCTCGGCGAAACGAATCATCGAGCGCCACG
Organism: Opitutaceae bacterium; assembly: GCA_035626915.1. Taxonomy (GTDB): domain Bacteria; phylum Verrucomicrobiota; class Verrucomicrobiia; order Opitutales; family Opitutaceae; genus Didemnitutus. The sequence continues at coordinate 18,149 of DASPMS010000049.1, forward strand.
GCGGCCGCATTTGGGCGGAAGCGGCGCCGAACAAAGGGGCGACCTTCTATTTTTCGCTCCCGGCATCGAACGCGGGGACGTAAACCGCTTCGCGGCCGGCCTTGTCGGAGGAATCCGACCCGTCGGATTCGCGCCCTTAGAGTGCTGACAAGAAACTCACTTTGTTTCGCGAGCTAGGTTGCCCAGTCGATCGGGCAACCTAGCTCTATCGAAAACTTAAGTTCTTATTGCTACGAACTTAGAGTGGCGTCCCCACGGGGATTCGAACCCCGGTTCTCACCGTGAAAGGGTGGTGTCCTGACCGGGCTAGACGATGGGGACAAAAAACGGAGCGGCGAAAGTAGGTCGCCGGTCAGGTCGCGCAAGGCTTTTCTCCTGGAGGCGAAGCGGCTGAAGCCAAGTCACTTGCCGGGGAAGGCTTCCGCAAACGCCCGGTGCGCGGCGGCGCCGGGCGAAGGGTCGAAGACCGCGAAAACGACCTCCGCAAAGCGCCGGTGGTAGTCGCCGCGCGGGCCGACCAGCGCGGCGAAGGTCCGCGCGACCACCGCCGGATCGTTGCCGAAGACCCCGCAGCCCCACGCCCCGAGCACCAGCCGCTCGACCCCGTGGGCCGCGGCGACCCGCAGCACCTGCTCCGCGCGGCGCGCGAGCGCCGGCGCCACGAGCGGCCGCTCCATCGGGCTGTTCGTCAGGATCGCGCCGGCGTTCGGCGCCGCGCAGGTGAGCACGTCGGCCAGGAACGGCGCAGCCAGCAGCGCGCCGGCGTCATCCCGGAAAAACGGCACGCCGGGCGAGTGGATGATCCGGTCGAGGTACAGCAGCGAGCGATGCGCGCGGTTCTCCTCGTACACCGCCGTCTGCGTCAGCAGGCAGGGATAAAGCCCGGACGCCCGCGCCAGCGACTCCTCCTGGGCCTGCGCGCCGCCGAGGAAGCCGCCGCCGGGGTTCCTCGCGGAGGCGAAGTTCAGGCAGCCCATCCGCCCGCCCGGTGCGGCATTGAGCCGGCCCATCGCCGCCAGCGTCGTCTCGCGCGTCACCGCGATCTGCGCGGCGGCCCGGCCCGGCGCGGGGGCGTCCAGCCGGGGCAGGTTCTCCGGACGATACGCCCGGGTGCCCGCGACGGCCGCGGCCTGGCGGGCGCGGAGGTCGACAGCCACGCCGCTCGCGGAGACATAATCGCCGCGCTCGAGAATCGCCAACGTCTCGCGGGCCGTCGCGGCCCGGGCATCGCGCTGAACGCCGCCGTTCATGAGGTCCGATTCCGTGCGCTCAGCCCTCCGCGGTCTGCTCGCGGCCCTCGCGGCGCTCGGCCTTGTGACGGGCCTGCTTCTCACGGCGTGCGCGGACCCACGGCGGCTCGGGCGCCTCGCCGGCCATGATGCAGCCGAGCGGCTGAATCTCGCCGGCGACCTGCGCGAGGCCGAAGCGCGCGATTTGCGCCTTCACCTTCGCGGCGTCCTTGTAGCCGAGCGGCGACTCCGAGAGATCCGGCGCGCCGCAGAACCAGCGGACGTCCAGCCCCGGCGCGACTTCGGCCAGCACCTGCTGGACGCGGGCCGGGTCGATGCGGCCCTCGGCGTCGCGGTACGGACGCAGCATCGCCGTGCGCGACATGTTCCGGCCCGCGCCGTGCGGGCAGAACGACAGGAACCCGTCGTGGTCCGCGCCGAGCACCAGCAGGATCTCGCGCGCCATGTTCAGCGGGATCAGCCCGAGCAGCGGCCGGCCCTCGGCGTCGCGCCAGGCCGGAGTCGCGCCCTTGCCGTGGAAATACGAGTCGCCGCGGCGCCAGACGAAGTTGTGCTCGTTGCCGACCTGCACCAGCGCGCGCTGGCCCAGGCGGCGCAGCAGCGCCTCGTGGATCAGCGCGTGGTTCTCCCGCGTCCAGCGGCCGACATACTGCAGCGCGTCCCAATAGGCCCGACCCTCCGGCGAGTCCGCCGCGAGCCAGGCGCCCGCATCCGGGATGTCCTTGGCGTTCTCGTCGCACCACTTGCGCGCGGCCACCTGCCCGCGCTTGTAGAGGTCCGCGCCGAGGCCGCGCGAGCCGTGGTGGGTCACGAGGACGTTGAACTTGCCGTCGCGGCGCCCGATCCAGTCGGACAGCTCCGCATAGCCGGCGGCCTCGAGCGCCGCGCGCTGGGGCTCGGTGAACGTGATGCGGCCCACGTAGGCGAAGTGGTTGCCGTCGCCCTGCGTGCCGAGGAAATCCTGGGCGCGGCTCCGCAGCCCGGCGAGGAACGGGTTGTCCCACACCGGCTCCTCGAGCACGGGCGACGACCACTGGTGGCCGCGCGGGCGGCCGCCGGGTCCGAAGTGCGTGACCTTCTGCAGGTGGTCCATCATCTCGCCGACCGGGTGGTTGGCGGGGAAGAAGGACGCGAACATCGAGCAGCAGATGTCCGACGAGTGCGCGCCGGGGATGATCGCGTTCTCGACCTCGATCGCGCCGCCGACGGGAATCATCGCCCGAAAGGCGCCCGACGGGCACGCGTCCGGCATGATCGCGCCGCGCCGGACCACCGGCATGTGCAGGATCTCGTTCATCCGCTGGCGGACGAGCAGCAGGTTGGCCTGCTCCTCGCCCGTCTCGGCCTCGATGGCCTCGGACAGCGGGGCCGGCTCGTAACGCGGCAGGATGACCGCGAGCTGCTTCGGGAACTCGCGCTCGAGCTGCTCGAGCACGGTCCCGCGATCGAGGCCCGAGGCCTCGAGGTCGCGCGCGCGGCGCAGCGCCGGGCCGAGCCGGCGGCCTTCGTGCCAGCCGGCCGCGACGAGATCGCGGGCCTTGATTTCCATGTTCATGGGAGGGGAGACAGTTCCGGCGCGCCGTGGGCGCCCCGGTTTGGGTGGGAAGAAAGGGCAAGGATACCTGACTCAGGATTCAAACGGATGCCAGCGCGGCATCGGCGGCGCGGCGGGCGGCGATCGAGCCGGCGCGCGAGGGATGCCAGCGGACGCGCCGGCCGCGCAGCCAAAGCAGCCGCTCGCGGCCCAGGCAGCGGGCGAATCGGTTTTCGATCTCCGCGATGCGGCTGCGCACTTCCGGCAGGTCGACGCGCTGGTGGGTGATCATGTGCGGGAAAATCGCTTCCTCGAGAAACCATGGGCGCATCAGGCGGAAGCCGGGGACGCCCCGGCGCAGGCCGCAGGAGTGCGAATCCTCGGTCGACCAGCTACCCCAGGCAAATAGGCGCTGGTGGGCGGGCGACCAGGCCAGGCTTCGCCACTCGTGCAGGCGGATCAGCTTCGGGCGGACGCCGACCACGCTGCCGTCCCGGCGCAGGAAGTCGCGTCGCGGCCAGAACACCCGCTGGTTCACGGCGGCGAGCACGGCCCGGAAAACCTTGGCGTCGGGGTGGTGCGCGGCGTCCTCGCGCAGCACGAGCGTCTTCACCCAGCCCCGCTGGTACGGATGCTCGAGCGGCACGATCGGCGCGTGCCACTGCGCCAGGCGCAGACGGTCCAGCTCGCGGTCGAGCCGGAGCAGCTCCTTGTCATGGCGCGAATGCTTGTCGGCGAAGTTCATGGTATGGGGGCCGCGGGACCGGACGCGCCCGGCGGCGCCACCGGACCGGCTGAAGCCGGAGCGGACGCGGACGCGGGCGAATGGGAATGCGGCGGAACACGGTTGGAAGGACCGAAGGGCATGGAAGCGGGACGGTGCCTCCGCCGCGTCAGGCGCGGCGGAGGACGGTCTGCCAAAGGGAGAGGACGACGAAGTCGGCGCGGAGACGCTTCTCGCCGGCCTCGCGGACCTGGCGGGCACGCTCGCGGGAAACGCCCAGCCGGCCGGCGATGTCGTCGAGCGAGCCGTCCTCCAGGTAATAGAGGCGCAGCGCAAGGGACTGGTTGGCCGGGAGCCGGGCGAGCGCGTCGCGCAGCGCCGACTGCAGGTCGGTGCGCTCGGCGTTCTCGGCCGGCGAAGGGCTGGTCTCGTCGGGGAGCGCGTCCCACGCGACCTCCGGGACGGTCGGCTCCGCGCGCGCGGCGCGCGCGGCATCGACCTCGGCGGGCGTCAGGCGGGTGGTGGCGGCGAGCTCATCGGTCGTCGGCTCGCGGCCGAGCGCCTGGCCGAGCGCGGCTTGCGCGGCGGCGACGGCCGTGGCCTGCGCGCGGGCGCGGCGCGACAGCCGGTCCAGCCGGCGGAGCTCGTCGAGCATCGCGCCGCGCACGCGCACGAAGCAGTACGCACGCACCTCGTCGGCCTGGCCGGCCACCTGGGCGAACGCGCTCACCAGCGCGACCTTGCCGGCCGAGGCCAGGTCGTCGCGGCCGACGTGCGCCGGCAGACGGCGCGCGACGGACGCGAGGGCCGTCTCGACCACGTCGAGGAGGTCGGGAAGGACGGCGGGACTGGAGCTGACGGAGGTCATCGGAAAAGCGCGCGGGCGCGGGAAAAAAATATGGGGGATGGGTGATCGGTGGTTGGTTGGGGCGATGGGGAGAAAGGCGACCGGCAAGCGGCCGCCCTTCTCGGTAGGTGGCTGGTTGATGAGGAGGGTTTCGCATTTTGCGGCGGGCGCGGGGGGCGAACGTCGGGCAAATCGCGTGCCAATCAGGCCTGCAGGAAGTTCGCGGAAAGCGGGTGGCGGCGAGGCGATCGGGCCTCGATCCGCCGCCGGTCGTCACGTCCGGGGCGGAGGACCGTGGTGTGTTCTTTTTGCCGCGACGCGGAGGCGCCGAAAATAGACCGGCCCGAAGCGGAAACTTCGGGCCGGTGGGTTTGCTCGTTCAGCGAGTTGGCCGACGGCTGCGGTAGCTAACTCGCGCGATCATCACGATACCAGCCACCACAGTCCAACCGACCAGAAGCACGAGGGCTTTCATGGTAGTTTGTCCTTGGTGTAGAGGACCTCCTCCCGGGTGGGATTCGGTCGTTGAAACGCCCGCGCCGACGGGAGCGGGCAAAAGGGATTGGGCGTTCGGGACGACACGGAGGTCGTCCCTCCACGGCCGTCAGTCGTCTGTCCGCGGTAACAGCCGTCAGTCGCCCCCAGTGACAGTCGTGAACCGAAAGCCGGCCTGGAGGGACCGGCTCCGTCCGGTCCGGGATGCGGAACGCACGCGCGGTCGGGTTCGCGGCACCGCACCTATTGCGAGCGGCAGCCGCAGACGGGCGTGTTCCGATCATCGAACCACGGACGACACGGAGGTCGTCCCTCCACGGCCGTCAGTCGTCTGTCCACGGTAACAGCCGTCAGTCGTCCCTCTATGGCAACGAGCGTCAGTCGCCCGAAAACTCGGCCCCTGCCGGCTCGGGCCGCCGGCTGGCTTCCGCGGAGATCCGATGGGGCAGTGCGCTTTTCCGGTCTCGGATCGACGACCGGCGCTGGTTCGAACCAATGGGGCTTCGTCGATGACGAAGCGAAAAGGACACGCGCGGCCGGCCGGGCCGTTCAACGTCCCACCCGGGACGCACCGCGCGTGTTCAGGGGCCGGCCCGCGCGGTGGCGGACCGGCCCGATTTGGCAAAAAGAACACACACCCTCGTCCCTTTCGGCCCGAAGGTTCGGGTCGGTTTGGACGGCCGCGGGATTTTATGCGGGCGTTGGCTGATTGGCTGGGCTCAGCGGTGAAGCCGCGGGAAAGTCTGGAAACGGGTCCGGCCCGGTTTCCGGAAGCGGCCTTTCAGGCATGAAAAAACCCGCTTCCGGGTGGAAGCGGGCCGCAGCGGACTGCGTGAGTCCGATGTCAGGTCACATCGCTTCCTGGGTGGCCCATCGCGCCGGGTCGACCGCCGTCGGTCGCGCTCCGCGTGGCCCTGGTCGCTCCGACGCCGGACGTCGCGTACGACCCATGGCATTCCGGGCAACGGAAGGCCTCTCGTAGTTGAAGTCGGATGGGATTCATGGCGGGCGAAGACGGGTCGGGCGGTTACCCGGTTACAACGGATGCGGGCCGGACGAAATCAAGGGGTGGGAATATTTTTTTGCGGCCCGCGGAGATGCGGGTCGCCCGGAACCCTGGCAAGGCCGAAGTGACGCGCCCGGGGCGAGGGCCTTCCCGGCGCGATTTTGGATTAGCCACCTTCCGCCGCCGGCGTAGCTTCCCCGCACCCCGCCCCATGTCCCTGATCCTGTTCCTCGCCGTGTCCGGGATGATCCTCGCGGCCGCGTACCGGTGGTACGGCGGCTACCTCGCGCGGTTCCTCGGCCTCAACGACCGCCATCCGACGCCGGCGCACACGCAGCGCGACGGCCTGGACCACGAGCCGGCGAAGATGTCCTGGCTGCTGCCGCAGCACTTCTCCGCGATCGCCGCGGCCGGGCCGATCGTGGGCCCGATCCTCGCCGCGACGTACTTCGGCTGGCTGCCGGCGTGGCTCTGGATCCTGGTCGGCGCCGTCTTCGTGGGCGGGGTGCACGACTTCACGACGCTGGTCGCGTCGGTCCGCCACCAGGCCCGCTCGATCGCCGAGGTGGTGCGCCGGTACATGAACCGGCGGTCCTACCTGCTGTTCCTGGTCTTCATCTGGGTGTCGCTGATCTACGTGATCATCGCGTTCGCCGACGTCACCGCCGGGACCTTCGTGCAGCGGGGCGCGAGCGCGGACGCGGCCGCTCCCGGCCCGGCGGTGGCGACGTCGTCGCTGCTCTACCTCGGGCTCGCGGTCGCCATGGGGCTCTGCCTGCGGTACACGAAGCTCGGGGAGAACCGCGCGCAGCTGGTGTTCCTCCCCCTCGTGCTCGTCGCGATCGTCGCCGGGCCGATGCTGCCGCTCGACCTCGCGGCGCTCACCGGCCATCCGCGCCCGCAGGTGCTGTGGGACTGGCTGCTGCTCGGCTACTGCTTCTTCGCCGCGATGTCGCCGATGTGGATCCTGATGCAGCCGCGCGGGGCGCTCGGCGGCTACTTCCTCTACGTCGTGATCGTCGTCGGCGTGCTCGGCATCCTCGTCGGCGGGCTCTCGGGCCAGCTCGACATCGTCGCGCCGGCCGTCGCCAGCGGCGCCGACCTGCTGCACACGAACGGCACGACCCCGCCGATGCTGCCGGTGCTGTTCATCACCATCGCCTGCGGCGCGTGCTCGGGCTTCCACTCGATCGTCGCGAGCGGCACCACGTCGAAGCAACTCGACCGCGAGACCGACGCCCGGCCGGTCGCGTACGGCGGGATGATGCTCGAGGGCTTCTTCGCCTGCATCAGCCTAGCGACGGTGATGATCCTGGCGCAGCCTTCGGGACGGCCGGACCTCACGTACGCGGACGGCGTGGCGCGGTTCATGAACCAGGCGACGTTCGGCTTGGTCTCGGTCGAGATCGCGCGCCAGTTCGGGCTGCTGTGTTTCGCGACCTTCGTGTTCGACACGCTGGACGCGTGCACGCGGCTCGCGCGGTACGTGCTGCTGGAGCTGACCGGCTGGAAGGGGCGCGCGGGCATCGTGGCCGCGACCGCGCTCACGCTGGTGCTGCCGCTGATCGTCGTCAGCCTCCCGCCCGCGCAGGTGGGCGCGCAGCAGCTGCCCGTGTGGCGCGTGTTCTGGAACCTGTTCGGCTCGTCGAACCAGCTCCTCGCCGCGCTGGCGCTGCTGGCCGTGACCGTCTGGCTCCGGCATCGCGGCAAGCCGGTCTGGATCACGATCGGCCCCACGATCCTGATGCTCGTCATGACGGTTTGGAGCCTGGGCCTGGCGCTTGCGACGCACCTCGACCGCATGCGGGCCGGCTCGGCGTCGATGGTGCACCATATCGAGTCCGGCGTGGCGGCCCTGCTGCTCGTCCTCGCCGCGTGGCTGGTCGTCGAGGCGCTGCTCCTGGCGCGCCACCCCGCCCCGCCGGCCGCGCCCGAGGCGCAGCCGGCGACCGGTTGATCGGCGCCGCCGCGTGCAGCCCGGGTCCGCCGCGCCGATCACCGCGACCGGCGGCGTCGCGCTGCAGACGTCGCCCGCCCGCGGCGGGCCCGACACGCGCGGGTCGCTTGACGCCCCGGACCTCCCCTGCTGACTCGTCGGCTCCCGATGAAGGAAGCCCTGCTCGCCCAATTCCAGCGCCTGTACGGCGCGGCCCCGGAGTTCGTCGCGCGCGCGCCGGGCCGCATCGAATTCATCGGCAACCACACCGACTACAACGGCGGGACCGTGCTCGGCGCGGCGATCGACCGCGGCGTGTGGGTCGGATTGCGGCGCCGCGATGACCGCGAGTGGCGGTTCGCCAGCGGCGACAGCGGCCGGGTGGTGACGGTCGCCGCGGGCGCGTTCGCCCGCCTCGCCGGCGCCGCCTCGTGGGTGAACTACCCGCTCGGGGTGCTCGCGGCGCTGCGCGAGTTCTCGCTCTCCGTGCCCGGCGGGTTCGACTACCTGGCGATGTCCGACCTCCCCGCCGGCGCGGGCCTCAGCAGCAGCGCGGCGATCGAGCTTTCGTCGGCGCTGGCCTACCTCGCGGCGACCGGCCAGGCGGCCGCCCGCGAGACGGTCGTCAGGATCGGGCGCCACGCCGAGAACCACTTCGTCGGCGTCCCGTGCGGCATCCTCGACCAGGGCGTGTCGGGCTTCGGCCGGCGCGGGCACCTGGTGTTCATCGACTGCCGCGGTCCCTCGTTCGCGACCGTGCCGGTGCCGGCCGCCGCGGTGTTCTGGGTCTTCAACACGCACACCAAGCACGCCCTGGTCGAGGGGCTGTATGCCGCGCGCCACCGCGAATGCATGGAGGCGGCCCGGGAGCTCGGCGTGCCGGCGCTCGCCGAGGTCTCGCCCGCCGCCGTCGCCGCCGCGGCGGGCCGGATGTCCGCGACGTCGCACCGGCGCGCGCGGCACGTCGTGGACGAGATCGCGCGGGTCGAGGCGGTGCGCGCCGCGCTCGCGCATGGCGACCTCCGCGCCGTCGGCGCCGCGCTCACCGCCTCGCACCGCAGCTCGCAGCACCTGTTCGAGAACAGCACGCCGGAGCTCGATTTCCTCGTCGACCGGCTGGCCGGGCACCCGCGCGCCTTCGGGGCGCGGCTGACGGGCGGCGGATTCGGTGGCGCGGTGCTGGCGATGACGGAGTCCGCGTTTGCCGAGGCCGACGCCCGCGACGTCGCCGCCGCGTACGCCGAGCGGTTCGGCGCCGCCCCGGCCGTCCTCCGGCTGACGACGGCCGACGGCGCGAGCCTGGCCTAGGGCGAAGGCGACCGCCGCGGGACCCGCGCGCGGCGTGTTCCGACGATCATCCCGCGCTCAGTTCTTCGTACGCGACGCCGAGGTTCACCGGCAGCCGGTTGCCTCGGCCCGGGGGCACGTGAAAGTCGGGAAAGCCCGGAAGATTCTCCAGCTTCTGCACGTCCTCCTTCGAGCGGCCGGCCTTGAGCTCCCGCTCCACGTGCGCCAGCAGGCCGGCCAGGTAGTCGCGGAACACGAGCAGCTCGGCCGGGCCGCCGAGGACGCCGAACTTCGGCTGGCCGTGCCCAAAGATGAACCGGGCGTCCGCCGGATACGTCGCCGCGACTTTCTCCAGCACGCCGATCCATCCGCGGATGCTCGCGCCGCCCGGCCGGTCGATCACGGGGTAGAGGCGGTTGAACATCAGGTCGCCCATGTGGACGACGTTCGCGCGCTCGAAGAGCACGACGATGTCGCCGCGCGTGTGGGCCGGCCCGAAATGGCGCGCGCTCACGACCTCGTCGCCGAGCGTCATCCGCCACGTCTCCGGGAACGTCGTGTCGGGCACCGTCGCGGGGTTCAGCACGGCCTTGTCCGCCTCGGCGCGCGCGGCCAGCAGGGCCGGCACGTTGGCGTGGGCGACGATGGACTTCGCCGACGGGCGCAATGCGGCGTTGCCGCCCGTGTGGTCGCCGTGGTGGTGCGTGTTCACGATGACGTCGAGCGCGCGGCCGCCGCGGCCGGGCAGGTCGCGCAGGAAGATCTCCGCGGTGTCCGCAAACTGCGTGTCGACGCACGCGAGCGCGTCCCCGTTGCTCAGCCAGCCGATGCTTCCGCCCCGGCCGGTGAACAGGCCCACGTTCCGGCGGAGCGGCGTGAACTCCGTCGCCACCGGCGGGCGCACGGGCGGGGCGCCGGGAGCGGGAGCAGGCGCCGGCGGCGGGGTCTGGGCGGACAGCGGCGCGCGACCGAGGAATCCGGCAGTCGCGAGCGCGCCGGACGAAAGCAGGAAATGGCGGCGATTCATGGGAACGGCGGGGTTACAGGGGTCCGCGGAGCTCGGCGCCCATCTTCCGCGCCCTGCGGCCGGTGTCACCATCATCTTCCCCGACTGCTCCGACGGCACCATGGACTCTCCATTCTCCACTCGAAAGCAACATTTCAACTCTCACGGCCAGAGCGTATTACGCAGACTCTCTCCGCCGGCGGGAAACAGGCGCGAAAGCCCGTAACCCGACCGGGGGCTCGCGGTTATTCCCGGCACACACCGCCATGACTGCGCTCCATGCTCTCCATCGCCCCAGAAATCCGAGTTTCCCCGCCCGTCGCTGCCCCTAACGTCGTGGCCATGGCCGAGGAACTCCCGACCGACCACGAACTCATGATCGCCGTGCGGGCGGGCGACATCCCCCGGCTCGGGGATCTGTTCGAGCGCTATCATCAGCGGCTGTTCGCGTTCTTTGTCCGGCTCACCAGCCAGCCCTCCACCAGCGAGGACCTGGTCCAGCTCGTCTTCTACCGCATCCTCAAGTACCGCCATACGTACCGCGACGAGGGAAAGTTCACGGCCTGGATCTACCACCTCGCCCGCAAGGTCGCCGCCGACCACTGGCGCAAGCAATCGAACACCCCGATCGCGACCGATCCGACCGAGCTGCCCGAGGTAGTCGACACCGCCCCCGACTCGGCCGAGCAAACCGCCGGGCGCGAGGATCTCGCCCTGCTGCGGGTCGCCCTCGCGCAGCTGCCCGTCGAGCAGCGGGAGGTCCTCGTCCTCTCTCGCCTGCAGCAGGTCGAGCACCGCGACATCGCCCAGCTGCTGGAGACCACGCCCGGCGCCGTGAAAGTCCGCGTCCACCGCGCGCTGAAGGAACTGCGCGAGGTCTATTTCAAGCTGCGCCGCGAGCGGGCCGCCTGAATCCCGTCCCCTCCCACCGTCAACCCTCTCCGAACCTCCCTCCTCCCATGAACTGCCAACGCGTCCAGGAAAGCTTCCTCGATCACCAGGACGGCACGCTGCCGGCCGACGAGTCCGCCGCGCTGCGCGCGCACCTCGCTTCCTGCCCCACCTGCCAGCGCGAGTGGGCGGCGCTCCAGGAAATCACCCGCAAGCTCGACGCCCTGCCCGTCCCGGCGCCGTCGCCGCGGCTGCGCGAGCAGTTCTACGCCATGCTCGACACCCACGAGCGGCAGGCGACGCACAGCGGGAACCCGTTCGCCTTCGCGCGCAGCCGGCTGGACCGGTTCTTCGAGGCGCTCCTGCCGCACCGGCCCTCGCTGCAGTTCGCCTTCTCGCTCGCGCTGCTCGCCGGCGGCATCCTCGTCGGCGCCCGGGTGCTCGCGCCCGAGCCGGCGACCGTCGCGGTCCCGGTCGTCGACCCCTCCTCCAAGGAGGAGATCGCCGCGCTGCACCGCCGCATGGACCAGATGGGGCAGCTGGTCGCCGACTCGCTCCTCGTGCACAAGTCCACGAACGACCGCCTCCAGTCGGTGCTCGCGACCATGGATGTCGCGAATCCCGACCGGAAACTCCTCGCCGACCTTGTCAGCGCGCTGGCGTTCGACCCGTCGGTGAACGTCCGGCTCTCCGCCCTCGAGGCGCTCGCTCCCCACACGAAGGTCGACGTCGTGCGGGCCGGCCTGCTCACCGCGCTGCCGCGCGAGACCGCCCCGCTCGTGCAGGTGGGGATGATCGAGCTCCTCGCCGCCGCCGGCGAGCGGGAGGCGACGCCGATCCTCGACAAGATCTCCCGCGACACGACCGCCAACCAGAACGTCCGCGAGGCCGCGCGCCGCGCGCTGGCCGTCCTGCGCGCCCCCCTTTCACCGCCCACCGACAACCAGAACGCGTCCAACAAGCCCGCCCAACCCATCCTGACCTGACCGACGCGCCCCGCCGAACGCGCCCCACGGTCCCCTTGAAATGAAAACCACCCAGAAGATCGCCCTGGTCCTCGCCCTCGCCGCCGCCGCGCTCGTCGCGCGCGCCGACGAGGAGACGACCGCCACCGTCAAATTCTCCGACTCCTCCAAGCCGGGCACGCTCCGCGTGAACATCCCCTGGGCCGACCTCCGCGTCTCGGGCGGAGACAACGCGACCGAGGTCGTCGTCCGCTCGTCACTGGCCCGGAAGGGCCAGCCCAAGGAGTCGCGCAACGGCCTCCGCCGCATCGACGACGTCGTCTCGTTCGAGCTCCTCGAGAAGGACAACGTCGTGACCCTCGAGATCGCCGGGGACGCCGGCTGGCACGGCCACGGCGCGGAGTTCGACATCACCGTGCCCCGCAACACCAACCTCGTCCTCGGCAACGGCATGGGCGGCGAGATCAACGTCCGCGGCGTCGAGGGCGACCTCGACATCGAGAGCATGAACGGCGAGATCAACCTCGAGGGCATCGCGAGCTCCGCGGTCGTCAGCACGATGAACGGCGAGCTCAACGCCGCCTTCAAGTCGGCGCCCACGAAGCCGGTTTCCCTCTCGACGATGAACGGCGAGATCAACGTCCGGCTGCCGGCCAACACCAAGGCGAACCTCCGCATGCGGACGCATCATGGCTCGATCCTCACCGATTTCTCCGAGGACGTTCTGAAGACGAAAGCCGAGGTCATCACCGGCACGACGGTCGGCACCGCGCCGCGCGCCCGGTCGGGCGACCGGGATCGCGATCGCGATGACGAGCGCGCGGAGCGGAGCGAGGCGGCGCGCGAAGCCGCCGAGGCCGTCCGCATCGCCGGCGAGGTCGCGCGCACGGTGGTCGAGGAGGTCCGCCGCGAGGTCGAGCTCGCGGTCCAGGAAGCCGAGGGGGCGGACATGCCCCGGGCTCCCCGCGCACCCCGCGCACCGAAACCGCCCCGCGTCCCGTTCGGCGGCAAGTCCGTCGTCGGCACGATCAACGGCGGCGGGGTCGACATCTCGCTCACCTCGATGAACGGGACGATCACCCTGCGGCAATCGAAGTAAGCCCTCCCGCTCCCCCACCGGCCGGCCTCCTCCGAGGCCGGCCTTTTTTTGCGGCCGGGCCCAGCCGGGTGCAGGAGGATCGCCGAAGGCGCGGCGCCGCAGGAGATCGCTGACCGCGCGAACCTGCACCCCGGCCACCCTGTTGGACGCCGGATTCACGCTCCGGCCGAATTGCCCACCCCGCTGCGGCGGCCGGCGCTTGCCGGTCCCGGCCCCGGTCGGTTAGGCTCCGCGGCATGTCGACCGCCCCCGTTTGTCGCCGCGCGGCCCTGGCCGCGTTGGCCCACGTCGCCCTGCTGTTCGTCCCGGCCGGACCGGGCGCCGCCCAGATCGACCGCGTGACCGGCCGCGCGTTTGCCACCCGCTCGGAGGTCATCGCCCGGCACGGCATGGCCGCGACGTCCCACCCGCTCGCGACGCAGGTCGCGCTCGACGTCCTGCAGGCCGGAGGATCCGCCGTCGATGCGGCGATCGCCGCCAACGCGACCCTCGGGCTGATGGAGCCCACCGGCTGCGGCATCGGCGGCGACCTCTATGCGATCGTATGGGACGCGAAGTCCGGGAAGCTGCACGCGCTGAATGCCTCGGGGCGATCCCCGCTCGGCCTGAGCCGCGAGCAGCTGGAAGCGGAGCTGCGGAAACTCGGCCGCCCGACGATCCCGCCGCGCGGCTTCCTGCCCATCAGCGTGCCCGGCGCGGTCGACGGCTGGTTCGAGCTCCACGGAAAGTTCGGCCGGCTGCCGATGAAGGACGTCCTCGCCCCGGCCATCGGCCACGCGCGCGAGGGTTTCCCCGTCACCGAGTACATCGCCCACCTCTGGGCGGCCGGCGTGCGCAACGCCCAGGCCGACCGACTCCCGGGCGCGTTCCTCCAGACCTACTGCGTCAACGCGGCCGGGCTGTCCGCGGAGGCGCTCGCGAAGGACGGCCGCGCGCCGGCCAAGGGCGAGATCTTCCGCAATCCCGATCTCGCGTCCACCTACGCGCTGCTCGCGGAGAAGGGGCGCGACGCCTTCTACCGCGGCGAGATCGCCGACCGCATCGACGGCTTCATGCGCCAGCAGGGCGGCTGGCTGCGCAAGGCGGACTTCGAGCGGCACACCTCCGCGTGGGTCGAGCCCGTGTCCGTCAACTACCGCGGCTACGACGTCTGGGAGATTCCGCCGAACGGGCAGGGCATCGCCGCGCTCCAGATGCTGAACATCCTCGAGGGCTTCGACCTGCGCGCGCTCGGGTACAACTCGCCCGAGGCCCTGCACCTGATGATCGAGGCGAAGAAGCTCGCATTCGAGGACCGCGCGAAATTCTACGCGGACCCGGAATTCGCGCAGGCGCCGCTGAAAGGCCTGCTTTCCAAGGAATACGCCGCGGAGCGCCGGAAGCTGATCAACCCGCGCCGGGCGGGCCGGAGCTACGACGCCGGCAACCCGGCGCTCGAGGCCGGCGACACGATCTACCTCACGACCGCGGACGCCGACGGCAACATGGTCTCACTCATCCAGTCCAACTACCGCGGGATGGGCAGCGGCATCGTCGTGCCCGGCCTCGGCTTCTGCTTCCAGGACCGCGGGGAGATGTTCGTGATGCACGATCCCGCCCACGCCAACGCCTACGCGCCGGGCAAGCGCCCGTTCCACACCATCATCCCGGCGTTCATCACGAAGGACGGGAAGCCCTGGCTCTCGTTCGGGCTCATGGGCGGCGCGATGCAGCCGCAGGGCCACGTCCAGATCGTCTGCAACCTCGTCGACTGGGGCATGAACTTCCAGGAGGCGGGCGACGCCGCGCGGTGGCAGCACGAAGGTTCCTCGGACTACGACAATCCGAAGATGACCGACGGCGGCTACGTCCAGGTCGAGAGCGGGGTGCCCTACGAGACGGTGCGCGCGCTCGTGCAGCTCGGGCACGACGTCCGCGCGGGGAACGGAGGCTTCGGCGGCTACCAGGCCATCCACCGCGACCATGCCCGCGGCACCTACGTGGGCGCCAGCGAGTCGCGGAAGGACGGCCACGCGGCCGGGTACTGAACGTCCGCGGCGCATGCGGCCGCCCGGCGGACTTCCTTAACGTCCCTCCGGCAGCGGCGTCCGCTCGAGCGCCGTGAGCGCGGCGACCCGGGCCAGCGCCGGCTCTTCGTTCAGCGCGACCAGGAAGGCCCAGGCCGCGAGCGTCCGCCGGTAAAACAAGGTCCGTTCGGCCGCGGTGCGCCGGCTCAGCGGACGCACCGAGACGTTGGCGCGCGTCGAGCCGTCCCGGGCCTCCGGCGGCGGTGCGACGGCCGCCGGCTCGCTCCGCCGCACCGGGAAGGCCCGGTTCGCGGCTGCCCGCACTTCGTCGCCGCCGGCGGAGTCCGCCCACGCGGCGATCCGCGTCCGCCGCACCGCCGCCCAGCGGGCGACCGATTCCGCCTTCACGCGGTTGAGCGTCTGCGGATCGTGATAGCCCGAGTTCCAGAAGACCTCGTTGATGAGCGGATTCTGCCAGCCCGAGTAGAAGAAGTATTCCCGGCCCCGGTCCTCCTGCTGCAGGAGGTGCCGCTCGAACGCCAGCGCATGATCGTCGAGTCCCGGGACCTCGCCGTTCATCACCGCCTCCTTCCAGGCCGGGCGGACCACATCGCGCCACGCCGCCCGCCGTTCGGCGCGGCGGTCCTGCTTCGGCGCCTCGGTCTTCGGCGACTCCCTCGGCGCGGCCTGCGCGGTCGGGGCTCCGCCGCGCGGCGCGGGTCGGGCGGCCGCCCGCTCGAGTTCGGCCCGCGATCCCTCCAGGAGAAGCTCGCGCAGCTCCGGGTTCTGGCGGGTCATCTGCTCGACAAAGCGGCCGAACAGGTCGCGGCGCTCCTGCAACGCGGGGTCCCGCGCGCGGACCTGGCCGGTGTTCACCGCGCGCGTGTAGGCCGAGACCGCCCGGCGCGCAGCCGGCGTGAGGGTGCGGTCGCCGACCAGCCGGGTTTCGATCAGGCGCGCCCACCGCTCGAGGTACTGCTCCGACGTCGCATAGGGCTTGTCGATCGTCGTGTCGACGAGCGTGGCCGCGACGTGCGCGTCGTGGAACGACTCGCGCGGCGCGCCCACGGGCTCGAGCGTGAAGAGGTCGAGCCCGAGCAGGTTCTCGGGGACGAAGCGCTCGTAGCCGGCCCACCGGTCCGGGTCGGGATCCGGGTCGCAGCCGGCGGCGAGCGAGGCCGCGTCCGTCGCCGCGTATCCGGCGACCGCGGGCAGGTCCGCGTCGGCGTCGATCTCCCGGAGCCATGCGGGCGGCCGGCCGGCGAACCAGGCGGGATTGGGCGCGACCTCGCGCGGCACGCCCAGGAAATGGAAGCCGCCGGAATGGCATTGCGTCATGCAGAACACGACGCGGCCGCGGCCGAGCCCGGCGGCCAGCACGTCACGCAGCTCGCCGACCGTGAGCTGCTCGTCGTCGACCGGCTTCCAGCCGCGGCGCGAGCCCGGATCGCGGTCGATGCCCCAGAGGTCGATCACGCTCTCGCGGTCGGTCCCGCGGGTCTCGGACCCATGGTCGCCCACGAACAGATAGAGCGTGCCGCCGTCCCGCACGGCCGGAAGGATCTCGCCCCGGAACGCCGCGAGGATGTCCGCGCGCTTCGCGGGCCGGTTGCGCGGAAGGGCGCCCGGCAGCCAGCTCTCGAGCAGCAAGCCGTCGCGCCGGACCTGCCGGCGCACGTCGCCGAAGAACGCCGGCTCGCCCTCGACGTTGCCCGCGCCGAAGAACGTCCAGACCGAATCGGCCGGATAGCGCTCGCCGAAGAACTTCGCGACGGCCCGCGCCTGCAGGAATTGCGAGTAATTGTTGGATGCCGGGGAGTCGCCGCCCGACAGCAGCACGAAGACGTCGCGCGCCGCGGCGGGAATCGCCAGGAATCCCGCGAGCAGGACGACCAGGACGAAAGCGGCGCGGCACATGGGCGGAACGCTAGCCGTGAATGCGCCGGCGTCGATCCCGGCGAGATGGTCCAAAGGGCCCAGGCCGCGCGCCGGCCGGCCGCCGGCAGGCGGCGTCGCGGCGCGGGGAAGCGGAGGGAAGGCACGGTCCGGCCCGCCGAGAGACGCCGGCCGCCTCCCAACCTGCTCAGCTCCGCGCGGCTGCGGAACTCCGCCGATTATTACGCGTTTGCGACCCAAAAACGGGTTGGTGTTTGCCGGTCCGACCGCTAGGCATGCCCTTCTTTTATGGCCAAATCGCATTCAGACATCGGACTCATCGGCCTCGCGGTGATGGGTCAGAACCTGGCGCTCAATATCGCCGACCACGGCTTCCAGATCTCGGTTTACAACCGCACGGTGGAGAAGACCGAGAAGTTCGTCGCGGAGAACCCGTCGACCCCGGGCGGCGTCGTCGGCACCAAGACGCTGCCGGAGTTCGTGCAGTCCCTGGCCAAGCCCCGCAAGATCGTCATCCTCGTCCAGGCCGGCAAGGCGACCGACGCGGTCATCGACGGCCTCGTGCCGCTCCTCGAGGCGGGCGACATCATCATCGACGGCGGCAACGCGCTCTGGACCGACACGATCCGCCGCGAGAAGGCGCTGCGGGAAAGGAACCTCCGCTTCATCGGCTCCGGCGTCTCCGGCGGCGAGGAGGGCGCGCGCTTCGGCCCGTCGCTCATGCCCGGCGGCGAGCACAAGGCCTGGCTCGAGCTCAAGCCGATCTGGGAGGCGGTCGCCGCGAAGGTCGACGCCAAGACCGGCCGCCCGCTCACTGGCGCGACTCCCGGCCATCCCGTCGCCGGCGGCGTGCCGTGCACGACCTACATCGGCGAGAACGGCGCCGGCCACTACGTGAAGATGGTCCACAACGGCATCGAGTACGGCGACATGCAGATGATCTGCGAGGCGTACGCGCTGATGTCCGGGCTTCTCGGGCTCAAGCCCGCGGAGATGGGCGAGATCTTCACGGACTGGAACCGGGGCATCCTTGACTCGTTCCTGATCGAGATCACGGCCGACATCCTGAAGCAGAAGGACCCGAAGACGAAGAAGAAGGCCTTCGTGGACATCGTCCTCGACACCGCCGGCCAAAAGGGCACGGGCAAGTGGACCTCCGTCAACGCCCTCGACATGGGCGTCGCCGCGCCGACGATCGCCGAGTCGGTGTTCGCGCGCTGCATCTCCGCCATCAAGGAGGAGCGCGTCGCCGCCGCGAAGATCCTCAAGGGCCCGGCGAAGAAGTACCGCGGCGCGAAGAAGGCGCTGGTGGCCGCGATCCACGACGCGCTCTATTGCTCGAAGATCTGCTCGTACGCGCAGGGCTTCCAGCTCATGCGCGCGGCGCAGAAGGAGTACAACTGGAAGCTCAACTTCGGCGAGATCGCGCAGATCTGGCGGGGCGGCTGCATCATCCGCGCCGCGTTCCTGCAGAAGATCACCGAGGCCTACGCCCGCAACCCGGACCTCGCGAACCTGCTCCTCGACCCGTACTTCAACAAGACGGTCAAGAAGGCCCAGGAAAACTGGCGCAAGGTGGTCGCGCTCGCGGCCGAGTGCGGCGTGCCGGCCCCGACGTTCAGCTCCGCCCTCGCCTACTACGACAGCTACCGCTCGGCCCGCCTGCCGGCCAACCTGCTCCAGGCGCAGCGCGACTATTTCGGCGCGCACACCTACGAGCGCGTCGACGCCCCGCGCGGCAAGTTCTTCCACGTCGACTGGCCCGAGCCGACGCGTCCGCAGCTGGACGCCTGAGGCAAAAAGCTCGGCGAACGATTCGAGGCGGAGCGCACGCTCCGCCTTTTTTGTGTCCGCCGGGTGGACTCGTCGGCCCGACGAACCGCGCCGCGCCGACGGGGGAGGAAACCGAAGCGCCCCCGTCACGTGTCGTCCGGGCGTACGGGGGGCGGCGGAGAATTGCGGTTTCGTCAGCCCCTCAGGCCATCGATCCGGACGCGCCAGCCACGTCAGCCGCCGCGCTGCAGCAGGCTGCAAAACCAACCGCCGGTCGATCGCGCCCAAACTCTGTCCCGGCCTTGACACCGCTGGGACCATATTCGGCAGTTCCGCCCGACTGGCCGGGTGATGCGCAACTCTAACGCAACATTGCTCAGCCGATGCACGAAAGCCGCGCCCACCATCGCGCCCAAACTCTGTCCCGGCCGGGACACCCGCCCGGACCATATTCGGCAGCCCCACCCAACTGTCGCGACGTGACGCGCAACTCTGGCGGACGGGAGCCGCTCCCGCCCCGTCGAGGCAAACCCAGTCCCGGCCGCGACTGGGTTTGGGCATTCACCGGTTCACAACGGACTTCAGAAACGCGCAGCGCTCGGCCCACGCGGCGCGACCGCGGTAGTCGGACGGTAAGAGCGGCGCGGGCAGAAGCGGGTCCGCACGTACGGCATGGCGCCAGGCATTCCATTCGACCCGCAACCAGGCCGGCCAGGCTTTCGCTTCGTACCAGCGCGGGCGATTCCGGAGAACCTCCAGGTAGTGTTCATAGCGGCGATTGATCCGCGCGAAATTCCACGCGCCCTGGACCAAGTCCGCATCGGATTCGCCCGAACACGGCCGCGATTCGAGGAACGTCAGCGTCTCAACCTCGGACGCCACTCCCCTCAGCCGAGCCCGCAGTTCGTCGGCCGTGTCCGGCGAGAGCCAGGCGCTGTCCTGGAGATGACCGAAATCCGCCGCGGCGAGAATCCGCCGCAACCTCTTGCGTCGCGAGGCGTGGATCTCCGGGACGTCAAAGACCGCAAGTCGCCAAAGGCCATCCCACGGGCGGGCCCACCGGGCATCCGGATCGCGGCCGCCGGCGGCAGCTTCCCGGCCGATTTCTGTCAGGCGAAAGATGCGCTCGGTCCCGGAGTCCGCGGCGAGCTCAACCAGCCCTTTCTCCACCAGCCGCCTGAACCGCCGGTCGAACCGGCCGCTGTCAAGGTACCGGTCCCATGCCATTTTTAAGACCGTGGCAGCCGCCGTGCCGAGGGCATCGGCGGCACCCAACGCGAGCGCGAGCGACGGGCCAATCGGTGTATGCATGACGAAGCGGCCCGGCCCCCGAAGTGCCCGCGAATTCGGGCGACGCCAGACCGCTTTTCACTCCCGCCTGATTCTTGTCCCGGCCGGGACAAGGCTTGGCCCCAGGGGCGCCGCACACTCGCGCGCCCCAAACTTAGTCCCGGCCGGGACAAAGTTTGGACACATGGGGAGCCCCCGGAAATCCGGGGCGTTTCCGCGTGAGCTCAACCTGGCTGCGCCGACGTCAGCGCATGATCGAATCGTCCCCGCGGATCACGGTCGATGAGGTCCCCGCGTCGTCCCGAGCACGCGCCGGGCCGCTCACAGCCGCAGCAAAAACGCCAGCGCCTGGTCCACCCGCTCGCGCCACGCGCGCTCGGAGTGCTCCGCGCCCGCGAACTTCCGCGAGAGAAAATCCCGACCCTCGACGTGCCCGGCGGCGCGGAGCCCGGCGTCGACGCGCCGCTGGTACGGCTCGTAGTCGTGGTCGAGCTTCTCCGTGCCGTAGTCGAACCAGAGCCGGTGCGTGCCCGGCCGGGGCGCGTGACGCACGAACCAGTCCGCGACCATCCCCTCGCCCAGCGGCCAGTGGATCGACACGCAGCCGGCGCCGCCAAAGACGTCCGGCCGCTCGCAGACGGCATAGGCGGAAATCAGGGCGCCCATGCTGGAACCCATCGTCGACGTGTGCCGCGGCTCCGGCTTCGTCCGATACGTGCGGTCGATGAAAGGCTTCAGCTCGGTCGCGAGGAACCGGAGGTAGGCGTCGCCCTGCGGCGGATCGCCCCGCAGCCGGAACTGCGCGACGAGCCGTCCGTAGGCCTCGGGTGACACCGCCTTCTCGGGCAGGTACTCGGCGAACCGGGCCGGGGTGTTCCAAACGCCCACGATGATCGCGCCCGGCGTCCTGCCCGCGGCTACCAGGCGGCGGATCGCGTCATCCGCGCTCCACGGCACGCCGGCGTAGCTCGTGGCGGGGTCGAAGAGGTTCTGGCCGTCGTGCATGTACACGACGGGATACCGCACCGCAGGGTTGTCGTCATAGCCCGGCGGCAGCCACACGTGGACGTGCCGCGGCGCGACGTGGGCCGAGGGGAAGCCCTCGTGCTTCACCACCCGGCCCGGCGCGGCCATCGCGGTCCCCTCGCGCTCGACCACGCACACCGGGCTCACCGCCGTGCCGGCGCGGTTGCGGACGAGCACGGCGTACCGGCCCGGAGCCGTGACCGCCAGGCTGGCATCCGTCGCGTTCGGGATCTCGCGCTCGTCGCGCAGCCACTGGTACTCGAGGGGGCCCGTGCCCTCGGCGGCGATGGTCAGCGTCACGCCGCGCCCGGGCTCCAGCACCGCCCGGGCCGGCAACGGCGCCGTGATCAGCGGAGTCGTGGCCCCCCGAATCCCGAAGGAGATGGAGTGCGGCGCGACTTTCACGCGGTCGACGGTGTCGCTCGCCACGCGCCCGCGCAGGTCGGTCGCGGTGGCCGTGATCGAGAACTCCTCGCCGGCGGGGAGGTCCGGCGGCGGTCGCCAGAAAACCCGGTATGGCGGCGCGTCATCCGTGCCGAGGAGCTCGTATTGGCCGGGACGCGACGCGCGCCGCAGCACGAACGTCACCTCCAGGAGACCGTCGCCGTTCGCCTCGGCCCGGAGTTCCTGGCGGCTCGGGAAGATGTGGCCGTCCGTCTCGCGGGTGCTGAATCCGAGGGCGGCGCCCGCCGCGGGATTGACCAGCTTCACGACCAGATCGTCCGGCCTCGGCCCGAGCGGCTTTTCCGCCCGCCAGACCTTGAACTGCAGCGGCTGGAGCTCGGAGGAGAGCCGGCCGGCGCCATCGACGGCGGCGAGGCCCTCCGCCGGGTCCGCCGAGGAATCGAAGATCAGCCGGAACTGCCCGCCGGTCGGCTGGGAGGTCGGCAGGGAAAACGTCGCCGCGCGGCTTCGGTAGTTGTTCAGGGCGATGACGAACTCGACCTTCTCGTCGCGGTCGATCCGCGAGAACGCGAACACGCCCGGCTCGCCCGCGTCCCGCGGGACCATGGCGCCCGTGCGGAGCGCCGCGTGCGCGGCGCGGAGCCCGGCGAGCCGGGAAAAGAAGCGGTAGAACGGGTGCGCGGGGTCGTATTTGTCGTCGGCCCCGGTGCGCGTCGTCGCGAGCAGGGGGGCGGTGCGGAAATCCGGGGCCTGCGAGGCGAACAGGCTCTCGCGCGCCTGCATGTCGTTCCCGCCGCGGCCGACCATGCCCTGCTCGTCGCCGTAATAGAGCACCGGCTGGCCGCGGGAGAGGAGGAGCAGCCCGTGTCCCAGCTTCACGAGGTCCGCCAGGAGCGCGGGCGGGGCGCCGGGATTGTCCTGACTGAGGAAATAGGCGAACCGGCCGGCGTCGTGGTTGCCGACGAACGTGGTGGTCGAGTGGATGTTGCTGTCGTGGTCGGTGTAGAGGTCGTCGCGCTGGAACACCTCCGCCAGCTGGTCGGCCGGGCCGCCGCGGGACACGAAGTTCCGCGCCGCGACGAAGAAGCCGAAGTCGAGCGTCGTATCGAGCGGCATGTGGGTGGAGAACTCGCTGAGCAGCGGCAGGTCGAGGGCCTCGTTCGCCACCTCGCCGAACTGGATGAACCCGGGGCGGCCGTCCTCCCGCGCGGCCGCGCGGATCGCCGGGCCGAACGCCTGCCAGAACTCCGCGTTCACGTGCCGGGCGGTGTCGATGCGGAAGCCGTCGACGTCGTACTCGCGCACCCAGTGGCTGAAGATGTCGATGAAGCCGTTCACGACCTGGGGCAGCTCCGTGAACGTGTCGTCGAGCCCCACGAAATCGCCGTGCAGGGAGCTTTCGTCGCGGAACGTCGAGTTGCCGCGGTTGTGGTAGTGGACCGGGTCGTTCAGCCACGCCGGGTTCTTCACCGTGCGCTCGGCGTCCGGCACGACCGGGGCGTAGGCGAAGCTCTTCTCCGCCGAAAGCGCCGGCCGCGCCGTGTCGCCGAGGCCGTTGTACGCGAGGTCGCGCTCCTTCAGCGGCTGCCCGGCCGCGTCGCGGAGGGGGTGCGTCCGGCTCTCGAGGTAGTCGACCTTCCGGTCGGGGAAATGGATCACGTCGGCCGAGTGGTTGACGATGATGTCCATGTACACCTTCATCCCGCGCCCGTGCGCCGCCTTCACGAACGCCCGGAACTCCTCGTTGGTGCCGAGATGCGGGTCGATCCTGAGGAAGTCCGTCACCCAGTAGCCGTGGTAGGCGGCCGAGCCCGTCTGCACCGGCTTGTTCTGGAAGGGCGGGGTGACCCACACCGCCGTGACGCCGAGGCCCTGCAGGTAGTCGAGCCGGGCGGTCAGGCCCGCGAGGTCGCCGCCGTGGAAATAGCCGATGCGCGTCGGGTCGAAGCCGTGCTCCTCCGTGCCGCCCGGAAAGCCGCCGGTGTCGTTGTCGGCCCGGCCGTTGGCAAAGCGGTCGGTGAGCACGAAGTAGAAGGTCTGGCCCGCGCCCGGGTGCGTGAAGCGCGGGACGGCGACGGAGGGCGACTGGCCGGCGCGCGCGGCGGAGGCCGCGACGCACGCCAGGGCGAGGGCGAACGGGAGGAGGCGGGGTGACATGGGGCGCCCCGACGGTGCGGGGAAGCCGCGGGCCGGTCAAAACGAGGACCGCGGAGAAGTCTTGCATGGCCGGGACAAAACTTAGGTCGGCGCGCGCGGGGAATCGGCCGGCCTCCATCCCAGGTCGCAGCCGCCAGGGCGCGCCCCGAGCGGCGCGCATTTCAAGACTGTCCGTTCCAGCGGGTTTCGCGCGCGGGGCGGCGGTGGACCCGCGAAGGGACGGGCCGCCGCCGCGCGCCGGCCGAACCTCGGATTTTTCCGAGACACCTCGGTTTTGTGGGACCTTTGCCCATCGCGGGGACCCGGCGCGTGTCCGATTTTCCGGCCTCACGGGGCGCGCACCCCACACACCGCGCGCCCAGCTTTCATCCTCCCCGCGTCCCGCGACCGGCCTGCGCCGGCGTGGGTTTCAATCCCCACCATGCACACAATGAACAACGCTGAGTTCGTGCGCCGCCGCTTCGTTCGCGGCCTCGCCACCGGGCTGCTGCTCACCCAGCCGGCCCTGCAGATATTCGGACAGAACACCGCGCCCGCCGCCTCGTCGGCGGAGGACCCCGCGGTGATGCTCGATCGGTTCGAGGTCACCGCCGGCTTCGCCGGCAGCCTGGCCGCCGCCGCCGAGGCCAAGCAGGACAACAAGGCGATCGTCGAGGTCATCATGGCGGAGGACATCGGCAAGCTGCCCGACGTCTCGATCGCGGACTCGCTCACGCGGCTCACCGGCCTGACCACGCAGCGCACGAACGGCCGCAGCCAGGCCATCAGCATCCGCGGCCTGACGGGCGACTTCAGCACCGGCATGCTGAACGGCCGCGAGCAGGTCTCGACCAGCCTCAACCGCGCGGTCGAGTACGACCAGTACCCGGCCGAGCTGCTCAACGGCGTCGTCGTGTACAAGACCGCCGCCGCCAACCTCACCGGCCAGGGCCTCGCCGGCACGGTCGATCTCCAGACGGTGAAGCC
Organism: Opitutaceae bacterium; assembly: GCA_035626915.1. GTDB lineage: Bacteria > Verrucomicrobiota > Verrucomicrobiia > Opitutales > Opitutaceae > Didemnitutus. Next base: position 42,708 of record DASPMS010000049.1, read on the forward strand.
CCTCGAGAAGGGCAAGCGCACCCTCGCCTTGAACGGCTATTACGAGTGGACCGAGTACGGCCAGCTCACGCCCGGCGCCGACGACAAGGGCCAGCGCTTCAACGTGTCGTACATCGACCAGTTCGCCGGCGGGACGGTCGGCCTCGCGATCGGCTTCTCCCACTCCAGCAAGCCCTTCGAGGGCGAGCAGTTCCAGGCCTGGGGCTACCCGACCGACGGGCAGGGCAACCTCGCGATCGGCGGCACGAAATCCTACGTGCGCACGAGCAACCTCGACCGCGACGGCCTGATGGCGGTCCTCGAGTTCAAGCCGAACGAGAACGTCCACAGCGTCGTCGACGTCTACACCTCCGAGTTCGAGGAGACGCAGCTGCTCCGCGGCATGGAGATCCCCCTCGCGTTCTGGAGCAGCGCCGTGCTGCAGCCGGGCTACACGACCAGCGGCGGGCTCATCACCCGCGCGACCCTGACCAACGTCCAGCCCGTCATCCGCAACGACGTCTTCCAGCGCACCGACGACCTCTTCGCCATCGGCTGGAACCTGAAGCTCAACCAGAAGTCGGCCTGGCCGATCACGTTCGACGCCGGCTACTCGAAGGTGGAGCGCCGTGACATGAACATCGAGACCTGGTCCGGCATCGGCTTCCGCGGCACGCCGACCACGACGGCGGACACCGTCACGGTCGACCTCTCGCCGGGCTCGATCCCGCAGATGACCACCACCCGCGAGTACGCCACCGGCGCCGGCGTCGCGATCTCCGACCCGCAGGGCTGGGGCCCGTCCACGCTCCCCGGCGGCGGCATGTACGGCTACCTGAAGGAGTTCGCGGCCAAGGACGAGCTCGGCCAGTTCCAGCTCTTCACCGAGCGCCAGCTCGACAACCGGTACTTCAGCGCCGTGCAGGCTGGCGTGAGCTACACCGAGCGCTACAAGCGCGATGGCGAGAAGCCCTCCGGCTTCCTGCACCGCACGACGAACGTCGCCGGGACGATCCCGCTCCCGCCGAAGATCGGCGAGACGGACATGACCTTCATGGGCCTCGGCAAGATCTACGCCTACGACACCCTGGCCGCCTGGAACAGCGGCGTGTTCGGATTCACCGAGAACCTCGACACCGGCATCGTCGCCAACCGCTTCGAGATCAACGAGACGATCTCGCGGGCTTACGCCCAGCTGGACATCGACACGAAGTGGGGCTCCGTGCCGGTCACGGGCAACCTCGGCGTGCAGGTCATCGACGTGGAGCAGGAGTCCACCGGCTGGGCCGCCTCCGGCACGGCGCTCAACCGCACGACCCAGGGCGCGAAATACACTGACGTCGCGCCGAGCCTGAACCTCGTCTTCCAGCCGCGCGAGCGCTCGTACGTCCGCTTCAGCCTCGCGCGCCAGATCGCCCGGCCCCGCATGCACGACATGCGCGCCGGCCGCACCTGGAGCTACAGCCCGGCGCTCGCCAGCTCGACCAACCTCACGCAGAGCCCGTGGAGCGGCAGCGGCGGCAACCCCATGCTTCGGCCGTGGAAGTCCGACTCGGTGGACCTCTCGCTCGAGCACTACTTCGCCGACAACCGCGGCTACATCGCGCTCGCCGGCTTCTACAAGGACCTGAAGAACTTCATCTACCAGCAGGGCACGCTGGCTGACTTCAGCGGCTATCCGGTCTCGGCCGGCCCCGAGCCTGCGCTCCGCCACGGCACCATCACCGCTCCGGCCAACGGCGACGGCGGCCGCATCCAGGGCGTCGAGCTCACGGTCTCGCTCCCCAGCGAGCTGATCAGCGATTCGCTCCGGGGCTTCGGCCTGATCGTCGGCGGCGCCTACACCGACAGCAGCATCAAGCCCTGGGGTCCCACCGGCGGAGACGCCCCGATCGCCGGCCTGTCGCGCAAGGTGACGAACGCGACGTTCTACTACGAGCGCCACGGCTTCTCCGCGCGCGTCAGCCACCGCTACCGCTCCGAGAACCGCCAGTACATCACGACGTTCGGCGTGCCGAACCTCTCGGGCGACGTCAGCCCGAACGGCGGCTTCTCGGTCGCGCAGCCCGAGTCCGTCTTCGACGCCCAGGTCAGCTACTCGATCCAGCGCGGCTCCATGAAGGGTCTGACGCTCTACCTGCAGGGCTACAACCTGACCGACGAGCCGCTCATCACGTACAACAACGGCGACCCGCGGCAGGTCATCAACTACCAGCAGTACGGCGCCTCCTACTCGGCGGGCGTCTCGTACAAATTCTAGCCCGCGGCCCTGCCTGCATGTCATCGCGCGGAGCCCTTGGACCGGCGACCCCGCCGCCCCCGACCGCCTCCGCCCGCGAGAACCAGGCAGGCCCAAGCCGCGCGCTGGTCGGCCCTTCCCTCCCCGGCGGCCATCAGATTGCCTCTGATGGCCGCCTGTCTTAACTGCCCGCCTTTTCCGTGATTCCGTCCCCTGGCCGCTCCCTGTCCGAGCCCGCGCGTTCCGCGCGCCTGGCCGCCCCCGGAGTGAACGCCGCCGGCCCGGCCCCCGCCGCCGGCGCCCCGCGCGCGGAAATCCGCGGGCCGGTCGCCTCGTGGCTGGATCGCCGCGCCGCCGGCGTGCTCGCGCATGTCTCGTCCCTCCCCGGCGCGTTCGGCATCGGCAACCTCGGCGCGGGGGCGCGCGCGCTCGTGGATTTCCTGGCCGACGCCGGCGTGCGCTACTGGCAGATCTGTCCGATCGGGCCGACGGGCTTCGGCGACTCGCCCTACCAGCTATTCTCCGGACGTGCGGGCAACCCGTACTTCATCGATCTCGGCGAGCTCGAGTCCGCGGGCCTCCTCCGCCCGGCCGATCTCGAGGCGCTGCGCGCGCTCCCGGCCGACCGGATCGACTACGGGCAGCTTTACCTGCATTTCTGGACCGCCCTCGCGAGAGCGCACGACCGCTTCCTCACGGACGACCGCGAGGGGCTCGAGGGCTTCGGCTCGCTCCGCGATTTCCGGCGCCGGCACGCCGACTGGCTCGATCCGTTCGCCGACTTCATGGCGCTCAAGACCCATTTCGGCGGCCAGCCCTGGCCCGAGTGGTCGGAACGCTACCGCGACTGGGCGCCCTCGCTGCACCGCGGTCTGCCCGAAACGGTGCGGCGCGACGCCGAGCGCCACGCGTTCTACCAGTACGTCTTCTTCGGCCAATGGGACCGCCTCCGGCGCTACGCCGCCGAGCGCCGGGTCGGCATCATCGGTGACGTGCCGATCTTCGTCGCGCTCGACAGCGCCGACACCTGGCAGAACCGCGCCGTCTTCCGGCTCGATGCCCGCGGCCGCCCGCTGGCGGTGGCGGGCGTGCCGCCGGACTATTTTTCCGACGCCGGCCAGCTCTGGGGGAACCCGCTGTACGACTGGGACCACCTCGCGCGCACCGGCTACGCCTGGTGGATCGACCGGCTCGCGGCGGCGTTCGAGCTCTACGACATCATCCGCCTCGACCACTTCCGCGGCTTCGACACGTACTGGGAGGTCCCGGCCGACGCCACGCACGCGCGCGCGGGCCAGTGGCGCAAGGGCCCCGGCCCGGCGTTCTTCGCGGCCGTCCGCGCGGCGCTGCCGGAGGCGCGGATCATCGCGGAGGACCTCGGCTACATCGGGCCCGAAGTCGTCGCGCTGCGCCGCGACGCGGGCCTGCCGGGGATGAAGGTCGTGCAGTTCGCGTACGGGCACGACGCCCACAACGTGAACCTGCCGCACTGCTACCCGCCCGACAGTGTCGCCTACACCGGCACGCACGACAACCTGCCCGCCCGCGCCTGGCTCGAGGGCCTCGGCCCGGAAACCGCGGCGCAGGTCGACGATTATTTCCAGCTCGCGGGCGTCCGCTCGGCGTGGCCGATCATCCGGGTCGTGCTCTCGACCGTCTCGCGGCTGGCGGTGATCCCGATGCAGGACCTGCTCGACCTGGGCGGCGAGGCGACGCTGAACCGCCCCGGCACGACCGACGGCAACTGGCAGTGGCGGTTCTCGCCGGACCAGCAGGCCTCGCTGCGCGAAGAGAAGCTCGAACGGCTGCGCCACTGGATCCGCCTCTTCGACCGCACCGGCGACCATGTCGTGCGGGAATACTCCGAGCCGCCGCTCCAGATCAGTGGCCATGGCCACTGATCGGCGGAGCGCGGGAGCGCTGAACGCCCCGAGCCCCGAGCTACCCCCACTGTCTTCTATCCTCTGGCCGGTGTCCTCCCTTCCTGTCCCCTAATCCGTGCCCCTAATGCAAGCCTCCCGCCCCATGTCCCTGCCCGGGATCTGGAACATGAGCTTCGGCTTCTTCGGCATCCAGTTCGGCTGGGGCCTCCAGATGGCCAACATGAGCGCGATCTACCAGCTGCTCGGAGCTTCCGAGAGCGAGCTGCCGATCCTCTGGCTGGCGGCGCCGCTCACCGGGCTGATCGTCCAGCCGATCATCGGGTATTACAGCGACCGCACCTGGACCCGGCTGGGGCGCCGCCGGCCGTACTTTCTCGTCGGCGCGATCCTGGCGAGCCTGGCGCTCGTCGCCATGCCCAACTCCTCGACGCTCTGGATGGCGGCCGGCCTCCTCTGGATCCTCGACGCCTCCGTGAACGTCAGCATGGAGCCTTTCCGCGCGTTCGTGGCGGATCTGCTGCCGCCGCAGCAGCGCCAGGTTGGCTTCGCGATGCAGAGCCTGCTCATCGGCCTCGGCGCGGTGGTCTCCTCGAATCTGCCGCTGCTGCTCTCGGCCCTCGGGCTCGCGGACGGCGGCGCGGTCGCCGGCGGCATCCCGCGGGCCGTGCACCTCGCGTTCTACATCGGGGCCGCCGTGTACCTGGCGGCGGTCGTCTACACGATCGTCACCACGCGCGAGCATCCGCCGGAGGAACCGCGGCCCGGCGCGGCCGCCGGAAGCCCCGGCGCCCTGTCGTTCATCGCGGAGATCAAGCAGGGCATCCTGCACATGCCGCCGGTCATGCGGCGCCTCGCCGTGGTGCAGTTCTTCACGTGGCTGGGCCTGTTCTGCATGTGGATTTATTTCACGCCCGCGATCGCAGCGGAGATCTACCGCGGGGCCCCGGGCACGCCGGAGTATCAGCGGGCGATGGTGGAGGGCGGCGGCTTCTTCGGCGTCTACAATGGAGTCGCCTGCGCGGTGTCGTTCGGCCTGGTGCTGCTGACGCGCATCGGGCTTCCGGCCAAGCTCCTGCACCGCATCGGGCTGCTGTCCGCGGGCGCCGGGCTGCTGTCGGTCTCGCTCGTGCGGGACCCGGCGTGGCTCAACCTCTCGATGGCGCTCGTCGGCGTCGGCTGGGCCACGATCCTGTCGATGCCGTACGCCCTCCTCGCGAACGCGATTCCGCCCGCGCAGATGGGCTTCTACATGGGCGTGTTCAATTTCTTCATCGTGCTTCCGCAGATCCTCGCGGCGACCCTGCTCGGGCCGGTGGTGTCCCGGCTCCTCGACGGCCGCGCGCTGTTCGCCGTGGTCGCCGGAGGCGGCTGCATGATCGTCGCGGCCATCGCGCTCGCGTGGGTGCCGGCGGATTCGCCCGCACCCGCCGCCGCGGCACCAGCCCGGGCCTGAGGCGCGCTCCGGCGGCGCCGCGCGATCCGCGGGACCGCCCCGGCCGCCGCCGTTGGTCAGCTCTTCATCTCCTCGGGCTCCTTCGCGTGCGGGACGCCCGGTGAAAAGTCCACCCGGTCGAAATAGACGGTCTTGGGCTGCTCCTCGGGCTTCTTCCGCTGCGCGTCGTGGAGCGCGCGGTGCTCCTGCGGCGTCACGCCCTTGTGCTGCTTGAACACCCGCGCGAAGTAGGCCGGGTCGGCGAAGCCGCTGGCGTAGGCGATCTCCGAGATCGTGAGCGTCGTCGTGTCGAGCGCGAGGACGGCGCCCTCGATGCGGATGCGCTGGATGTAGTGCGTGAGCCGCTCCTTCGTCTCGGTGTGGAAAAGGTGCGAGAGGTAGTCGGGCGAGCACCCGAGCTGCTCGGCGATGTGCTGCACCCCGAGCTCGGAGTTCGCGAACTGCTCCCGCACGAGGCACTTCGCCTGGTAGACCTTGCCGAAGTCGCTGTTCAGCTGGCCGGTGCCGGTCTCGACGATGTTCCGGAACAGGCCGAGCAGCGACAGCAGCAGCCCCTTGAGCACGGCATCGCGCGCCGGCGCGTGCATCCCGTGGGTGGTGATCGCGGCGTGCGCCAGGGTGAGGAAGACCTCGAGGTTCGGGGCGTCGAAGAACTCGATCGCCTCGATGTCCGGATGCCCGGGCCGGGCCTCGTGCGCGAAATGCAGGCTGAGCGTGTTGTTGTAGAAACCGGCCACGAGGTTGCGGAACGGCCGGTCGGGCGCGGCCTCGACGCGCTCGGCGTGCGGCACGCCCGCCGGGATGAGGCAGACCTCGTCGGGGCCGTGGCGGAACTTCTCCCGGGGGAACGTGAATTCGGTCCAGCCGCCGATCCCCAGGAAGAACTCCGGCCGGTAATGGTAGTGCATGCCCCGGCGGTTGCTCACCGGCTTCGTTTCGTGCGGGACCCGGAGCACCAGCCGGTTCCGTTCCGTCAGCTTGAGCGCGTGATCGAAGACCCCTCGCATTTCGGCGCGGTTCTGCGCGCTCATCGAGCGCGCCGTGAACAAGGCGTGAGGCACACCTGGAGCCGACATGGTTCGTAGCGGACGCCCGCCGCGTTGGGGACGGCCGGCGCGGGGGTTAGGGGTGACCCTACCAATGCCCGCGACGGCGGGGAATGACAAACGGGAAATGGCGCGAGCGGCCGACGGTCCAATTTGCCCCGTCATCGCGAGACCCCGGACCGCGGCGATCCGGCTCCATGAATTGCCCGCCGCGCGCCCCTCGCGGTTTCACGCACGTGCCCCGGAACAACCGGGCTCAGGGGTCGGGACGCTCTCCGGCAGAAGCGCCGCCAGCGCCCGGTCGAGTGCGTGCACGCTCACCGGCTTGGTCAGGTGTCCCGCGAAGCCCGCGGCGCGGGAGCGCTCCAGGTCCTGTTCCATCCCGTAGCCGCTGAGCGCGATGCCGACCGCCCGCGGCAGCCGCCGCCGCAGCGCGGCCCAGAGGGCGTAGCCGTCGGCGTCGGGCAGGCCGAGATCGGAAATCACGATGTCGAACTCCTCCGTCTCGACGAGCTTGAGCGCCGCCGCGGCGGAGGCGGCGGTGGTGACGCGGAAGCTCCGGCGCTTCAGCAGCGCCTCGAGCGTGGAACGCGTCGCGGCGTGGTCCTCGACCAGCAGCAGCCTCCGGTCCCGGGCGGCGAGCAGGCGCGACGCCGGCGGCTCCGGCATGGCGGACCGCGCCGCCGGCAGCCGGGTCGCGCCATCGGCCGGCAGGAGGGGAAGCGAGATCGTGAAGGTCGCGCCCTGCCCCGGGCCGTCGCTCGCGGCCGCGATCCGGCCGCCGTGCTTCTCGACGAGCTGCCGCGAGATCGCGAGGCCAAGGCCCAGCCCGCCGGCGCGGTTGCCCCCCTGCGTGAACGGCTCGAAGATCTTCTGCAGCTCCGAGGGCGGGAGCCCCGTCCCGTTGTCGGTGATCCGCAGCTCGATCGTCCCCGGGGCGGGGTTCGCCGTCCGCAGGGCGATGCGGCCCCCGGTGGGCGTGAACTTCACGGCATTGTTCAGCACGTTCCAGAAGACCTGCTGCAGCCGCACGGCGTCGCCGTCCACGAGCGAGGCCGCCGCGCCGAACTCGAGCGCGAGATCGATCCGCTTCTGCTCGACCGCCGGCGAGACGATGGCCAGCGCGTCGCGCACGATCGCGTGCGCGTCGACCGGACTGAGCTCGAGCGACAGCTTCCCGTGCACGATGCGCGTGAGGTCGAGGAGGTCGTCGATCAGCTTCGCCTCCAGGCTCACGTTGTTGCGGATCATCTTGAAGTCCTCGCGCACTTTCTCGGGCACGTCGGGGTTCTCCGCGCCGTCGCTCGCGAGCAGCAGCACGGGGTTGAGCGGCGTGCGCAGCTCGTGCGAGAGGGCGGCGATGAAATCATCCTTCGCGCGCGACGCCGCCACCGCGTCGTTCCGCGCCGTCATCGCCTCCTGGTAGAGGCGTTGCCGCTCGTCCTCGACCTGCTTCCGCGCGATGAACTGCGCCACGAGGTCGGCCGTGAGTTCGAATTCGCGCACCACGGCCGGCTCGAGCGAGTGGCGCGTGAACATCGCCAGCACGCCCAGCACCCGCTCGTGCAAGCGCAGCGCGAACGCCGCGGCGCTGGCGATCCGGTCCCGCTGGACCCATTCGGCCTCGGCCAGGGCCGGATCCTCGGCGACGTGCAGCCAGACCCGCGGCTGCGAGCCGGCGAGCAGCGCCTGCAGCAGCAGGTCCTCGGCCGGGCGGGCGGTCGCCGCGGCGCTTTCTCCGCCGGAGGCCTGGAGCGTCCCGACGCCGTCGTGGACCGTCCAGAGGTGGATCGCGGCCGCCTCCCCGTGGCGCACGAAGATGTCGGCGATGCGTCCCAGCACCGGGGCGAGCTCGCCGGGCCGCGCGACCTCAAGGCCGATCTCGGCCCGGAGCGTCGTGAGCCGCGCGCGCTGCGCGCGCTCGACCTCCTCGCGGCGCAGCTCCGTGACGTCGCGGGCCACGCAGAGGATCTTCTCGGGCCGGCCGTCCGACCCGAGGATGGGGCGCACCATGGCGTCCCACCACCGCTCGGCGCCGTTCGTCGTCAGGCAGCACCCGGACAACCGCACGGAGTCGCCGGCGACGGCCGCCCGGTAGGCCGCCTCGGCCCGGTCCCGGTCGGGCTCGGCCCACAGCCCGGGCCAGTAGCCGCGGGCGAGCCGTTCCCAGGTGTCGGCCTCGAGCAGCCGCTGGCCGCCAGCGTTCATGAAGACCATGCGGCCGGCGAGGTCGAGGACCGCGATGCAGTCGGGGCTGCTCTCGAGGATGCGCTGGTTGAACTCCTCGCTCTCGCGGAGCGCCCGTTCGGCCGTCTTGCGCGCGCTGATGTCGGTGTTCACCTCCAGCACGGCGCGGAGCCGTCCCTGCGCGTCGTGGTGCGCCACCCACTGGGTCGCGACGTGGACCAGGCTGCCGTCCTTCCGCCGGTGCAGGACCTCGCCCTCCCAGGTGCCGGCGCGCAGCAGGTCGGCGTGGATCTTGTCCAGCGGCTCGCGGAACTGCGCGCCGAGGAAGAGGTGCGCGGTCTGCCCGACGGCCTCGTCCCGCGTGAACCCGTAGAGCCTTTCCGCGCCGCGGTTCCAGAAGATGATCCGATCCTTCGGCGAGCGGGCCAGCACGGGCGCCAGCTCCAGGAGCTCCGCCTGCTCCCGCATGCGCTGCTCGCTCTCGCGCAGCTCGGCGTTCCGGGTGGCGAGCTCCTCGTTGAGCGTGGTGAGCTCCTCGTTCGCGGACTCCAGCTCCTCGTTCGAGGTCTCGAGCTCCTCGTTGAGGCTCTGCAGCTCCTCGTTGGCGGACTGGACCTCCTCGTTCGACGCCTGCAGCTCCTCCACGGAGGTCTCGTGCTCCTCGCGGAGGTTGTCGAGCTGAGCGCGCGCGAGCTGGTGCTCGCGCCGGAGCTCGGCGTAGTGGCGGCCCGGCGGAGCCGCGCGGCGGGCGCCCGCCGCGGCCTTCGGCGCGCGGGGCGCGCGCAGGAACACGACGAGGAAGCAGCGGGCCTTGAGCCCGCGCAGCGGCACGACCTCGAGATCGAGGCCGTCCTTGCGCCCGTCGAGCCGCACCTGCCGCTCGCGCACCCGGCGGTTCTCGGACCGGGCGCGCTCCAGCGCGCGCTGGAGCGCGAGACCCAGGCCCTCGCGGGCCATCTTCGCCAGCTGCAGGCTCGCCTTGCCGGCCGGAAGCGACAGGTAGCGGCGCGCATCCCCGCGGATCTGGAGGATGTCGCCGTCCTCGTTCACCACCACCGTCGCGGGCACGTATTTCGCGAGGGCGTACCGGTCGGCCTCCTTGCAGGCGTCGTCGGCGGCCGCGGCCGGCGGGGAGGCCGGGCGGGCCGCCGGCGTGGGGGCGGCGGCGAGCCGCATCGTGGGCGGCGCCGGCGGCCGATCGTAGCGCAGCCAGCTTGTCGCGGCCTGCTTCGCGTAGATGCGGCCGGACTTGTCGAGCGTCGCGAACAGGTTCGAGAACATCCCGATCGACTCGGACGCCCCCAGGACGAGGACCCCGCCGGGCTTCAGGGCGTAGTGGAACGCGGGGATGATCTTCTGCTGCAGCGCCGGCTCGAAATAGATCAGCATGTTGCGGCAGCTGATCAGGTCGACGCGCGTGAACGGCGGATCGAGCAGGATGTTCTGCTGGGCGAAGATCACCATGTCGCGGACCGGCTTCGCCACCCGGAAGCCGTCGCTCTCGGGGACGAAAAACTTCTCCAGCCGCGCGGCCGAGACCCCGGCGAGCTGCGCGCGCGCGTAACGACCGGCGCGCGCCGGATCGAGGACCGACCCGTTCACGTCGGTCGCGAAGATCTGCACCGGCACGGCGTCGGCGTTGCGCTCGGCGAACTCCGCGTAGGCGATCGCGATCGAGTACGCCTCCTGCCCGGTCGAGCAGCCGGGCACCCAGATGCGCAGCGTGTCGCCGTCCGGATGGCTCTTGAGCAGCCGCGGGAACACGCGCTTCTTCAGGGACTCGAAGACGCTCGGGTTGCGGAAGAAGCTCGTGACGTTGATCAGGAGGTCCTGGTAGAGCGCCTCGACCTCGGCCGGATGGTTGCGGAGGAAGCGCAGGTAGTCTTCCCGGCGGGAGATCTTCTGCAGGGCCATGCGCCGGCCCAGGCGCCGTCGGATGGTGCTGGGGCGGTACAGGGTGAAGTCCGTGCCCGTGCGCGTGCGGAGGATGAGAAATATCTTCCGCAGGTTCGGGTCCTCCGGCGCGGCGGGCCAGTCGGCCCGCGCCGCGGTCTCGAGCCCGCGCGCGCCGCGGGTCGACACCTGGCCGCGCCGGCGGCGGGCGTTGGCGGCGGCGCGGCGCGTGGTGCCGTCCGGCCGCGCCAGCAGCCGGCCGATCTCCGCCCCGATCTTCTCGGGGGGGAGCACGAAATCCACCGCGCCGGTCGCCGTGGCGCTGCGCGGCATGCTGTCGTACTTCGCGGACCCCGGCTCCTGGGCAAACGTGACGCCGCCGGCGTCCTTGACCGCCTTCAGGCCTTTGGCGCCATCGGACCCCGCCCCGGACAGGATGACGGCGATGCCGTGCTCGCCCCGGTCGCGGGCGAGGGACTCGAGGAAGCGGTCGATCGAACGCGCCGGGCCGGAGTTCTTTTGCCGCGACGTCAGGTGCAGCACCCCGCCGCGGATCTCGAGGTCGCGGTTGGGCGGGATCACGTGGACGCGGCCCGCCTGCACGCGGGTCCCCGGCGCGATCTCTTTCACCGGCAGCGTCGTGGTGCGCGCGAGCAGTTCCGACAGCAGGCTCCGGTGCGTCGGGTCGAGGTGCTGCACGAGCACGTATGCGACGCGTCCCGTCTGGGGCAGGTGCGCCAGCAGCGCCGTGAATGCCTCAAGGCCGCCCGCCGATGCGCCGATTCCGACGATGCGGAGGGGTGAAACCCGTGGACGTGTCGCGGAGGAGCCCTCCTTGTCGTGCGTTGCAGTACCCATTGTCGCTTACAGCCGACACGCATGTGCGGGGTGGGTTTCGACTACGGAAAGGATTTGGGGGTAGGTGTTTGCCCCATAAATCACGGTCGCGATAACCGAGGGGCCGGCGGGTGCGTCACTAGGATTGACCCGCGGCCCTTTCCTTCGCGCGAATCCCCGGACTTGCTCACATTCCGCGCCTAGGCTGTTGTCCTCATGCTTCCCCGCAACCACCTACGCTGCGTGTGCAACCGGGCCGGATTCACGTTGATCGAGGTGATGATGGCCACCGCCATCGTGGTCGTCGGCCTTGCCGGGCTCATGCAGGTGGCGGCGCTCGGCATCGAGGCGCTCGACACGGACCGCAAGCAGCAGGTCGCGAGCGAGCTGGTCGCGGCGGAGATCGCGCGGCTCCGCGCCGGCCCCTGGTCCGCCATCGCGGACCTGCCCGCGTCCGCCACGCTGACCTTCGCGGACAACGGTTCGCTCGCGGGCGACACGACGCGCTTCGCGGTCGCCAACTACACGGCGACGGCGGCGGACGACGACTCCGCCCTCGCCGCGCGCGCCGCCGGGTTCACCTGCACGCTGACCGCCACCCGGCTCCGTCCCGTCGCCGCGACCGCCTCGAACGTCACGTTCGTCAAGGTGGTGTACACCGTGAGCTGGCGGAGCAGCGCCGGGCGCTCGCACCGCCGCGTGCGCGAGGCCTACCTCGGCATGAACGGGCTTCACCTTTCCTACCAGCAGACATGAGGTCGCCGCGCCGTCCACGCCCGGGATTCACGCTCGTCGAGCTGCTCATCGGCATGGCGCTCAGCGCGGTGGTCATGACCGCGCTGCTCGGGGCCTTCGTCTACTTCGCGCGCAATTTCGCCCGCCTCGCCAACTCGCAGCTGCTCGAGGAGCAGGCGCGCCTCGCCCTCGCGTGGGTCCGCACGGACGTGGCCCGCGCCCGGGAGATCAAGCGCGGGACCGCGCCCGCGGACACGACCGTCACGCTGGTGCTGCCGGACGGGGAGGTCACCTACACCTACGACGCCGCGGCGCAGCGGCTCCGCCGCCAGGCGACGTTCGGGGCCGCGCCCGACCTCGTGCTGCTCGGCGGGCGGAACTGCGCGTGCACCGCCTTCGCGTTCAGCTTCTACACCGGCTCGCTGGGCGCGCCGGTCGACCAGTCCGCCCCGGCGGTCAACGTCCCGTACAGCGTCAAGCAGCTCCGGCTCAGCTTCACGCTGCAAACGACCGCCGTGCACGCCCCCGAGACCCGCGTGCGCCGCGACATCGTGTCGGCGCGCTACGTGCTCCGGCAGCGATCCGCCCCCGATGGCAGCTGACCCGACCCTCTCCTCCCGGCGCGCGGCCATCGCGCTCGTCGCGCTCTGCCTCACGAGCGCGCTGGGCGTGGCCGTGGCCGGCTACCTCGCGCTGTTCTCGCGCGCGCTCGAGCTCGGCACCCGCCAGTTTCAGAACGACCGCGCGAGCGAGCTCGCGCAGACGGGCCTCGAGGAGGCGCTGTGGGCGCTGAACCAGGGCGACTGGTCCTCCAGCGGGCCGGCGGGCAACACCGCGTGGTCCTCCGCCGGCGCCGCGCGGACCGTGACCCTCGACTACGGCGATCTCGGCCACGGGGCGACCGGCCAGGTGCGCCTGACCGTCGATGGATGGGCCAGCACCGGGCCCGCCTGGCCGACCATCGCGGTCGAGGCGACGCTCACGCTCAACACCGGCCGCATCGTCACGCGCCGGCTCACGGCCACGACCGGGCCGGCGCCCCTTTTCGGCAACGCCATCGCGTCCGCCGAGGGCAGCGTCTCGTTTTCCGCCGGCGGCACGGTCGACAGCTGGAACTCCGACCCGGACAACGACCCCGCCACGGCGGCGGTGCCGTACGCTAACACCGGCGCGGCGGCCAACCATGCCGCCGTCATCGCGGGTCGTGACAACGGCACGCACGGCGTCGTCCTGACCCAGGCCACGATCCGGGGCTATGTCGCGACCTTCGGCCAGCCGGTCAGCTACTCGGTGTCCGCGTCCCCTCCGGCGCGCGTCCTCGGCCCGTCGACCCCGGCCGCGGTGAACGTGGACACCAGCCGGCTCGGCCGGAGCGCGTTCGTTCCCGTTGCCCCGGTCTTCACGGTCGTGCCTCCGCCCACCAGCGGCCCGGCCTATGGCGGGCTGATCGGGACGACGCTCGCGCTGGTCAACGCGCTGCTCGGCGCGCCGCCCGACGTCGAGGTCTACCGCACGAGCGGTGACCTCACGATCGCCGGCATCCCCCTGCTCTCGCCCAACCTCACGGTCGACCGGCCGCTGAAGATCATCGTCGCCGGCAACCTCACGATCACCGGCGCCGGCAAGATCACGATCAACCCGGGCGCGTCGCTGCAGCTGTTCGTGGAGGGCGACTGCACGATCGGCGGGAACGGCATCGACAACCGCAACCCGGACCCCGCCTCCTGCGCGATCTTCTGCACCGACAGCTCCACGACCGATTCCCTGCGGTTCGCGACCGGCGCGGATTTCCGCGGCGTGGTGTATTGTGAGCACAAGCCGATCGAGGTCCGCGAGAACGCGACCTTCTACGGCGCCCTGCTCAGCCGGCAGCGGGTCGCGTTCACCGGCAGCGCCACCGCCCCCGTGCTGCATTACGACCTCGCGTTGCGCAGCCGCCGCTTCTCCCATGTCACGACGCCGTACGTCCTGCGGACGATAACCGAATCCTGACCCGTGCTGTCCAATCCCTTCCAGCGCCATACGCGCCGCAGCGTGGTGATCGAGTTCAACCCGCACCAGGTGCTGGTCGCGGGGATCACGCGCCCGCGCCGCGGGCCGGTCGTGGTCGAGTGCGCGGCCGAGTTCCCCGCCATGGAAACGGGCGCGATCCGCGACTGGCTGGACCGCCAGAGCGACTTTCGGCGCAACTGGGCCACCGCGATCTGCGGCTACGTCCCGCGCCAGTCCGTGGTGCTGCGCGAGAACGTGCACGCGGAGGACCTGACCGACCCCGCGCGCCTGGAGAGCTTCATCACCGAGCAGCAGGCCCGGCGCGCCGGGTCCTCGGCGCCCTTCCGAGAGGCGTCGGCTGAGGACTGGCTCTTCCGCGCCGTCCAGGCGAACGACGGCCGCGCGCTCGAAGCCGGCCAGGGCCTCCAGCCGGCCCTGATCGTCGGCATCGCGCGCCACGAGATCCGCCACGTCGAGCAGCGGGTGCTGGACTGCCGGCTCGTGCCGGGGCGGATCGAGCCGACGCTGCTTCCGCTCTTCGGCTCGATCTACGAGCTGATGGCCCGTCGCCACCAGTCGCAGGCGACCGTCGTGGTCGTTGTCCAGGACGAGACCACGCACGTCTACATCCTCGGCAAGGAGGGCGTGCACACGCCGCCTGGCGTGCCGTTCGGCCTCACCGCGCTGGTCCAGCAGGTGCGGCGGGACTCCGGCCTGGACACCGACGAGGCCGCGGTCCGCGAGCTCCGGCAGCCGAGCCCCGACATGCGCACGCGCGCCCCGCGGCTGCTGCGCGGGCTGGCCGGGGCGCTCCGGCCCGCGATCGACTCGTACGAAATGACCACCGGGCAGCCGGTCGGACCGGTCCACTGCGCCTACCTGCCGCCCCCCCTCTCGTGGCTGGCCGAGCCCCTCGCCGTCGCGGTCGGGCACGAAGCGTTCGCGGTCGACTGCCGCGACTGGATGCGCAGCGCCGGCCTGGAAGCCGCGCCCGGCGTGACCCTGCTCGGGGCGAACTGGCTGGGGGCGCTCAGCCTGGCGGCGTATCTGCCGGAGAACGCCACGCTCGAATCGGAGAAAGGCCTCGGCAAAGGCGTCTCCTTCCAACGCTCCTGGCACGTCGACAGCCGGCAGCCGATGGAGATTCCCGACGCCGGGCCGGTGCGCCGCAGCTTCGTGGCCGCCGCGCTCGCGGGCGCCGCGATGGTGCTGGGCCTCACGTTCGCCGCCTGGCAATGGCAGGTGTGCCGCACCCTCGGCGCCGACGCCGCCTACTGGCGCGAGCAGCTGTCGGAGCACCGGGAGCTGTTCGCCGACCTGACCCGCGCCTCCGCGGCCCTCGACGCCGACGCCGCTCGCCTCGCGGCCGCCCACGCGCTGATGCACGCGCCCTTCCAGCCCTCCGACTTCCTCATGAGCATCGGGCAATCGCTGCCGCCGCGCACGCGCATCGACCGCATCGAGGCGAACGACGGCCGCGTCGTCCTGGCCGGCAGCCTGCTCGAGCCGGCGGAGGAGGCCAGCCGCTCCCTCGGCCTGTACCTCGAGGCCCTGCGCCGCGCCCCGGAATTCCGCGGGCGGTTCACCAGCATCACCGCCACCTCCCTGCAGCGGACGCGCGACGACGACGCGCTCGCCTTCGAGATCACGATGCGCTTCCCCGCGCCCGCCCCATGATCACCCCCGTCGGCCCGCTCCGCGGCTTTGCCCGCCGCCGCCCGCTCGTCGCGGGCTGCCTCTTCCTCGCCGCGCTCTCGCTGCCGGCCAACCTGTACCTTTGGCGGGAGCGGAGCGCCGTGACCGCCGAGCACGCCGAGATTCGCCGCCGGGGAGAGGCCACGCTGGCCGCGGTCGCCGACCGCGGGCGCATCAAGGCCGACGTCGCCGCGCTTACGGAGGCGCTCGGGGAGATCGACCGCCACCTCGCCTCCGAGGAGAGCATGGAGGTGAACCTCGGCTACTTCTACCGCGTGGAGAAGCTGAGCCGCGTGCGGCTGGCCCGGATCGACCAGCTCGTCGCCGCGCCGACCATCGCCGGCCAGCCGTACAAGGCGGTGCCCGTCTCCCTGCGGGTGACCGGCCCGTACCGCAACCTCCTCGCGTTCATCCGCGAGCTGGAGACCGGCCCGCGCCTCCTGCGCGTGCGGGAATACCGGCTCGAGCGCGACCCGGGGGTCACGGACCTCAATCTCCACCTCACCGTCGACCTGCTGGCGCACCCATGAAGCTCCGCCCTGTCCTCCTGCTCCTCCTCGGCGCCGCGCTCCTGCTCGCGACCGCGCCGCTTTGCGTCGGATCGACCGCGACGGCCGCGCGGTCGCAGCGGATCCGCGCGCAGATCGACGCGCTGCTCGCCGTCCGCCGCAAGCCCCCGCCGCTGCCCGTCGACCCGCCGAACCCCTTCGCCGCCGCCAGCGCGGGCACCGTCGTCGCCGGCGATCGCGTCGCCCCCTCCCTCCCGGCCGGCGCGCCGATCGCGGAGTCGCGCAGCAACGCCGCGATCCTCGCCCGGCTCGCCTCGCGGGTGCGCATCGGCGGCCTGATCCGGATCAACGACCAGCACCAGATCGTCATCAACGACAGCCCCCTCCGGGAGGGCGACTCCTTCGTCGTCGAGCGCGAACCGCGCATCATCCAGGTGCAGGTCGCGCGGATCGCGCCCGGCCAGCTCACGCTCCGGCTCGAGGACGCGGAGCTGACGCTTCGTTTTTGACCGCCTCAGCGCCGGCCACGGAGCGCCGCCGCCAGCTCGGGCTGGCCGTGGAGGTACGCGAAGGCCTCGGCGCCCCGGCGGACCTCGGCCGTCGCCGCGAGCGGCGTGTCCTCCAACGTGGCGGCGATGAGCGCCGCCCGCGCGGCGACCGGAAGCTCGTCCCACGAACGCGCGCGCGAGGCCCCGCCTTCCGCGAAGAACAGGCCGCCCTGCGCGTCGGTGTACACGGTCGCCCCGGCGAAATCCCGATGACCCAGCCCCCGGACGTCGAGCGGCCGGGCGCGGGTGAACGCGCGGAGCGACTCCCGCGTCCATGCGACCGCCCCCTCGCTCAGGCGCCGCGCCTCGGCCAGGCGGGGCGGCGGCTCCGGCGGGTCCCGGCGCTCCGCCGGCACGGTCGTCGCGGCGGCGGCGAAGTCGAACACGGCCGGCGCCGCCGGTTCGGCGGGCGTCCTGGCCTGGGGGTCGGTGGCCAGGCCCGCCAGCGTTTCCCGGGCCCGCTGGCTCGCGGCGAGGTCCTCCTCGTGCGTCCGCTGCGCGCGGAAGATGAACCAGCCGGCCGCGAGCAGCGCGACGACGGCGCCGGCCGCGAGCATCCGCGACGGCCGCGCCGTTTCCCGCTCCGGCCCGGCCGGGGCGGGGGCCGCCGCCGCGGGACGCGCGCTCACGGCGACGGCCGGCGGGTCCAGCAGCACGCGGAACAGCACCGTCGGATCGGGGATGTTCTTCAGCCGCCGCGGCCCCATCGGCACGACATGCAGCGAGACCTTGTTCTTCACGAGCTCGTGCACCATCTGCGACACGACGATGCCGCCGACGGGAGCCTCGTTCACGATGCGGGCGGCGATGTTGACGCCGTCGCCCATCACGTCGCCCTCGCTCATGAACACGTCGCCCAGGTGGATGCCGATCCGGTGCCGCAGGCTGGCGCCGTCCGCCCCGGGCAGGAGGCGGGGGGCGAAGCCGCGCTGGATCTCGAGCGCGCAATTCACCGCCTCGACCGCGCTGCCGAAGCTGATGAGCAGGCCGTCACCCGTCGTCTTCAGCACGGTCCCTCCGTAGGTCTTCACCGAGCGCCGGACCACGTCCAGGTCGCGCTCCAGCCGGTGGAGCGTCGCGACCTCCTGGTCGTGCATCTGGGCGCTGAAGCTGACCGCGTCCGTGAACATGATGGCCGCCAGCTGGCGCTGGCCGGTCACGACATGGAACGGAGGCATTGTCTCCATCGGCCGGCCAGCGTGGGCCGGGCCGGAAGGCGGCGCAACGCCTTTGCTCGCATGGACGGAACGCGGCTTTGACGGCGCCCCCGCGGCCGATAGGTTGTCCTTTCCCATGGTCGCTCCCGCCGCCACCACCACCTTCACCCCCGCCGAGATCGAGGCCGAGGCCGAGCGGCTGTTCCGCGCGCTGCTGCCGGTCGATTGCGAGCCCGGCCGGAAGTGGGACTACGCGGGCTGCCGGCGCATCGCCCCCCTGACGCTGGAGATCAACCGGCTGAAACGGGAGAAGGACGCCGTCATCCTCACCCACTCGTACGTCGAGCCGGAGATCATCTACGGCGTCGGGGACTACAAGGGCGACTCGTACTACCTGAGCCTCAAGGCGAAGGAATCGAAGGCCAAGGTGATCGTGTTCGCCGGCGTCGTCTTCATGGGGGAGACGGCGAAGATCCTCTCGCCCGAAGCCACCGTCGTCGTCCCCGATCGCGGCTCCGGGTGCTCGCTGGCGGATTCGCTGACGGGCCACCAGCTCCGCGAGCTCAAGGCCGCCTACCCCGACGCCGCGGTCGTCTGCTACATCAATTCCACCGCCGAGGTTAAGGCCGAGTCCGACGTCTGCGTCACTTCGGGCAACGTGTATGACATCATCGCGAAGCTCCCGGCGCGGCGCATCCTCTTCGTGCCCGACCGGCTCATGGGCCAGAACATCCGCACGGAGCTGAAGCGCCGCGGCATCGACAAGGAGATCATCACGTCCGACGGCACCTGCATCGTGCACGACGTGTTCGACGCCCGGGCGGTCGCCGACGCGCGGGCACGCTTCCCCGGGCTCAAGGTGGTCGCCCATCCCGAATGCACGCCCGAGGTCGCGGCCGCGGCGGACTTCGTGGGCAGCACCGGCGCCATGATGAAGTACGTCAAGAGCACCGCCGCGCCGCATTTCCTCATGCTGACCGAGTGCGGGCTCGTCGGCCGGCTCCAGGTCGAGTCGCCCGAGAAGCGCTTCATCGGCGGCTGCCGGCTCTGCCCGTACATGAAGCTGAACTCGCTCGAGAAGGTCCGCGACGCCCTCGTGCGTCCGCGGCCCGACCAGATCATCACGCTCGACGAGGACCTGCGCCGTCGCGCCGCCCGCAGCATCGAGCGGATGTTCGAGCTCACGGAGCCCGCCGCGGGCTCGCCGGGCTGAACGTTCCCCGGGGCCGCGGCGGTCGTCCCGGGCGAAGTCCTTGCCCTGCGCCGCCGCCCGCCGAAACCTCCCGCCGGGAGATCCCTCCGATGCTCACTCCGCGCACGACCCGCCTGATCGACCTCGCCCTCGAGGAGGACGCGGCCCGCCACGACGTCACCAGCCGGGCGATTTTCCCGCGCCGCCACCGCAGCCGGGCGATCGTCGACGCCAAGCAGGACCTGGTCGTCTGCGGCGGGCAGATCGCCGCCCGCGTCTTCCGCCGGCTCGATCCACGCATCCGGGCCCGTCCGCTGCTGCGGGACGGCGCGTGGGCGAAAAAGGGCGTGGCGGTGATCCGCCTCGAGGGCCCCACGGCGTCGCTGCTGGCGGCGGAGCGCACCGCCCTGAACTTCCTCCAGCGGCTGTCCGGGATCGCGACCCAGGCCCGCCGCTACGCCGACGCGGTCGCCGGCACCAACGTCCGGATCCTCGACACGCGCAAGACGACGCCGGGCTGGCGGGAGCTGGAGAAGTACGCGGTGCGGACCGGCGGGTGCGTGAACCACCGGCATTCGCTCCGCGACCTGGTTTTCATCAAGGACAACCACATCGCCGCGGCGGGCTCGCTCGGGCGCGCCGTCGCGCTCTGCCGCGCGGCGGTCCCGCGCGGCACGCGGATCGAGGCCGAGGCGAAGACGCTCGCCGAGGTCCGCGAGGCCGTCGCCGCGGGCGCGGACATCGTCCTGCTCGACAACATGACCCCCGCGCGCGTGCGGCGGGCCGCCCGGCTGGTCGCCGGGCGCGCGCTCGTCGAGGTCTCCGGCGGCGTCCGGTTCGAGACCCTGCGGTCGTATGCGGTGCCCGGCGTCGACTTCATCAGCGTCGGCGCGCTCACCCACTCGGTGAAGGCCGCCGACCTCAGCCTCGACCTGCGGCCGGCGGGCCGCCCGTCATGAACGTCGTCCGCACGGACTGCCTGGTCCTCGGCGCCGGGCTCGCCGGCTCGGCCTACGCGCTGCACGCCGCGCGCGCCGGGTTCGGCGTCGAGCTGCTCTCGCTCGGCCCCCCGCTCCAGGCGAACAGCGACTGGGCGCAGGGCGGCATCATCTACGACCGCCTCGGCGATCCCGCGCAGCTCCGCCGCGACATCCTCGAGGCGAGCGATGGCACCGCCAACCCGGCGGCGGTCGACCAGCTGGTGCGCGAGGGCCCGGGGGCGGTGGAGGAGCTGCTGCTCGACGAGCTCCAGGTCGGCTTCGACCGCGACGCCGCGGGCGCGCTGCACCTCACCCGCGAGGGCGGCCACCGCGAGCGCCGGATCATCCACACCAAGGACGGCACCGGCCATGCCATCCTCGCCGCCGTGGCCCAGCGGGTGGACGCCACGCCCGGCATCCGCCGCCGCGCCGGGTACACCGCGGTCGACCTGCTGACGCTGTCCCACAACGCGGAGGATTCCCGCGACCGCTACGAGCCGCTGACCTGCTTCGGGTGCTACGCGCTCGGGCCGGATGGCGTCGTCACGGCCTTCGTCGCGCGCAAGACCGTGCTGGCGACGGGCGGCCTCGGCGGGATCTTCCAGCACACGACCAACCAGCCCGGCAGCGTGGGCCACGGCGTGGCGATGGCCTACCGCGTGGGCGCCCGCCTCATCGACCTCGAGTACGTGCAGTTCCACCCCACGGTCTTCCACCAGAAGGGCGCGCCGCCCTTCCTCATCACCGAGGCCATCCGCGGCGAGGGCGCCGTGCTGGTCGACTCGGCCGGCCGGCGGTTCATGGATGCCCTCCACCCCCTGGGCTCGCTCGCGCCGCGCGACGTCGTCTCGCGCGCGATCCAGCACCACCTCGCCGCCACCGGGGAGCCGTGCGTCCACCTCGACCTTTCGGCGATGAAGCCGGAGTTCATCCGCGAGCGCTTTCCCGGCATCCACGAACGCTGCCTCGGCCACGGCGTGGACATCACGCGCGCGCCGATCCCGGTCGTGCCCGCCGCGCATTTCTCCTGCGGCGGCGTGCACACGGACCTGCGCGGCCGCACGAACGTCCGGCACCTCAACGCCATCGGGGAGACCGCCTGCACCGGCCTGCACGGGGCCAACCGGCTCGCGAGCACGTCGCTGCTCGAATGCCTCGTCGCGGCGAAGTCCGCGGCCGCGGCCGACGTCGCCGAGCTCGCGGGCGAGTTCCGGCTGCCGGCGCCCCGCCCGTGGCGCAGCCCGGAGCGCTCCGCCGATCCCCTGCTCGTCCGCCAGGATCTCCAGCAGATCCGGCAGACGATGTGGAACTACGCGGGCATCATCCGCTCGCCGCGCCGCCTGGCCCGGGCCCGACGGATCCTGCTCGAGCTGCGCGAGGACATCCAGGCCTTCTACCGCGACTGCCAGCCCACGCCCGAGCTCATCGAGCTGCGCAACGCCGTGCAGACCGCGCTGCTGGTCGTCCACGCCGCCGCCTTGAATCCCGTGAGCAAGGGGTGCCATTACGTGGTCGCGGAGGAGTAGCTCGGGAAGATTCGCGGCCGCCGGCCGGCTGCGTCATCCCGCAGGATAGATCGGCCGTTCGGCCCGTCCGCCCGCCCTTGAATAAGGGACCGGTTCCTGGCGTCCTAGGGAACATGAACCTCCGGCTGCTCCCCTGCCTGCTGGCGCTCGCCTCTGCCTCCCTGTTCGCCCAACCGGCCGACCCGCGCCGGCATGATGACGGACGCGACCGGCGCGATGACCGCGGCCGTCATGACCCGCGGGACCGGCGCGGGCCGGCGCGCATCATCCTGTACGAGCACGCCGATTTCCGCGGCGACCATTTCGTCCTCCTGCCCGGAGACGAGATCGGCAACTTCGACGGCGGCACGTTCGCGAACGGCCGCCGGCTGAACGACCGCGTCTCCTCGATCCTCATCGAGGGGGATGCCGAGCTCTTCGTCTACGCGGATTCCCGGTACCGCGGCCACGTCATGCGCGTGACCGAGAGCATCCGCGACCTCGCCGCCCGCGCGACGGCGGATTCGCGCACCAGCTGGAACGACCGGATTTCCTCCGTCCGCGCCAGCCGCGAGTCGCGCCGCGGGCCCGACCGGCCGGTCGACGCCGACGCGATCGTGCGGCGCGCGTACGAGGACGTCCTCGGCCGTCCGGCCGATCCGGAGGGGCTCCGGCATTTCCGCAGCCTGGTCATCGACCAGGGCTGGACCGAGCGCATGGTGCGCGACCACCTGCGCGGCAGCGCCGAGTACCGCGGCGCCGGGGTCGAGAAGATCATCGCGCGCGCCTACCAGGACCTGCTCGGTCGCGATCCCGATCCCGCCGGCCTGGCCGCCTACAAGCGGCAGATGCTGGAACGCAACTGGTCCGAGCAGGAATTGCGCGACGCCATCCGCCAGAGCCCGGAATATCGCAACCGCGGGCGCTGACGCGACGCATCCGGTCCGCTACACCCCGAACCGGACCAGCCGCGTCTCGCCCACCTCGGGCAGCGCAAACTCATCCTCCGGCATCCGTTCCGCGGCCCGGGCCGTCAGGAAGTCGTCGATCGGCTGCTGGTAGCCGTCGTCCGCCAGCGGGAAGCAGCCGAAGTGCATCGCGAGGCTGCGGCGCGCGCCGACGTCGCGGTGGGCGCGGATCGCCTCCGCCGGCGTGCAATGGACCGGCCCCATGAACCAGCGCGGTTCGTAGGCCCCGATCGGGAGGAGCGCGAGGTCGGGGGCGCCGAGCCGGCGGCCGATCTCGCCGAAGCCCGGGAAATAGCCGGTGTCGCCGGCGAACCAGACGCGGCCGCCCCCGGCCTCGAGCATGAACCCGCCCCACAGCGTGCGCATCCGGTCGTCCAGCCCGCGCGCGGCGAAATGCTGCGCCGGCGTGACCGTGACGCGCACGCCCGGCCGGGGCTCGCACGACTGCCACCAGTCCAGCTCGACGACGCGGTCGAGCCCGGACGCGGCGAGGAGCGGCTGGTTGCCCAGCGGCGTGATCACCAGCGGCCGGTGCGCGGCGTGCAGGCGCCGCAAGGTCGGCCGGTCGAGATGGTCGTAATGGTTGTGGCTCAGGAGCACGACGTCGATGCGCGGGAGGTCGCCGAACGCCAGCCCCGGCGCGCGCCGCCGCCGCGGGCCCGCCCACGAGACCGGACTGCAGCGCTCCGACCAGATCGGGTCGGTCAGCACGTTGAGCCCGGCGAACTGCAGGAGGAAGGTGGCGTGGTTCACGAACGTCACGGCGCCCTCGCCCGGCCCGATCGCCGCCGGCAGGCGCGGCGTGGCGCGGTTTTCGATCCACGCCGGCCACAGCCCGGGCTTCCGGTTCCGCTGCCACCGGATCAAGTCGCGGAAGCCGCGCGGGTTCTCCCCGGGATTGAAGAACCGGGTGCCGTCGTAGTGGTCGCTGACCGGATAGCGGGGGATCATCGGGCGCCGCAGGTCGTGGCGGTGGAGCGCGAGCGCCGCCGCCCAGGGCCAGAGGAGGCGGAGGAAACGACGGCGCGGCAGCGGCATCGTCCCGACGATGCGCCGCGCGGGACGCGGCGCAAGCGGGTCACGCGCGGCCCAGCAGCCGGCTCTGCGCCTGCGCCCAGAAGTCCAGCAGCGCGCGGAAGTCCTGCTCCTTGGTCGAGCTGTGGATCACGAAGTCGTAGCTGTTGCGCTCGGCCAGCTCGAACTCCGCGCTCTGCAGCCGCCGCTGCAGCTCGTCCTCGGCGATCGGGCCGCGGCCCAGCATCCGGTCGCGCAGGACTTCCAGCGAGTCCGGCGCGACGAACATCGTGATGATCCGGTCGCGCAGCATCGGGATGTCGGCCGCCGCGGCCTTGATGTTGCGGACGCCCTGCACGTCGATGTTCATCACCAGGCTCGTGTGGGGGAGCCGGTCGAGCACGGAGGACTTCGGGACGCCCGAGCGCTGGCGCTGGTGGATCCGCGCCCACTCCAGGAACTCGCCCGCGGCCAGCCGGCGGTCGAACTCCGCCTCCGACATGAAATGATAGTCGCGCCCGTTCTGCTCGTTCGGGCGCGGCGGACGGGTCGTGGCGGTGATCACCCGCTCGAACCCCGGCACCTCGCGCACCAGGCGGTCGCACAGCGTGCTTTTCCCGACGCCGGCCGGCCCGGCAAGGATGAGGAGGGCGGTCGGAGGCGCGGCCATCGTTCAGTAGGTGAACGCGGCGGCGGAGGTCGCGAGCCCGTAGGCGAGCAGCGCCGCGCCGAACCAGCGGGCCCGCCCCGGGGCGCGGAAAAGCCATTCGAAGAAGTCGCGCAGGCGGTAGGGCGCGGCGGCGAGATAGATGGAGAGCGCGAGCCCGACGTACACGGCGGCGACCATCAGCAGGCGCTGCGGGCGCTCGTATTCCATGAACGCCGCCTGCAGCAGCGGCTCGGCCACGAGCAGCATCAGGACGCACAGGCCGCGCACGGCGAGGAAGTCGGGCGTGTAGACGAAGGCCAGCAGCGCGAGCAGCGCGAACGCGATCAGCACCGGCCACGGCCGCGCGAAGAAGATGAGGTCGGCCTCGCCAAGGGTGGAGACGCGCCAGAGGAACCACAGCGCGCCCGCGCCGAAGAAGAGCCACGCGGCGCGGTTCGACCGCGGCAGGGCCTGGGCGGTGGAGCGGACCCGCGGGTCGCCCCACACCAGCAGCCCGCCGAGGAGGACGAGAAAGAGACCGGGCAGGAGCGTGGCGGCGGTGAGGGTCATGAAAGACAGGTTTTTCTCGTACGCTTTCTCTTTCGCTTCAATCCCCGCGTTGGCCGGCCGGCGCCCGCACCGCGTCCGCCGCCGCCACCTCGCCGTAGAGCACCGCGGTCGAGGCCCGCGTGATGCGCACCGGCACGAGCTCGCCGACGAGGCGCTCGTCGGCCGCGAAGTGGGCGATGCGGTTGCCGCGCGTCCGGCCCATGAATCCGCGGCCCTTCCGGTCGGGGCCCTCCACCAGCACCTCCTGCGTCGTGCCCAGCAGGGTCGCGTTGCGCCGGTTGGAGTTGGCCTCGAGCAGCGCGAGCAGCTCGGCGTTGCGCGCCTCCTTGAGGTCGTCCGGCACCTGGTCCTCCATCGTGGCCGCGGGCGTGCCGGTGCGGACCGAGTACTTGAAGACGTAGGCCATGTCGTAGTTCGCCTCGACGAACAGGTCGCGCGTCTGGGCGAAGTCGTCCTCCGTCTCCCCGGGGAAGCCCACGATGATGTCGGTCGAGAAATACATGTCGGGCCGGACGGCACGGAGGTCCGCCACGATCCGGCGGTAGCGGTCGCGGGAGTACGGCCGGTTCATCAGCCGCAGGATGCGGTCGCTGCCGGACTGCAGCGGCAGGTGCACGTACTCGCAGAGCTTCTCCAGCCGCCCGTAGGCCTGGATGAGGTCGTCCTTGAAGCCGCGGGGATGCGGCGAGGTGAACCGGATGCGCCGGATGCCGGGGATCGCGTTGACGCGCTCGAGCAGCTGCACGAACGGGCTCACGCCGTCCGTGTGCGCGTAGTCGCGGCGGCCGTAGCTGGTCACGATCTGGCCGAGCAGGGTGACCTCGCGCACGCCGCGGTCGGCCAGCTCCTCGCACTCGCGCACGATGTCGTCCATCGGCCGCGACCGCTCGTCGCCCCGCGTCTTCGGCACGATGCAGAACGCGCAGTCCATGTTGCAGCCCTGCTGGATCGAGACGAAGGCCGTCACCTGCCGCTCCTCCAGCACGTGGTCGCGGATGGTGTTCTGCGAGCCGGCCTCCTCGGCGATGTCGACCAGCGTGCGGCCGACCGGCGCGCCGGCCTCCTGCGCCGCGCGCAGGTTGTCGAGGTAGCCCGGCACCTGGTGAAACTTCTGCGTGCCGATGATCAGGTCGACGTCCGGCAGCGCGTCGAGCAGCGCCGCGCCGCGGTTCTGCGCCATGCAGCCGAGGATCCCCAGGATGAAGCGCGGGTTCCGCTTCTTGCGCTGGGTTGCATAGCCGGCCTTCCCGATCGCCTTCTGCTCCGCCATGTCCCGCACGCTGCAGGTGTTGAGCAGCATCACGTCGCAGGCCTCCTCATCCTGCACGATCCGGTAGCCCCGCGCGCGCAACAACGCCGCGACCGCCTCGCTGTCGCGCTCGTTCATCTGGCACCCGTAGGTCTTGATGTAGACGCGGTTCATTTTCCGGGAAGGGGCTTAACTAGCCACGCCCCGGAGGCGGTCAATGTCCGCGTTGCGGCGGGCGGCGCACACGACGAAGTTATTGCGCGACAGGCCGATGCGCCCGTGCGCGCGGGGCGGGAATCCCGGCCGGGGTCACGGCGCCTCGACGTAGCCGTGCTTGATCGCGTAGCGCACCAGCTCCGCCGGCTCGTACAGGCCGAGCTTGTCCTTGAGCGTGGTCAGGTGGTTCTGGACGGTCTTCACGTTCATCTGCAGGCGCTCGGCGATGGCCTTGGGATTCTCGCCGCGGGCGAAGCCGCTCAGGACCTCGCGCTCGCGCGCGGTCAGGCCCGTGACGTTGGCCGCGCCCTCGTGGACGATGCGCGCGGCGAGCAGCTGCGCGCTCACCGGGCAGTAGTAGGTCTCGCCGGCCAGGATCCGCCGCATCGCCTCGCGCAGGGTCGGCAGGTCGGAGCGCTTCATCACGAAGCCCTGGACGCCGAGCGCGGCCGCCTCCCGCACGAATTGCCCCTGCTCCGCCGCGGAAATCACCAGCCAGCGCGTCCGGGGCACCCGGGCCGCCAGCGCCCGGACCAGGTCGGAGCCCCGGCCGTCGGGGAGCGTCCAGTCGACGATCACGAGGTCCGGTTCCTCCCGGACGATCGCCTCGCGGCCCTCGGCCGCGGTGGCGCACTCGGCCGCCAGCTCCAGCCCGAGGTCGCGCGTGACCAGGTGCGCGAAGAGCTGGCGCACCATGCCGTGGTCTTCGACGAGGACGACGCGGGGTTTCGGCATGAAGGGGAAGGCAGGGCGGCGCCGACGCGCCGGGAATCAGGGAAACCAGGCCGGGATAATTTCCCAGTCTCATTTCGCGCCCGCTTCAGGCGGACGACGCGATCCACCCCGCCAGCGCGGCGCGGCATTCCTGCCAGGCCGCGGCCGCCTCCGGCCCGCCGCCCGCCTCGGCCGCCGCCTGGAGCCGCCCGCACGCCCGGTACAGCCGGTCGTCGCGCACCACCGCCGCGCTGCTCTTCAGATAATGCGCGGCCGCCGCCACCCCCGGCCAGTCCTCCCGCTCCAGCGCCCGCGCCACGGCCTCCCCTTGGGCGCCGGCTTCGGCGCGGAAATGCTTCGCGAGCCGCGCGCGCAGGGCGGGTTCGTCGCCCCAGTCCCCGCCGCCCGCCCCCGCGGCCGGCTCGAGCGCCGCCGCCAGGTCGGCGAGCTCCACGGGCTTCGCCAGGAAGGCGTCCATGCCGGCCGCGCGGGCGCGCTCGCGCTCCACCGCGCCCGCATGCGCGCTCACGCCGACGATCCGCATCGTGAGGCCGGCCGTACGCAGGCTGCGCGCGACGTCGAGCCCGCCGCGCCCCGGCATCGCGAGGTCGAGGACGACGGCGTCGCAGCCGGGCGCCCGGGCCAGCGCCTCGCCGCCGTCAGCCGCGACGACGCAAGCCGCGCCGAGGCTGCCCAGGTACGAGCGGAACAGCTCGCGGACGAGCGGGTTGTCGTCCGCGACGAGGATCTTCCGCCCGGCCAGCGCCACGGGAGCCTCCGGCCGGCCCGACGGGGACGAGGCGGCCGGACGCAGGGCGAGCCGCGCCCGGAAGGTCGTGCCCGAGCGGCCGTCGCTCTCGACCGTGATCTCTCCGCCCATGCTCCGGCACAGGGCGGCCACGAGCGCCAGGCCGAGACCGGCGCCCTCGTGCGGCGCCGCCGGATCCAGCCGCTGGAAGGGCTCGAAGATCCGCCGCTGGTCGCCCGCCGCGATGCCGGGCCCGGTGTCGGACACCGCGAGGTCGACCCATGCCCCGCCGCCCGGCGCCGTGCCGCCGGACTCGAGCACGACGTCGATCCGGCCGTGCGCGGTGAACTTGAGCGCGTTGCCAAGCAGGTTGAGCAGCAGCTGGCGCAGCCGCTCGGCGTCCGCCATCACCCATCCCGGCACGCGCCCGTCGGCGCGGAAATCGAGCGCCAGCCCTTTGGCCTGGGCGCGGGGCCGCAGGCTCTCGACGGTCTGGCGGACCAGCTCGGCCAGCGGGACGGGCCGCTCGATCAGCCGGAACGCACCCGCCTCCACGGCGCTGAGGTCGAGCAGGTCGTTCACGAGCCGCAGCATGAGCTCGCCGTGCTGGCGGAGCGCGGCGAGCCGCCCGCGGTCGGGCTCGCCCCGCGGCGCCTGCTGCAGCAGCTCGCTGTAGCCGAGGATGCTCTGCAGGGGCGTGCGGAGCTCGTGGCTGACCTTGGCGAGGAAGGCGGTCTTGACCCGGCTCGACTCGGCCGCCACGGCCGCGTCCCGCAGCGCCGCCTCGCGCAGCCGCGCGCTCCATTGCTGCGAGAGCATCTGGGCCAGGATGACGAGCGCCAGGGCGGTCACTACGAACGGCGCCGCGCGCCACCGCCGCTCGACACTGAGCACATATTCCTCCCGGACGCCGTCGAGCCAGCCCGCCAGGCGGCCGTCGGGCCCGAGGATCGGCGCGCGCGTGTAGTAGAGCCGGCCGATCTCGGGCACCGGGGGCTCCTCGACGTGGGGCTGCGCGGCGGCCCAGCGCGCGAGATCGTCCGCCGTCGCGCGCCGCAGCAGCTCCACGGTCCCGGGCGGCCCGGGCGGCCGGGTCGACGCGACGGCCACGAGCCAGCCGTCGTGGATCACCACGATCCGGGCGGCGTGGAGGAAGGGCGAGGTCAGCGCCACCTCCGCCAGCCGGCGCTCCGCGCCGCGAAGCGCGCCGTCCGCGACGAACCGCGAAAACTCCGTGCGCGTGTCGCCGTCGGCCGCCGCGCCGGCGACGCGCTCGAGCCGGAACTCCGGCGAGCGCAGCGGCGCGAGCAGCGCGCCGTCGAAGACAAGGGCCTGGCCCGCGGTCTGGCGCAGGCGGTTCTGCTGGATCTCGTGGCGGTTGTCCCGGCCGGTCTGGACGCCGACCGCGATTCCGAACCCGAGCACCGCGAGCCCGACGGGCAGGTACGGCCGGGCGTCCCGCGCCAGCTGGGCCCGCGCCGCGGGCGCGAGCGCCGCGCGGCCCTCGCGGGCCAGCGCGAGCAAAATGAGGCTCCCGGCGATCAGCTGGGCTCCCCCGGCGACCAGGCCCGCGGGCTGCGGGGGCCCCGCGCGCTGGAGCATGCCGAGCCACCCGGCCACGGGTCCGATCGTCGAGAGCCACGGCATCGCCGCCGCCAGCAGCAGCCCCGCCCGCGACGCGCGCGCCGTCCGCAGACCCGGCCAGAGCGCCGCGGCCCCGAGAAGCGCGGCGGCCGGAAGCCATCCTCCGGCGGGCGCCGGGACCAGCGCGCGCCAGACCGCCAGCGCCGCGAGGAGCACCCCTGCGCCGACCCGGGCCGCGGCGCCCGGCCGCCGGAGACCCTGCCAGAGCCAGCCCGCGGCCATGGCCGCCTCGGCGAAGCCGATCACCACGTCGCCCAGCCAGTACGGGTCGATGCGCGCCGGCCGGTAGATCGCGACCGTGCCCGGAACGAGCCGCGCCTGGAAGAGGTCGAAGGTCGGGCTGAACATCCCGAACTGAACCAGCGCGGTGGCGATCGCCGCGGCGGCCGCCCACGGGAGCCAGGGCCAGGCCGACCCGCGCTGCGGATGCCGGCGCCAGAGGATCAGCGCGAAGCTCCAGCCCAGGAGGGAGAAGAACCACACGAAGTCCTGGTGCACCGCCAGCCGGCTGAACATGACGGTGGGGCTTTCCATGCGTGCGCCGGCGCAGCTTGGCCGGGGAGCCGGGAGCGACGAGCCGAAAGATGCCCGGAGCCGGCGGGGATTTCTGTTCGCCAGCCGCGGCCCGGGGACTTTGCTGGGAGGCGCATGGGATTCTTCGATCGATTCAGCGGCAAGAAGCCGGAGCCGCCGGCCCCCGCCTCCGCGCCGGCGCCGACCCCGGAGAAGCCGGCCGTGTCCGGCGGCGTGATGCCGCGGCTGGCCGAGGCGCGCGCGAAGCTCGATGCCCGCGACCTGCCCGGCGCCATGGCGATCTACGAGGAGGTCATGGCCGCGGCCGGCGACCGCGCCGACGTGCTTGTGACCGTGTCGGGCGACCTCGGGGTCCGCGGCCACATGGCGCCCATCATCGAGCTGGTCGCGCCGCGCTACGATGCCCACCGCCACGGCCCCGCCACCGGGCTGAATCTCCTCCAGGCCTATCTGGCCGCGCGCCACGCCGAGGCCGCGCAGCACCTGCTGGACATCCTCTTCTCGCTCCAGCGTCCGGAGATCGAGGAGCGCCTCTTCGGCTTCTCCAACGCGCTCGCGGAACTCATGGCCGGCCACGACCAGGCCGAGGCGGTGCGCACGCCGGAGGGAGGCACGAAGATCAACCTCACCACCATCAGCAAACCGATCTGGTTCTATGGACTGGAGGAGGCCGCGGCCCGGCTGCTGCCCGCCAAGGCCGGCGCGCTGCGCCGCGTCGCGTTCGCGCAGCTGGCGGTGCCGGGACTCGAGGCTTACCAGGAGCTGCAGAAGCGTCCGGAGGACGAGCTCGGCCGCCTCACCCGCGGCCTGCCCCTGTGGTTCGCGGAAACCTTCGCCGCGAGCGCCGGCTACGAGCCGGTGGCCGCCATCGGGGTCCTCGAGGCCGGGCACTACGCGCTGCTCCCGATCGAGTGGACGGCCGACAACGTGCGCCAGCTCGCGGAGACGAACGAGCAGCCGATCCACTACATCGTGACCGGGGCGCTGCGGAACCGGCACGCGGACTTCGAGCTCGTGCTGCGCATCTGGGAGGTGAAGAAGTTCCGCGAGCTCAAGGCCTTCACGACGCGCTGGACGCCCGCCTCCGCCGACACAGCCCTCCGGCAGTTTCACGAGCAGCTCCGTGCGTACATGGAATGGACCCCGCTGCCGGCCGGCCCGGGCCTGCCGTACGCCGCGCCCGCCGCGCCCCACGCGTACGTGCACGCGCTCGGCGCGTCGCTCACGCTGTTCCTCGGCGAGAAGGGCGTGCTGCAACCCGGGCAGGTGACGGCCGACGCCGCACCTTTCCTCGCCGCGGCGCAGGCCAATCCGGACGACGCGCGCGCCCAGCTCGCGCTGGTCTCGGCCCTGCTGCGCCTGCGGACCGCCGGGCGTTCGCCCGACGCCGCGGCGCTCGAGCACGCCCGGTCCTGGCTCGGCTCTCCCGGCGGCGAGGCCGCCGGCGTGGCCGGCCTCGCGGCGAAGCTTTAGGCGGGCGCCGGTCGAGCGGCGCGATCCCGCTCCTACCGCGCCACGGCGAGCTGGCCGCAGCCGGCGCCGATGTCGATGCCGCGGCGCTGCCGGACCGTGCTCGGCAACCCGTATTCGGCGAGGATCGCCTGGAACCGCTGGGCGGCCTCCCGCCCCGTCGGTTCGCCGCCGAAGCCCGCGGTGGGGTTGAGCGGAATCAGGTTCACCTGCGCGAGCTGGCCGCGGAGCAGCCGGCCGAGGGCGTGGGCCTGGGCGGGGGTGTCGTTCTGCCCCTCGATGAGCGTCCACTCGTAGAAGATCCGGCGCTCCTGCTTCGCGATGTAGTAACGGCATGCTTCCATCAGGGCGTCGAGCGGCCACTTCCGGGCCGCCGGCACGAGGGCGGACCGTTCCTCCTGCGTGGCGCCGTGGAGCGAGACCGCGAGGTGCATGGGCCGGCGCTCGTCGGCCAGGCGCACGATTCCGGGCACCACGCCGACGGTGCTCAGGGTGATCTTGCGGGCGCCGAGCGCGAGCCCGCTGCCGTCGCGCAGGATGTCCACCGCCTTCATGACCGCGTCGTAATTGTGCAGGGGCTCGCCCATCCCCATCAGGACGACGTTGCGCAGCCGCTCGTGGCGATCGTGCGGCGACGCGCTGCCCGGGTCGGCCAGGGGCGGCGCCGCGGCGGCCGACGTGGCGCGCAGGACCCGGTCGACGTGCATCGCCTGGGCGACGATCTCGCCCGCCGTCAGGTGCCGGATGAATCCCATTTGGCCGGTCGCGCAGAACACGCAGCCCATGGCGCACCCGGCCTGGCTGCTGATGCAGGCCGTGACGCGCCCGGTGTATCGCATCAGCACGGTCTCGATCCGCCGGCCGTCGGCGAGCTCGAGCAGGTATTTGCGCGTGAAGCCGTCGGAACTGTGCGTCTCGGCCGCGACACCCGGCCGCGGGAATGCGAGCGACTCGGCCAGGGCGTGGCGGACGCGCGCGGGCAACTCGGCCATCGCCGTCCAGTCGGTGACGCCTTCGAGGTAGACGTACGCCCAGAGGCGGGCCGCATGAACCGCCGGAAAGCCGCGCGCGGCCGCGAGCTCGAGGAGCTCGGCGCGGGTCAGGTCGTGGAAATCCGCACGGGTCACGAGACCTACATGGTCCAGGCCGCTCGGGATGCAACCGCCCGTTCGCCCGGAAGAGGCGGCCCGGCCAGGTCGGAGCGGACGGCGCGACGAACATTCGGCCTCGATTTGCCCCGCGGGAGTTTCCGCGCAGCGTCGCCGCCATGTCGAAGAAGGCCATCCTCGCCGGCGGCAGCGGCTTCATCGGCTCCGCCGTCGCGCGCCAGCTCGTCGCCGACGGCTGGGAGGTCGCCCTCCTCACCCGCGGACCGGGACCGGCCGTCGACCCCGCCGCGGGAGCGCGGAGCGTCATCTGGGATGCGGCCGGCGCCGGGCCGTGGGAGCAGGAAGTGGAACACGCCGACGTCGTCGTGAACTTCGCGGGGCGCAGCGTGAATTCCGCGCCCACGCCGGCGAACCGCCGCGAGATCCTGGAATCCCGGCTCGCCGCGGTGCGGGCCCTGGGCGCCGCGCTGGCCCGGGCCGGCAATCGCCCGGCGGCCTGGGTGCAGTGCTCCGCCGTCGGCTACTACGGCCCCCGCGGCGACGAACCGTGCGGCGAGGACAGCCCGCCGGGGAACGACTTCTTCGCCGAGGTGTGCCGGGAATGGGAGCTGACATTCGCCGCGGCCTGTCCGCCCCGCGTCCGGCCCGTCGCGCTCCGGCTCGGCGTGGTGCTGGGGCGCGCGGGCGGCGCCTTCCCGCGGCTCCTGCGGCTCGCGCGCGCCGGATTCGGCGGGGCCGCCGGCCGCGGACGCCAGGGCATGAGCTGGATCCACCTGGACGACGCCGTGGACCTCATCGTCCGGGCCGCCACGGATGAGACCCTCCGCGGGCCGTACAACGCCTGCGCCCCGCAGCCGGTCGCCAACGCGGAATTCATGCGCATGCTGCGCGGTGCGGTCCGCCGCCCGTGGAGCCCGCCGGTGCCGGCGTTCGCGGTGCGCCTCGGGGCCCGGTTCGTGATGCGGACCGACCCCGACCTGATCCTCCACGGCCAGTTCGCGGTCCCGGTGCGCCTGCTGGCGGCCGGACACCGGTTCCGGCATCCGCAGCTCGAGGGCGCCCTCCGCGATCTGCTCGCGCCGACGTAGTCCGGGGGCTGGCCAGTTGCCGCCCTCTCGGGTCCTCCGCATCAGCCGCGTTGCCTTTTCGTCCCGCGGCGGCAGCGTCCGGCGCATGCTCGAGTGGCTGAACCGGTTCATGCAGGCGTTCATCCCCCTGTTCGTCGCGATCGACCCCATCGGGCTCGCCGCGATCTTTCTCGGGCTCGGCCAGAACATCCCGCCGGAGCGCCGGCAGAAGGTGGCGGACCAGGCGATCTGGACCGGCGGGCTCGTCGCGCTCGGCTTCCTCTTCCTCGGCAAGAGCATCTTCCACGCCCTGGGAATCTCCGTGGCGGACTTCCAGATCGCGGGCGGGCTCATCCTTTTCATCCTCGCGGCGAAGGACCTGATCCAGTCGGCCGCGGAGCCGGAGAAACTGCCCGAGGACTTCGGGGTCGTCCCGCTCGGCATGCCGCTCATCGCGGGACCGGCCTCGATCACGACGCTGCTCGTGCTCGCGCAGACCGCGTCGATCGGCTTCGTGGTGACGCTCGCGGCGCTGGCGGCGAACCTCGCGCTCGTGGTCTTCGCGCTCCACTACAGCGAGTGGCTCGGCCGGAAGATCGGCCCCACGGGCATGCGCGCGATCTCGAAGATCATCTCGATGCTCCTGGCGGCCATCGCGGTGAACATGATCCGGCGCGGCTGGGCCGGCTAGCGGGCGCCGCGCCCACCCCGGCCCCTCAGCCCGCGAACGTCGTGAGCAGGTCGGCGTAGACCTTGGCCGCGTCGACCAGGTCCTTCACGCGCGCCCGCTCGTCCACCGCGTGGTAATCGCGCCCGCTCGGCCCGTAGCCGAGCGTGGGGATGCGCAGGTGGTGCGCGAAGAAATGCATGTCGTTGAAGCCGGTGGACACCATGAAGCCCGCCGGCCGGCGCCGCACGCGGGCGACGCTGGACTGGGCCGCCGCGAAGAAGCCCGCGACGGGCGGCGTGTAGCAGGAGAAGTTTTCCGAGACCTTGCGGATCGAGACGCGGCAGCGGGGGATGGCCGCCGCCGCCCGGCGCAGGAAAGCCACCAGCTCGCGCTCGGCCGCGACGTGGTTTTCCAGCGCCAGCACCCGTCGATCGATGCTGAAGGTCGCGGAGGCGGGGACGGTGTTGATCTTCCCGCCGGGCCCCTCGGCGAACACGCCGCCGGTGTTGATGGTCGGCCGCATGACCGTGCCGTCGGGCGCGCGGAACGAGCGCCGGGCCAGCACGGCCTTGTGCTCCTCCAGCGCCAGCACGAGCGCCGCCATCTTCTCGAGGGCGTTGATGCCCTTCTCGGGCGTCGACCCGTGCGCCGCCCGGCCGTGGACCGTCACCTCGAGCCAGACCACGCCGTTGTGGCCGCAGCAGACACGGTCGCCCTCGCCGCCCTCGCCCACCAAGGCGTAGTCGGCCCGCAGGTCCGCGTGCTCCACCAGCCAGCCGGCGCCAAGCCGGCTGTCGGTCTCCTCGTCCGCGGTGAACGAGACCTCGACGTTGCACCGCGGGCTCGTGCCGGTGGCGCGCAGGGCCCGCAGCGCGAACACGATGCTCGCGATCGCGCCCTTCATGTCGGCCGAGCCGCGGCCATACACCCAGCCCCGGTCGAGCGTCGGGTTGAACGCGTCGCCGTGCCGCCAGGCGCCCGAGACGGGCACGACGTCGTAGTGGGCGTTGAAATGGATGGTCCGGCGCGCGCCGGCGTCCCAGTAGCCCAGGACGTTGTAGCGCGGGTGCGCCGGCAGGTGCGCCCGCTGCGCCGCGGCCGGCACGGGCAGGCGGCGGGCGGAGAATCCCAGCTCGCGCAGCGCCGCGGTCAGCAGCGCCGTGATCTCGCCGTAATTCTCGCCCGGCGGATTGACCGTGCGCACCCGGACCAGGCGCTGCAGCAGCGCCACGAGGCCGGCTTGGTTGTGGTCGAGGTAGTCGGCGGGATTCACGGGTCGCGGCGCAGGCTGGCGACGTCCCCCAGGCGGCGCGAGACCGGAAACCTATCCGCCGAAATAGTTCCGGTGGATCAACTTCGCGACAATCAGCCCCGCCATGGCCAGGAAGATCGGGCGCACGAACTTCGCCCCGCGGGTCATCGCCAGATGTGCCCCGAGCCGGCCCCCAATGACCTGGCCGGCGGCCATCGTCAGCCCCGGCAGCCACGCCACGAGCCCGCCGAGGATGAACACGGCCAGCGAGGCCACGTTGCTCGAGAAGTTCATGACCTTCGTGTGGGCGGCGGCGCGGACGAAGTCGTGGCCGAGCAGCACGATGAATGCGACGGTCCAGAACGAGCCGACCCCCGGCCCGAAGAATCCGTCGTACGCCCCGAGCAGGAGCCCGAAGACAAGGTAGAACGCCCGGGGCTCCATCCGGTGGTGGCGGCTGCTCTCCCCGAGCTGCGGGCGGAAAATGAAATAGACGACGATGCCGCCGAGCAGCCAGGGGATGAGGTCGCCGAGCAGCGCGGGGTCGACCACCCGCACCGCCAGCGTGCCGCCGATGGCACCCAGCGCGGTCAGCGCGCCGCCGAAGACGCATTCGCGCGGATCCACCGCGCCCCGCTGCACATAGTGCCAGGTGGCGGAGCCCGAGCCGAACGTGCCCTGCAGCTTGTTGGTCGCGAGCGCGACCGGCGCGGGGAGCCCGGCGGAAAGGAGCGCCGGCAGCGTGAGGAGGCCGCCGCCGCCGGCGATGGCGTCGACCGTGCCGGCGATCACCGCGACGACGAACAGCAGCGCGAGGGTCGCGGGAGGGAGGTCGGGCGGGAGCGGCATCGGAAGCGGCGGCGCGGCCGGGTCTGGTACCGGCCGGCTGACTCCGAGGAAAGGATTATCGCCGCCGGCGGGGATGTACCGCCCGTGCATGAAGGCGGCTGCCTCGCCGCGCCGCACGCGGGCGCGCTCCGAGGCAGCGCCTGCGGGCTAAATGCCAGGGAATGCGCGGCCGGGGCATTTGACAGCCGGGAGGCGCGCTCCAGCATCGGCCGCATGGCTCTCGCCGACATGCGCAAGGACTACGGGATCGCCGGCCTCTTGGAGCAGGATCTCGCGCAGGACCCGTTCCGGCAGTTCGACCGCTGGTTCCAGGAGGCCCTCGCGGCGAAGCTGCCCGAGCCGAACGCGTGCGTCCTCGCCACCGCCGATCGCGACGCGCGGCCGCTGGGGCGCGTGATGCTGCTCAAGGGCGTGGACGCGCACGGCTTCACCTTTTTCACCAACCACGGCAGCCGCAAGGGCCGCGCGCTCGACGCCAACCCGCACGCGGCGCTGGTCTTCCCGTGGTTCCCGATGGAGCGGCAGGTTGTCGTCGAGGGACCGGTGACCCGCGTGGCGCGCGAGGAGGCCGAGGCCTATTTCCACAGCCGGCCCCGCATGAGCCAGCTCGGCGCCTGGGCGTCGCAGCAAAGCGCGGTGGTCGCGAGCCGCGCGGCGCTCGAGGAGAATTTCCAAGCCGCGGAGAAGAAGTATGCCGGCCAGGAGGTGCCGCTGCCGCCGCACTGGGGCGGCTACCGGCTCGCGCCCGACACGGTGGAATTCTGGCAGGGCCGCGCCAGCCGGCTGCACGACCGCCTGCGCTACCGCCGTGAGCGCGGAGCGTGGATCGTCGAGCGCCTCGCGCCTTGAGCCCGCGGCCGGGGGTTTTGCCCTAGGCTTTATTCCCGGGCTAAGGCGTTGCCACCGGGGCTTCGGAACCTTTTGCTGCCGAGCCTTCACCGCATGGAAACCACCCCGGCGCAACTCCTTCGGCCCGGCCAGCGCACCCTCGCGGCGATCGTCTTTACGGACGTGGTGAGCTTCAGCGCGCGGATGCAGGCCGACGAGGACGCCACGCTCCGGCTGCTCAACCGCGACTTCGGGCTGATGCGCGACATGTGCGCGCAGCACCACGGCTCGGTGCTGAAGACCACGGGCGACGGCCTGCTCCTCTATTTCCCGAGTGCCGTGCAGGCGGTGGCCTGCGCGCTCGCGATGCAGCGGCACTTCGCGAACAACACGAAGAGCCTGCCCGCGCCCGAGGTCCTCGTGCACCGCGTGGGCATCCACCTGGGCGACGTGTTCGTGAGCGACCAGGACGTCATGGGCGACGGCGTGAACATCGCCGCGCGCCTGCAGGCGGAGGCCGAGCCCGGCGGAATCTGCATCTCGCAGACGGTGTACGACGTCGTGAAGAACAAGCTCTCGCTGCACGTGACGAGCCTCGGCCCGCGCGAGCTGAAGAACATCACGGAATCGATCCCCATTTACCGGCTGCTGCTCGAGGCCCAGGCCGGCAGCGCGGGGGTCGAGCCCCCGGCGCCGTCGTCCACGAACTCGGCCGCCCCCGTGTTCCCGGCCACCGTGTCCGCGCCGGCGATCGACCCGCTCGCGAGCGCCCGCAAGCTCTGGGCGATGAAGCCCGTGCGGATCGTCGCGGGCGTCTGCGTCGGAGCGATCCTTCTTCTGCTGATCATCAACCAGGTCCGCACCAGCGCGCAGCTCCGGCGCCAGGAGGCCGAGCTCGCCGAGACGCAGGCCGCGCTGACCAAGGCCCTCGACGAGGGGACGGTGGAGGCGGAGAAGGACGCGGCCGAGCTCACCGAGGCCGCCGGGATGCGCCAGCAGATGCAGCAGCTGCGCTACCAGTACCTCGACAAATACAACTTCAGCGGCCTGGCGCTCGCCCTGCAAAAGCAGGCCGCGCAGCCCAACGCCCCGGCGGCCATCGGCGCGCTGCGGCGCTCGGCCGAGCAGATGTCGGTGATGAAAGAATGGGTGATCACCCAGCTCCAGCGCCACAACCGGCAGAATCCCCTCGTCGTCCGCGAGCTCTCGGGTTCGGCCCCGAAGGAGCTGCGGGTCTTCGCGGGCCCCGACCGCCAGCTCTACCTCGTCGAGGGCGGCGCCGTGCGTGGCCGCGCCTGGAGCGAGCTTCCGCCCGCGGCGCTGGGCGCCATCATCGCCGCCACCATCCTCGAGGGCCGGAGCGCCCCGAGCGCCGGCGTGGTGCAGGGCGCGATCAATTTCGCCCGCCTCTACAACCTGCCCGCGCTCCAGACGACGCTCCGCGCGAAGCGCCCGCGCGCCGCGAAGAATTGACCCCGATGCGGCTGTGGCTCCTGCGGCACACGCACGCCGTGCCGGCGGAGGATGAATCCCCGGCGGCCGACGCCCGCCGCGCCCTGAGCCCGGAAGGCCGCGCGGCGGCGGTGGAGCTGGGAAAGTTCTTCCGGCGCAACGCCGCGATGGACGCCGCCACCGCGTGCTGGCACAGCCCCCTGCTTCGCGCCCGCGAGACCGCCGCGCTTTTCCGGCGGGCCGCCGGGCTCGCGGCACGGTTGCGCGAGGTCGCGGGGCTCGCGCCGGAGGACGATCCCGCCGCCGTGGCCAGCCGGCTCGACCGATGGGCCGGCGGCGACCTCATCCTCGTCGGCCACGAGCCGCATCTCGGCGCCCTGGGCACGCGGCTCATCCGCGGGCGGCCTGGACCCGTGCAGTTCGAGCTGAAGAAGGGGGCGGTTTTCGCCCTCGAGCGCGGCGGGGACAAGCACCGGAAAACCGGCCGGCGGCGGTGGATCGTGCGCTGGCTGCTGGCCCCGGCGCTGCTGCGCGACCGCGGACGGCGGGAGGCGCGGGCCTGAGCCCGGCCGCGCCGGGGGGAATCCGCCCGCAGGGATTCTTCGCCTTGCACGCGCGCGGATTCGCTCCATCCGTCAGCTCTCGTGAACCCCGCGGCGCCCGCGCCCCTGCTCGTCCTCCCCACCCGCACCGGCGGGGCGGCGGAGAACATGGCCCTCGATTTCCTCCTGCTGACGCGCTGCCCCGGTCCGCCGGCCCCGCGCTTCCGGCATTACGAGTGGCGCGCGCCGGCCTTCACGTTCGGCTTCAGCCAGAAGGCGGCCTGGGTCCGCGAGAACCTGCCCCGCGGGGAGCGCCTCGACCTGTGCCGCCGGCCCACGGGCGGCGGCATCGTGGACCACCGCAGCGACTGGACGTACACGCTCGTGGTCCCGCGCATCCACCCCTGGTACGACGAGCGGGCATCCGAGTCGTACCGGATGGTCCACGAGTGCCTCGCCCAGTCGCTCGCGTCGCTCGGCCAGTCGGCGGAGCTGCTGCGCGACGCCGAGTCGGTCGCGCCGGAGCCCGGCGGCCCGGCGGGGGTGTGCTTCCAGAAGGCCGAGCGATACGACGTCGTGAACGCGCGCACCGGGGCCAAGATCGCCGGCGCGGCCCAGAAGCGCAGCAAGCACGGCATGCTCCTGCAGGGCTCGATCGAGAAAAGCGCCGTCGATCCGATCGCCTGGGAGGATTTTCAGGACGATTTCGTGGCCGAGATCGCCCGCGCCATGGGCACCACCGCCGCCGATGCAGCCTGGCCGGACCTGGCGGAGCACGAGGTCGAGGGCCTGATCGAGCAGTACTCCTCCGCCGCATGGCTGGAGTATCGGTGACGGCGCGGATCGCCGCGCTCGCGCCCGCGCGTCCCGCGGCGGGAACCCAGCCCCGGAAGCGCCGGTGGCAGGCCCGCGGGTGAATCGGGGAAACCATCCATCCCTGGTTCCCCGCCGCCCAAGCCTCGGGTTTTGACTCGTCCGGGCCGCTCGACTTGAACGAGGGGATGAAACTTCCCCGCTGGTTCCTGTTAGTCCTCGCCGCGATCGGGTCGGTCGCCGCGGTCGCCGCCGACAAACGCCCGGTCACGCCCCAGGACCTCTGGGCGATGAAGCGGCTCGGCGCCCCCGCCCTGTCGCCCGACGGCAAATCGGTCGTGTTCGTGGTCCAGGAATGGTCGATCGAGAAGAACAAGAGCACGGCCAACCTCTGGCTGGCCGACATCGCGAGCGGCGAGGTGCGCCGGCTCACGACCGCGCAGGCGTCGGACGCCGCGCCCGCCTGGAGCCCCGACGGCCGGCGCATCGCCTTCACTTCGAAGCGCGGCGACGACGAGAACGCGGCCCTCTACGTCCTCCGCCTCGACGGCGGCGAGGCCGAGAAGATCCTCGAGCTGCCCTACGCCCTCTCGGCGCCGAAATGGCTGCCCGACGGCTCCGGCCTGGTCGCGATCACGCGCGTGATCCCGGAGCTGGCCGGCAAGCTCGGCGGCGACGACCTGGCCGCGATGAAGAAGGAGATCAAGCGGCGCAAGGACGCGAAGATCTCGGCCAAGGTCTCGGAGGACCGCGCCTTCCGCTTCTGGGACCAGTGGCTGACCGACAACCTCGCCCAGCGGCTGGTGAAGGTCAGCCTCGACACGAAGAAGGCCATCGACCTCACGCCGGGCGTGACGCAGCTGTTCACCGTCGCGGGCGACGCGACGTTCGACCTCTCGCCCGACGGCCGGCACGCCGTGGTGACGATCAACTCCACGCCCCGCCCGTACGAGGGCCACCTGAACAACGACATCTACCTCGTCCCCACCGACGGCTCGGGCGCGCTCAAGAATCTCACGCCCGAGAACCCGGGCGACGACAACGGCGCGACCTTCGCGCCGGACGGCCGCTCCCTGGTCTTCGCGCGACAGGAGACCCCGTACTACCACGGGGAGTTCGAGAAGCTGTGGCGCCACGACCTCGCGACGGGCAAGAACACGCCCGTCACCGACCACCTCGACTACTCGATCGGCGGCGGCGAGTTCTCCCCCGACGGCGCGACGCTCTGGGCGGCGGTCGAGGACAAGGGGACGGTCGCCGTCTTCCGGGTGAACTACGACGGCAGCGGCGCCACGTCGGTGTTCCGCGGCGGCGCCTCGAGCGCCATCCAGGCCGCCGGCGGCACCATTGTCTTCCTGAACAACACGGCGACGCGGCCCGACGAGCTGTTCGTGCTCGACCCGGCGGCCGGCACGGCGCGCCAGCTCACGAAGTTCAACGCCGAGCTCCTCGCGCAGCTGGATTTCGGGAAGCAGGAGGAATACTGGTTCGAGGGCGCCGCCGGCGCCAAGGTGCACGGCCACCTCTTCTTCCCGCCGGGCTACGACAAGGCGAAGCAGTACCCGCTGCTGCAGCTGATGCACGGCGGGCCGCACACGATGGTGGCCGACGCCTGGAGCTACCGCTGGAACGCGCACGTCATGGCGGCGCCGGGGTACGTCGTCACGTGGGTGAACCGCCACGGTTCGACCGGCTTCGGCGAGAAATTCTGCCAGAGCATCATCGGCCAGTGGGGCGACAAGCCGCTCGAGGACATCCTGAAGTCCACCGACCACCTCATCGCCCGCCTTGGCAACATCGACTCGAAGCGCCTGGCGGCGGCCGGCGGCAGCTACGGCGGCTACATGGCCGCCTGGGTCGCGGGCCACACGGACCGCTTCGCCTGCCTGATCAACCACGCCGGCGTGAACGACTTGATCACCCAGTACGGGGCCGACGTGACGAGCTTCGGCTTCAGCAAGGTCCTCGGCGGCAACCCCTGGGAGAACCTCGAAGGCATGCAGCGCAACAATCCGACGACGTACGCGAAGAACTTCAAGACGCCCATGCTGATCGTCCACGGCGAGAAGGACTATCGCGTCCCGTATGTGAACGGCACCGCGCTCTACGGGATCTACCGCGCCATGGGCCTGCCCGCGCGGCTGGTCGTCTATCCCGACGAGAACCACTGGATCCTCACCCCGCAGAATTCGATCCACTGGAACTGGGAGTTCCAGAGCTGGCTCGCGCGTTACCTCGGCGGCCAGCCGACCCTCAGCGAGCCGCGATTCGGCGAGGAGGCGAAGTAAGGCGATTTCAGGGTCCGGATCTGGTGGCCCGCCCCGGAAGGGGCGGGACCGATCCGGTCCTTCCGGCTCGCCTCACCCGCCCGCCGCCTTCTCGAACGCCGCGTTGCGCGCGGCGCGCTCCTTCTGCCGCGCTTCCAGC
Source organism: Opitutaceae bacterium (assembly GCA_035626915.1). Classification (GTDB taxonomy): domain Bacteria; phylum Verrucomicrobiota; class Verrucomicrobiia; order Opitutales; family Opitutaceae; genus Didemnitutus. The sequence goes on from DASPMS010000049.1 coordinate 85,323, forward strand.
GCCGCGGCGACCGCCCGCAGGCTTTTTTCCTTGGGGAACGCCGCGCGGAGCAGCGCGAAGAACTCGTCGTCCGGATCGACGTAATCCTCGGCCGAGAACGGCAGGCCGTCGCGGGCGAAGAGCACGAGCCCGCTTTCGAAGGAGAAATCCGCCGACAGGAACTGGTCCCCGCGGAAAAACTTCACGCGCACGTTCCAGGAGGGCTCGCCGGCCGTCTCCGTGTGCCAGCGGTAGTTGTCGTCGCGCGCCAGGCGCAGCCGCAGGCGTTCCGCGGCCGGCGCCGCGAGGGCGCGCCCGTCGCTCTCGACGTAGCGGCGCTTGCCCGACTTCTTGCGGAAAAGCGGCTCCTTCGCGGTCAGGATGAAGGCCTCGACCCGCTCGGGCGCGGTCAGGAAGGCGATGTTCTCCTCCGACTGCAGCAGGCTCGCCACCGACGTCGGCCGGGACGAGGCCAGGGCCGTGGTCGCGAGCGCCAGCAGCGCAATCAGCAGCGAGGAGACGCGACGGGACATGACGGAAAAGGCTGCCGATGGAGGAAGCCGAGGCAAGGCCCGGCGCGGCCAAAAATGCGTGAAAGAGCGTGCGCGCCACCGCCGGCCGGGCCGCGTCGTCTTGGCGGAGCGCACCGTCCCCGGCGCCTAGTGCTCCCGGGCCAGCGTGATCACGCACTCCAGGTGCCGGGTCTGGGGGAACAAGTCGAAGGGCTGCACCGCCCGAAGCGCGTAGCCGGCCGCCAGGAAGCCCCCGAGGTCGCGCATCTGCGTGGCGGGGTCGCACGACACGTACACGACCGCGCGCGGCCCGAAGGCGAAAAGCTGGTGCAGGAAGGAGGCGTCGCAGCCCCGGCGCGGCGGATCGATCACGACCACCGTCTCGCCCGGCGGAAACGCCAGGCCCGCGAAGATCTGCGCCGCATCGCCCGCCTGAAAGGAGGCGTTCGCGATGCCGTTGGCGGCGGCGTTCTCCGTCGCGAACCGCACGGAGCTCTCCGAGATCTCGACCCCGGCCACGCGCTCGAACGCGGGCGCGCAGCTGAGCGCGAAGAGCCCGCTCCCGCAATAGGCGTCGACGAGGAAGCGCGCGCCCGTCGCGGCCGCCTGCGCGCGGACGTAGGCCGTGAAGGCGGGCAGGATGAACGCATTGTTCTGGAAGAAATCCCGGGCGAGAAAATGCAGGCGCAGGGGCGCCGGCCGGGCGCCCGCCGGCTCGCGGTCGGGGGATCCCGGCTCAAGGCCGAGCGGCGCGCGGGCGCGCGGGTCGGTGACGGGACTGTCGGCGTCGATCACCTCGTGGATCACGGCGTCGTAGTCGGTGATCACGCCCTCCTGCGCGTGGCGAAGGAGGAGCGTCGCGCCGCGGTCGTATTCGCCGGCCTCCAGCCGCCGGCGGGTGGCGGCGCGGACCTCCGTGAGCTTCGCGTTGATCTCGGGCGTCGCGATCGGGCACTGCGGCACGTCGACGAGATCGAACCGGGATCCGTGCCGGAGGAAGCCGATCGGCACGGGGGTGCCGGCTTCCGCGCTCCGGGCTCCGGCCTGGAAATGAGGCGTGATCTTCGACCGGTAGCCGTACTCGCGCGGCGACGGCACGGTCGGCGCGACGGGAAACTCGATCCCCGCCAGGTGGCGCAGCAGCTCCTCGACATGCCGGCGCTTCCACTGGAGCTGCTCGGCGTAGGCGAGGTGCTGGTACTGGCAGCCGCCGCACCGGCCGAAGACCGGACAGGGCGGCGACACCCGGTGCGGCGACGGCGCGACGACCTCGAGGAGGTCCGCCTCGGAGTAATTCTTGTGGTTCCGGTACACCCGCGCCCGGACCTTCTCGCCGGGCAGCGTGAAGGGCACCATCACGACCCATCCGCGGGACGGCGGCGACTGCGTCGGGTCGTCCCTGCGCTTCCGCGCAGGGCCACCCGGCACATCTGCATCCCGTGCGTTCCGCGCTCCGCGTTCCGCGCTCGGCACACCGAGCGCGACCCGCGCCAGGCCGACGCCGAGGTTCGTGAGCGTGGTGATCTCGAGCTCCAGCTCGTGATGATACGGGAACGGGTGATCGTTGAATTTCTTCTTTTTGCCCACGGACTCCCCGGAACACACAGATGAGCCGGCAAAAGGCAATTGCTGGGACCGCGGCCGCCGTATTCCGTGGCAGCCGTGACCGGCGTCGAAAAGATCACCAGCCTGCAGAATCCCCGCGTGAAGACGCTCGTGCGCCTCCGCGAGCGCCGGGACCGGGACGAGGCCGGGCTCTTCCTCATCGAGGGCTACCGCGAGGTGCGCCGGGCGCTGGAGAAGGCCGTGCGGATGAAGGAGCTGTATTTCTGCCCCGACTGGTTCCTCGGGGAGAACGAGCCGGCGCTCCTCGAGCAGGCGAAAGCGGGCGGGGCGCAGCTGTTCGAGCTCTCGAAGGAGGCGTTCGCGAAGGTCTCGTACCGGGACCGCCCCGACGGGCTCCTGGCCGTCGCCCCGCAGTGGCGGAAGGGCCTGCGCGACCTCGCGCTCTCGCCCCGCCCGTTCGTGCTCGTCGTGGAATCGATCGAAAAGCCCGGCAATCTCGGGACCATCCTGCGCAGCGCCGACGCCGCGGGCGTCGACGCGGTGATCGTGTGCGACCCCGTGACGGACGTGTTCAACCCAAACGTCGTCCGCTCGTCCACCGGCGTCCTCTTCTCGGTGCCGCTCGCCGTCGCGGAGTCGGCCGACGTCCACGCCTGGCTGAAGGAAAAGGGCATCCGGGTCGTCGCGACGACGCCCGACACGCCGCATCTCTACACGAAGACCGACCTGACCGGACCGCTGGCGATCGTGATGGGCAGTGAGCAGTACGGGTTGAGCCAGTTCTGGCTGCAGGAGGCCAACGCGCTCGTGCGCATTCCTATGGCCGGCCAGGCCGATTCGCTGAACGTCGCGATGGCGACGATCATCACGCTGTTCGAGGCCGTGCGCCAGCGGAACGGGTGACAAAGCGGCGGCTTAAGGATAAGCCGCCCTACCCAAGACGCCCGACGCCCGAGGTAGGGCGCGTTATCCCTAACGCGCCGCCTCGTGCGCATTCCGATGGCCGGCCAGCGCCGCCCGACCGCCAATCTCGCGGATCCGGTGGTTCTCCGAATCCCCGATGAGCACGGTCCCGTCGCGATCGACGAAGATACCATGCGGTCGATTGAGCGCGCAGGCCAACGGATCGCCGTCGGGCCCATCGCCCCGGGCGCCGCTGCCGGCAAAACGCTCGATCGTCCCCCGATGCGGGTCGATCCGGCGAATCACCTGGTTCTCGGTGTCGACGACGTAAACCCGGCCGTCGGTTCCGACCGCGATGCCCTTGGGACCGTCGAAAGTGCAGTCCTTCGCCGGGCCGCCGTCGCCCGCACTCCCCTTGGCGCCCGTGCCCGCCACGTGATGCACCGTGCCATCCGCGAGGTCGATGCGCAGCACGGCGTTCCCCTCCCGCAGCGCCACCCAGAGGTTGCCCGCGCGATCGATGTCGAGGGCGCGCGGCCCGTGGATCGGCGCGTCGGCAACGCCGGCGCCGTCGACGGGCAAGCCCGTCCGGCCGGTCCCCGCGTAAGTCGTGATGACGCCTGTCGCCATCGCCACCTTGCGGATGCGGTTGTTGCGGACGTCGCCGATGTAGAGGTCTCCCTTTGCGTCGAACGCGATGCTGTGCACGTCGCTCATCTGCGCGGCCGTGGCCGGCCCTCCGTCGCCCGAGAACCCGCGGGTGCCGTTGCCGGCGACGGTCGTCACGATCCCGCTGTGCGCGTCTAGCCGGCGGACGACGTTCGCGTTCCGCTCCACCCAAAACACATTGCCGGACGCATCGAGCCGGACCTCGTAGGGAAAATTGAGCTTCGCCGCGAGCGCCGGACCGCCATCCCCGCTCCATCCGGCCTCGCCGCGGCCGGCGATGGTCTCGATCGCCCCGTTCCGGATCCGCCGGATGCGCTGGTTGCCCGTGTCGCAAAAGTAGATCGAGCCATCCGCCGCCTTGATGACGCCGTTGGGCTCGTTGATCTGCGCCGCGGCCGCCGGGCCGCCGTCGCCCGCGAATCCCTTCCGCCCGGTCCCGGCGATGGTGCGGGCCTCGCCGGCGGCGGGGAGCGACGAGCCGGAGAGCAGGGAAAAGGCGAGCAGCGTCGGGGCCAGGGAGCGCATGGGACAGCCCTCGTTATCGGCATCCCGGCCCCGATCGCAATCCCCGCCGTGTCCGGCCGGCGCGGACGGAGAACCATCGGCCTATTTCACCGCCGGCCCCTGTACGAACACGAGGTACATCGCGCCTTCCTTGGCCGACATGTCCTCCGTGTTCGGTCCGAAGGTGATGCCGGCTTCGGCGGGAAAGTCGCGGCGGAAGAGCGTGAGTTTCCTTCCGAGCACGGTGAGGGACTCGCCGGTCGCGGCGAACTTCTGCCGTTCGAGCCAGGGCGGGCGCGGCAGGCGGTCGTCGTGCGCGACGAAAACGCTCGTTCCGGCCGTCACGGTCATCTCCATCAGGTCGACGGCGTGATAAAGCGCGTCGCGGTTCACGAGCTGCGTCCAGTCCGCCCCCAGCAGCGCCGCGGGCAGGTCGCGGAACGGCGAATCGGCGTCCACGTAGGCGTTGCGGCCGTTCTGGGCGCCGGTCTCGACGTGCGCGATGTAGGCGCCCGGGCCGGAGTAGTTGAACGACTTGGTGTACCGCCCGACCTGGCCGGGCGGCGGGGCGACCGCACCCTCGGCCTTCGGCGCGAGATGGGCCGGCTGCCGGTTCGGCGCGCCGGGGAGCGCGAACGCCGGCCAGGCCGGCATTTCGCCGGCAAAAGGCCGGGCCTCGATCGCCGCGGTGGCCGGCCGCAGATGCGCCCCGCGGACGGTGAGGCTCACGCGCCCGGGCTGGCGCGTGCTTCGGATCGCCACGCGCGCGAGGCCGGCCTCGAGGTCGAGGTCCGCGTGGTTGATGGAATCGATGCGGCCGCTGTTGTAGCCGCCGCGCCAGACGGCCGGCCCGGCCAGCTCGAACCGGACGCGCTGCTGGAAGGTCGGCGCACGGCGGCCCTGCGCGTCGACGGCCTCGACGTCGAACAGCGCGACGTCGGCGCCGTCGGCGCGGAACCCGTCCGGACCGGTGATCGGCGTGAGCTTCAGCGCGGTGGCGGGCCCGGCGGTGTGCTTGATGGCGGTGGCGGCGTCCTTCCCGGACGGGTCGCGGGCGACGACCTTGATTTCGCCCGGCTCGAACGCGACGTCGGGAAAGGCGTACAGGAAGCGGTTCTCGGGCTGCGCGCGGCCGACGGGGCGCCCGTTGACGAACAGCTCGGCCGCGCCGCCGGTGTTGGCGACGGCGTACACCGTCTTCTTCGTTCCCGCCGGATAGGTCCAGTGGCCGACCAGATGCGCGCGCGGCTCGTAGGTGAACATCACTTGGGTGACGTAATACGCCTCCTTCGGCAGCCGCACCCCGTCGACCTCGCCGCTGGTGCGGGCCACCTCGACGCCGACGCGGCCGCCGGAGGTGCTGTCGGTGAAGATCCAGTTCGCCCCGCCCGCATGGTTGTCCGCCCCGAGCTTGTTCACGTAATGCTTCACCTGGTTCACCGCGAACTGCTCGGATGTGAGCTGGTAGGTCTGCCCGCGCGCCTCGGGGTAGCCGAAGTTCGGCGGCGAGGCGTCGTCCCACACGCGGCGCGGCGATTCCTCGCGGTTGTACTCGCCCTCGACGACGGGGAGGCTGGCGATCTCGCGCCCGCCCTCCGTGCCGATCCCCACGTGCATGAACTCGGCCGTGATCGCGTCGGCCCGCCGGTGCGCGTACGCGCGCTGGCCGTGCGGGTCGTACGTGTCCATGTGCCCGCGCAGCTCCGCGGCGTGCTCGCGCGACACCTTCTGGTTGCCGCCCTCCCAGATGAGGATCGAGGGGTGGTTGCGGAAATAGACGATGATGTCCCGGAAAGTCGCGGACCGCAGCGCCCAGGCCCCGCCCCTGGTGTCGTGCTCGCCGTCGCCGCCCGGCTGCAGCGTCACGAGGCCGAGCCGGTCGGCGGCCGCGACCTGCGCCGGGCTGGCCGGCACGTGTCCCCAGCGGACAAAATTGCCGCCGGCCTCCTGCATGAGTCGCAGCGTGTGGGCCTGGAGCCAGTCCGGCTGGGCGGCGCCGAGCCCCGGCCACTCGTTGGTGGATTTTTGGCCCCAGCCGTGGAGCTTGTAGTGCGCGCCGTTGATCCAGAGCCCGGTGCCGGCGTCCCAGCGGACCTGCCGGATGCCCAGCGGGATCTCCGTCGCGTCGACCGGCCGGCCGCCGTCGAGCAGCGTGATCTTCACGCGATAGACGTGCGGGTAGCCGGGCTCCCAGAGCCGCGGCCGCGGTATGACGACCTGGCAAGGCGCGAGCTTCGCGCGTCCGCCGGCGGGGACCTCCCCGCCCGTGTCCGCCCCGAGGACCGCCTTTCCGTCGGCATCGAAAAGCTCGACCCGGGCCGACACCCGCGCCGCTTTCGCCCGTGCGTTGCCGACCGGCACCTCGACGTGAACCGTCGCCCGCTCGGCGGATACATCCGTGGCGTAGGCGTACGGGCCCTCCGTCTGGAGAAAGCTGTAGAGCGGGAGGGTGATGTGCAGGGGGTCGGTCACCACCAGCCGCACGTTGCGGTAGAGCCCGCCGTGCGCGGGGTGCCAGTGCGGGTTGTTCCAAGGGATCTGGTCGGCCTGCAGGTCCTCGAGCGCGTCGGGGATCTGCTCCATCAGCTGGCGCGAAAGCTGCGCGAGGTTCGGGTGGGTGGCCGCGGTCGTCGCGGCCTGCGGCTGGAGCTCGGGCGGGAGCGGGTCCTTCTGGAACCGGTTGTCGACCCGCACCGCGAGCACATTGGCGCCGTCGAACCGCAGGTGCGGGGTCAGGTCGAACCCGAAGGGTGCGAACCCGCTCCTGGCGACGCCGAGGCGGTGCCCGTTGAGAAAGACCTCGGCGACCTGCCGGACGGCCTCGAACTCGACGAACACCCGGCGGCCGCGCCAGGCCGGAGGGGCGGAGAACGCCTTGCGGTACCACGTGCGGCCGCTCCACTGCTCCTGTTCGCCGCGGTGGCCGGGGAGCGACCAGTTGTCGAAGGTGTCGACGTCGTTGTACGTGTGCGGTGCCGAAACGAGGGTCCACGCGGAGTCGTCGAAGCCCGTGGCCTCGGCGCCCGCCGGGTCGTCTTTCAGGAACCGCCAGTCGGGGTTGAAATTGATGACCTCGCGATCGGCGCGGAGCGCGTCGGCGCCGAGAGCCAGGATGTATCCGAGGACGAGAAGCAGGCGGGAACGGGGCATGGGGAGGAAAACGCAGACTTGAGAGGTGAAATTTGAGACCTGGGGGGCGGGCAGCGAGGCATGCGTTGGTTAAATCGTTGAGGCAACGGCGGCGCACCCCCTGCGCTTCCGCGCAGGGCCAGAAGGGCGCGGTCAGGGATTCCGCATTCAGGCGATGCGTGGCCCGGCCCGGAAGGGCCGGGATTGCTACGCTTCCGCGCAAGGCCGGAAGGACCCGTCAGGAGCTGCGCAGCTCCGCCACCAGCTGCGCGGTGCCTTCGGCCATCGACACGCGGGGCGCGTACCCGAGATCGCGGCGGGCGGCATCGATCCGGAACCAGTGATCGGTCGCGAGCTCCTTCGCGACGAACCGCGTCATCGGCGGCTCCCCCGCCAGCGGAAGCACGCGCCAGCCGAGCTCGAGGGCGCCGCCCACGAGGTACGCGGCGCGCAAGGACACCCGGCGCGTCACCGGCGGCCGGCCGAGCGCCCGCAGGAGCGCGTTGATCCAGTCCCAGAGCAGGACCGGCTCGCCGTTGGTGATGAAGTAGGCGCGCCCGGCCGCCGGGCCGGGGTCGTCCGGCGGCCGGCCCCCGCCGAGCGCCCGCTCGGCCAGCAGGTGCGCGTCGACCACGTTGTCGATGTGCGTGAGGTCGACGCGGTTCGCGCCGGTGCCGACGATCCGGAGCCGGCCCTTCGCCGCCAGCGCGAGGACCCGCGGGACGACATTGCGGTCGCCCGGGCCCCAGACCAGGTGCGGTCGGAGCGCGGTCGTGGCGAAGCCGGGCGCGTTCGCGGCGAGCACGAGGGCCTCCGCGGCGGCCTTGCTCGTCGGGTAGGCGCAGGGGGCGGCCCGGCAAAGCGGGGCGGCCTCGTCGACCCCCGCGAGGTCGCCGCCGCTGTAGACCACGCTCGGCGAGCTGGTGTAGACGAACCGCGGCACGCCCGCCGCCCGCGCCGCGGCGAGCACCGCGCGGGTGCCGTCGACGTTGACGCGGAGGAAATCGCGCGGCGGACCCCAGACCCCCACCCGGCCGGCGACATGGAAAACGGTGCCCGCGCCCGCGCACCCCCGCGCCAGCGCGGCCGGGTCGTGGAGGTCGCCGAGGACGATCTCCGCGCCCATCCGCTCGAGCGCGGGCAGCGGCCGGCGCGCCAGCGCGCGCACCGGGCGGCCGGAGGCCCGCAGCCGCTCGACCAGCCGGCCGCCGATGAAGCCGGAAGCGCCGGTGACGAAGCACGGCGTCATTGGCGCAGCACTTCCCGGGGGACCTCCCGGCGATCCAGCTCGTAGCCGGCGCGGGCCGCCGCCCACCGCGCGAGCGCGAGGCGGTGGATCTTGGCGTTGTGCCGGACGTCGACCGGGAACGCCGGGTGCAGGTACATGAGGCGGATCTGCTCCGTGTGGGCGTGCGCCGCGGCCAGGACGCGCAGCTCGCGCACCAGCTTGCGGCGAAGCGAAGGCGTGGCCACGGCCGCGGGGCCGCGCGGCTCCACGATGATGGCCGGACGCTGGCGCCCGGGCTCGCCGAGGCCGACCAGCGCGGAGCGGCGCACGTCGCGGTGCGCGTTGAAGATCGGCTCCACCTGCTCGGTGAAGAGCGGCCCCTCGTCCGTCTCCACCCGCTCGGCCTTGCGGCCGCAGAACCAGAGCCGGCCGTGCGCGTCGAGGTACCCGACGTCGCCCATGCGATGCCAGACGCCGGGCGGGCAGTCGGGCGAGGCGGGGCGGTCGGCCTGCAGGGGATCGACGATCTTCGCGAGCCGCGTGGCGTCGGGCAGGTCCGCGTATTCGCGCGTGACCGCCGGGCCGCAGACGACGATCTCGCCGATCTCCCCGGCCGGCAGCGGCCGGGTGGTTTCGAGCGATTCGACCGGCCCGTCGGTGATCGGGATGATCCGGATCTGGACCTCCGGCACCGGGCGGCCGACGAGGGTGCCGGCGCCGGCGGCGGTCGCGACCGCCGGCAGGAGCGCGCCCGGCGCGGCGTTCCCGGCCGGGACCAGCTTGCCGAGCACCTCGTCCGCGGAGACCGAGGCGACGGGCAGGGCCTCGGTCGCCCCGTACGGGCTGTGCGCGGTTCCGTTGGGCAGGATGGCCTGGACGTCCTCGAAAAGCTGCACCGGTACGGGCGCGCCCGCCATGAGCACGCGGCGCAGGCTCGGCAGCGTGAGCTGGCGGGCGCGGCAATGCGCGGCGATCTTGCGCCAGAGCGTCGGCGAGCCGAACGAGTTCGTGACCCCTTCCTGCCGGATGGCGTCGACGATCCGGGCGGGGTCGACGGCCGCCGGGCGCGAGGGGTCGAGCTCCGGCACGATCGTCGTCATCCCGAGCGCCGGGTTGAAGAGCGCGAAAATGGGCAGCATCGGGAGGTCGATCTCGCCGGGCCGGATCGCGTAGGCGGAGCGGACGAGCCGCACCTGCGCGTCGAACATCCCGTGGTCGTAGCACACGCCCTTGGGCGCGCCGGTGGATCCGCTGGTGAAGAGGACGGCGGCGAGGTCGCGCGGGGCGCTGGCGTGCAGCGGGATGCGGTCCCCGGCGTAGCGCGCGCCGGGCGCGAGCAGCCGGGCGGTGGGCGAACCCGACACCCAGATGCGGGTGTCGACGCTCCGGAACGAGCGCCAGGCGAAGCGGCTCACCAGCTGCGCGAGCGGGATGCCGACCAGGGCCTTGGGCCGCGTCCGCGCGACACAGGCCAGGAAGCTCTTCAGCCCCATCCCGGGATCGATGATCACCGGCACGGCGCCGTACTTGAAGAGCGCGAAAACGGACGCGATCAGGGGCAGGCCCTGCCGGACCATCACCAGCGCCCGGTCGCCGCTACTGAGGCTCGCGGCCGCGAAGCGGCCCATCCAGGCGTCGACCTCGGCGTCGAGTTCGGCGAACGAGAGCGTGAGGTAATCGATCCCGGCGCCGGTGCGCCCGCGCGGGACCTTGACCGCCGGCCGGTCGGGCGCGCTGGCGGCCATCAGCGGCAGGTGGCGGGCGATGTTGGCGGAGGACATGGGGACCGCGGGGGCGCGGAGGACGGGGCGCTCGGCCGGGCGGGGGCGGTCTCGAGCGGGGCGCGCTAGGCGTTCCGCTTGGCCCCGTGGGCTTCCCGCCAGGCCGGCTCCGCCTTCAGCAGCTTCGCCTGCCAGGGGAGCAGGACGGCGTCGATCGACGCCGGGTCGCGGGCGACCTGCACGAGCTGGGAGCGCGTGGCCAGGAGCGTCGGGTCGAGATCGAGCGCGGCGGCGACGCGGTCGCGGTCCGCCTTGATCCGGTCCTGCCGGGCGAGCTCGTCGGGCGTCAGCGGCGAGAAGTCGCGGCGGCGTTCGCGCCGCGGCAGCTGGCGCGGGTCGGAGGCGTAGCCGCCGTGGACCGCGTCGGCCAGGCTCGGGAACAGGCGGTTGTGACGCTTGCCAAGGTGGATGTTGAGGACCTCCTCCGCCGGCACGCCCTGGTCGGCGCGCAGGGCGATGCGCATGAGGAGCTCGTTGCCGGTGACCTTGAACGGCGGCGTGTCGAGCTGCTCGGCCCACGCCTCGCGCCAATGCCAGACGGAATGCAGCACGGCCAGGCCGCGGCCGGAGAGCTTCTCCGAGCCGCCGATGCGCCACGAATGCTCGTCGGCGCCCGCGAACCCCTCGCGCGCGACCTCGATCTGCCAGCGGCATTTTTGCTCGAGCCACTCGAGCCGGCCCAGGCGGACGAGCTCGGCGCGCAGGTGGTCCCGGAGGGCGGGGAGGTGGTGGACGTCGAGCGCGGCGTAGTCGAGGAGGTCGCGGCCGAGCGGGCGTTGCGACCAGTTCGCCTTCTGGTGGTCCTTGTCCAGCTTCACGCCGAAGAACTGCTCGAGGAGCGCGGCCAGGCCGAAACGCGGGATGTTCAGCAGCTGGGCGGCGAACATCGTGTCGAACAGGCTGTGCGGGCGGAAGTCGCAGAGCTCGCGCAGCAGGCGCAGGTCGTAGTCGCTGCCGTGCATGATGAGCGGCTTCGCGGCGAGCCGGGCCCACAGCTCGGCGAGGGGGAACCCGGCGAGGAGATCGAGCAGGTAGATCTGCTCCCCGAGCTTCAGCTGCAGCAGGCAGAGGCGCGTGCGGTAGTGGAAGAGGTTGTCGGCCTCGGTATCGATCGCGATCTCGGGCACGCGGTCGAGCGCCGCGAGGACCGGACCGAGCTGGTCGGGCGTGGTGACGAGTTGGTAGGCGGGCGTGGTGTTCAAGCGGACGAAAAAGGTCTCAGGCGGCCTCCCAGGCGGACAGGAAGGCGTCGATCAGCTGCGGCAGGTCGGGACTGTAGCCGCCTTCGAGCACGGCGGCGGCCGCGAGGCCGGATTCGCGCAGCCAGCGGCCGAGCTGGGCGAAATCGCCGGTCTCGAGCGTCATCTCGGTGATCGGGTCGTGCGCGTAGGCATCGAAGCCCGCGGAGACGAGGACCACGTCCGGCCCGAACGTGCGGACCGCCTCCCACGACCGCGCGAGCGCGGCCATGTGCTCGGCGCGCGGGGTGTGCGGGGCGACGGGAAAATTCCGGCAGTTCGCCGAGGAGCGCGTGCCGGTGCCGGGATACCCGGGGAACTGGTGCACCGAGGCGAAGAACGTGCCGGCGCGGCCCTCGAGGATGTCCTCGGTGCCGTTGCCGTGGTGGGCGTCGAAGTCCCACACCGCCACCCGCGCGCCGCCGGCGGCCGTCGCGAGGGCGGCGACCGCGACCTGGTTGAGGTAGCAGAAGCCCATCGCCTGGTTGCGCGTGGCGTGGTGGCCCGGGGGGCGCATGAGGACGAACGCGCGCGAGCCGGCGCGGGCGAGCGCCGCGGCGTCGAGCGCGGCCGTCACGGCCCGCCGCGCGTGCTCGGCGATGCCGGGGAAGTGCGGGGTGTCGGCATCGATGTCGGGTCCGCGCGCGATGCGCTCCAGGAGGGCCGGCGTGTGGGCGGCGAGGAGGGGGCCGTCGTCCACCGGACCGGCGGGCCGGCGCCACTCCCAGTCCGGATGGGCGGCGCGAAGATGGGCGGCGCTCCTCAGCACGCGGGCCGGCTGCTCCGGGCGCATGTGGGAACCGTATTCAGCGCAAAGGGGATCGTGGACTAGGATCATCAACGAGGCGTCCGCCTACGGACGGGTGGGAGTCTCCACGAAAATCCATCACGCGGGATGCAGCAAGGCCGGATTGTCTCCCAGCAGGGCGTCGACCCCCCACCGGGCGAGCCGCCGGGCGGCCGCGCGGTCGTTGACCGTCCAGGTCCAAACCGCGAATCCCCGCGCGTGGAAATGCCGGACCCAGGCGCGGTCGCGAATCGCCCGGTGGCCCACCGAAATCCCCGCGGCCCCGAGGGCGGCGAGCTGCCGGGCCAGCGCGCGGGGCGCGCCGCGGCCTTCGGAGATCAGCATCCGCGGCACGCCCGGCGCGAGGAGGGCCGCCTCGCGGACCAGCGGGGCGGAAAACGAGGCCAGGATAACCCAGCCGGACGCGCCCGCCGCGCGGATCGCGCGGACCACCGGGGCCACGCGGCAGCCGGCCTTCAGCTCGATCTGGACGATGGCGCGCCGGCGCGTGACGCGCAGCACGTCGCGCAGCCGCGGGATGCCCTCATCGGAGCCGAGGATCCGGAGGCCCGCCAGCTGGGCCCAGGTGCGGTCGGCCAGGCGGCCGGGCCGGCCGGTCAGCCGCCGCAATGTGTCGTCGTGGAAGACCACCGGCACGCCGTCGCGCGTGACATGGACGTCCAGTTCGATGCCGTCCGCCCCGAGGGCCAGCGCGCGCCGGAAGGCGGCGAGCGTGTTCTCGGGGCGTTCGGCGGAGGCTCCGCGGTGCGCGATGACGAGCGGGGGCATGGGGGGAAGTTGGGCAGGGAATAGATTGCGGGATCGGGCGGCGGGTTGCAGCCGGAAAGCAGGGAAGCCCCGTCGAAGGCAAGGGGGCGACACCGAATTGGCACAGTGGGGAAGCCCGGCCTCGGGGGCCCGCCTTTACTTCCGGGCCTTTTACGCCTTTTGTGCGGCTCCGCATGAAGGTCGTCGTGCTCTGCTCCGGCGGAATGGATTCCGTGACCGCGCTCCACTGGGCGCGGTGGCGCCACGACGTGCGGGCGGTGCTGAGCTTCGACTACGGCGCCAAGCACAACCACCGGGAGATCCCGTGCGCGGCGGAGCAGGCCGCGCGGCTCGGCCTGCCGCACCAGGTCATCGCGCTGGATTTCATCGGCCGGTTCTACACGTCGGCGCTGCTGAAGTCCGGCGGCGACATCCCGGAGGGGCATTACGCGGACGAGAACATGCAGCAGACCGTCGTCCCGTTCCGGAACGGCGTGATGCTCTCGGTCGCGGCCGGCTTCGCGGAAAGCGCCGGCGCCGAGGGCCTGGTGATCGCGGCGCACAGCGGCGACCACGCGATCTACCCCGACTGCCGCGACGACTTCATGAGGGCCATGGCCGACGCGATCCGACTCGGCACCTACACGGGCGTCCAGCTGCTGCGCCCGTTCATCGCGCTCGACAAGGGCCAGATCGCGGTGGAGGGCGCGCGGCTGGGGGTGGACTTCGCGCGCACGTGGTCCTGCTACAAGGGCGGGGCGGCGCACTGCGGCCGCTGCGGCACGTGCGTCGAGCGCCGGGAAGCTTTCCAAAAGGCGGGGGTGTCCGACCCCACGGCCTACGAGTCGACCGGGCCCCTGCCGGCGGGGCCGCAAAAACGCGCGAAAGGAGCGGGCGACTAGAAGGCCGGTCACGAAGACCGGAATCGTGCTCCTGGTCCTGACGTGACCGTTGTCCCGCAGCCACCGTGCTGATTTCCGAGATATTTCATTCGCTCCAGGGCGAGGGCGAGCTGGCGGGCGTGCCCTCCGTGTTCGTCCGGGCCAGCGGCTGCAACCTGCGCTGCAACTGGTGCGACACGCCGTACGCCTCGTGGACGCCCGAGGGCACGCCCCAGGAGGTGGAGGCCATCGTCGCGGAGGTCGTCCGCCACCCCGCGCGCCACGTCGTGCTGACGGGCGGCGAGCCGATGATCGCGAAAGGCATCCGCGAGCTCGCCGCGGCGCTCCGGGCGCGCGGCCACCACATCACCATCGAGACGGCGGCGACCGTCGCGCCCGAGGGGATCGCCTGCGACCTCGCGTCGCTGAGCCCGAAGCTCGCGAGCTCGGCGCCGGACGCCCGGCTCGATGAGGCGTGGCGCCGCAGGCACGAGGCGCTGCGCTGGCAGCCCGAGGTGGTTCGCGCCTGGGTCGATCGCTATCCCTTCCAGCTCAAGTTCGTGGTCGGGTCGCCGGCCGACGTCGACGAGGTCGAGCGCATGCTGCGCGAGCTCGGGCGCGACATCCCGCGGGCGAAGGTCCTGCTCATGCCGGAGGGAGTGACGGTCGAGGGGCTGAGGGCCAGGGCGGGCTGGCTCGGGGAACTTTGCAAGGCGCACGGGTTCCGATATGCACCCAGGCTCCACATTGAGCTCTATGGGAACAAGCGCGGGACCTGACGCACCGATGGCCGAGAACCCCCAGGACAGCACCCCCAAGGCCCGGCCGCCCCGCATCACGCTGCTCCGGCGCGCGCCGATCCGCCCGGCGAGGAAGCTCTCGGAAGAGCTGGCCGACCTGCGCCGCGAGTTCGCCGAGCATCCGGTGACGATCCGCGCCGTCCTGATCGCCCTGCGCGGCCGCGCGTACATGCTGCTGCTGATCCTGCTCACCCTGCCCTTCCTGCTGCCGCTGCCGCTGCCCGGGCTGTCCACGCCGTTCGGCCTGGCGATCATCCTCATCTCGGTGCGGCTCGCGCTCGGCCAGCGGCCCTGGCTGCCGAAGAAGATGCAGCGCGTCGAGATTCCCGCGGGTTTCTTTCCCAAGGTGATCGACGGAGCGGCCCGGATCATCCGCGGGCTCGAGAGCTTCCTGCACCCGCGCTGGCTCGTGCTGACGGAAAGCCCCGTCGTGCGGCAGCTGCATGCGATCGTGCTCGTCGCGTCCGCATCGGTGCTGTTCCTCCCGCTGCCGATCCCCTTCTCCAACGGGCTCCCCGCCTGGTCGGTGCTTCTCATCGCCGGCGGCCTGCTCGAGCGCGACGGCTTCTTCATCTTCCTCGGGTACCTGATGTTCGCGCTCGCCGTGGTCTACATCTGGGTCTTCGGCGAAGCCGCCGCGCACGGACTGGAGGTTTTTCTCAACTGGCTGCGCGTGAAGATGGCGTGAGCGCCGGGTCCGGACCAAAAGGTGTCCCGGTCGGGACAGCGCCTCGCCATCGTCGCTCTCGCAGCGATCCTGCGGGTCGGGCGCTGGGTTTCTGAAGCAGCCGCGACGGAACACAGGGATCACAAGATTCGGGAGAATATGGGTGATCTTGCGCTCTCTGCGTTCCTCTGTGGCGACTCAGGTGTCGCCTTTTCTCCAGGCCGTCGTCGCCCCCGTATCGTCGCTCTCGCGGCGATCCAGCAGGCCGGGCGCCGGGCTTCTGAAACAGCCGCGACGGAACACAGGGATCACAAGATTCGGGAGAACATGGGTGATCTTGCGCTCTCTGCGTTCCTCTGTGGCGATTCAGGTGTCGCCTTTTCTCCAGACCGACACCGCCAAGGCCAAAACGGATTCCTCGCCCCCGCATAAGGGATATCCGGGCCAATAAGGTCTCGTGACCACGACTTCCCTTGGCCCGGATGCGCTTATCCGCATTGCAGGACGATCTTCCCGAACTGCGCCCCCGCTTCCATGTGTCGAAGCGCCTTCTCGGCGTCGGCGAGCGCGAAATCCGAGTCGACGACCGGAACGATGCCCCGGGCCGCAACCAGCGCGGTCATGCCGGCGAAGTCCGCCGGGGACCCCATGGTCGTGCCCAGCAGGTTGATCTGCCGGAAGAAGCACTTGCGGACGTCCAAGCCGGGGGGATTGCCCGCCGTCGCCCCGAAGAACACCAGGCGGCCGCCGGGCCGGGTCAGCTCCACGAGCTTGCCGAAGCCCTCGCCGCCCGCGCTGTCGACGATCACGTCGAAATGCCCGCCCGCCGCCTTGAGCAGCCCTTCGGCCCAGTCCGGCTCCCGGTAGTTCGCGCCGCCGAGGGCGCCGAGCGCCTTGGCGCGCAGGATCTTCGCGGGCGAGCTGGACGTCGTCCAGGGCATGGCGCCGGCCGCGACCGCGAACTGGAGCGCGAACAGCGCCGCGCCTCCTCCCACCCCCGTGATGAGCACGCGCTCGCCGGCCCGGAGCTGCGCGCGCGCGAAGAGCGCGCGCCAGGCGGTCAAACCGGCCAGGGGCAGCGCGGCGGCCTGGTTCCACGAGAGGTGCGCCGGCTTGGACGCGAGATTCGTCACCGGCACGGCGATCCTCTCCGCGAACGTGCCATGGTCCGGCAGACCCAGGATCCGGTACGACGGGCCCTGCGCGCGCGGATCGGGCCCCCAGTCGAGCGACGGGTTGATGATGACCTCCCGGCCGAGCCAGGCCTTGTCCGCGTCCGACCCGACGGCTTCCACCACGCCCGCGCCATCGGAGCCGGGGATCAGCGGCAGGCGGATGTTCGCGTACAGCCCCAGCTGGATCCAGAGGTCGCGGTGGTTGAGCGACGCAGCCTTCAGCCGCACCACGGCCTGCCCCGGCGCGGCGACGGGGTCGGCGAACTCCCCGACGACGATGGGCTGTTTGACCTCGACGAATTGCGCAGCTTGCATGGCCCGGAGCCTAGCCGCGACGAGGCCGGTGGCAAACGGCGCGGCATCGCCCGCCGGACGGCTGAGGCGGGCGCTCCGCGCGGTTCACTTCAGGCGCGATTTCAGGTCGCGGATCTCCGGCGTGACGGACGAACACGCGTCGGTGCCGCAGCCCGGCTGCTTCCGTTTCCTCAGAAAAGAGCGAAGCAGCAGGATCGCCGCGAGAGCGACGATGCCGAGGGCGATGACAGTCTGGAGAAAAGGCGACACCTGGTGGACCAAAGGAACGCAAAGAGCACAAAATCACCAGTGTTCTCCCGGAATTTTCTTATCCCTGTGTTCCTTCGTGGCTGTCTCAGAAACCCAACGCCGGGCTGCAGGGCCGCCACGAGAGCGACGATGCCGAGGGCGATGACGGCCTGGAAAAAAGGCGACACCTGGGCGGCCACAAGGGAACGTAGAGAGCCAAGATCACCCATGCTCTCCCGGAATTTTGTGATCCCTGTGTTCCTTCGCGGCTGCCTCAGAAACCCAGCGCCCGGCCCGCCTGGTAGATGACGAGGCACACCAGCCACGCGGTGCCGGTCATGTAGGCGACCTGGAACAGCGGCCATTTCCAGGAGTTCGTCTCACGCTTCACGACCGCGAGGGTGCTCATGCACTGCATCGCGAAGACGTAGAAGACCATCAGCGTCAGGCACACGAGCGGGGTGAAGAGCGGCGCGCCATCGGGCCACCGGGCGTCGCGCAGCGCCTGCCGGAGCGGCGCGGGGTCCTCGTCCGCCCCCTCGACGCCGAAGATCACGCCCATCGAGCCCACGAACACTTCGCGGGCCGCGAAGGAGCTGATGAGCCCGATGCCGACGCGCCAGTCGAACCCGAGCGGCTCGATCATCGGCTCGATGAGGCGCCCCGCCCGGCCGGCGAAGCTGTGCGCGGTCTGCTCGGTCGCGGTCGCCGCCGGATCCGGATGCTTCGGGTAGGTGGTGAGGAACCAGAGGACGATCGAGATGCCGAGGATGATGGTGCCGGCGTTCTTCAGGAACAGCCAGCCGCGCTCGACCATCTGCCGGAGGATCTCCTTGAGCCGCGGCGGCTGGTACGGCGGCAATTCCATGATCATGTGCGGCGTGCCGCCCCGCACCAGGGTCTTCTTGAACAGCCAGGCGAAGGCGAACGCGCCGACCGTGCCGAGCGCGTACATCAGGACCATCAGGCCAACCTTCGTCCAGGGGGAGGCGACCTCGTCGGGCAGCAGCGCGGCGATCAGCACCGTGTAGACGGGGATCCGCGCGGAGCAGCTCATCAGCGGCGCAACGAGGATCGTGACCAGCCGGTCGCGCGCGTTCTCGATCGTGCGGGTGGCCATGATCCCGGGGATGGCGCACGCGTAGGAGCTCAGGAGCGGGATGAAGGAGCGGCCGCTGAGCCCGGCCTTGCTCATCAGCCGGTCCATGATGAACGCGGCGCGCGCCATGTAGCCGGTGCTTTCCAGCATTCCGACGAAGAAGAACAGAATGAGAATCTGCGGCAGGAACACGACGACGTTGCCCACGCCGCCGATCACGCCGCCGACGAGCAGGTCGCGGAGATCGCCCGGCCCCAGGGCGCCCTGCACCCGCTCGCCCAGCGCGCCGATGCGCCCCTCGATCCAGTCCATCGGGAAGGCCGCGAGCCAGAACACGGAGAACAGCGTCAGCGTCATCAGGACGCCGAACGCGAGCCAGCCCCACAGCGAATGGCAGAGGATGGCGTCGATGCGGTCGGAGAACGACGGCCCCGTTTCCCGCGGGCGGCGCACCGCGGGGGCGCAGAGCTTCGCGATCGCGTCGTAGCGGCTCCGGATGAGCTCGGCCGCCCAGTCCGCGTTCGCCTCCGTCCAGCGCCCGCGCCAGCCGGCGAGGATCTCGTGCGTGCGCGCGCTGAGCGGCCGGGACCCCGCGACCCGCACGGTGTCGAAATCCGTCAGGAGCAGCAGCGCCTCCGCGCGGGCGACGAGCGGCGGCCGGCCGTCGTTGTCGACGAGCGAAGCCTGCAGCTCCGCCACGGCGGGCGCGACGGCGGGGGGAACGTCCCAGCGGTGGCGCGCAAGCGGCAGGTCGAGGCGGCTCATCGCGAGCCGGAGCTCGACGATGCCCCGGCCATGGACGGCCTCGCACGGGATCACCGGCACGCCGAGCTCGCCCTCGAGTTCGGCCGTGTCGACGCGGATGCCGGCGACGGCGGCCATGTCCATCATGTTGAGCGCGATGATGACCGGCCGCCCGAGGTCGAGGATCTGGTGGACGAGGTACAGGTTGCGCTCGAGATTGGAGGCGTCGACGACGCAGATGATGCGGTCGGGCTGCGGCGTGTCGGGGCGGCGGCCGAGGAGCACGTCGCGCAGCACGGCCTCGTCGGGCGAGCGCGCGGCCAGCGAATACGCGCCCGGGAGGTCGATGACCGTGATCGGGCGGCCGTGCTGCGACCAGGCGGCGCCGATCTTCTTCTCGACCGTGACACCGGGGTAGTTGCCGACCTTCTGGCGGAGACCGGTGAGCGCGTTGAACAGCGTGGTCTTCCCGCAGTTCGGGTTGCCCACCATCGCGTACACGGGCAGGCGGTCGGCGGGCGCGGGCCGCTTGCGCGCGGGCAACGAGATGTGGGAAGGCAGTTTCACGCGCGGAAGGCCGGCGCCGGGCGCGGCAGGCGGGCGGGCGGACGCGCCGGGAGGCGGGGCCCGATCCAGCGGGGGCCGCGCAGAGGTCGGCTGCTGTCCGCCATGCTCGCGCTGCCCTCAGCGGGCCTGGGCGGGCAGCCGCTCGACCAGGATGTGCATCGCCGAGTGGTGGTTCAGCGCGATGCGCGTGCCGTTGACGAGGCAGAGGCTCGTGCTGCTGCCGGAAATCTTGGTGACCAGGGTGGCCTCGGAGATGCCCATCTCGCGCACGCGCTGGCAAAAGCCCTCGTCGCCCGTCAGGCGGCAGATACGGCCGATCGAGCCGGCGGGAAGCTGGCAGACGGGAACTTGGGAGGATGCGGCCGGCGAGGCGGGCATGGCATCGAGGGTTAGCTAGATGAGATTGAGTTTCAAGCTCGATGGAGGCCGAGGTGGGTGAGTTATTAGTTGCTGGGCTGAAGCCGGTTGCCATCCCGATGAACGCCTCTCGCCGTAAAGCAAAACGCGCCGGGACGGCGCGTTCCACCGCATTGAGGCGCCTTCGTCAGGGACGGCGGCTCGCTCAGCGCCGGCGGCGCTTCACCGCCAGCTGCACGCCGGCGTACCGGACGAGCCCCTGCAGGTGCTCCAGCTCCTGCGGGTCCAGGTGCTTCGCCTCGCGGATCTGTTCCTCGGCCCGCTTCATCGCGGCCTCGACGGCGTTCTCGTCAATTTTCTCCTCGGTGATCGCGTGCTCGGCGAGCACGCGGACTTTGTCGCCTTCGATCTGGGCGAAGCCGCCGCTGACCGCGAGGAGCTGCGTCGCGCTGCCCTTGGCCACGCGGAGCTCGCCATGCTCCACCTGGGTGAGGAGCGGGATGTGGCCGGGGAGCACGCCGATCTCGCCCTCGATCGTCGGAATGACGACGGAGTCGATCGTATCGGCGTAGACCTTCGCTTCCGGGGTGACGATTTCGAGGGTTAAGGGCACGGTGAATCAGGGGTTAGGAGTGAGGGGTGAGGAGGTCAGGTCGGGCATCGGGGTCCGGTGGTCGGAACTGCCTCCTGTCTTCTGACTCCTTTCTCCTGGAATTATTTCTTCCCCGCCGCGGCCAGCACCTCGTCGATGCCGCCCTTCATGTAGAAGTCGGTCTCGGCGACGTCGTCGAGCTGGCCGTCGAGGATCATCTTGAAGCCCCGGATCGTTTCCTTGACGGGGACATACTTGCCGGGCGAGCCGGTGAAGACCTCGGCCACGTGGAAGGGCTGCGAGAGGAAGCGCTGGAGCTTGCGCGCGCGGTAGACGGTCTGCTTGTCCTCGGGCGACAGCTCGTCGAGGCCGAGGATGGCGATGATGTCCTGGAGATCCTTGTAGCGCTGGAGGACGCGCTGCACCTCGCGGGCGACCTCGTAGTGCTCCTCGCCGACGATGTCGGCCTGGAGGGCCTTCGACACCGACGCGAGCGGGTCGACCGCCGGATAAATGCCGAGCTCGGCGATGGCGCGCTCGAGCACGATCGTGGAGTCGAGGTGGGCGAAGGTGTTCGCGGGCGCCGGGTCGGTGAGGTCGTCCGCGGGCACGTAGACGGCCTGGAAGGAGGTGATGGAGCCCTTCTTCGTCGACGTGATGCGCTCCTGGAGGATGCCCATTTCGTTGGCGAGGGTCGGCTGGTAGCCGACGGCGGAGGGCGAGCGGCCGAGGAGCGCGGACACCTCGGAGCCGGCCTGGGAGAACCGGAAGATGTTGTCGATGAAGAGCAGCACGTCCTGGTTCTTCTCGTCGCGGAAGTACTCGGCCATGGCGAGGGCCGAGAGCGCGACGCGCATGCGGGCGCCCGGCGGCTCGTTCATCTGGCCGTACACCAGGGCGACCTTGGACTTCGCGAGGTCGTCCTGCACGATGACCTTGGACTCGGACATCTCGTGGTAGAGGTCGTTGCCCTCGCGGGAGCGCTCACCGACGCCGGCGAACACGGAGTAGCCGCCGTGCGCCTTCGCGATGTTGTTGATGAGCTCCATGATGACGACGGTCTTGCCGACGCCGGCGCCGCCGAAGGCGCCGACCTTGCCGCCCTTGGTGAACGGGGCGATCAGGTCGATGACCTTGATGCCGGTCTCGAGGATCGTGGCCTTGACGTCCTGGTCGACCAGCTTGGGCGCGTCGCGGTGGATCGGGTAGCGCTTCTGGTGCGGGACCGCGCCGCGGCCGTCGACCGGGTCGCCGGTGACGTTGAAGATGCGGCCGAGGACGCCCTCGCCCACCGGGACGGAGATGGGCGCGCCGGTGTCGACGGCGGGCATGCCGCGGACGAGGCCCTCGGACGAGGACATGGCGATGGCGCGGACGAGGCCCTCGCCGAGGTGCTGCTGGACCTCGAGCGTGAGCTTCTCCTTCTTGCCGCCGACGCTGAAGTCGACGGTCAGGGCCTGGTAAATGGGCGGGACGGCGTTCTCGGCGAACTGCACGTCGACGACGGCGCCGATGACTTGGACGATTTTGCCTTGGTTGCTCATGCGAGGAGGAGTGTGAGGTGAACCGCTGATCTGCGCTGATGGGCGACTAAGATAGGCGGTGGTCAGGAATCAGCGGAGATTAGCGAAGATTAGCGGTTGAAGAATCAGGTCGACGCGAAGGAGGCGGCGGCGATCTCGAGGATCTCCTGGGTGATGGCGGCCTGGCGGGCCTTGTTGTACTCGAGGGTGAGGTCGCCGATGAGCTTCGTGGCGTTGTCCTTGG
This sequence comes from Opitutaceae bacterium, assembly GCA_035626915.1. Taxonomy (GTDB): domain Bacteria; phylum Verrucomicrobiota; class Verrucomicrobiia; order Opitutales; family Opitutaceae; genus Didemnitutus. The sequence continues at coordinate 107,579 of DASPMS010000049.1, forward strand.
CGGTCTTCATCGCGACCATGCGCGAGCTGTGCTCGGAGGCCTTGGCGCTGAGGATCAGCTGGTAGATGTAACGGTTGACGTAGAACGGCAGCAGCGCCTCGAGCACGGCCTGCGGGTTCGGCTCGAAAAGCATGTCGCGGTTGTCGACCTGATGGCCGCCGCCGGACTCGGCCCGGAGGTGCGCGACGAAGTCGGCGACATTCGAGAGCGGGAGCAGCGGGCGGAGCGTCGGCTCCTGCACGAGCGTGTTCTTGAACCGCGGGTAGATGACCTCGAGGGTGTCGATCGTCCCCTCGAGATACATCTTCATCATGAACTCGACGACCGTCTTCACGTCGGCGAACGGCACGCGGTCGTGGATGGAGAACTCGGCGACCATGTCCTTCTTCGCGCGGCCGAGGAACTGCGCGCCCTTGCGGCCGATGGCGACGAACTTGGCCGGGCCCTTCACCTCGAGGACAAGCTTGAAGAGGTTGGCGTTGAGCGGCCCGCACAGGCCCTTGTCGGTGGTGACGAGCAGAATGCCGCGGGTCTTGACCTCCCGCTTCAGCAGGAACGGGTGCAGGCCCTCCTCCACGCGGCCGGCGAGCGCCGCGAGCATGTCGGCCATGAGCTGGGCGTAGGGCCGGCCCGCGAGGGCGGCCTGCTGCGCCTTCTTCATCTTCGACGCCGCGACCAGCTCCATCGCCTTGGTGATCTGGCGGGTGTTCTTGACCGACTTGATGCGGCGGCGGATGTCGCGGGTCGAAGCCATCTTTCTAGATGTACGAAGTCAGATGTACGAAAAATGAGGTGGTAAGAAGGCGGCTACGGGCGGATTCGGCGGCTCGTGCTTCGTCCTTCGTATTTCTCACTTCGAGAACGTGGCCTTCCACTCGTCGGCGGCCGCCTTGAGCTGCGCCTCCAGGTCGGCGTCGAGCGCGGCCTTGGTGCGGACGGCGGTGAGGAGGGCGCCCTTGCGGGTGGTGAGGTAGTCGCGGAGCGAGTTGGCCGCGGCGACGACGTTCTTCACCTCGACCGAGTCGAAGTAATTCTTCTGCAGCGCCCAGAGGACGGCCGCCTGGACCTCGATCGCGATGGGGTTGAGCTGCGGCTGCTTGAAGAGCTCGACGATGCGGGCGCCGCGGTCGAGCGTCGCCTTGGTCTTGGCATCGAGGTCGGAGCCGAACTGCGCGAAGGCCGCGAGCTCGCGGAACTGGGCGAGCTCGCCCTTGAGTTTGCCGCCGACCTGCTTGGTGGCCTTGATCTGTGCGGCGGAGCCGACGCGCGAGACGGAGAGGCCGACGGACACGGCGGGCCGGATGCCCTGGTTGAACAGGTCGGTCTCGAGGAAGATCTGGCCGTCGGTGATCGAGATGACGTTCGTCGGGATGTACGCCGAGACGTCGCCCGCGAGGGTCTCGATGATGGGCAGCGCGGTGAGCGAGCCCTTGCCGTCGAGGCGCGCGGCGCGCTCGAGGAGGCGCGAGTGGAGGTAGAAGACGTCGCCCGGGTACGCCTCGCGGCCGGAGGGGCGCTTCAGGATGAGCGAGATCTGGCGGTAGGCGACGGCGTGCTTGGAAAGGTCGTCGTACACGATCAGCGCGTCGAGGCCGTTCTCCATGAACCACTCGCCCATGGCCGCGCCGGAATACGGCGCGAGGTACTGGTTGGCGGGGTTGTCGGCCGCGGGCGCGGCGACGATGATCGTGTATTCGAGCGCGCCGGCGGCCTCGAGGGCGGCGATGGTGCGGGCGATGTTCGACTGCTTCTGGCCGATCGCGACGTAGATCGAGTAGACGGGGCGGAACTTGGCGTCGCCCGACGCCAGGCCCACCTTGTTGATGCGGGCCTGGTTGATGATCGTGTCGATGCAGATGGTGGTCTTGCCCGTGCCGCGGTCGCCGATGATGAGCTCGCGCTGGCCGCGGCCGATCGGGATCATCGAGTCGATCGCCATGATGCCGGTGAAGAGCGGCTGGGAGACGGATTTGCGGACGATGATGCCGGGGGCGATCTTCTCGACCGGGTAGGTTTCCCTGGACTCGACCGGGCCCTTGCCGTCGACCGGGCGGCCGAGGGCGTCGACCACGCGGCCGAGCAGGCCCTTGCCGACGGGGACGGAGAGCAGCTTGCCCGTGGTGGTGACCTCGTCGCCCTCCTTGAGCTGGGAGAAGTCGCCGAGCACGACGCAGCCGACCTCGTCCTCCTCGAGGTTGAGCGCGATGCCGATCGCGTCCCCGGGAAACTTGATCATCTCGTTGTACATCACGTCGGACAGGCCGTCGATCTTCGCCACGCCGTCCGCGATGGTGCGGATGCTGCCGGTGTTCTTCTTGACCGCCTTGGTCGAGAGTTTGGCGATCTGCTGTTCGATTTGTTCGATGACGTTGCTCATGGGGGAGCGCACAAACGTGCGCGGTTAAAGGGTTCTGGGTTGAAGGGTCGGTCCTTCAGACGTGGGCGGAAAGGGCGGCGAGCTGGCCCGCGACCGACGACTCGTAGACGTCGGAGCCGACGCGGACGCGGAGGCCGGCCAGGAGCTTCGGATTGGGCCGCGCGACGGCGGCGACGGGCCGGCGGTATTTCCGGGTCATCGCGTCCTCGATCTGGCGGAGCGTGACGTCGGAGACCGGGCCGGCGTGCTCGACGAGCGCCCGCGACTTGGCGAGCTCCGTGGCGACGAGGCGGTGGTAGGTCTTGAGGAGCGCGAGCGCGTGGCGGGGCGAGTGCTTCTCGACCCAGCCGAGCACCCCGGCGACGCGGTCGGGCGCGACGGCGCCGTTGTCCAGGCTCAGCTTGAAGAGCTGCTTGGCGAGGAGCTTCGTCTGCTTCGAGGCGGCCATGGCGGAGTGGCGGGAAAGGGAAGAGCGCGGAAGGGCCGTCCTCAGACCGAGGAGAGCTCCTTCGTGGCGGTGTCGTTGTAGGCGGCGCGGTCGGCGTCGCTCAGCCGGCGGGCCAGGACGCGCTCGGTCGTGGTCACCACGAGGCGGGCGATCTCGCCGCGGGCCTGGTCGAGCATCTTCCGATGCTCGAGCTCGATCGCGTGCTGGGCCTTGGCCACGAGGTCGCTCGCGCGCGCGATGGCCTCGGCCTGCTGCTTGTCGGCGAAGTCCTTCGCCGAGCGGCGCGCCTCGTCGACCAGCTTCTGGGCGTCGACCTGGGCGGCCTTGATGATCGCGGCGCTCTCCTGCTGGGCGGCGGCGAGCCTGGCCTGCGTCTCCTCCGCGTGCTTGAGGCCCTCGGCGATCCTGGCGTTGCGGGCCTCCATCGTCGCGATGGTCGGCTTGATGCCGAACTTCAGGAGGACCGCGAAGAGGATCAGGAAGCTGATCACCTGCATGACCACGTACTTCGGCTCGATGCCGAACTGTTGGACGAGGCCCGTCGGGGCGGCGGCGTCGGAGGCGGCGAGGAGGAGCGGCATCATGGCGAGAAAGGGAAAGGGCGGCGCGAGGCGAAGGCCGGCGCGCCGCCGGGAGGTTGGTTACTTCGCGAAAAAGAGCGCGAGGATGCCGAGACCTTCGGCGAGCGCCATGCCGATGATGGCCTGGACGAGGATCTTGGTGGAGGCGCCGGGGTTGCGGCCGACGGACTCCGCGGCCTTGGTGCCGATCAGGCCGACGCCGATGGCGGCGCCGAGCATGCCGAGACCCGAGGCGATGTTGCCGTAGACACCCGTGGGAACGGGGGCGGCTTGGGCGATGATGTCGATCATGGTGGTTTTGTTTTCGGTGGTTGCGGTTGCCGCCGTGCGCGCATCGTGGGCACGCTCCCGGCGGAAAAGTCTCAATGGGGCGCGGCGTGGGCGTCCCCTTCGTGCCCGTGGTCGTCGCCGTGATTGCAGATCAGCCCGATGTACACGGACGACAGCAGCGTGAAGACGAGCGCCTGGATCAGGCCGACCAGGAGCTCCATGAAGTAGAACGGCGGGGTGAAGAACGTGCCGTGCAGGAGGCTCTCGCCGCCGTAGACATTGCCGAAGAGGCGGACGGAAAGCGTGATCGGCCGGATCGCGATCGACATCACCTCGATGGCGCCGACGACGAGGAAGACGAGGGAGAGGATCGGGTAGAGCCAGCCGGGCGTCTCCTTCTTGTCGGCCTTGTTGCCGAAGAGATCCCAGAGAATCACCCGCGGGCCGGCGTACTTGAAGATCAGGATCAGCCACGCGCCGAAGGAGACGATGGCGAGCGCGATCGTGCCGTTGAAATCCGCGTTGTGCGGGCGCACCCACGGGTTGGTCAGATGAAAATGCCCGTCCGCGTCCGCATGACCCCAGCCCACCGTGCCGACGCCGGGCAGGAGGCCCATCCAGTTGTGGATGAGAATGAAGATGAAGAGCGTCACCAGCAGCGGAAACGCCGCCGGGAAGGCCTTCTTGCCGACGATGGGCTCGAAAAGATCGCGGAGGGCCTCGAGGAGCGACTCGAAGACCGCCTGGCTCTTGCCCGGCAACAGCTTCGGATTCCGCACCGCCCACAGGATCGCGCCGATGAGGAGCGCCGAGATCGTCCAGCCCGTCAGCATGCTGTTCGTGATCGCCCAGCCGCCGCCGAAATCGATCAGGACCGAGGCCTTGGGGCTGACACCTTCCGCGAGGACAGAATTGGCACCGAGCAGGGCGGCAAAAAGTCCGAGGAATTTCTTGGTGTTCAGCATGTGTCGCGGCGTGGGTGCCAAGGTGCGGAAGGGACAATCAGGTAGGTTTTTGGCCCACGAAGCGTCAACCCCCGAGTTGCAAAACGTCCTCCCGGTGCCGGCACAATTAGCAGCTCCGGGAAAATCCCGGGGTCGGACTTATGGATGCCCGGAAACCCCGTCACATGGGCCCCGCGGCCGGCCCGCCAACCCCGCCCTTGCCTTGGCGGCTGATCGGCCTCATTTGTAAAACCGTGGACGCCCCAAGCCAGGACCTCCTCCGCCGGACCGAGCAGCCGCGCTACCCCAACGCCGAGCGCAAGCTCGCGCGCGACCCGTTCATGCAGGTGACGTGGGGCCTGCTGGGGGTGGCAGTCCTGGTGCAACTGGCACTGCTGCTGTGGCTGGATGTGACGTCCTGACGGCCACGAACGAATGGTACGCGGACGCGCGGGCCTGGAAAACAGTCGCCTGCTCGAGCAGCCAAGGGGCATGCGGGTCGATGCGCCAGGTGGGGATTTCCCCCGCGTTGAAGAAGGCCGAGACCTCGCCGAAATAATCGCGGTGGTCGGTGCGGAAATAAATCCGTGCGTCCGGCTCCGCCCGCGCCGCGAGCGCGTTGAAGAACGCGGGCTTGAGCAGCCGGTTCTTGCTGTGCCGGGCCTTGGGCCACGGGTCGGGAAAAAGGATCCAGACCTCCGCCAGGGTGACGCCGGCCGGCAGCGTCCGCAGGAATTCCCGCGCCTCCGCGCGGACGAAGTGGCAGTTCGGCAGCTGCGCGCGGTCCCGCTTCTTTCCGCTGCGCTCGAGCCGCTCGAGCCGGACGTCCACGCCGACGCAAAGCTTCGCCGGAAACTCCGCCGCGTACCGCACGAGGAAATGCCCGTGGCCGCACCCGATCTCCCACACGATCGGACGCGGCTCGGGGAGCAGCCGCGCGAGCTCGTCCTGCAGGTCGGAGCGGCGGCGGGCGATCTTCTCGAGGAACTCGGGGCGGTAGGACATCGGCATGATGAAGGACGACGAGTCGCAGCCCGACGGGCGGGACCGTTCTGAGTCGTCATGGAAACGAGCGCAACGCGCGACAGGCAAACCCGCAGTTCGCGCGCGCTGGGCCGGGCCGCCGCGCGGCGATCTCCCCGCCGGGGCGCGCCCGTCAGACCGGCCTCGGCTCCGCCGCCGCGCCGGCCATTTCGCGCGGCAGGCGCAGAAGGATGGCCGTCCCCTGCCCCGGCGCGCTCTCGGCCCAGACGCGGCCGCCGTGCAGCTGCACGATGTGCTTCACGATGCTGAGCCCGAGGCCCGTCCCGCCGGTTTCGCGGGAGCGCCCCTTGTCCGCGCGATAGAACCGCTCGAAGATGTGCGGCAGGTCGGCCGCGGGGATCCCCGGGCCGTTGTCACGCACGGCCAGCTCGACCCCGCCGGACTCGAGCGCGCGGCCGACGAGCTCGATGCGCGCGCCGGGTGCCGTGTACTTGAACGCGTTGTCGAGCAGGTTGCCCAGGACCTGGCGCAGCTTCTCCGGGTCGGCGCGCATCGTGCCGAGATCGGCGCCGGCGGCGACGACGAGCGCGCGCTCCTCCGCCCCGGGACGCCGCCGGTAATCCTCCCCGATCGATTCCAGCAGCGCGCCGAGGTCGACCGTTTCGAAAAGCAGCCCCGGCGTGCCCGACTCGAGCCGCGAAAGGATCAGCAGATCCTGGATGATCGCGTTCAGCCGCTCGCTGTGGCGCTGGATCGTGCGCAGGAAGCGCTCGCGATCCCCGGCCGGCATCTCGGCGTGCCCGTCGACCAGCGTCTCGATGTAGCCCTTGATGATGCTGAGGGGCGTGCGCAGCTCGTGCGAGGCGTTGGCCACGAAATCGCGCCGCATGCGCTCGAGGCGCCGCTGGCTCGTCATGTCGTGGATCACGAACAGGGCCCACTGCTCCTTGCCGTCGGGCGAGGCAATGGGCGCGCCCGAAACCTCGATCACGGTCGGGCCGTGGGCGCCGTCGCCCGCGACCTCGAACTCCTGCCGCGGCAGCGGATCGCCGCTGCGGATCGCCGCGACGAACGCCTGGAACGGCGCGCTGCGGATGATCAGCTCGAGCCGCAGGTTCACGAGGTTGCGCGCGCCGGGGAAGATGTCGCGCAGGGCGCGGTTCGCGAGGTGGATGACGTTCGATTCGTCCACGATCAGCACGGCCTCGCGGAGGTTGCCGAGCGTCGCCTCGAGCTGCGCGAGCTGGTCGGACCGCTGCTGCCGGAGCGAGGAGTTCTCCGTGATGAGCGTGTTCACGTCCTCCACGAGCGTGCGCCAGCCGGTGATCGTGGCCGAGGCGCCCTCGTCCTCGAGGTAGGGCCGGCCCGCCTTGATCGCGCCGTGCAGGCGCTCGAGCCGGCGGCTCTGCCGCCGCCACACGCGCAGGAGCAACACGAGCGCAAGGGAGAGGGCGACGAGCGCGAGGACGGTCATGCCGGGATCTTTTTCTCCGCGATCCGGTAGCCTACGCCGCGGATCGTTTCAATCCAGCCCGCCTCGTCGCCGAGTTTTTCCCGCAGCCGGCGGATGTGGGTGTCGACCGTCCGCGTTTCGATCTCCGTCGAGTAGTTCCAGACGTTGAGCAGGAGATGCTCGCGCGTCTGCACCCGCCCCTGGCGCTCCATCAGCAGGCGCAGCAGCTTGAATTCCGTCGCCGTGAGCTCGATGAGCCGGCCTCCGACGGTCACGCGGTGCGTCTCCGCATCGAGCGCGATCTGCCCGACCGCCAGCTTCTGCGCCCCGGGCTGCGGCGGCGCCGAGGCGCGGCGGAGGACGGATTCCACGCGCAGCACGAGCTCCTTGGGGCTGAACGGCTTCGCCAGATAGTCGTCGGCGCCGGATTCGAGGCCCTCGATGCGATCCTGCGGTTCGGCTTTGGCCGTCAGGAAAATGATGGGCACTCGGGATAATTTGTTGTCAGCCCGCAGGATGCGGCAGACCTGGATTCCGCTCAAGTGCGGCATCATTATGTCTAAAATAACGAGATCCGGGTGGTAGGCCCGCGACTTGGAGATGCTGGCCGTGGCGTCGTTGAGCGTCTCCACGTGGAACCCTTTTGCCTTGAGATGGTAGGAGACGAGCTCGGTCACATCGGGCTCGTCGTCGACGACCAGGATCTTCTTCTTGTCCATGCGACCCGAATTATCCCCGCGGCCGAAAAGGTGGGCCAGAGGATTTCCGCGGCGTCACGCGAATGTCACGCGAACTTTGCCGCGAGCGCGGCCGCGCGGGTACCGCGGTTCTCCATGGGGATTCGTCAGCCGCGCTGCTTGGCGAGCAGAACCATCAGGACGCCGATGTCCGCGGGATTCACGCCGCTGATCCGGCTCGCCTGCCCGAGGGTGTACGGACGGAACTGCTGCAGCTTTTGGGCGCTTTCCCGCCGGAGCCCGCGGATCGCGAGGTAATCGAGGGAATCGGGGAGCCGGATCCTCTCGATATCCTTGAGCTTCTCGATCTGCCGCAGCTCCCGCGTGAGGTACCCGCGGTACGTCACGCGATAAAGGACCTCCGCGCGGACCTCGACCGGCTCCGCCGCCAGCTCGGCGGGCAGCGGCCCGGCTCCGGGGCTGCGGCGAATGAGGTCGGCCCAGAGGCCACCCTGGGTCCGGTTCTTTTCGAGAAATTCCTCCCAGTACGTAATGCGATCCCGCTTGCGGCGGATACGACTCATCCGACTGGGGGAGAGCAGGTTAAGACTTTCCGCATGGTGCAGGAGACGCAGCTCCGCGCTGCCATGATTGAAGAGCAGCCGGTGCTCGGCCCGGCTGGTGAACATCCGATAGGGCTCAGTCGTGCCCTTGGTCACCAAATCGTCGATCAGAACGCCCGTGTAGGCCTCGTGGCGGCCTATGATCAGGGGAGCGCCCCCCCTGGCCTTCTGGACGGCGTTGACTCCGGCGACCAAGCCCTGGGCCGCTGCTTCCTCGTAGCCCGAGGTGCCGTTGATTTGGCCGGCCAGGAAAAGATTCCGAACCTTCCGCGACTCGAGTGACGGCAGCAGCTGGGTGGGCGGGGCAAAATCGTATTCCACCGCATAGGCGGGCCGAAGAAGCTCCGCCTGCTCCAAGCCAGGAATGCTGCGGACCAGCCGGAGCTGCACGTCGAAGGGCAGGCTCGTGGACAGACCGTTGATGTAATACTCGTTCGTGTTCCGTCCCTCCGGCTCCAAGTAAAGCATGTGCCGGGGTTTGTCGGCAAACCGCACGAATTTGTCCTCGATGCTGGGACAGTACCGCGGGCCGACCCCCGCGATTTCGCCCGAGTACATCGCCGACTTGTGCAGGTTATCCCGCACGATCTGGGCGGATTCCGGCGTGGTGTAGGTGATCCAGCAGGACACCTGCTCGGAGCCAGGCCGCCACCCGAGGCGCCGCTCGGCCGTGCGTTCCACGTGGAACAAATCCTCCGCATCCCGAGTGTCGTGGAACGCGAACAGGGTGGGCTCCGGGTCACCCTTTTGCTCCTGGAGCCCGGCGAAATTGATGCTCCGTCCCAGGATCCGCGGCGGGGTTCCCGTCTTCAACCGCTGCAGTTCGATCCCCCCCTCAAGCAGACTGTGCGAGAGTGTCTTGGCGCTGAAGTCCCCCAGCCGCCCGCCCTCGTTCTTGTTCTGTCCCACGTGCATCAGGCCGCGGAGAAACGTGCCCGTCGTGATCACGACGGCCCGGCCACGGAATTCGAGATCCAGGTCCGTCCGGCAACCGACCACCGCCCCGTCCTCAAATATCAGTCCCGCCACGGTCGCCTGAAAAATCCGAAGATTCGGCTGAAGTTCGAGCGTGTGCTTGAGCCGGAATTGGTAAGCCTTCTTGTCGCATTGCGCCCGCGGTGACTGCACGGCCGGACCCTTCGACTCGTTGAGCAGCCGGAACTGGATGCCGGTCACGTCCGTGTTCACCGCCATCTCGCCGCCCAGAGCATCAATCTCCCGCACGAGCTGGCCCTTGGCTTGGCCGCCGATCGCGGGATTGCAGCTCATCTGGGCAATCGTGTCGATGTTGCCCGTCAGGAGAAGCGTCGACGCCCCCATGCGGGCGGCCGCCAGGCAGGCTTCCACGCCCGCGTGGCCGGCCCCGCAGACGATCACGTCGAACGACTGGTCGCGATTAAGCATGATCAAGCGCGCGCGCCCACAGCCGCGCGGGCAACAGGGGAGGGCCGTCGAAGCCCTCGCGGCATTCTCCCAGGTGCCCCGGGCCGCGGCCGGAACAGATTATTTCGATGGCCACAGATTTATTTCGATATAAAATTACTTTCCAATGCAAAACGTGGCGAAGAGTTCATCCAACACCCGTTCGTTGTCGACCTTGCCGGCAATCTGCCCGAAAGCCTCGATCGCGCTCCGGAGATCACTCGCGATCAACTCGGGCGGCCCATTCTGGAGCAATTTCGCGCGGGCGGCCTCCAGACAGGCGCGCGCGGTGCCCAAGGCCGCCGCGTGTCGGGCGTTGACTGCCACCATCTCGGGCCCGACATCGACCTGGAAGGCGTCCGCGAGGCGAACGATCGCCGCGTGGAGCGCCTCGACGCCGGTTCCGTCTAAGGCGGACACCGGCACGCGCGCGAATTTGTGCGGAAAATCGGTCGGCGCCGCCGGCGCCAGGTCGACCTTGTTGAAAACCGCCAGCGTGTTGGCCGGCGTCATCCGTCCGGCGAGCTCGCGCGGCAGCACGGGTAGGGGACGTGTCGAATCGATCACCCAGAGGAAGAGATCCGCCTCCGCTCCCTGTTCGAGGGTCTTCTCGATCCCGCGCGCCTCGAGCACGGACGGCGCCGCGTTGAGGCCCGCGGTGTCGATCAGCCGCAGCAGGTGCGGCCCGATCGCAATCGCCTCCTCCAGGTAGTCGCGCGTCGTGCCCGGCTCCGGGCTCACCAGCGCCCGCTCGCGGCCGACGAGGCGGTTGAGCAGGCTGCTTTTCCCGGCATTTGGCTCCCCGAGAATCACGGTCTTGATGCCCGAGCGGAGAACTTCGCCGTAGTGGCTCGTCGCCAGCAGCCGCCCGGTTCCGCCGATGACCTCCTCGACCTCGGCGCGCAAGCGCCCCGCGTCCTCCGGCGGCAAATCCTCCTCGGGAAAATCGATATATGCCTCAATCTTGGCCAACGCGCTCGTACACAATCGGATAAGGCCGTCCATCCGCCGGCCGAGGGCGCCGCGCAGCTGTTGATTGGCCGCGGCGAGCGCCCTTTCGCTGCGCGCGTGGATCAGGTCCATCACGGCCTCGGCCTGGCTCAGGTCCAGCTGACCGTTGAGAAAGGCGCGCTGCGTGAACTCGCCCGGTCCCGCGGCGCGGCAATCCCGGGCCAGAAGATCCTCGAGGATCTTCTGCGCGATGAAGGGGTTTCCGTGGCACGAAATCTCGAGCAGGTCCTCGCCGGTGTAGGAGCCCGGCGCGGCGAAAAACGTGATGAGCACGTCGTCGACCACGGCGCCGGCCCGATCCCGATAATCCGCCCGCTGCGCGGTCCGCGGCGCCGGCAGGGTGCCGCCGAGCAGCTCGCGCGTGAGCTGCGGCACGCGCGGGCCGCTCGCCCGGACCAGCGCGATCGCGGACACCCCGCGCGGCGTCGCGAGCGCGGCGATGGTGTCGGGAACGGCGGGCATCGCGCCACGGATACGGCGCGGAGCGCGCGTGGCAAAGGGGAAAGCGGTCGGGGCTTCCCCGGACCTATCCCCGGCGCCCGAGGGTGGAACCCGGCGTCCCCGGCGGGCTCGTCCCACCGATCGACCCCGCGAGCCGGTCGATCAGGTCCGCGCAGCCGCTCGACCGGCCGCCGGACTGACGGCGCCTACGGCCGGCCCGGCAAGGCCGGGGCGGGCAGGGGCGCGATCGGCACGGTCACCTTCGGCGTCTCCGCCTTCCCCGGCTCGAAGCGCGGACGCTCCACCGCGGGGGGCTCCGGCAACGGATTCGCCGGGCGCGGCGACACGTTCGCCGCATTGCCCGCGGTCGTCCGGACGTTCGCGGATGCCTCGACCGGCGCACCCTTGGCCATCGCCGCGATGATCGCCGCGGCGCGCTTTTCCCCGGCGGCGATGTCGGCCGGGCGGCCTTTCAGCCGCGCGCGCAGCTGGGCTTCGCCATCACCGGCCGCCCCGGATTCCGTCGCGACAATGAGCCAGGCCAGCCCCTCCACGTAGTTGCGCCTCACGCCCCGCCCGCTCGCGAGCTGGGCGCCGACGTTATATTGCGCCTCCGGCACGTTGCGCCGCGCCGCCTCGAGGAAATACTCGAAGCCCTTGCCCGGATCCGCCGGCACGCCCAGCCCGTCGTGATGAATCTTGCCCAGGCGGAAGAATGCGTCGGGGACCCCGGCCCCGGCGGCCTTCTCGAACATCTGCCGGGCACGCACCAGATCCGCCGCGAGGCCGTTGCCGTCGAGGAGGCGCTGGCCGAGCTCCATGCACGCCGCCGGGTCGCCCTTTTCCGCGAATTTCTCGAGTTCCTTGAGCGACTTCCAGGCCGGACGGCCGGCGTCGGGCGAAATCAGCCCAACCCCGCGCCCGCCCGATCTCGCGTCCGGCCCCTCGGTCGAGATGAGCTCGGGGAGCGAATCGCCGCCGGATTTTTTCTCCTGCTTCGCCTTGCGCGAAGCCTTCGGGTCCGCGCCGAGCGCCGCGGCCGGCGCCGTCAGGGCGAAGGCGAGCGCGGCCAGCAGGACGAACAGGCGCGGCGACGGCATGCCGAGAGCGGAAAGCGGGAAGCCCGAAGATGCAAGCGGCCGCGCGGGCCGCGTCACTCGGCCGGATCGCCGGTGATGGTCTCGCCCGGCTTCACGCTCACCTTCTCGAGGATCGCCTGCTTCACCTTGTCGGCGAGCGCCGGGTTCTGCTTGAGCGCCTCCTTGGCGGCCTCGCGGCCCTGGCCGACGAGCTCGCCGTTGAAGGCGATCCAGGCGCCCTTCTTCTCCAGCACCTTGTGGTCGAGGCCGAGGTCGAGGAGGGAGCCGGTCGCCGAGATGCCCTCGTCGTACATGATGTCGAATTCGCACTCGGTGAACGGCGGGGCGACCTTGTTCTTCACCGCCTTGATCTTGGTCCGGTTGCCGATGACGCGGCCCTCGGGGGTCTTGAGCTGGTCCTTGCGCCGGATGTCGAGACGGATGGACGCGAAGAACTTCAGCGCGCGGCCGCCGGAGGTGGTCTCGGGATTGCCGAACATGACGCCGATCTTCTCGCGGATCTGGTTGGTGAAGATGCACACGCAGTTCGTCTTGCTGACGACGGCGGTGAGGCGGCGCATGGCCTGGGACATGAGGCGGGCCTGGGCGCCGACCGTGGCGTCGCCCATCTGGCCGTCCAGCTCGGCCTTGGTCGTGAGGGCGGCGACGGAATCGAGGATGATGACGTCGATCGAGTTCGAGCGGATCAGCGTCTCCATGATGTTCAGGGCGTCCTCGCCCGAGTCGGGCTGCGAGACGAGGAGGTCGTCGAGGTTGACGCCGACGATCTTGGCGTACTTCGGGTCGAGCGCATGCTCGACGTCGATGAAGGCGGCGAGGCCGCCCCGGCGCTGGGCCTCGGCGATGACGCTCAGGCAGAAGGTGGTCTTGCCGGACGACTCGGGTCCGTAGATCTCGATGATGCGGCCCTTCGGGAGGCCGCCCACGCCGAGCATGAGGTCGATGGCGAGCGAGCCCGTGGAAAGGGTCTCGACCTTCATCTTGGCGTTGTCGCCGAGGCGCATGATCGAGCCTTCGCCGAACGACTTCGTGATGGAGGAGACGGCGAGCTCGAGATTCTTGTCGCGGGCGGAGTGGGCGGCTGCGGCGGCGGTGGCGGCGGCGGACTTGGAATCGGCTTTCGTGGGCTTATCGGCTTTGGTGGCGGACATGGGAGATACGTGTTTCAGGGGTCGGGAGAATAGCGCAGGGCGATGACAGCCCTATGTCAGGAGAGATTCGGCGCGGCCCCGCCGCGGCAGCAAGCGCGGATTCGGCGGGATTACCCGTAATTGGAAATGGGACCGGATAATCACGGCCTGCGCATCGCGGCGGCGGTCCTCGCCGCGGCTTCCCGGCGCCGGTCCGACGGCGGGCCCGAGAACCTTCCGGGCTTCACCCGGCCGCCGGCTTGGGCGCGAAGCCGAACGCGAACCACACGGCCAGCGCGAGGCAGACGACGCTGACGGCGTAGTTCCAGCGCAGCTTTTCGCCGAGGACCGTCCAGGCGAAGCCCACGAAGACGAGCAGCGTGATCACCTCCTGGATGATCTTCAGCTCGTAGCCCGTGAACTTGCCGTACCCCAGGCGGTTGGCGGGGACCATCAGGCAATACTCGAAGAACGCGATGCCCCAGGAAATCAGCACGACGATCCAGAGCGGCTTGGCGGTGTGGTACTTCAAGTGCCCGTACCAGGCAAAGGTCATGAAGACGTTGGAAAGGACCAGCAGGACGATGGTGGACATGGAGAAAGCGGGGGGAATTCGGCGCGGCGGAAAGGGAGGTTGCCATTGACGGTTTCCGCCGCGCTGCCGCGCGCCATGAACGGGGACCGCGGCGCGCACGGGGGAGCGCTCGACCGAAACCGGCGCGCGCGCCTACTCCGTCAGCGTGTACACGGCGAACGACGGCAGCCAGTGCGAGCGGTTGAAGTCGTGGGCGTCCAGGAGCGGCAGGGCGGCGGCGAAGTGCCGGGTCGCGGCCTCGGCGGCGAGCGCGCGCCGCGGGTCGTCGGCCGCCAGCAGCCCCGCCAGGCGACGCCAGACCCAGCCTTTGTTGAGGTTGAGACCGATGAGGTGCGCGATCTTCGGGTCGGTCGGGTCGCTGACCGGCGCGGGCTTCAGCAGGTTCGCCGGCAGCCCGTGGGCGAGGTGGGGGAGGAACTTGCCGAACCACACGAGGAACTGCTCGCGCGGGAGGATGCGGGCCATCAGCCCGGCCTCGACGAGGCCGGGGGAGTAGAAATCCTCGCCCGACGGCTCGTACTGGCCGGGGTAATCCGTGTCGTGCCCGAACCAATAGGCCGCGCGCGCCGTGCAGAAGAGCTTCAGTTCCTGGTCGTCGTGCGCCCGGGCGTGGCCGAGCGCGAGCGCGACCGCCACCGCCGTGTTGCCGTGGACGCCGTTCCGCACGGGGTGGGTGAGGTTGCGGAGGTAGCGCATGAAGCCCGCGCGGATGTGCGAGACGAGCGGGTCCATGGTCGCCCACAGCGCCGGGTCGTACGCGCGGATCTCCTGCGCGAGCTTGAGCAGCCAGGCCCAGCCGTAGGGCCGCTCGAAGAACTCGCGTCCGGGCTCGCGGAAGTAGGCGGCCTCGGCGGCCATGTTCTCCGCCGTCAGGTGCTCCCGCAGCAGCGCGTCGATCTCCGCCCGCTCCGGGAGATCGGGGAACATCAGGCTGAGCCGCACCAGCATCCAGTGCTGGTGCACGCAGGAATGCCAGTCGTAGCTGCCGTGGAAGGCCGGGTGCAGCTCCCGCGGCAGGCGCGCATCGTCCGAGTCGTTCAGCACGTGCTGGACGTGGTGCGGGAACTCCCGCCGGATGCTCCCGAGGCCGAGTCGGGCGTAGGCGGAGGCCTGGGCGGCGGTGAGCGCGGGCGGGGCTTCGGGCACGGCGGGGCAGCGTAGGATGCCAAACTTTCAGTTGAAGAAGAAAATCGCCCGCATAAGGTGTGCCGGGTTCCCTCTTTCGAGCACACACATGAAGATCAAGGCTTACCTTAAACCGCACTGTGGCTGGAGCAACGGCGTCCGGGCCATCATGCGCAAACACAACCTCCCCTACGAGGACATCGACATCATCAATGTCCGGGCCAACTACGAGGAGATGGTGCGCAAGTCCGGCCAGCCCCTCTCGCCCTGCGTCGAGATCGACGGCGTCATGCTGGCCGATGTCTCCGGCGAGGAGGTCGAGAACTACATGCTCGCGAACGACCTGGTGAAGCCCACCGGCGGCGCGGCCGATGCCCCGACCAACGCGGGCTGCTCCGACGAGGAGCACGCCCGGATGCAGGCCAAGCCCGTCCGTTTCTTCTGAGGCCGGCGGTGTCCGGTCCACGGCTGAAGATCCGCCGCTGAGCGCCGGGCGGCGAATCCCCGCCGCGGGCCGCCCGCGGGGAACCGGGAACCTGTCCCACGCATGCCCTCCCGCCCGATTCCCGGCTCCTCCGGGGAGATCCTCACCTCGCTTCCGTCCGCCTACGAGCCGCACCGGGCCACGGGCCTGCTGCACCTCCCGCGCTTCCTCGCGAAGTGCAAGCACGTGAAGCAGCACGGCGCGCTGCCGGCGAGCTACGCGAAGAACTACAAGCGCGGCATGGACCGCTTCCTCTGCCAGCACCTCGGCATCGATCCGGCCGCGGTCGAGGCCATCGTGTTCGAGTCCGCCTCCGACGAGGAGATCGAGGCGAAGCTGAAGGCGCTCCTCCCGGCCGACGTCCGCGCGGGCCGCTGGAACCGCGACTACGTGCAGAAAGGGATGACGGCGAGCGGACGCGAGTTCCTCAGGGAGGCGCTGACCAACATGGGCTGCGCCGACCGCGTCGAGGACATCAAGTGCGTCGTCGACCTCATCGAGTTCGACGAGGGCCGGATCGAGTAGGGGCCGGCCGCCGGGGGCCTGATGGGTGGCCTGACGCCTGATGGGTGACACGCGCCGTCCCGGCGCGTTCAGGGCCATCCTTCTCCCGCGTCGCGCGACCCGGGAGAAAGACAACGGAAACGACTCCGCTCACCCTCCCGGTGCGATCGGATATTCGAACCAGAAGACCGAGCCGCCGGGCGCGGGGAAATCCGCGCCGACTGCGCCGCGCTGCGACTCGACGAGCTGCTTCACGATCGAGAGGCCGAGCCCCGTGCTCTCCTCGCCGCCGGTCGGCCGGTTCGAGATGCACGCGTAGTCGGTGAACAGCCGGTCGCGCTCGGCCGCCGGCACTCCGGGCCCGTTGTCCTCGACCTCCACGCGCACGGCCGCGTCGCCGGCGGGCCGGGTCCGGACCGTGACGCGCCCGCCGGGCGGAAGGAACTTCACCGCGTTGCTCACGTAGTTGGTGAGCGCCTGGTAGGCGTGCCCGGTGTCGGCGTGCACCGCGGGCAGCGTCTCCGTCAGGTCGAGCGCGAAGGTCAGGTTCTTCCGCTCGGCCGCGGGCTCGTGCTGCGAAACCACCGCCGCGGCGAGCAGGTTGAGGTCGACCCGCGCCGACCTCGTCCCGTTCGCGCGCTGCACGTTGAGGAACGTGTCGATGATGCTCTGCATCTGCTTCGCCGAGGCGTGGATGCTCTCGAGGTATTCCGTGACCTCGGCGGGCGCGCCCTTCCGCCGGGCGAGCTCGCCCGACATGAGGATGAGGCAGAGCGGATTCCGGAGGTCGTGGCCGGCGATGCGGATGAACCGCTCCTTGAGCGCGAGCTGCTGCTCCAGCTGCGCCCGCAGGCGGCGGATCGTGAGGTGCGTGCTGATGCGCGCCAGCGCCTCCTCGTGCTGGATCGGCTTCGTGATGTAATCCACCGCCCCGACCTCGAAGGCGCGGACCTTTTCCGCCGTCTCGGTCAGGGCCGTCATGAAGATGACCGGCACGTCGCGCGTGGCCTCCTGCGCCTTGAGCCGGCGGCAGGTCTCGAAACCGTCGAGGCCCGGCATCATCACATCCAGCAGCACGAGGTCCGGCCGCGTGTGCGCGGTCTGCGCCAGCGCGTCCTCGCCATCCTCCGCCACCATCAGGTGGAAGCCGTCGTCGGACAGCCGGTCGACGAGGACGCTGAGGTTGGCGGGCGTGTCATCGACGATGAGGATCGTTTCGGGCATCGGAAGGGGTGGGGTGGCGGGAAAAAGGCTGGTGCGGCGGGGAAGTGCCAGGCGGGGCGTTCCCGGGTGGGCGGATGGCGTCGCGGGATCCGGAGGTTTCGATCTGGCCGCGCCGCCCGCGGGAAGCGCTCAGCCGGAGACCTCGCCGCCGCCCGCGGGGGCGGCGCCGGCGCGGTACCGGCCGACGAACTGCCGGATGGCCTTCATCTTGAAGCGCGCGGCGAGGTCCGTGACGTTGGCCGCGAACGGCGCGAGCCGCGGATCCCGCGCGGCGAGCTGCTGCGCATAGGTGCGCACGCCGATGACGTCGCCCTTGCTGGCGAGGTCGAAGAGCATCTCGGCGTCGGCCGGCTGCGGCGGGTGGGGGAGGTGCGGGAAGGGCGAGCCGGTCTCCGACGCCGGCGCCTCCGTGATGAGCCACTTCACCCCGAGGTGGCGTTCCATCAGCTCGAACAGGTCCTCCTCGCGGAACGGCTTGGCGAGGAACTCGACGCAACCCGCCTCGAGCGAGGCCTGGCGGTTCACCTCGTGCGCGCTCGCCGAGACGCCGATCAGGCACGGCGGGTTGGCGGCGTAGCTCTCGCGGATGGCGCGCGCGGCCGCGAGGCCGTCGAGCCGCGGCATGCGCAGGTCGAGCAGCACGAGGTCCGGCCGCCGCGCGCGCGCGAGGTCGAGCGCCTCCTGGCCGTCGCACGCGGTCACCACCTCGAAGCCGAGCGGGACGAGCAGGTCGGTGAGCAGCGTCCGGTTCGGCGCGTGGTCGTCCGCCGCCAAAACGCGAAGCCGCGGGCCGGCGTAGCCCGCGTAGCGGCGCGCCGGCAGCGGCGGCCGGCTGCCGCCGTGCGGGCGGTTCAGCTCGGGCAGCGTCACCTCGAACCAGAAGCGCGTGCCCCAGCCCGGCCGGCTCTCGACGTGCAGGACCGCGCCCATCTGCTCGAGGATGCTGCGGCTGACGTTCAGCCCCAGGCCCGTGCCGCTGGTCCGCTGCCCGGCGTCGCCGAGCTGCAGGAACGGCTCGAAGAGCCGCTTCTGGTCCTCCTCGCGGATGCCCGGCCCCGTGTCGCTGACGGAGAAGCGCAGCGCCGGACCGGCGCGCTCGACCGAGAACACCACGCCGCCCTGGGCGGTGAACTTGATCGCGTTGCTGAGCAGGTTGAACACGACCTGGCGGAGCCGCTGGGTGTCCCCGCGGACCAGCCGGGGCAGGTCGGCCGGGAAGGCGGTCTCGAGCAGCAGGCTCTTCTCTCTCGCGCGCGGCGCGAAGAAGTCGGCCACGCCGTGCACGAACTCGTGGAGGTCGAACTCGACCGGATGCAGCTCGAGCTTGCGCGCCTCGATCTTGGCGAGGTCGAGGACGTCGTTGATCAGCGCGAGCAGGTGCTCGGCCGACTGGTGGATGATGCCCACGCCGGCCCGCTGGCGCTCGTTCAGCGCCGGGTCGCGCCGCAGGATCTGCGTGTAGCCGAGGATGCCGTTGAGCGGCGTGCGCAGCTCGTGGCTCATGCTGGCGAGGAAGTGCGACTTGGCGCGGTTCGCCGCGTCGGCCGCGTCCCGCGCCTCGCGCAGCGCCTTCGCGCGCTCGTGCGAGGCCGTGACGTCGATCGCGACGCCCTCGAAGTGCGTGGCCGCGCCGGAGGCGTCGCGCACGACGTGGACGGACTCGCACAAGCGGATGCGGCTGCCATCGGCGCGGAAGACCTCCGACTCGAAATCGAGCAGCCGGTCGGTCGTGCGGATCATCTCCAGGAACTGCGCGCGCCGGCCCGGCTCCGTGTAGAGCTGCCGGCCGACGTCGTTGATGCCGGCGAGCAGCGCCTCCGGCGTCTCGTAGCCGAGGATCCGCGCCATCGCCGGGTTGGCGCGGATGAACCGGCCCTCCGGCGTGGTCTGGTACAGGCCTTCGAGCGCGTTCTCGAAGATGCCGCGGTACTGCTGCTCGGCGCGGGCCAGCGCCTCGCCCGCCTGCTGGCGCTGGATGGCGAGCGCGACCTGGTCGGCCACGAACGCGAGCAGGCGCTTGTCGTCCTCCCCGAACGCGGCCGGGTCGTGGTAGTCGTGGACCGCGATGACGCCGAGGGTGCGGCCCGCCAGGCGGAGCGGCGCGCCGAGCCGGAGCAGCGGCACCTGGGCCGGCGGCTGGTACGGCCCGCGGGCCGTGAGCTCGGCGGCGAGCTCGGCCTGCGTGACCAGCACCGGCTGGCCGACCTCCATCACGTGCTCGGTGAACCCCAGGCCCGGCGCGCGCGACGGGGGATTGACCCGCTGACCGGGCGCGTGCTCGTCGGCGAAATAGGGGAACTCGATGCGGCGGCCGTCGGCGCTCAGCAGCGCGACGTAGAAGTTCTTCGCCGCCATCAGGCCGCCGATGATCCGGTGCACGCCCGCGAAGAGCGCGGCCAGGTCGCCGCCGGCGAGCACGGCCTGCGAGATCTCGTAGGTCGCGGCCTGCACCTGCTCGCGCCGGTGGCGGTCCGTCAGGTCGATCGCCGTGATGAGCATGCAGCGGCGGCCCTCCATCTCGAACACGTCGGCGCTCAGGGACACGAAGCGCGCCTCCGCGCGCTTGGTGTGGAACACGGCCTCGAGGTTGCGCACGGAGCCGTCGCGCTTGAGGCGCTCCATGAACTCGAGCCGGTGCTCCGGGACGGGCCAGAGGCCGAGGTCGAGCGAGGTGCGGCCGAGCACCTCCTCGCGCGCGTAGCCCGAGGCGCGGAGGAACGCCGGGTTCGCGTCGATGATCTTGCCGTCGTGGAGCGTCGCGAGCGCCATCAGGGCCGGGCTGGCCTGGAAGGACCGCGCGAAGTACTCCTGCGTCTCGCGGCGCAGGGTCTCGGACCGCCGCCGCGCCTCGTCGGCCTCATACCGCCGGAGCGCGTTGGCCACCTGGCCGGCGACGAACTCGAAGAACGCGAGGTCGCCCGGCGTGAACGCCTGGGCGTCATGGTAGTCCTGCACCGCGATCGCGCCGATCACCCCCCCGCCCGCGACGAGCGGGGCCCCGAGCCAGACCTTGCACCACCCGAACCGCGGGGCGAAGCCGGTGCGGGCGCGGAAGGACTCCACCTCGTCGTGCCGGAGCAGGAGCGTCTGCCGGCTCTCGATCACGTAGTCCGTCAGGTACCGCGCGTGCGGCCTCTGCTGCGGCGCCGGCGTGACCTCGTCGGCGTAGTAGGGGAACGCGACCTCCGTGCGGTCGGCGTTGAGCAGCGCCACGAAGAAATTCCTCGCCGGCATCAGGTCGGCGAGCACCGCGTGCACCCGCCCGAAGAGGGCGGCGCGGTCGGCCGACTCGCGCGCCGCCTCGGAGATGCGGTAGAGGGCCGCCTGCTCGCGCTCGCGCCGCCGGCGCTCGGTGATGTCGAGCCCGACGGTCAGCATGCACGAGCGCCCGTTCATCTCCATCACGTCGGCGGTGATGAGCACGTCGCGCACCGCGCCGTGCTTGGCGCGGAACTGCGCCTCGAACTCCCGCACGTGGCCGTGCGCGCCCAGCACGTGCATGAACTCGTGCCGGCGCTCGGGGTTGACCCACAGGCCGATCTCGAGCGTCGAGCGGCCCAGCACCTCCTCGCGCGTGTAGCCGGAGAGCTCGCTGAAGGTCGAGTTGACCTCGATGAGCCGGCCGTCGCGCGCGTCGGCCAGCGTGACAGCCGCCGGGTTGGAGAAAAACGACTTCGCGAAGTACTCCTGCGACTCCCGCTGCTGGGCCTCGTTGCGGCGGCGCGCCTCCTCGGCCCCGTAGCGCACCAGCGCGGCGGCGATCTGCTCGGCGACGAAGTTCAGCAGGCGCACGTCCTCCGCGCGGTACGCGTGCGGGTCCTCGTAGTCCTGCATCGAGATCGCGCCGGCCGGCCGGCCGTCGATCAGGAGCGGGGCGCCCAGCCACGCCTGGCACTGCCCGTAGGCCGCCGGCGTGTGGCCGGTCTCGCGCGTGAACGCCTGCATGTTGGCGTCGGTCAGCAGCAGCGGCTTGCCCGAGAGGATGACGTAGTCGGTGAGGTGGCGGGCGAGCTTCCGCGCCGGGGGCGTCGCGGGATAGATCTCGTTGATCCAGAGCGGGAAGGTGACCTCGTCGGTCGCGCGGTCGTAGAGCGCGATGAAGAAGCTCTTGGCGGGCAGCACCTCGCTGATGATCTCGTGCACGCGCCGGAACAGGGCGGGCAATCCGGTGGCGTCGACCGCCGCGGCCGACAGCCGGTACAGCGCGGCCTGCTCGCGCTCGCGCTGGCGGCGCTCGGAGATGTCGAGCGCGACGACCACCGTGCAGAGGACGCCGTCGATGGGCAACACCTCGGCGCTGATCATCATGTCGCGCTCGACCCCGAGCCGGTTGCGGAACCTCGCCTCGAAATCCTGCACGCGGCCCCCGGTCTCGAGCCGGCGCCGGTATTCGAGCCGGCGGCTGTCGTCGACCCAGATGCCAAGGTCGAGGATCGGCCGGCCGACGGCTTGCTCGCGGGTCAGCGCCGCGGCCTCGAGGAAGGCCGGGTTGGCATCGAGGAGCACGCCATCCGCCAGGCGCGTGATCGCCATCATGGCCGGGCTGGCCATGAAGGCCGCCCGCAGGTAATCGCCCGGCGGCACCACCGGCCCGGCGTGGCCGGGCCCGCGCAATTCGTCGCGCGGGGCGGAGTCGGCCGGGAGGGGACGCGGGGCGGCCATGGCGTGCCGCCGAGTCTTTGCCCACGTCCGGGACCCGGGCAATGCCGGACTGTCGGACATGGCGGAGGGAAAGTTTTCGGGGCGGCGAAGCCGGCGGGCGTCGCCGCCCCGATTTGATAAACGCCGTCGCGGCGCGGCAGCGGGAGGAAAAGTGAAAAGCGGTGCGGATGCGCCGGTGGCCCGGCGCGGCGCGACTAGAGGAGAATAAGGAACGTGAGGCAGGCGGCGCCGACCGGCGCCTGGACGACCGCCGCGGCGCAGAGCCAGCCGGGCAGCCGTTGTTCGGAGCCGGGGTGGTTCACGGCGTCAGGCGACGGAGCGTTGGAGCTGGGCCAGGCCGTCGCGCGCGCCGGCCTTCATCGTTTCCGCGAGCAGCCAGTACACCTTGGCCCAGGCGGCCTGGTGCTCGGCGGTGAAATCGGCGCCGAGCCCGCGCGCGAGCGTCCAGAGCAGCGCTTCGCCGACCGTCTCGTAATGGGCGTCGCGCACCTGGTAGCCGGCGTGGCGGAGGCCCAGCTGGCGGATGGCCGGGATGAGGTGGTCGAGCTTGTCGAGGCCGCCGACCGCGAAGCCGAGCACCTGCATGAGCTTCCGACCCTGCTCGGCCATGTTGCCGTGGAAGAGGGCGCGGAGCGACGGGTCGAGTTCGAAGAGGCGGGCGTAAAAGATGGCGGCGGCCTGCTCGGCGATCGGGGCGACCTTGCGGAAGGATTCCTGGACGAGGGCGATTTCTCGGGGGTTCATGGTGCGGTGGGGAACGGTACTGGAATACCGCGGACCGGGCTATTGGCCGGGGGAGGTTGGCCGGGCGGCTAGGCGCGGGCCATGATCGCGAGATCCCTGCCGCTGGCCGCGCACACCCCCGGCCAGCCCGAGCGACGGCCGTCGCCGGCGCTGGCCCGGTCACGCCCTTGACCCACCCGGTTGGCGACCGAGGCGCCCGAATGCTCCCGGCCAGCCCGAGTGACGGCCGTCGCAGGCGCTGGCCGGGGTGGTGTCCGCTTTACAAGCCGGGGGGCGTGTCCCATCCTCCGCCGCGTGGCGAAAATCCTGGTGATCGACGACGACCCGAAGATGCGGCGGCAGATCAGCGCGCTCCTCGCGACCGAGGGCCACCAGATGCTCGAGGGCCGGAACGGCCGGGAGGGCGTGGACCTGGCCCGCAAGGAGCAGCCCGACCTCGTGCTCTGCGACATCACCATGCCCGAGATGAACGGGCACCGGGTCCTGCAGGCGGTCCGCGAAGACAGCGCACTCGCCCACCTGCCCTTCATCTTTCTCACCGGATGGGGTGAGAAGGAGGACCTCCGCACCGGGATGAACCTCGGCGCGGACGACTACCTCGTGAAGCCCGTCGAGCCTTCCGACCTGATCTCCGCCGTCGACGCCCGACTGCGCCGCCGCAAGCAGGCCGCCCCCGCGCGCGGCGCCTCCGTCGCCGACGCGACGCCGGAAAGGCTCGCCGCCGCCCTCCAGCTGACTGCGCGCGAGGCCGAGATCCTTTCCTGGGTCGTCCAGGGCAAGACCAACCCGGAAATCGGCATGATCCTCGGCATCCAGCTCACGACCGTGAAGAAGCACCTCGAGAGCATCTTTGCGAAGCTCGGCGTCGAGAACCGCACCGCCGCCGTGACGCTCGCGCTGGAAAAACTCGGGAGCTGACCCGCCCGACGCGCTGGTGTCGTGCGCGCCCCGCTCGTTGGGCGGCAGAACGCACGTTTTTCCGCATGCGCGCCGGGGCGTCGCGCCCCCATCGTAGGGTGCAGAGCCGAACCGGCCCGCGCGGCCTCGCCGCGTCGTCACCGCACGTGGATCCAGGCGAGGAAGGTGTCGCCCTTCACCGCCTGCTGCCAGGGGTAGCGATACACGAGACGGATCATCGCGCGGCCGGGCTGCGCGGCGCGAAAGACAAAGACCGTCGTGCCCTGGGAGCCGGCCGCGGGCCCGGCCGGCTCGAACCGCGGCGCCGCCTCGGCCACGATCGTCGGCCCATCCAGGCGGTCGATGTCCCACCGCGGCCCGGCCGTCGCCGCGTCGTGGCCGACCGGCGCGGCGGAGGCGAGCCGCAGCTCGATCAGCTGGCCCTGCTCCGCGCGGATGATCCGGTCGTGGTGCGACGCGTCGAGCACGATGCGCGCGGCCGGTCCGCCGGTGCTCCCGCAGCCCGCGACGAACAGGGCGCCGAGCAGAAGGAGCGCCGCGCGCATCAGAGGACCAGCCCCGAGGGGGCGGGGGTTCCGGACTGCCGGGTCACCAGCTGCCGCAGCATCTTGATGTTCTCGCGCACAAGGGCGCCCATGGTGTCGCACCGCAGGTAGGCCTTGGATTTGAAATGGTCGGCGAGGCCCTCGCGCAGCGAGGCGACGTTCTCCTCCGGGGCGATGCTGTCCCCCGCCATCGCGTGCAGCAGCTGGCTGAGCCGGTTCGCGGCCACCTCGGCCCGCTGGAGCATCAGGGTCTGCTCCTCGCGCTGGTATTGCACCGCCGTCCGCAGGTGGAGGTGCTTGGTGCAGAAATCCACCACGGCGCCGTTCTCCTTGAAGAACTGCGGGAGGTAGAAGTTCTTCCGTCCGTGGTACGACTGCTGGTCGAAATCCATCGCGCGGATGCGGATCTGCGCGTCCTCGAAGTCCGGCGTGATCACCGCGACGTAGTTGTAGCTGCGCATGTCGCCGAGCAGGCGGATGAAGCAACGCTCGTTGAACTTCACCATTTCCTTCGCGACGCGGATCGGCTTCGGCTCCCCGCGCCGCAGCCACTCCGCGATGAAGACGTCGCCCGGGATGCCCGGGATGTGCTCCTCGACCAGCGTGGCGCCGTGGGTGAGGAAATTGAGCCGGTTCGGGCTCAGGAGATGCTCCAGCTCGAGCCCGTACACCCGCGACGCATCCGCCTTCTTGATGTAGAAATAGTCCTGGTTGTCGTTGTACGCGTTCACGATCCGGATGCGGAACGGCATCGAGTTCCCGAACGTGCAGAAGTCGATCCGGTCGATGTACAGGTGCTGCATGACCGTGAAATCGCCGTCGACCTTCAGCAGCGCGTAGATGCGCTTCAGGTCCTCGTTCAGCGCCGTCATCTCCTCGGCCCGGTAGATCACGCTGTCCCACAGCGTCGGCCGCCCGGCGCTGTCGTTCAGCGGCACGCCCTCGTGAAAATCGCGGAGCCGCTCGTAGGTGACCGGCAGTTCGCGCTCGCGGCGGAACTTCCGGAGATACGCGCGGAGGTCCTCGCGAATCGGGTAGCTCGGCTTCTTGCGCGTGCGCTCCGGCACGACCTCGGCAGGGTCCATGTCCGCAACGTAGCCGGGCCCCGCCCCGGCACAAGCGCGGGCCTACCGGCGCGCCGGCGCGGCGCCGTCGGACCGCGCGATCGCCAGCTCGAAGCGGCCGTACTGGACGAGCTGCCCCGGCAGCCCGGCCGTGTAGGTGCCGCGGTAGTCCGCCGGAGACAGCGCGCCGCGCAGGCGCACGCTCACGCCTTCGCCCAGCTCGCCGGCGAGCTCGAGCCAGCCGCCGGCAAACCGGCCCGCCACCTCGCCCGAGCCCGTCAGCGGCTTCTCGGTCGTGAGCCGGCCGCGCACCTGGTCGCCGTCGATCGTGAGCTCCAGCCGCGCCGGCGCCGGCACGTCGCCGATCGACGTGTTGGTCAGCGTGCCCTCGAGGCGCACCTGCCGCGGCGCCCCGAACAGCGCGGCCGGCAGCAGCGCCAGCAGAAGCAGCGCATGGCGGAGGCGCTTCATGTCCCGCTGGCGGCCGCGGCCGGGGCCGCGGTCCGCGCCTTCTCCACCTCGCGCTGCACCTTCCGCATGAGGAAGCCCCAGGTCCCGCGCGAGCCGGCAACCCCGCGCGCGAGCAGGTCGTAGAGCGGCACGAGGTCCGGTTCGCCCGCCTTGCCGCCGACGACGAACGGCTCGCGCATCGCGCGGTAGCCGGCCGGGCCGGGCTTCCGCTCGAGCAGCTTCATGCCCCCGAGGATGACGGCGAGCTCGTCGCGCGCGGCCATCCCGACCGACAGATCGAGCGGCCGGTTCATGAGCGGCTCGCCGGGCACGACCGCGATGCGCCCGCGCCCGCGCAGCTGCGCCTGCGGCGAATCCACGAGAAACTCGCCGAGCCGCACCTCGCCCGCGGCGTCGCGCTCGCCGCTGATCCGGATCCGGTCCACCGGCATCTCCGCGAACTTGCGCAGCAGCCGCCCCAGCGCGCGCAGCTCGGGGGAGAGCGCCACCGTGCCGCCGAGGATCGCGAGCGACGACGCCATCTCCTGATGGGGAAGCGACAGCCGCACGACCCCGCCGCGGCCCTCCACCGTGAACGCGCCCGTCGCCCCCTCGATCAGCTCGCCCAGCTCGTTGCCGCGCCCGGTGAACTTCGCGTCGAGGTCGATCCTCGCCTGCACGCGCGCATAGTCCTGGGGAAAGACCGTCTCGACCACGCGGGCGGACTCGAATTGCTCGATCCGGAACCCGGCCTCCAACCGGTGGCCAAAATCCTGCGCCGCCGGATCGTGCGTCAGGCGGAGGTCGCCCTCCCATCGGCCGGCGAACATTTCCCCCGAAAGCCCGCGGAGCGTCAGCTCCCTTTCGCCCACCTCGAGCTGCCCGCGGAGCCGGTCGATCTGGTACGGCGCGAAGCGCGCCGTGGCGACGTCGAGGTCGAACCGCCCGCGCAGCACGCTCCAGAACGCCGTGCCCGAGGGCTTCGTCGGCGGGCGTCCGCCCGCGGGGGCGCCGGCATCCGCCGGAACGATCGAGCCGCCGGCCCCGCTCGCATCCGCGCGGACCGGGGCGGGCGACGACGTCGCCGCCTCCGGCGGGGCGGCGAACGCCTCCTCGAACCGCAGCAGCTCCCGCAGGTCGAGAAACTCGCTCTTGAGGCTCGAGTCGATCGTCAGCGTGCCGGCGTCCGGCTCGAGCGCGGCCACGAACGTCGCGTCCGACTCCTGCGGCGAGGTGAGCACCCGCAGGCGGACGTCGAACCGCGCGTCGGCCTCCTTCTCGGACGGTCGCACCGTCCCGCGCGCGGTGAGTTCCACCGGCGAAAGCGGGGCGCCCTCGCGCGTCGTCAGCCCCTCCAGCCGCGTCCACACCTCCAGGGGCGATCCTCCGAGCAGGTCGCCGTTCGCCCGCGCGACCAGCTGGCCCGCCCGCGGAAGCCCGGCGTCCGCATAGCCCGGGAGCCGGCCGAGCTCGCCGAGGTCGGCGCGCACCGCGAGGTCGATCCGCTGCGGCAGGATGGTCCGGTCGTTGCCCAGCGCCCGCAGCGACAGGTCGAGGTCCAGCGCGCGGCGCGATCCCACGTCGACCGCCCCGTGCGCGGCGTGCACGTCGAGCTGGTAGGCGAGCTGGAAGGTCGGCAGGAGGTGGAGGAGGAACTGCAGGTCGGCGCCGGGATGGATCGCGAGCGTGGTGTCACGCAGGAGCGGCCGGCCCGCCGGGCCGAAGGTGAAGTCGCGCAGGCGCACCGGCCGCGTCGCCCGCAGCCGGTGATTCTGGATTTCGCCCGACAAAAGGAATTCCGCCGGCTCGAGCACGCCGTCGAGCTCGTACCCGGTGGCCCACGGGCGCAGCCACGCGAGCGGAATCTCGCCCGTCCGGAGCGAGAGCGGCGCGAGTGTGCCGATCGCAAACGCGCCCTTGTCGTTGAATCCGACCAGCAGCGGCTGCGGCGTGGTGAGGGCCAGCAGTTCGCGGTCCGCTTGGCGCAGCGTCAGCGCCAGCTCCTCCGCCATGAACAGGTCGCCCTCGAACCGCCGCGCCTTGAGCGCGAGCCTGGCCGTCAGCGGGCCGAATCCGCCGGCGCCTTGCGGCAGCTCGGGCAGGGCGGCGTCCAGGACGACTTCGCCCGCCAGCGCGTTGTCCGACAATCCCATCGTCCCTGCGATCAAGCCGGTCACCCGGTTCTTTCGGAGGTCTTCCGCCGCAAAATCCTCCAGCCGCACGATCGCCTGCTTCAGGTCGGTGCGCAGCGCCGGGCGGAAGTCCAGCGTGCCGCGGAAGACCTCGCGGCCGCCCAGCCCGACCCCGAGGCCGCGGAAACCCCACGGCGTCGGGGTGCGCAGCGCGAACTCCCCGGTCGTCTCCTGGCGCACGATGGACTCGCCACCGGCCAGCTCGCCCGCGAGCTGCCAGCCGTCCGGCAGCCACCGGCTCATCCAGTCGAGGGGCAGCCGGTCGAAACGCAGGCGGAGCAGGTCGGGCGACGCCGCGCCGAGCGCCACCTGGACGAGGCTCACGCGCATCGGCTGCAGCGTGGCGACCTCCAGCGCCGCCGGCAGCGATCGTCCGCCGCGCAGCCCGAGGGCGAACGCGCGCACGTCGAGGGCGTTGCCGTCCGCCGAAAGCGTGGCGTCCCAGCGCGCGTCGACGTGGAAATCCCGCGGCCGTTCCGGTCCGCCGAGCAGCGTCGGCAGGGCGCCGCGGATGTCGCCGGTCATGACGACCGTCTCGTCAACCGGCACCGTGAACCGCATCGCGCCTTCGAGTCGGTCGCCCTCCGGGCCGGTCAAAACGAAGTCGTCCATCGTCACCGTCGCGGTCTCGGGCCCGGTTTCGTAGGCGATGCGCGGGCTGAAGGCCGCGGTCAGCGGCGGCAGGGCGGGGAGATCCGGCCCGGTCAGGCTGAACCCGGCGACGGCCGCCGGACGCGCGGGCTCGAGCCGGACGACGTCGAAGGCGGGCGGCAGGTGGAGCATCCATTCCCCGTCGAACGTGGCCCCGCCGACGACCACGTCCGTGCCCTCGAGAAACGGGCCGGCCCACTCGACCGGGATGCGCTCGGCCTTCACCTTCGCCAGGGCGCGGTCCGGCCAGGCGGGCAGGGGCAGCGGCCCGAGCAGGTCGACCGTCACGAGGGCCGGCGAGGCGGCGCCTTCGGCGCGCAGCGAGGCGGTCTTCAGGGCCAGGGCCCCGGCCCGGCGTTCCAGCGTCGCCGCGAACCGCCCGCGGAACGCGTCCACCGCCGAGAGCTCGGGCATGTAGCGGCGCCACTCGCGCGCGACGAAGGTGCCCGCGACCTCCGCATCGGTGTCGCCCGTGGCGAGCCGCGTGGTGAACCGCACCTCACCGTCCGCGGCGACGGACGGATCTTCGTCCGGAAACAGCGCCGCGACGAGCTCCTGGCCGCCCTCGAAGCGCACGGCGCCGGAGAGCTCCTGCTTCCGCACGTCGAGCGCCACCGCGAACGTGGCGGTGGATTTGCCCAGGCTGACGTGGCCGCGGTAGCTCTCGCCGGCAGGGTCAGGCGCGACCTCGAGGCGGAACGCGCCGACGGGCAGCCGGATGTCGCCGTAGGCCGGGAGGGTCAGGTCGCCGTCGAGCACGATGCGGCCGACGCCGTGCGCGGCGTCCTGCTCGATCCGGAGCGCCCCGCGGCTGCGCAGCTTGTTCGCCGGCCCGGGCGGAAGCAGGACCGAATCCGCGGCGAGCTCGTAGCTGAATTCCCCGGGCTTCCCCGCCGTGACGCCGCCGCCCTCGAGCTTGAACTCCCCGGCCGCGAGGTCCTGCCCGCCCTCCTGGATGGTGACCTGGCCGTCGAGCGCGGTGCGCAGGAGGGCCCAGGGCAGGGGGGATCGCAGCGACCCGAGGAGCCCGGCGAACGGCGCCGCCGGTTCCGGGGGCGCGGATGCGAGCTCCGCCGGCCTGACGGTGATCCGCAGGCGGCGGGCGGCGACCTCCTCGACGTGGAACTGGCGGCGGCGCAGCAGCGCGAACGGGGCGAGGCGCACGTTCAGCGGCTCGGCCCGCGCGTCCAATCCGGGCATCGAGAAAACGACCTCGGAGGATTCCACGCCGGTCGCGCCGGCGGAGAAGCGCCGGGCATCGAAGCTCCAGCCCGGCTGCGTCGCAACGATCCGGCGGAGGATCCAGCGCTGGATCGGCGGCAAGCCGAGCAGGCCGAGCAGAAGCACCATCCCGGCCACGACGCCGCCAAGGAAAAGGAGGATCTTGCGGGTGCGTGAGCGCGCCGGTCGGCTCATAGGGCCGGCGACTAGAGCAGCAGTCTTTCGCACAAGGCAATCAGCCTTTGCCGCAGCGGGCCGCTTTGTTCGGCGAAGGCGCGCTGATGTTGCTCATACTCGACACGCCCCGCCGGCGTCTCGATCGCGATGGCCTCGCAGCCAAGCGCGCGGAAGTCGTAGGGGCTCGCCCGCATGTCGACCTCGCGGATGCGTCGCGCGAATTCGAAGCAGTCGGCCAGCAGCTCGCCGGGCGTGAACGGCGCCAGCTTGAAGGCCCACTTGTAGAGGTCCATGTTCGCATGCAGGCAGCCGCGCTGCTCCAGCTGCGCGGTGGTCCCGCGGGTCGGCTGCAGGCGGTTCAGCGGCTGCGCCGCCGGCGTGAAATGCCGGAACGCGTCGAAGTGCGTGCAGGCGAGCGGGCCGGCCTCGACCAGGCGCGCGACCTCGTCCGGCGCCAGCCGGAGCGGCCAGGCCTGGTGCCGCACCTCGGCGGGCGACTGCCGGTACACCATGGCCCATTCGTGCAGGCCGTAGCAGCCGAAGTGCGGCGGTCGGTCGGCGCTGAGCCGGAGCAGCCCCGCGAGCCAGGCGACGGTCTCACGGCGACGCGGCCCGAGGGCGGCGGGATTCACCGCCACGCCGCCGTCGACCTCGCGATAGTCGGGCCAGCGCAGGAACTCGCGCGCGGCGGCCCCGGCCAGCACCACGTCCGGGCCGGGGTGCCACCGGCGGAGCCAGGCGGGTCGAAACGAGTAGTACTCGAACAGGAAGTCCTCGACCGGGTGCTTGCGGCCGCGGGCCTGGCGCTCCTGATGCGGATCGGTCCAGCGCCGGATGCGCCGCTCGTGCTCCGCCCGCCGCCGGAGCCACTCGGGCTCGGGCAGGACGGTGACGCGGAGGTCGGCGGGACTGGACGGGCTGGCCGGCACCGCTCCCAGGGTCCGCCCGGCGGCGGGTTCCGACAAATGGAAAATCGGCGGGCCGACCCGGCCGCGTCGACGCCGCGGAATGCGCCTTCGCCCGGGCGCCGGGCCTCAGAGCTTCATCAGCAGCTGGCGGACGCCCTCGATCGGCGGCGCGCGGAGGAAATGGAGCTCGGCGCGCCAGCCGTGCGATTCCGCGAGCGCCTTGAGGGCAAACACGGCCGCGGGGCTGTTCAGCAGGGCTCCGCTGATCCCGCAGGGCACGCGGGCGTCGCCGTAGAGTTTTTCCGTGACGGCGCGGGCGAGGTCCACGAGCTCGGTGAGCGAGGCGGCCAGGGCGGCCTGCGCCGGCTGGCAGCCGTGGTCCGCGAGATCGGACACCCGGACCGCGAACGCCGCGAGGCGGGGATTCGCGTCCGGATCCTGGTGAAAGAAACGCGTGATCGCGCGGGGATCGCCCAATCCGGTGTGCTCGACCAGCGCGTCGCGCAGCGCCGTGGCGGGCAGCCAGCCCTGGAGCTCGAGCACGCCGTGCGCAACGGCGCGGCGGGCCACGTCGAACGCGCTGCCGGCATCGCCGAGCTTCCAGCCGAGTCCGCCCGCGTAGTGCACGTGGCCGTCGGGGGCCCGCGCCGCGACGAACGAGCCGGTGCCCGCGTGGACCGCCATGCCGGTGCCGCCGCCGGTCGCGAGCTCGAGGACCGGCGCGGCATCCGTCGTCGTGCTGACCGCCCCGTGCGTCTTCAGCTCGGCGGCGGCCTCCCGCCAGAAGTCCGGGCTGCCGGCCAGGCACAGCAGGGTGTGCGAGATCGCGCCCTCAATCTGCGAGACGGTGGCCTGGCCGAGCAGCGCCGCGAGCGCCTGCTGCAGGACATTGCGCGCCGCGACCCCGCCCAGGTGGCTCGGGTTGCAGCCCGGGCCGGTGTGCCGGGCCAGGATGTTGCCCGCCGGGTCGACGAGGATGAGGTCGGTCTTCGTACCGCCGCCGTCGACGCCGATGCGGTAAGTCGGAGGGGGGGCCACGGATGACACCCAACACGCGGGGGGGCCGGATGCGAGGCGAAAGCCGGCGCCCCTATGCCAGCTGGCGGCTGAGCCGCCCCCGGTATCTCACGGCGAGCTCGCGGTTGTACTCGATGGCGCCGGGCAGGTTCTGGCTGCGCAGGATGGGCGGCGTGTGGCCGCGCGCGGCGAGCCACTCCGTGACCTCGAGGGAGAGCAGGTTGAGCAGCAGCGCCCCGGCGAGGGTCGAGGTCGGGCCCGCCTTCGCCACGATTTCCGGCGCCGCCGGGCCGCCGACGACATCGACCAGCGCGTCGCCCACGGTGCCGCAGTTGTCCAGCACGAGGTCGGCGAGTTCGTGGAGCTTCTTCCCGCCCGGGTGCACGGTGGCGGACTGCCGCGCCATCTCGACGCTCGTGAGCGCGATGACGGTCATTCCCTTTTGTTTCGCGTAGAGCGCGACCTCGATGGGCGAGGAGTTCTTCCCGGAGTTCGAGATGACGATGATCGCCTCGCCGCCCCGCAGCCCGTGCGCGCGGTCGTACCGCTCGGCGAGCTTCGTGCCGTAGCCCACGAGGTTCTCGATGAAGCCGCCGGTGGCGTCGTAGATGCCGCTCACGCAGACGAGCCCGCCGGCGCGCCCGATGATCTCGCGGGCGATGATTTCGCTGTGGCCGCTGCCGAAGGTGTGGAGGACCCCGCCCGCCGCGATCGACTCGCCGATGACCGCGCCCGCCTTTTTCAGCGCTGTCGCGTTCTGTTGCCGGGCGCGTTCGAGGAGCTGGGCGACCCGCTGGGCGTACGTATCGGGCAAGGACATGATCCGGGCACAAGTGCCAGCAGCGGGGGGCCGGGTCAACCCCGGGCCGGCCGCGGACTGACCGAGCGCGCCGACGTTGCCGGCGGGCGCCGCACCGCTTGTTTCCCGCGCATGCAATGTCCCCGCCTGGCCGCGGGCCTCCTCGCGCTTCCGCTGGCGCTCGGCGCCGCGACCCCGGTGCCGTCGATCGAGGACCTCGCGCGCGCACCGCGGATCGCCGCTGCGGCGCTCTCGCCCGACGGCGAGTACATCGCCTTCCTGTCGGAGCGGAGCGGCCGCACGACGCTGTTCATCTCGGATCTGCTCGAACGGACCGGAACCGTCTACGTCGAGCCGGGCCATCTGGCGGCGCGCGAGGACGGGCCCGCGAAGGAGACGAAACGGTTCCAGTGGATCAGCGACCGGCGGCTGGCCTTCACCACGGCCATCTGGGATTACTACACCGTCGGCACGAGCGCGGTGGACCGCGACGGCCGGGACTGGGTGGCGCTGAGCGGATACGAAGTCGACCAGACCGGCCGCGGCAAGGTCTTCAACGCGGTGGAGATCCTCCACGCGTTCGCGGACAGGGACGCGAGCGTGCTCATGGCCGACCGCAGCGACCGCTTGTCCCGCCCGCATGTCGCGCGCGTCAACACGCGGACGGGCTCGATCCGGCGCGTCGTCACGAACCCCGGGAATGTCACCGCATGGGTCCCGGACCGCGAGGGCTTCATCCGCGCGGGCGTGACCAGCCAGAAGGAAAAGGTGGGCGTCATCTACCGCGAAAAGGAAGGCGACGAATGGCGGGCGCTGCCGGCGCTGGACGAGGCGAGAGGCGAGGCCTTTCCGCTCGGGTTCGACGCGGCGGGGCTCCTTTACCTGTCGGCGCTCACCGACAACCGCCGCTGGGGAATCTACACCTACGATCTCACGGCGGAGAAGCTGGAGGGGCCGGTCCTGGCGGAGGCCCTCCACGACATCGTCCCGCCGGGCCGCACGCCGGTGTTCTATGGCGTGCCGCTGGTCGGCCCGATCTTTTCCGGAAAGGACGGCTCGCTGATCGGCGTGCGCTTCGTCACGGACGCGCCCCGCGTCGTATGGTTCGACCCCGAGTTCGCCGCGCTGCAGAACGCGGTCGACGAGCTCCTGCCGGGCAAGTCCAACCTCATCACGAGCCGGACGAAGGACGACGGGAAGCTGCTCATCCTGTCTTTCGCCGATCGCAGCCCGGGCACGTACTACATCCTCACCCGCAGCCCGCTCGGCATGAAGCCGTTCGGGCCGGCGATGCCGTGGATCAATCCGGCGCAGCTCGCGCAGACGTTTCCCGTCAAGTTCAAGGCCCGCGACGGGCTCGACCTGCACGGTTACGTGACGCTGCCGCCGCGGCGCCTCCACCAGAACCTGCCGGTGGTGGTCCTGCCGCACGGGGGCCCCTGGGTACGCGACAGCTGGGGATTCGATCCGCTCGTGCAGCTGCTCGCGACCCGCGGCTACGCCGTCCTGCAGGTGAACTACCGCGGGTCCATCGGCTATGGCCAGAACTTCAGCGACGCGGGCCGGCGCCAGGTCGGGCACGGCATCCAGCAGGACATCGACGACGGCGCTCGCTGGCTCGTCGCGCGCGGGGTCGCGGATCCGGGGCGCATCGCGATCGTCGGCGGCAGCTACGGCGGCTACTCGGCGCTGTTCGCGCTCGGGCGCTCCCCCGAGCTGTACCGCTGCGGCGTCTCGATCGCCGGCGTCTCGGACTGGCTGGGGATCTTCCGGCAGCGCGAGGCGGGCGGCGCGTCGACCCGCTTCTGGAAGGAGCAGATCGGGGATCCCGAAACGGAGGAGTCGCGCCTCCGCGAAATCTCGCCCCTCTACTTCGCGGACCGGATCCGCGCGCCGGTCCTGCTGATCCACGGCAAGGACGACGACACGGTGCCGGTCGAGCAGACGCGCGCCATGGCCGCGGCGCTGCAACGGGCGGGGCGCAAGCCGGAGGTCCGCACGTTCGGCTGGCAGATGCACTGGTTCGCGAGCGCGAATGCCCGGAAGGACACGTTCACGGCGGTGCTGGATTTCCTCGGCCGGCACCTGGGCCCGGGCGCGGCGGAGCTGCCGGCCGAGGCGGGGCCGCAGCCGGCCGGTGCGCCCGTGACGTCCGGCGACGGCGGGCGCCGGGATCCAGCGGTCAATACGTCCAGCTGAGGCCGATCGAGCCGGAGACGTCGCGCTTCCGCCGGCCGTGGAATTCCTTGGTGCGGTAGGCGGCGTTTAGGGCGGCGTTTAGGGACTGTCCCTTGATCGGACCAAGCTTGTGCAGACAGCGGGAATACTCCGAGGAGAGGTCGCCGCGAAAGAACACACGGAACACAAGAGACGTATTTCGCGTTCTCTGCGCTCTTTTGCGGCAGGCGCTTCGGCCCCGCCCCTCGATCGGGCCGGGTTCTTTTGCGGCGGCGTTTAGGGCCTGTCCCTTAATCGGGCCCGCGGAGAGGTCGCCGCGAAAGAACACACGGAACACAAGAGACGTATTTCGCGTTCTCTGCGCTCTTTTGCGGCTGACTTGCCCGCGCGCAGGCGGTCAGTACGTCCAGCTGAGGCCGATCGACCCGAAGACGTCGCGCTTCCGCTGGCCGTAGAACTCCTTCGATCGGTAGGCCTGCGTGTAGGTCAGCTGGAACCGCGGCCAGCCCACGACGAAGCCGACACTGAGGTCGGCGACGAGCGGCCGCTTGCGGACCGAGTGGCTGTCGCGCCACGTGTTGCCGTCGAGGAAGATGTCGCGCGCGACCCCGCGGCCCTCTCCGTGGGCGAACGCGTAGGCCGTGAACGGCAAGACCTCGTCGAAGTTGGAGGTGTTGCCGCCGCCGGGGCGGATGAGATCGGGCCCGAAGTCCGCGGGCAGCCGCCAGCCGGCGCGCGCCGTGAGCCCGACGGCGAGGTGGCTGTGGACGTTGCCGAGGGTAAGCCGGCCGTGCGCGATCGTGTCGAAGGCCCAGTTGCCGCGTCCGCTGCGGAGCCAGGGGCGGAGCCGGTAGCGCCGCTCCCACGAGAGGCTGAGGCCCGGCTCGTCGCGGAGCTGGTTCGCCCAGCCTTCGGCGTGCGGGACGTCGATCACGTCGTGCCAGCCGTTCTGCGCCGGCTCGCCCCGCGCCGACGGGCCGACGACGCCGATCGCGACCTCGACCAGCCGCAGCTGGTTCGCGAACTGCGCATGGAAGACGAGCCCGCCGTAAAGCCAGCCGGCGTAGGGGCGGTCGTCCGCGACGAGGGCGGCGGTGTCGTGTCGCCCGGCGTGTAGATGTTCTGCCCGAGGGTGAACCCGACCTTGTAGTGCCAGCGGTGGTGCGCGGGATCGAGCCACGGCATGAGCTCGGCGACGCGCTGCGTGAACGCGGTCGACTCATCGAGATCCGTCTCGTTGAGCCAGGTGAGCTTGAGGCCGTTGGTGTAGTGCCGGTCGGTGCCGGCGAAGTACTTGTCGTTCTCCGTGACGACCGAGAACGTGCCGCGGCGGAAGCGGAAATCCGTCCAATCGGCGGACGCGGGCGGCTCGGCCCCCTGCCCGGCGGCGGACGCCGCGAGGGCGAAGGCGAGGACGCGCAGGCCGGCCGCGCGGCTCGTCACGGCTTGTAGGCGATCACCTCGATCTCGACGCGCGCGTCGAGCGGCAGCTTGGCGACCTGGATGGTGGACCGCGCGGGCTTGTGCGGCGCGAACGCGGCCTCGTAGAGCGGGTTGAGCTTCGGGAAGTCGGCCATGTCCTTGAGGAAGACGGTGGACTTCACGACGTCCTTCGTCGTGAGCCCCGCCGCGGCGAGCACCGCGGCGACGTTGGCCAGGACCTGCCGCGTCTGCGCCTCGAAATCGTCGGTCGTGATCTTGCCGACCTTGGGGTCGATCGGGATCTGGCCGGAGCAGAACACGAGATTGCCGGCCTGGACGGCCTGGGAATACGGGCCGATGGCGGCGGGAGCGTCGGGGGAGTTCAGGATTTTCATGGCGAAGGGCTAAGAGGTAAGCGGGATGCGGCGCTCAGCAATCCGGCAGGCGCCTGGTGACGCGATTACGTCGGAAGGCGGAGGCCGCCGCCCGGCTGGTCAGGCGCTTTCCCAACGGCCGAAAATGCCGCAGGGGAGGATCTTGCCGTCGGCCTCGATCGGCAGGCCGACCTCGCCGCCGTGGATCCGGCCGCCCGCGTCGTGGAGGAGCCCGGCGAGGAGATTGACCACGACGGTCGGCGATAGCCGCGCGGTGTAGGCGTTGATGAGGAAGAAAAGCGGGCGGTCGCTCAGCACCTGCCGGCATTCCCGCAGGAGCTCCCACAGGTGGTCCTCGAGCCGCCACATCTCGCCGGTGCTGCCGCGCCCGTACGTGGGCGGGTCCATGATGACCGCGTCGTAGCGGCGGCCGCGCTTGATCTCGCGCCGGACGAACTTGAGGCAGTCGTCCGTGATGTAACGGATGGGAGCCTCGGCCAGGCCGGACAGCGCGGCGTTCTCGCGGCACCACTTGACCATCCCTTCGGCGGCGTCGACGTGGCAGACGCTCGCGCCGGCCTGCGCCGCGGCGACGGTCGCGGCGCCGGTGTAGCCGAAGAGGTTGAGGACGCTGACCTCGCGGCCGGCGGCGCGGGCAGTCCGGATCCGCTCGGAAAACCAGTCCCAGTTCACGGCCTGCTCGGGAAAGAGGCCGGTGTGCTTGAAGCTGGTGGGGTGGATGCGGAAGGTGAGCGGGCCGTAGCGGATGTTCCAGTGGTCCGGCAGGCGCGTGCGGTATTCCCATTTGCCGCCGCCGCTCTCGCTGCGGTGGTAGTAGCCGTCCCAGCCGGTCCACTTGGCTCCCGCCGCGCCGCGCGGCCAGATGATCTGCGGGTCGGGCCGCACGAGGGTGTGCGGGCCCCAGCGCTCCATCTTCATGCCGTCGCCCGCGTCCAGCAGCTGGTAGTCCTTCCAGCGGTCGGCGGTGACGAGTCCCGGGCGCTCGATGATCATGCGACCGGAAGGATGGGCCGGCCGCAGTGGGGATGGACACAAAAAAGATGCCGCCGGCGGGACCGCGCGCGTCCCGACCGGCTCCCTGCCGGATTGAACGGAAATTCAGGTGCCGTAAAGGCGATCGCCGAAGTCGCCCAGGCCGGGGAGGATGTACTTCCGGTCGTTGAGCGCGCGGTCGAGGGCGCCCGCGTGGATGTCGATCTCCGGATGCGCCTTCTGGACGGTCGCGACGCCCTCGGGGGAGGCGACGATGCACACGAACGCGACGTCGGTCGCGCCCTGGGCCTTCACGAGCGTGAGCGCCTGCGCCGCGGACCCGCCCGTGGCGAGCATGGGATCCACCACCAGCACGCGCTTGCCCGTGAGCGGCGGGAGCTTGCAGTAGTAGCTGTGCGCGATCGCGGTCGTGTGGTCGCGCTCGAGCCCGATGTAGCCGACGCACACGTCGGGAAAGACATCGTGGAACGGCTGCAGCATCCCCAGCCCGGCGCGCAGGATCGGCACGACGGCCACCGGCTTCGACAGGACGCGTCCGGCGCAGGGCTCGAGCGGCGTCTCGATCTGCTTTTCCTCGGTCGCGAGCCCGCGCGTCGCGTCCAGCGCCAGCAGGAGCGAGATCTGGTAGCTCAGGGTGCGGAACAGCGCGGGCTTGGTGGTCTTGTCCCGGAGGTGGGTCAGCACGTGCTGGCCGAGCGGGTGGGAGAGGAGGTGCAGCGGCATGGGGGATGCGGTTCGCGCGATGGGCGGTTGATGAATTGAAGGGGGGGACGAGCCTGACGGCGGGCGCGAGTTCGTTTTCCGGTCTTCCGTCCTGGGCCGGCCGCGGAGGCCTTACTCGGGGCGCAGCGTGAGCGTGTGGCGCGCGGGACCGGGCAGCAGCGGCGCCGGCTCGCCCTCGGTCCAGGCGGAATGGCCGGCGCGGAAGTGCGGCGAAAGCGGGTGTCCGCTCTGGCCCCCGGGCATGTGGAAGATGCCTTCCTCCTCCCGGCCGGGCGACACCACCATGCGCTCCGACGCGCCCATGATCCGGTTCTGCACCCGCGGCATGAAGCTGTCCCCCGGCAGCGGTTGCGCCGGCATGTCGACGAGCCGCGCCAGCGGCGCGGGCAGGAAGCGGCTGAACGGGTGCTGCATGCGGAGGGTGTTCCGGCGGCCCCAGGTGAAGTGGGCGGGGGTGACGCGTTCGCGCTCGACCTCCTCCAACACGGCGTCCGCCGCCGCCAAAAGGAGGTCCTCCCACGTGGCGTGATCGGGATTGAGCAGGCGGACGGGCTTTTCCTGCAGCAGCTGCCACAGCGCGCCTTCGGAGATCAGGCGGCCCGGGCTGAACCCCTCGTACGACTTGCTCGCGCCCGCGAGCAGCGGGTTGAGCGCGAGGGCGCCGACCTCCGTGCGGAAGGCCCGCACCAGCCGGTGCGCGGCGCTGTCGGCCGCCGCGCGACCGGTCCACGACCGGACCGCGTCCCGGAGCGCGCCGCGGTCCCGGTTCCGCGCCACCGCCTCGTCGGTGAGCACCGAGAGCAGCAGCTCCTTCCAGCGCTCGAGGAACAGGGAGCGGTCGTCGAGCGCGATGGCGAGCAGGTCGGGCGCGGTCGCCTTCTTGCCGGACGCCACGAGCTCGCGCAGGCCGTCCCGGATCTGTGCCGCCCGGGCGCCCTCGTCGTACCCGCCGTCGCCGAGCCGTTCGTACGCCTCGCCGCCGACGTGGCGGTGGTTCGCGGACCAGATCAACCCCTCGGGCGCGGGCAGGGCGCCGGGAATGGCCTCCGGCCGGGTGGACACGACCGGGATCTCCTCCGGCGGCACCCAGCCGTCCCAGTGGCGGTCGCCGTAGGCCCAGGAGACGGGGAGGCGGCCGTCGAAGCCGCGGCGCCGGGGCACCTTGCCGGAGACGGTCCAGGCAACGTGGCCGGAGGCGTCCGCGATGACGACGTTCTGGTTCGGCATGCCGACCCGGCGCGCGATGGCGACTGCGGCGGGGACGTCCGCCGCATCCTCGAAATCCATCAACGCCAGGTCCGTCGCCTCCGGCGCGTGCGCGGTCCACCGCAGCGCGTAATACCGGCCGTCCTCGGGCCCGCCGATGATCGGGCCCCATTCGGTGGAACGGATGGTCACCGTCGCGGCGTCGCCGCCCTTGACCGGGATCGACTCCGTCCGCTCGGTGATTTCAACCCACCCGCGGGTGGTGCGGTACATGAACTGCGCGGCGGAGTCGGTTTCGACCAGGATGATGTCGCTCGTGTCGATGTATGAGTTGGTGAAGCCCCAGGCGATCCGGCCGTTGCTGCCGGCGACCAGCGCGGGCGCGCCGGGCAGGGTCACGCCGACGACGCGGCGCGCGGCGCCGGCCGCGTCGGTCCACGTCATCGCCGCGCGGTACCACGTGTTCGGGACACGCAGGTCGAGGTGCATGTCGTTCTCGAGCAGCGCCGCGCCGCTCGCGGTGTGCCGCCCGGCCACGGCGAAGCTGTTGCTGCCGGGGCGGTCGGCCGGCAGCGCGCCGGGCGCCGGCGCGAGGCTCGCGGCCCCGTCGCGGCGCTTCAGCCGAAGGGGTGGGAGCGGCACGGGCGCGAAGGCGCTGCCGTCGAGCGGGGCGTCCCACGAGTCGCCGCGCGGGGCGAGGTACGCGAGCGCGGCGTCGCCGAGCGAGAGCCGGATCGCCCGCAGCGTCATCTCGTAGCGCCCGCGGCTGTCCTGCAGGTCGAGCCACATCGCGTGCACGACGAGGAGGGAATCCTCGGGCCGCCAGGGCTCGGGGTCGGTGCCGAGCACGAGGTATTCCCACGGCTTGCGGCCCAGCGCGCCGAGGCCCGCGTTGACGCCGGCGGTGTAGGCGTCGAGCACCGCGCGGTGCCCGGCGGGCATGAGCGCGAGCGACTCGCCGGCGAGCCGCCGGAAGCCGTGCGTGCGCACGTCCTGGTCGACCGGCACGGCGTCCTCCCCGAACAGCGCCGCGAGCTCGCCCGCGCTGCGCCGCCGCATGAGGTCCATCTGGAAGAAGCGTTCCTGCGCATGCAGGAACCCGAGCGCCCGCGCCGCGTCGGCGCGCGTCGCGGCGGCGATGAGCGGCACGCCGAGCGCGTCGCGCTCGACCTTCACCGGCGCGGAGAGCCCCGCCACCGCGCGCTCGCCGTCGAGCGCGGCGAGGCTGCCGCGCATCAGCCACCAGAACCAGGCCGCCCCGCCCGCCGCGAGGAGCAGCAGGACGCTCAGGACGGAAAGGAGCAGCTGGACGCGCTTCGCGAAGGGGGTCATGCGCGACACTCAGGCTTCGTCCCAGGCCCGCTTCGCCACGGGGTCGCGGCCCTCGTCGAATTCGTTGAGGTCGAACCAGGTCTCGATCGGCTTCCCGGCGAGCCCGAACTCGCCGATGCGCTGGCGCATGAGGGCGGTGGAGTCGTCCCGCCAGCCGCGCTTCATCATGAACCCGTTCCACCAGAGGCGCTCGGCCTCGGTGCGCGCGCCGCCCTGCGCGAAGCACCAGGCGAGGATCTCGTCGTCCGTGCCGCCCTGGAGGACGCGCGCCCGGATGGCGTCGTAGCCGACCCGCAGGAACGCGGCCGCGCGCGCGTCGAAGCCGGCGCCGAGATTGGCGTGGTAGTCGGCGGGCAGCCGGCCGGCGGCGTGCAGGCGGATCTTGTCGAACATGCGCCCGACGTAGACGAGGCCGCCGACCTTGGCGTAGTTGCTGCGGAGGCCGGGAACGGAGGGCATGGGGGAAGATTTTCGCCCGGCGCCCGCGGAGGCCAGCCGGAAAGCCCGTCCGGGCGGTCAGTCCCGCTGGTAGTAGGCGAACGTGGCCACGACGCCGAGGATCCAGGTGGGGGCGTTGACCCAGAGCTGGTGAAAGGGGACCCGCCAGTGGTGAACGGCCCAGATCACCAGCCCGTGCTTCACCGCGATGAGGATCCAGCAGACGAGGATGAGACGCTCGACCTTCGGGTCGCGCGGCACCGGCCGGCGGACCTGGACGTCGGTGATGAACGCGTCGTCGTAAGCCGGCGTCGGGCGGCGGAGCAGCCACTGGAGGAGGTCGGCGAACACGCGGGCAAGCTAGCCGCCGGGCCCGAAAAGGAAACCGCCGAGTTCCGCGTCGGCGCCGCGGGGAGGGCACGCCGTCCGGCCCGGGCCGTTCGGCCACTTCCGGGGCGGAGCGCCCGGTGCTACGGTCCCGCCCATGCGAATCCCCGCCCTGCGCCTGTTCCTCTGCACATCGCTCCTCGCGACCGCCGCCGCCGGCTCCGACGCGCCGCTGCTCGACCCGGCCGACTACGGCCATTTCCAACGCCGGGCCACGACCCGCTCGCCCGAGGCGCAGCGCTGGTTCAACCAGGGCCTGGCGCTCGCCTACTCGTTCGACCACGACAACGCGATCCGGTCGTTCCAGGAGGCGACGAAGCTCGACCCGGAGTTCGCGCTGGCCTGGTGGGGCATCGCGCACGCCGCGGGGATGCACATCAACCTCCCGATCCTCACGCCCGACCGCAATGCGCTCGCGCGCGAGGCGCTCGGGCACGCGCAGCGGCACGCCGCCAAGGCCACGCCGGTGGAGCGGGCCCTCATCGCCGCGCAGGCGAAACGCTACGCGGAGCAGGTGCCGACCGACCTCGGTCCGCTCAACAACGCGCACGCCGAGGCGATGCGCGCGGTCTGGAAGGAATTTCCGCGCGACGCCGACGTCGGCGTGCTCTTCGTCGAGTCGCTGATGAATCTGCGCCCGTGGGACTACTGGAAACCGGACGGCTCGCCGCATCCCACGACCGTGGAGGCCATCGCCGCGCTCGATCGCGTGCTCGAGCTCAACCCCGACCATCCGCAGGCGCTGCACCTCTACATCCACGCCGTGGAGGCCTCGCCCGACCCGGCGCGGGCCATTCCCATGGCCGACCGGCTCCGCCGCCTCCAACCCGGCCTCGGGCACATGGTGCACATGCCCTCGCACATCGACGTCATCACCGGCAGCTGGGCGGAAAGCATCCAGGCCAACGAGCGCGCGGTCGTGTCGGACCGCGAGACGCGCGGGCGCTTCGGCACGCCGCCCGGCTTCCTCTGGCTCTACATGGGGCACAACCGGCACATGCTCGCCTTCGGCGCCATGATGAGCGGGCGCGGCCAGCTCGCGCAGAAGCACATCGCGGACCTGATGGCGGAGCTGCCGCTGCAGACGTCGTGGGCCAAGGACTGGGGCTTCGTCGCCGACTACTTCGCCCCCATGCAGCTCGAGGTGCTGGTGCGCTTCGGCCGCTGGGACGAGATCCTCGCCGCGGGCGAACCGCCGGCGAACCAGCCGATCACCCGCACGCTGCGCCATGGCGCGCGCGCGATCGCCTTCGCGGCGAAGGGCGACACCACGTCCGCCCGGGCCGAGCAGGCGAAGTTCGTCGCCGCGCGCGCCGCGATCCCGGCCGAGGCGTACTACGGCAACAGCGGCCACGTCGCCGTGCTCGCGACGGCCGAGGCCATGATCGACGGCGAGATCCTGATCTTCGAGGGCCGGCGCGACGAGGGCATCGCGCGGCTGCGCGAGGCCGTCGCGCTGGAGGACAAGCTCCGCTACAACGAGCCGCCCGACTGGATCATCCCCGTTCGCCACACGCTCGGCGCCGCGCTGCTCAATTCCGGCCGGTTCCGCGAGGCCGAGCAGGTCTACCGCGAGGACCTCAAGAAATGGCCGAACAACGGCTGGTCGCTGTTCGGGCTGGCCCGCGCGCTGAAGCACCTCGGGCGGGCCGATGAGGCGAAGCAGGTCGAGGCCCAGTTCGCCCGCGTCTGGGCCCAGGCGGACACGGACATCACGTCCTCCTGCCTCTGCCAGCCGTTCGCGAACGAGCCGGTGAAGACCGCCGCCGCGCGCTGAGCGGCGGGCCACGAGAATTGCTTCCGGAAAACTCCGGCCCGAGCGGGTCGGAGTTTTTTTTCTTCGTCGCAAGAGGCCCAGAAGGCCCAAGCGCCCGGATCGGAGTCACCTCCTGTCCGTTCCTGAGCCCTTGAGTTCTTTTGAGGCCGGGCGGACGAGCCCGCGTTGGTGGTCTGGGCTCGGATCCAGCGGACGCGTTATTCGCGTGCGTTCG
Organism: Opitutaceae bacterium; assembly: GCA_035626915.1. Taxonomy (GTDB): domain Bacteria; phylum Verrucomicrobiota; class Verrucomicrobiia; order Opitutales; family Opitutaceae; genus Didemnitutus. The sequence goes on from DASPMS010000049.1 coordinate 151,385, forward strand.
ATGGAGAAACAACGCCGGGAACGGACGACCGACGCCCGGGTCCCAGGCAACGTCCCTGATGAGAACGGCGCTGCTCATGGCCGCCTGCGTCTCCGTGTGCGTCCGCGGCGAAGAACCGGCCGCCGGAACAATGCAGCGCAAGCTCCACGCCGATCTCCTGGCCTCGTTGCCGAGCGCCGATCCGCCCAGCACCCGCGCGGCGACCGCCCCCGGGCGACCCGACGCGGCCGGAGCCGGAAACGAGCCCTCCCGGGAGACCGACGGAGTGATCACGATGGAGCCCTTCGTGGTCGAGGCCGGCCGGGCGGTGCGGCTGCTGGAGGCGGTGATCAACGAACGGCGCGCCAAGGCGGAAGCGGAGAAGTTCAAATGGCGAGAAGGCGGCACGATCACCGAAAAGGACATCGGGACGATCCACGCGAAGGTGGGCAGCTGGTGGACGCCGGAGCAGGGCTGGACCTTTCTGGTCCTCTCCAAGGCGAGCAAGCGGCCGAAGCGGCGAATGGATGGCCCGGCGCGCGCGGAACGGCGGGTCGGAGATGACATTCCATCACCGCCGCCGAGCCGGTAGGAGACCCCTGAGCGACCGCCTGTGGCAAAACGCTCCCGACTCGACCCGCGACCGACCCTGACCCAGCTTGGGGCTCATGACGGCGCTGACCCTCTCAGACCGAAATCGTTTCCGGGGGCCCGCGCTGGCGCTCGACGGATGCCGCACCCTCGATGAGCTGGCTGAGCACCGCGATCTCGAGGTGCTTTCGCTCGAGCATTTTCCCGCGGTCCGATCGCTCGAGCCACTGCGCATCCTGCGCAAGCTCCGTTACCTCTCGCTCACGAGCCAGGTCGGGTGGGACGGCACGAACCGCCACCTGCTCGTCGACTCGTTCGAGCCCCTCACGAGCCTGAAGAAACTGGAGGTGATCCAGATGCTCGGCGTCGTCCCAAAGCGCGGCCGACTGGAGCCCCTCGCCCGAATCCCCAGCCTCCGGAAGGTTTCCATCGGCAACACCAACTTCTACCAACTCGAGGATTTCGCCCGGCTTGCGGCCGAGGCGCCGCGGCTACAGGCGAGCCTCCGGCCCGTCCGCCAGATGAATTTCGTGAGCGAGTGCCGCCGGTGCCGGAGGTTTCCGCTGTTGTTCCTGGACGGCACGAAGCCCCGCTTGCCGCGCTACGTGTGTCCCGCCTGCAACCGGAAGCAGATCCTGGCGCACCTCGCGCGGTGGAACGCCGCCGGCGGCCGGCCGAGATTCGAGGGCTACGACGACCGCTCGCCGGAGGAATTGCTCGCCGAGTTCGGGAATCCGAACGCGCGGTGAGCCGTTCCGCGCGCTCGGCTTGCCCAACCGGACGCCCGTGGGGTCTACATCTTGAAGAGTACGCGGTCGGCCACCGGGCCATAGACCTCGCGAAACCCCGCGCGGGATAGATTCCCGGACAGGAAAGTCGCCTGCTGCACGTCAGCCCGCGAATCGATCACGTGCGTCCACCGGTACCGCTCGGCCGACTCGAACCGGTCGGCGCTCTCGAATGAAAGGCCCATCGGATAGCGGCCGAAGTGGAGGAGACTTGCCGAAATGCGGCGGCTTATTCCGTCGTTGGAGGTCAGCCGCGCGAGCGTTTCCGGACGAAGTTCCGTCTCGAGCTGTCGTCGGAATTCGGACTCGAGATTGCGCGAGACATCCTCCGGCAACGCGACCGTGACCGTGCGTTCCGACGCGCTCGTCTTCTCGAACGATCCATAGACCGCGATCTGTCCCATCAGCTTGCTGGAGGCATCGGCGCAGGCGCGGGCTACTGCCGCGGCTTCTTCCGCACTGAGCCCGAGCGTCGCCGCATCCGCCTCGCTCAGGAACACGGTCCACCGCGTCACGACGGGCCGCTCGGGAGCTGCCGGGAGGGTTGCCGGCGCCGGGCGGACATCGTCCGGGGCCGCGGCCGGTGGGGTCGACGCATGCACGGGCGCGGGTTTGCCGGGCGTGGTGGACGTGCCGGATCCGCCACTCGCGACGTCTCGACGGGTCCCTACCCAAAGGCCAACCGCGAGCGCGGCCGCGGTGGTGGAGGCGATCAAGAAATTACCTGTTTTCATATGATAGCGAATGATCGAATGCCGACAGGTTTAGTTCTCGTTCTCGTTGCCGCCGCCCAAACTGCCGGGAACCCACACGGTTTGATAAATAGTATATGCCTCTACGACCATCGCGCCATCCTCGCGGATGTAGGTGCGTTGCGCGGGAATCGGAATGGTGACCATCGATCCGCCGGAGCCGCCTAAATAATTGCCGAGCAGGAAGGTAACCGTTTCAGGCCGTCCCGCCGACTGCCCCGTAGTGGAAACCGTGGGAGAATGAAATGAACCCGGCGAAGCCTTGACCACCCGGCCAAGCGTTTGGACCCCCTCGGCCGACACGGGGCCATCCATGTCGCCCGCATCAGTGACTTTCCAGCGCACCCGGACCGAGTAATCGCCGTCGCGGTTTTTCACCATCTCCAGCTCAAATTTCATCGTGTGCGTCCGCTCGACTCCGGCAACCGGCTCCCCGCCGATTTTGATCTGGGCGATCTGTTCGATGCCGTGCACGCCGCCGTCGAGCATAGCGTCTTCGCCGTTCCAGATCACGTTGAACGACAGCTGCAGCTGCGGATAATCATCCACGAAAAACTCCGTGATCTTCGCATCGACGGCAGCGTTCCGCGTCATCAACGAATCGAGCGTGACAATTCGCGGGTCGTTGAAGTGCAGTTGAGCGCCTAATCGAACAGGAACAAAAAGCACAGACAGGCGAACGCAATGGCGCGGAGGCCAGGGATCGAACTCCGGGGCTGTATGCAGGGAATACTATCGGGCATGGATGGTTGATCGGTTGTGTTTTGGCCCATCGCGTTCTTAACCCATAACCCCCGCGACTGATCAACTGGCTCGCATGCGGGAATTTCTGTAGCCGGGGTAGTTCAGCAATGGCCGCAACGCCGCTCCCCATAGCCGGAACACCGTGCCTGAAGGCCGCGCTGGTTTGACCGACCCGCTTACGTAATGAAAACGCGAACACATCTCGTGCCCGTGCACGGCCGGCTAGGCAAAGGATAGACTGTTTTCCCGGCTCGACGGGGTTTGCCGAGTGGGCTGAATGGAGGCCTTACCCCGATGCCCGACCACCCCGTTTCCTCCCCGCGGCGCTTGACCCGCCGTGACGTCCTCAAGCGCGGCCTGGCCGGCATCCTCGCCGCCGGCGCGGCGCCGCTGTTCGCCCCCGCGCGGCTGCTGGGCCAGGGCGCCCCGAGCCGAAAGCTGAATCTCGCGATCATCGGCAACGGTCTGATCGCCGGCTCGCACGTCGGCACGCTAACGAAGCGGGACGACTGCCGCATCGTCGCCGTTTGCGACGTGTGGCGGAAGAAGGCCGAGCGGATGGCGGACCGGATCGCGAAGGAATACGGCGGCGACGCGGACCGGCCGGCGATCTTCGCCACGCACGAGGACCTGCTCGCGAACGCCGACGTGGACGCCGTGTTCGTGACGACGCCCGACCACTGGCACGCGCCGGTCACCTGCGCCGCGCTGCGGGCGGGCAAGGACGTCTATTGCGAGAAGCCGCTGACCCTCACCGTCCGCGAGGGCCGCACCGTGGTCGACACGGCGCGCCGCACCGGGCGGATCGTGCAGACGGGCAGCCAGCAGCGCTCGGAGCACGCCTTCCGCCGTGCCGCGGCGATCATCCGGAACGGCTGGATCGGCGAGGTGAAGACCGTGAAGGCGCGGCTCGGGCACTTTCCCCAGTGGCAGCCGCTCGGCGAGGAAGCGGTGCCGGAGGGCCTCGACTACGACCGCTGGCTCGGTCCGACCCCGTGGCGTCCCTTCCATTCCAAGCGGATCCTCGGCGACTACGGCGGCGGCTGGCGGATCTTCTATGAGTACGGCGGGCGGAAGAACGGCGACTGGGGCGCGCACCATTTCGACATCATCCAGTGGGCGCTCGGCATGGACGACTCCGGCCCGGTCGATTTCATCCCGATGGGCTTCGAGGGCACGAAATACCAGACGCACCGCTATGCGAACGGCGTCACGGTCGAGCGGGTGGACGAGAACCAGCCGGCCATGATCGAGTTCATCGGCACGCACGGGCGCGTGCGCTGCGGCCGGAACGCGTTCCTCGAGACCGAGCCGGGCGGGCTCGCCACGCGGGCGCTTCGCGCGTCCGATGTCCATCCATACGAGAGCGACAGCCATCACGACGACTTCTTCCACTGCGTGCGGACGCGGCAGCGGCCGATCTGCGACGCGGAAGTCGGCCACCGCACGGCGACCATCTGCCACCTGAACAACATCGCGGCGCAGCTGAGGCGCCCGGTGAAGTGGGATCCGCTGCGGGAGGAGATCGTGGGCGACGACGTCGCCGCCCGCCTGCTGGACCGGCCCCGCCGCGCGCCGTACGGCGTGCTTTAGCGCCCGGGGCGCACGCCCGGCCGGGCCGCTCCGCATCCCATCCGCACCTTTCCCGCCAACGTCCGACGCCCATGAATCGTTTTCCGCACCTCCTTTTCGCGCTCGCTCTCGCCACGGCCGTTCTCCGCGCGGCGGACGCGGTCGACCCGCTCACGATCAACCCGGCGGACCCGGCCTTTTGGCCGACCATGAAGGCGACGGATTACGCGGCCGACCCGCGCATCCTCGACCGGCTCGACGTGGCGGTGGCCGAGGCCGGCCGCGACCCCGCGAAGCTGGCGGAGCTCGAGCGGCAGCTCGTCGCGTTCTTCTCGGAGGCCGGCGTCACGCCGGCCGCGCGGCAGGCCGCGGCGCAGCGCCTGGGGACGGTCCTGGCGGCCACTCCGGGCGCCAAGGCGGACGCGACCCTCGTGATCCTCGGCCGCGCGCTCCGCGACGAGGCGGGCGTGGACGACGCACGGCTGGCGCTCGACTTCACGCCGGGCGCGGCGATCGATGCGCTCTACGTCGAGGCGCTCAGGGAGTCCTCGGGCCGGACCCGCCTGGCGCTCCTGCAGGGGGCGGCCGCGCGCCGGATCGAGGCGGCCGTACCTGTCGCGGCCCCGTGGCTGAAGAGCGACGACGCGACGCTGGCGGCCGCGGCCGCCCATGCGCTCGGCCAGATCGGTGGGACCGCGGCGCTGCGGGCGCTCGATTCCGCCCCGGATGCCTGGTCGCCGCAGGTCGTCGACGCGCGGCTCGCCGCCGCTACGACCGCGCCCGCGCGGGCCGCGGGCCGGATCTACGAGAGCATTTACGGCAACCCCGGCGCGCCCGATCCGCAGCGCGCGACCGCCCTCCGCGGCATGATCGCGGTCCGTCCCGGCTCCGCCGTGAAATACGTCCAGCAGACGCTTTCCGGCAACGTCCCCGCCTTCCAGCAGGCGGCCCTCGAGTCGGTCGCGACGCTCCGGTCCGACGACGTCGTCCGCCAGCTTTCCACCCAGCTCCCGCGCTGGACGCCCGACGTTCAGCTCGCCGTCATCGCCGCCTTCGGCCGCCGGGGCGAGGCGGGCGCCGCCGCGGCGCTGACCTCACTGCTGACGAGCGACGACGTCGCGGTCCGCCATGCCGCGATCGAGGCGCTCGGCCGGCTGCCCGGCACCACCCAGACCGCCCAGCTGCTCGCGCGCGTCGCGGCCGCCGAAGGCGACGACGCGAAGTCCGCCGCCGCGGCGCTCGCGCGGCTCAACGGCGCGGGCATCGACGAATTCGTGCTCGCGGGCGCCACCAAGGGCGACGCGTCCCTGCGCCCGGTCTTCATCGGCCAGCTGGCGCGCCGCGGGCAGATCGAGGCGATTCCCACCCTGCAGGCGATGCGGGGCGAGCCCGAGGCTTCGATCCGCCTCGCCGCCCTGGAAGCCCTGGGCGAGCTCGCGCCCCCGGCGGAACAGGCCGCCCTCCTCGACTGGGCGCTGCACGCGACCGACACGGCGGAGCAGAACCGGGCGGTGCGGTCGTTAATCAGCGTCCTGCTGCGGGACGATGCGAAGGACACCCGCGCCGCGTCGGTTCTGGCCGCGATGGAATCCGGCGACGCGAGCGCGCGGCTCGCCCTGCTGCCCGTGCTGCCCCGCGTCGGGGGCAAGGACGCGCTGGCGAGGCTCGCGCAGCTGGCGGGCGGCGACGATGCCAAGGTGGCCGCGGCCGCGGTGACCAACCTCGGCCGATGGACCGGCAACGAGGCCGCCGGGGCGCTGGTGGGCGCGGCGGAGAAGTCCGCCGACGCGGACGTCCGTCGCGCGGCCGTGGGCGGAGCGATCCGCGTCCTCGAAAAGGAGCGCGACGCGGCGGACCTCGACGAGGTCGCGCTGCTCGGGCGGCTCCTCGCGGTGGCCGGCGACAAGGAGCAGAAGACCGAGCTTCTCTGGCTGCTCAGCCGCTCGGGCGACGCCGGCGCCCTGGAGATCGCGGACAAGCACGCGGGTGATCCCGAGGTGGCCGACGTGGCCAAGGAGGTCGCCGACGCGATCCGGTCGAACCGGGACTGGCCGCCCGCGGTCACGGCGTCGGGTGCCTCGGACAAGGTCTTCAATCTCACCGACGGCAAGACCTCCACCAGCTGGGCGGTACCGGCGAAGGCCGACGCCTGGCTGGAGGTGGATTTCAAGCATGCCCGGCCCATCCGTCGGCTGACGCTCGACCCCGCGCGCGGCAGCGAGTCACCCGAGGAGCTGGAGGTTTTCGTCTCGGACGATCCCGCCTCCTGGGGCGAGCCGCGCCTCACGCACACCGGCGAAAACGGCCGCAATGTGCTCGCGCTGCCCGCCGGCACGCGCGGCCGCTACATGAGGCTCGTGCACACAGGCACGCGCGACGAAGGCAACTGGTCGGTTGCCGAGCTGACGGTGGAGTAAACGGCCCAGGCCCGCCCCGGCGGGAGAACATCGGTGAGCTTTGCGCTCTTTGCGTCCCCTTGTGTCTCACCCAAGTGTCGCCTTCTCCAGACTGCCATTGCCCGCGGCGGCGGCGCTCTCGCGGCAATCCCGCGGCTGCTCCCGTTCCTGAGGAAACGAAAGCCGCCTCGAGAGAACACAGGGGTCGCGTAATTTCGCGCCCGAACTCTCAAGCCCGACGGCGGCGCCAGGCCGCGAGGCCGAGAAAGCCCGCGCCCACGATCATCAGGGCCCAGGTCGAAGGCTCGGGCACCGCGACGAAGTTCAGGTAGATGCTGTTCGCGTCGGCGGAGAGGCTGAACAGGTTCGCCGGGATCGCGCCCTGCTGGAAGTTGGAGACGTCCAGGACGAAGTCCGACGCCTCGAAGCCGATGAGCCCGCCGGTCGTGGAGATGATCTTCAGCGAGTAATTCTGGCCGTAGACGAGGGCGCCGGAGGACTCGCCCTCGTTGCCGTCGGCGTCGACCGTCTCGGCCGCGATCAGGAACTGGCCGGCGCCGAGGGGGCTGAGGTCGAGCGTTCCGGAGATATTGAGCAGCGAATAGGCGTCCGGGTCCTCGGGATTGCTCAGCACCCACTGGTAGGCCCCTCCCGCCTGGAAGACGGTGTCGAGGCCGAAGGTGAGGGATCCTGCGACGAAGTGGTCGCCCGGGATGCCCGCGAGCACGACGTTGTTCGCGCCGATGACGATCGGGCCGCCCGCGGCGCCGTTGAAGGCCGACGGGCTGAACGTGCCCAAGCCGGCGAGGCCGCCGCGCGTGAGGGTGATGGCGTTGCCGAGGACGACCTCGGCATTCAGCGCGAGGCCGCCGTCGGTCGTGTCGATGGTGATCGGGCCGGAGCCGGCGGCGCTGGCGTGCCCGAGTCCGAGGGCGGACTGGCCGGTGATGAGCGTGCCGCCGGAGTACTGGTTGCTGCCGTAAAGGTAGAGGAAATCGGTGCCGCCCTCGCCGCCGCTGCCCGTGACCGTCAGGCTCGCGGTGGTGACGGTGTGGTCGTCGCCCCCGATATAGCCGCCGAAGTCGTAATCGGCGTGCGGGTGGTCGAGGTTGATGGTGAGGTTCGTGCCGTTCGGCAGGACGACGGTGCCGCCGGCGCCTTCGAGGCCGTAGAGCACCGGGTTCGCCGCCGTGCCGCCGGCGTTGAAGGTCGCCGTGCCTGCCGCGCCGATGAAGCGGATCGCGCCGAGGCCGGTCGCGGCGTTGTGGTCGAAGTGGAACCTGCCGTTGATCGCCTCGAAATACCCGCTGAAGCCGGAGTTGTCGCCCGTGAGCGTGACCTCGATCGGCAGGGCCAGCTGGATCGTGCCGGCTGATTCCATGCCGGTCGCCACGGGTCCGGAGATATTGCCGGAGAGAGTGAAGTTGTTCGCGCCAACCAGCGAAAGCTTGGCGGTGCCCCGGCTGCCAGGTGGCGCGAACACGAAATCGTTCCCGAGCTCGAGCCCCGGAGCACCCGCGGCCAACCCCACGATCCCGCCTTGGGCCGCCAATGTGATCGCTCCGGAGCCGAAGGCTGTGCTCGTCCCCGCGACCGCAGTGATGTTGCCGAAATTGTTGATGGTGGTTCCGCCCGTGTAGGTGTTGCTGGCGGCCAGCGTGACCGTGCCATTGCCCATAACCTCGCTTTGCGAGGGCGGGCCGATGATCGTGCCGACCGGCGTCGTTCCGTCGTTCAGGTCGCCTATAAGCGAATTGACATAGAGTTGCCCGCCCCGCGCGGCCGTCAGCCGGATCGAGTTCGCCGCGTTGTACGCGTTGCCAATCGTCGATGGGATAATGTTGCCGGAGAGGATTGCCGATGTCGCGGTGCCGAGGAAGACGCCGTCGTGGAAGCCGGTGAGGTCGATCTCATCCGAATAGGTCGCCGTTTGCTCCGACCCCTCCTGGGTATCGAAACCAATGATGCCCCAAGTGTTCGCTTTCCTGAACTTGGCGAGGAAGCCCTGGGTGCTGATGTCGACCTGCTGCGTCCGGCCGATGTAGCTCGAACCTACCGACTGGCTTATTCCGTCAGCCCACAGTTCGCCGGTCGGAAGAAAACCGGTATCGAACACGAGCAGGCTGGCGGACACGAAGGTTCTGCCCGTGTAGTAGGGCCCGCCTTCATTCGACGGCCCCGCTTGGACGAACAGCGTCAGGGGCGCGATATTCCAGCTGTGCATCACGAGTTCCGAAGCCATCCCGTACAAATCGGTGAGCGGGGACTGCACGTACAGCGTGCCGCCTCCGTTGCCGAAATAGTAGTTGCTGGAGGTGGGCGTGATGGAGCCGCGAAGGATCGCCCGCGTCGCCGTGCCAAGGCGGATCCCGTTTCCAAAATTCATGTACGGATCGAAGCCCTCGAGCGCGAGATTGACCGCATCCTGCAGGACCGCGATCGGCTGGCCCGGCAGGGTGTCGACTCCGACCGCTCCAACCGAGGTCGGAGAAATCTTGCCGAGAAACGTCGCAAAGGCGCCCGGCGAAACATCGCCCAATCCCACGTACCCTCCCGAGCTGAACAGTGGCTTCCCGACCTGAATCATGCCGGAAGACGGAACGGAAGCGTTGGAGCCGAACACCAGGGTGCCGTCGACAACGGTGCCGCCGGAATAGGTGCTGGCGGTGCCGGTCACGATAACGAGACCCGGTGTCGCCGCGATCTTCAGCGAGCGGGCATTGCCGTCGTCGCCGATCGCGCCGGCCAGGATCAACGGGTGCCGGCTCTGGGGTCCGGGCAAGGGCAGGGCACCCGTGTGGTGCGGCAGCTGGAGGTCGAGTTTGTTGCTCCAGGCCGCCAGCGGCACCAACACCGTGTCGTTCGCGAGGGTGATGTTGCCGGCCAGCGTGGTACCAGGAGCGTCCCATACCCGGACGGCGATGGAGTGATGTGCGGTCTGCCCCGGCAGCAGCGCGCCGTCGTTGAAGACGAAATTGTTCGGGAGCGTCGGCCCGAGGTGCGTGGTAAGCGTGCCGCCGTTGCCGAAGGTGATCTGGCCGGTCCCGATCGAATTCGCGCCCCACACGCTGAGCCTCGGCGCCATCCCGGGCGTCGACCCGGCGTACCAGGGGTCGAGGAAGAGATTGCCCGAGAAGGTGGAGGGCGTGCCGGTGAGGTTGGCCAGGATCAACGCGGGGAATCCGGTGCCCGTGAAGAACATGGACCCGGAACCGGCCAGCGGACCGTGCAGGATCGCCGACCCGTTGTCCCCCAGGTGCCATGCCTGGTTGTTCACGATCTGGACGGACAAATTCGCCCCGAAGTCGACGTGCGCGAACGAGGCTTCTTCGGCCCCGATCCCGTTGTTGATCGAAAGCGTCGCGGGCAGCCCGGAGAAAAACTCGAACTCCTCCTCGCCGAGGAAATGCAGCGAATTCACCGTGACGTCGCCCGGCAGCGGGACGCGGTTGCGGACCGAATGTCCGAACACGAGCGCGGCGGTGCCATCCCACGGCGGCGTCACGCCGCCCTTCCAGCCGTTGCCGATCCCGGTCCAGAGATAGTAGTCCACCGTCACCGCCCGCGCGGGGGGTGACAGGCACGCGCCGAGCACCAGCGCGCCGAGCACCAGCGCGCCGAGGGCCAGGAAGCGACCGCTTTTCATGCCGGCGAGCCAGACACAGCGCCCAGGGCGGCTCAATGCGAAACCCTTGCAACTGCGCGCACCGCCCGGCTGCGTCGGCGCACGGGGGCCCGATCACGCCAGTCGGCTGCAAGCCGCATGCCGGGGACAGGTTACGAGATGATCGTTCACCATACCCGTGGCCTGCATGTAGGCGTAGCAGATGGTCGAGCCGACGAACTTGAATCCGCGCCCGAGGAGGTCGCGGCTCAGGGCGTCGGACTCGGCCGTGCGTGCCGGCACCTCATCCGAGCGGGTCCATCGGTTGCGGCGCGGCCGGCCGTCGACAAAGCCCCAGGCGTACCGATCGAAGCTTCCGAATTCCTCCTGCACGCGAAGAAAGGCGCGGGCGTTGAGGACGGCGGAGGCGACCTTCAGCCGGTTCCGCACGATGCCTTCGTCGGCCAGGGCCCGGGCCTCGCGCCGGCCATCCCAGCGTGCGACCTTGCGGGGATCGAATCCCTCGAAAACGCGCCGGTAGTTCGCGCGTTTTTTCAGGATCGTGCTCCAGCTGAGCCCCGCCTGCGCGCCCTCGAGGATGAGCATCTCGAAGAGGTGACCGTCGTCATGCGACGGCACGCCCCACTCGGTGTCGTGGTATTCGTGATTGAGCTCGGCCTCGGCCCAGGGGCAGCGGCGGACGGATGAGGAAGCCATGGCCTAAGTGTGCCAGAAGGGGCTGACAACGTCATGTCAGGAGAGCCGCCCTCCCGGCGATCCGGTCCGGGGCCCGCGCCCCGGGATCCCGCTCCACCAAACAGACGAACCGCGCAACCCGCGCTCGCCTTCGCCGCGGGCGTGTGCCGTGCTGCTCCGACCCCGCATGCCGATCCAGCAGTTGTCCGAAGAGCAGGTGCGCACGTGGACGCGCGCGCAGAAAGACCGATGGTGGTTCGAGAACGTCTACCGCGGCGACGTGCCGCAGCTGACGTGGCGCTCGGGCCTGGCGGGGTTCTTCCTCGGCGGCATCCTCTCGGCCACGGCGCTGTACATCGGCGCGAAGACCGGGATCACGATCGGCGTGGGTCTCACGTCGGTGATCCTCGCGTTCGCGCTCTTCAAGGTCCTGAACCGCGCCGGCGTCGCCCGGGACATCTCGATCCTCGAGAATAACTGCACGCAGTCCATCGCCTCCGCCGCCGGCTACATGATCATGCCGCTGATCGGCATCATGCCGGCCTACATGCTCGTGAAGGGCACGGTCATCCCCTGGTGGCAGATGATGGCCTGGAATGGCGTGATGTCGGTGCTCGGCGTGTTGTTCGCCTTTCCGCTGAAACGCCGCTTCATCAACGAGGACCAGCTTCCGTTTCCCGAGGGACGGGCGAGCGGCGTGGTGCTCGACACGCTGTACCAGGGCGGCGGCGACAAGGGGCTCGTGCAGGCCAAGGTGCTTTCCGTGACCGCCGCGCTCGCGGCCGGCGTGCAGCTCATCATCAGCGACGGCTGGATGCGGCTGATCCAGTTCAAGATTCTGCACCTCGACCGCTGGCTTGGCTGGACCTCGCCGTGGCAGTTGCGGGAGCGGATCGACGACTATTACTACGCCTGGGCGACGAAGGCGGGCGCCTGGATCCCGAAGATCCTCGGCACGGATGTGCGGGTGCTCGGCCTGCGCGTGGGCATCGACGCCGCCATGGTCGGCGTCGGCGGCCTGATGGGCGTCCGCATGGCCTCGAGCGTCCTGCTCGGCACGGTCGTGAACTTCGCGGTGCTCGCCCCGTGGATGATCCAGCGGGGCGACATCGCCCCGCGCGCAGCCGAAGGCGGCCGGGTGATCGCCGTGAGCCGCGGCGAGATCGTGACCCAGTGGTCGATCTGGTGGGGCGTGACGATGATGGTCGTCGGCTCGCTCGTCGCGCTCGCCTCCAAGCCGGAGATCTTCACCAGCGCCTGGAAGCGGATCTTCGCGGCCCGCGGCGACCGGGGCGCTCCGGGCGACGACGTGCTGCGGGACATCGAGCTCCCGCTGTGGGTCTCGTTCGTGGGCATCCCCGTGCTGGGGGCCGTCGGCGTGTGGCTGACGCACTGGTTCTTCGGCGTGCCGTGGCTGCTGGCGCTGACCGCGGTCCCGCTCACGTTCATCCTCACCATCATCTGCACCAATTCGATGGCGCTCACGTCGTGGACCTCGACGAGCACGATGGCGAAGATCACGCAGTTCACGCTCGGCGCGATCGACCGCAGCAACCCGGCCACGAACCTCATGACCGGCGGCATGACGAGCGAGGTGGCCCTGAACGGCGCGATCCTGCTCTCGGACATCAAGCCCGGCTACATGCTCGGCGCGAAGCCGCGCCAGCAGGCGATCGGGCACTGCATCGGCATCGCCGCGGGCGCGCTGGCCTCGACCCCGCTGTTCTTCCTGCTGTTCCTCCCGCGCGGGGATGGCGGCTCGCGCTCGCCCGCGACGCTCCTCACCGACGCGTTTCCGTTTCCCAAGGCGCTCGAGTGGAAGGGCGTGTCGGACCTCGTCGCGTCGGGCCTGAAGAACCTCCCCGCCTCGGCGCTCGTGGCGATGGCGGTGGCGGCGGTGCTCGCGATCGTGATCGAGGTGCTGCGCATCCGCACGCGCGGCCGTTTCCCGCTCTCGGCCGTGGGCCTCGGCCTCGGCGTGGTGCTCCCGCCCGACGCCTGCCTGATGATGTTCGTCGGCGCGTTCGGCTTCTGGTTCCTCGGCCGCCGGCATTCCCAGCCCGGCACGCGGGGCTTCGTCCTGTGGGTCGAGTGCTGCGAGCCGATCTGCGCCGGCCTGATCTCCGGGGCGGCGCTGATCGGGATCGGAAACGCCATCGTGAACGTGCTGATGAACTGAGTCGCGCGGCGGCTGTCCTCCGGCCTTGCCGAAGCCCCGAACCGCGGCTTAGATCACCAGTCCTATGGGACGCCAATGGCTGCACGCGAAGCGCGCGATCGTTAACCTCAAGAAGGGGCAGGTCGTCGGCAAGCTGGTGAAGGAAATCACCGTGGCTGCGAAGCTCGGCGGGGGCGACCCCACGTCCAACGCGCGGCTCTTCGCGGCGGTCGAGAAGGCCAAGAAGGCCAGCGTCACCCGGGACGTGATCGAGCGCGCGATCGCGAAGGGCGCGGGCACGGGTGGCGACAAGAGCTCGCTGGACCACGTGGCCTACGAGGGCTACGCGCCGCACAAGGTGCCGGTGATCGTGGAGGTTTACACCGACAACCACAACCGCACGGCCGGAGAAATCCGGGTCCTCTTCAAGAAGGGCGTCCTCGGCGCGGCCGGGAGCAACAAATTCCTTTTCGACCACGTGGGCCTCGTGGAGGCGCACACCGCGACGGCGGGTGCCGACCTGGAGGCGGCGGCGATCGAGGCCGGCGCGAACGACTTCGCCCCGCTCACCCACGCGGAGAACGACGACATTCCGGAGGGCGCGACGGGCGCGCGGTTCGTGACCGACCGCACGGCCGTGCACGCGGTGGCCAGCTGGCTGAAAGAGCACGGGTGGACCGTCGTCACCGCCGAAATCGGCTACCTCCCGAAGCAGTTCCCGGAACTCGACGAGGCCGCCCGCGGCGAAGTCGGGGAATTCCTGCAGGCGCTCGAGGACCACGACGACGTGCAGCGCGTCTGGGCGGCGGTGCGCTGAGCCATCGGGATCGAGTAGGGAATGCGGGGCGTCCGATGTAGAGCACCCCGACGGGGTGCTCCGCCGCCCAACGGGCGGCGCTACATCGCGGGCTCGCCATGGCCGATAACAAAAAGCCCGGGCGCGGGCCCGGGCTGAATCGGAGCGGCGGAAGCGCGCGCTCAGGTCTTCTTCTGCGTGCGCTCGCCCTTTTCCTCCCACCCGGAGATCCCGCCGGCATAGTGCTTCACGTTCTTGTAGCCGAGGGCCAGTGCCGCATCGGCCGCCTCCTTGTAGGCGCCGCAGGACGGGCCGCCGCAGTAGGCGACGATCAGCGCGTCCTTGTCGCCGGGGAGGACCGACGCGAGGCTGCTTTTCACGGCCGTGTAGTCGACCGCCCCGGGGATGTGCCCCTGCGCGTAACGCTGCGAGCCGTTGACATCCAGGAGGACAACCTTGCCGGAGGCCACGGCGGCCTTCAGCTCCTCGTGGGAGACGCTGCCGATCTTGCCGGCCTTCTTGTCGCCGCCGGCGAAAGCGGTCAGAGCGACCGCGAGAGAAACGAACAGAGCGAGGATACGTTTCGTCATGGCTCCGCGAACCGTAAGGTGAATCCGCGCGCGCGCAAACGGTCGGACCGACAATTTCTGTGTCATCTTCGCGGCGCGGTGGAATCCCCCGGGGCGGCCCCGGGGGAGTCGCCTCAGCGCCCGTACAGCGCGGCAAGCTCGCGCAGGTAGGGGCCGGAGTTCCGGCGCAGGGCGTCGAGCTGCTCCGGCCGGTAGCGCCATTGCCAGTTCCCCTCGGGCCGGCCTGGCAGGTTGAAGCGGGCGTCCGGCCCGAGCGACAGCAGGTCCTGCAGCGGCACGATCGCGAGCCGGGCGGGCGACGCGTACGCGGTGCGGAGGAAGTCCCACGCGATCTCCTCCCCGCCGACCCGCAGGTAGCGCCGGACGTGGTCGCGGGTGGCCTCGTCGACCGCGTGGTACCAGCCGATCGTCGTGTCGTTGTCGTGCGTGCCCGGATAAATGACGGCGTTGCGGGCGTGATGGTGCGGCAGGTACCCGTTCTTCGCGTCGCCGCCGAACGCGAACTGCAGCACGAGCATGCCCGGCAGCCCGGTGTCGCGGAGCAGCGTGCGGACTGAGTCCGTGACGATGCCCAGGTCCTCGGCGATGATGCGGGCCTGCGGGAAGGCCCGCTGGACCGTGCGGAAGAAATCGAGCCCCGGCCCCGGCCGCCACTCGCCCTGCCGGGCGTTCTTCGCGGGGAGGGGAACCCGCCAGTACTCGTCAAAGCCGCGGAAATGGTCGATCCGCACGATGTCGCATTGCGCGAAGGCCGCGGCCAGCCGCGCCCGCCACCAGGCATAGTCGTCGGCCGCGTGGACCTCCCAGCGGTACAGCGGATTGCCCCAGAGCTGGCCGTCCTTCGAGAAGTAGTCCGGCGGCACCCCCGCCACGGCGACAGGGCGGAGCGTGCCGGGATCGAGCTCGAAGAGGTGGGGCGCCGACCAGGCGTCGGCCGAGTCGCCCGCGACGAAGATTGGCAGGTCCCCGACAATGGTGATCCCGCGTTCGCGCGCGGCGGCGCGCGCCAGGGCCCATTGGCCGAAGAAGAGGTACTGCGTGAACGCGTGGGACTCGATCGCGGGCGCCAGTTGCGCGTGCAGGCGGGACTCGAGGGCGCGGTCGAAGCGCCGCGCCTCCTCCGGCCACTCGGTCCAGGCGCCGCCGCCAAAATGGTCCTTCAGCGCGCGGAAGAAGCTGTACGGCTCGAGCCAGGAGGCGTGCTCGTGGCGGAACGCGTCGAAGTCCCCGTAGGGCAGCGCGGACCGGCGGTGCTGGTGCACGAAGCGCGCGTGGGCGGCGTGGAGCAGCGGCCACTTCAGGCGGTGGAGCGCGCCGTAATCGACGGCCGCCGGCGACAGGGCCTGCAGCGGCGCGATCTCCTCGGCGCGGAGCAGGCCGGCGCGGACGAGCACGCCGAGGTCGATGAGGTGGGGGTTTCCGGCGAAGGCGGAGAAGCACTGGTAAGGCGAGTCCCCGTAGCCGGTCGGGCCGAGCGGGCAGAGCTGCCAGTGGGTGAACCCGGCGTCCCGCAGGAAATCGAGGAACACCACGAGGTGCTCGTCGAGCGTCCCGATGCCCTGGCGGCCCGGCAGCGAGGTCGGGTGGAGGAGGAGGCCGGCGCCGCGGGATCCCAGCCAGGAGAACAGCGGCGTCGGCGCACCGAGGCCCTCGCCGCCGCCGGACAGCGGCGCGGAGACGGCCTCGAGCGCGCCCGCGGGCGGGATGGCGGGGGAACGGGGAGCCGTCTTCCGGCGGGACGCGGGCATGGGCTCCAGCAAGCGGGCGGGTCGGGCTGGTGCGAGCCGGAATTTGCCCGGGAAAGCCGGGATGCCGACCCGGGGAACGGCAGGCGACGCGGGGCGCGCGTCAGGGCCGGGGCGCCTGCTGCTGCTTCGACTCGTAGGCGCCCGCGCTGGGGAAGAACGGGGCGATCTTGTTGATCACCGGCGTCATGAACCGCGGCTCGTTCCGGTAGTAGACCCAGTTGAAGAAGAGGATGGTGCCGAACACGAACACCACGACGCCGACGATGACCTTGTTCATCTTGGCCACGCGCCGGACGAGGAAGACGGCGCCGATGACCGCGCCGACGGCGATGGCGATGTTCAGCCAGGTCCCCGGAGGGATCTGCTTCATCTTCTCCATGGCGGAAACGGCGAACGGGAACATGTCCCTACCGGTAGCTGGAAGCCGCGGGCTGACGAGCCGATTTTCGCCGCGACCGCGGCTTTCATGGGCTTTTTGCCGCGACCCCCGGCCGCGCTAAGTCATTCGTACCGGGAGGCGATGCCGAGGTAGTCGAGCAGCCAGGCCTCTTTCCAGACGCGGAAACGGCCCTCGGGCGTGATCTTCCCGAATTCCTCGCGGTCGGCGTGCGGCAGCAGAAAGCCCATCTCGGTGTTCACCTGCTCCATGACCTGCTGCTGGCGGTTGAGGTCGGCGAGCGGCTCGGAGTCCCAGGAGATTGGCTCCTCCTTGGCGCGCTCCAGCCGGCGGCGGTGCCGCGCGACCAGCCCGGGCAGCCGGCGCCACCAGGGGCTGCGCTCGACGAGCCAGTTCTCCGGGTAGAAGCCGCCGAACGGCAGGAAGAAGTTGTCGGTCACGTACCGCCGCCCGCTCCGCGTCTCGGTCGCGAGGCTGTAGCAGACGGTGATCGCGCCGCTGTCCTGGGGCAGGAACGCCACCTGCAGCCGGAGGAAGCCGTCGGCGCTCTGGTAGACCGACACCCGCAGCCAGATGCCGCCGCCGACCTCGGCCTTGAGCGCCTGCACGGGCGCGAAGCCTTCCGCCCGGAGCCAGTCGCGGACGCGCAACAGCCGCTGCTGCACGGGCCATTCGTCGCCGCTGGTGTTGGCCGTGAACTTGGGAAACAGCGGGAGCGGACTGAGGCTGATGGCGGAGACGCGCAGCCAGTTGAAGATGGCCTCCGCCATGAACCACAGGACGAACGCGCAGGCGGCGACGACCCAGAACGGCCGGTCGAAGCCGTTGAAACGCGCGTTCGTGTCCGCCACGAAAAGCGCGAAGAGAATCCAGCGGAACCAGCGAATGACGATCGCCAGCGCCGGCGACGCAAGCCGCAGGTTCAGATAAAAGAGGCCGACGAGCAGGGCGACGGCCGGAAGGAGAAACGGCGTGAGCGCTTCCATGGCGGACGGAGCCGCGCGGCGGCTCAGCTCAGGCGAACCGGCATGATGACGCAGACGAAGCTCTCGAGCGTCTTGAACACACCGGGGCTGACCTCGTCCTTGAGCTCGAAAAAGACCTCGTCCTTCGTGAGCGCGCGGAGCGGGTCCATGACGAACTGCGGGTTGAACGCCACCTGGAGCTCGGGGCCGCTGTAGGAGATCGCCATCGACTCGTGCGACTCACCGAAGTCGGGGGACGACGCGGTGATCTCGAGCAGGTTGGCGCTGACCTTGATCTTGACGGAATTGGACTTCTCGGAGGTCACGAGCGCGGCGCGGTGCACGCACTGGAGGAACAGCTCGCGCTCGAGCTTGATGCGCTGGTGCGTTTCCTTGGGAATGACCTGCTGGTAGTTCGGGTAGTTCCCCTCCACCACCTTGGAAAACAGGTAAATGCTGTCGGTCAGGCCGCTGCTGTCCTTGCCGGTCTCGATCTGGAAGGCCGCGCGCCGCTCGTTGAAGGCGATCTTGAGCTTCTCGCCCTTGCCCAGGAGCCGCAGCAGCTCCGCCACCGTCTTGGCCGGCAGGATGATCGCACCGGCGCTGCCGGCGGGCACGGCCAGCTCCTTCGAAACCAGGGCCAGGCGCCGGCCGTCGGTCGCGACGAGCGAGAGCTTGCCGTCCTTGAAGTTGAAATAGACGCCGTTGAGGATGTACCGGGTCTCGTCGGAGGATTGCGCGTAAGCGACGTTCCCCAGCATCGCGGCGAGCTCCAGCTGCTCGAGCGCGAAGGTCTTGTCCTCCGCCGTGTCCGGCAGCTTCGGAAATTCCTCGGCGCCGAGGCCCATGATGCGGAAGTGCGAGCCGCCCGACGCGATCTTGACCTGGTGGTTCGCCGAGGCGTCGACCGACACGTCCACGTTGGGCAGCTCGCGCACGATCCCGGCCAGCCGCTTGACCGGCAGCGTCACCGCGCCGCCCTCCTTCACCTCCGCCTTGATCCGGCAGCGGATCCCGAGGTCCAGGTTGGTCGTGGTGAGCGAGATATGATCCTTCTCCGCCTCGATGAGCACGTTGCTCAGGATCGGCATCGCCGCCTTCGAGCCCACCACGTTGAGGACCTGGGCCAGGCCGTTGCTGAAGTGATCGCGGTTGATCTTGAATTTCATCAGTCGGAAGCGGTGGAACGGTTTTCCACAGCATGGATGATTAGAGAGGAGTTAAACAAGGAAGTATTCGTATTATTATGGTGTGCGAAGATGCGAGGAACCGTTCATCCCCAGAGGGAAACGCCATGATTTCGCGATGTGAACAACATCGGGACAGCTGCGCATAACCGGCCGGTTGTTCACGCCTCCAGGTTATTGGCCGATTGTTCCAAACGCTTCACAACTTTTCGGCGCAGCGCCCGCATCTGCGCGTGGCGGGCGGCGCGGCGGTAGTGCTCGACCAGGCCGTAGGCGATGTAGCTGACGAAAAGCGGGAAGAAGGCGATCGAGCGCAGGCGGACGACCAGGAGGATGGCGACGAACGCGAGGACGAAGGTGCGGAAGCGCGTCTTGGTCTCCCAGTTGATCTGCTTGAAGCTCGGATAACGGATCGTGCTCACCATGAGCATCGAGACGAGGATCAGGAGGAACGGAAGCGCGAGGGCCCACTGCCGCAGCTCGCGCGCGTTCGCCGCCATGTTGAGCAGGAGCAGCACCAGCGAGGCGACCGTCCCGGCCGCGGCCGGGATCGGCAGGCCGACGAAGTCCTTGTTCGACTCGGCGTCGGAGCGGTGGAGCAGCGGGTTGGTGATGACGTTGAACCGCGCGAGCCGCACCGCCCCGCAGAGCATGTAGATGAACGCGATGAGCCACCCGAGCTCGCGGAACCACTGGTACTCCTCGCGCGGCGCCAGGATGAGGAAGAACACCATGAGCGCCGGGGCCACGCCGAACGAGACGATGTCGGCCAGCGAGTCGAACTCCGCGCCGAACAACGACGTGCGGCCCCCCATGCGGGCGAGGCGGCCATCGAGCGAGTCGAAGACGACGGCGAGGAGGATGAACCAGACCGCCTGGTTGTAGAGCGCGATCCAGGAATAGTCCGGGTGCAGCGCGGCGAACTCACCCGAATCCGTCATGAGGCGCGCCTGGATGCACTTGATGACGGCGATGAACCCGCAGAACAGGTTCCCCGCCGTCATGAGGTTCGGCAGGAAATAGATCCGGCTCGCCTGGGTGACGTTATACGGGTTGTCGCGCTGCTCGAGGTCGGACATGGGCGCGGCTGACGGTCACTTCGTCAGGCTCTCGAGGTATTTCCAGAATTTGGAGTGCTGCTCGAAGAGCTGCTGCTCCGAGACCGGCAGCTTCATCCGAAACAGGAGGTCCTCCAGCGAGTCCTTGTGCAGGATGTAGTGGGTGTGGAGCGTGTCGCCCTGCACCTCGAAATAAAACCGGAAGTCCCCGGCGCGCAGCCGGTAGAAATCCTTGCCCGCGCGGGTGAACTTGCCGAGGGGCTCGCGCGGGTGCGCGAGATCGTCCGGCTTGATCCGGCTGATCGGCTCGATCGCCTCCAGCTGGGCCAGCTTGTCCAGCCGGTTCAGCTCCTGCATGCTCTGCTCGGAAAAGGTGACCTGATACATGGGAATCGTTCGGGGGTTGCCGCCGGAGCCGCCGGGTTGCCCGCAAGGCTGTAACCGTGCCGGGGGAGGGCCGTCTAGGGAAAAAGCCACGCCCGCCCGAACGTGACAAAGCTCCGCGCCAAGCTCCTTTCCCTCAGCCTGTTGGCTTCGCTGGCCGGCGCGGCGGCCGCCTGGGCCGAAAAGGTCCCGGGCACGCCTCTGCCGGCGCCGGCGCCCGCCGAAGGTGGCGGCTGGGGAAACCGCGAAGGCGTGCGCCCCGGCGCCGAACTGATGAAACGGTTCGACCGCAACGGCGACGGCAAGCTCGACGAGGCCGAACGGGCCGCGTTGCGGGGCGAGGTCGCGAAGATGGACGCCAAGCGTCCCGACGGCGCGCTGCGCGGCGAGATCCTCGCCCGGTTCGACCGCGATGGGGACGGGCGGTTGAACGAGGCCGAGCGGGCGGAATTCGAGCAGGCCCGGGCCGCCCTCCTGAAGCAGGGCGCCAGCGGCGCCCGGATGCGCAATCGCGCCATCAAGGAGTTCGACCGGGACGGCGACGGGAAGCTGAGCGCCGGCGAGGAGGCCGCCGCGCGCGCCGCGATGCAGAACCGCCGCACCGGCCGGAAGGCCGGCGACTGACCGGAGAATTTTCTCACCCTGATCCGTGAGCGGGGCGGCCGGCAACGGCCGCCCCGTTTGTTTTCCGGGCCAGCCGGCCGGAATCGGCGGCATTCTCGCCAGGATGATTGCGGCGGGACTCACCCCGATGGCGGAATCGTCCGGGGGAGGTAAGTTTGTTTGGCCTTGCCCGCCGGCGGCGCGTAGAAGCCCCGCACAGTCCCCATGTCCGTCACCCTCGCCGATATCCGGGCCGCCCGCCGCCGCATCGCCGGCGGAGTCGTCGTCACCCCCTGTCCCGAATCGATCCCGCTGTCGGAGATCACGGGCGCGCGGGTCTATTGCAAGTTGGACAACCTCCAGCGCACCGGGTCCTTCAAGGAGCGCGGCGCGCGCAATGCGCTGCTGAAGCTGCCGCCGGACCGCCAGAAACGCGGCGTGATCGCCGCCTCGGCGGGCAACCACGCGCTCGGGCTCGCCTACCACGGGCGGCTGCTGCGGATCCCGGTGACCGTCGTGATGCCCGACTACGCCCCGCTGATCAAGGTGAGCACATGCCGCCGGCTGGGCGCGCGCGTCCTGGTGCGCGGCCGGGACTTCGCCGAGGCACGCGCGCAGGCCGATGCCCTGGTGGACAGCGAGGGCCTGACGTACATCCACGGCTTCGACCACCCCGACATCATCGCCGGGCAGGGGACGATGGCGCTCGAGATCCTCGAGCAGGTGAAAGACACCGAGGCGATCGTCGCGCCCGTGGGTGGCGCCGGCCTCATCGCCGGACTGGCCGTGGCGGTCAAGGCCCTGCGGCCCAAGGTGAAGGTCATCGGCGTGGAATCGGTCGCGACCGCGAGCTTCACGGCGGCGCAGAAGGCGCGGCGGCCGGTCACGATCCCGCGGCGCGCGACCCTCGCGGACGGCCTGGCCGTGCTCAAGGTCGGGGAAAACGCGTTCCATCTCGCCCAGCCGCGGCTCGACCGCGTGGTCCGGGTGACGGAGGACTGGATCGCCCTCGCCATCCTGCGCTTCGTGGAAATGGAGAAGATCGTGGTCGAGGGCGCGGCCGCGGCGCCACTGGCGGCGCTCATGGCCGGGCTGCTGCCGGAGCTGAAGGGCCGGAAGGTCGTGCTGACGGCCT
Organism: Opitutaceae bacterium; assembly: GCA_035626915.1. Lineage (GTDB taxonomy): Bacteria > Verrucomicrobiota > Verrucomicrobiia > Opitutales > Opitutaceae > Didemnitutus. The sequence goes on from DASPMS010000049.1 coordinate 173,528, forward strand.
GCGGCGGCAACATCGACCCCGCGATCCTGAGCCGCGTGATCGAGAAGGGCCTCGTGCACGACGGCCGCGTCACGCGCTTCACGGCGATGATCAGCGACCGCCCGGGCGGCCTCGCCGAGCTGGCGCGCGTCATCGCGGCGTGCGGGGCGAGCATCAAGGACATCGAGCACGACCGCGCGTTCAGCGGCCCGGACGTCTCCGCCGTCAACGCGGTGTGCACCGTCGAGACGCGCGATCACGCGCATATTCGCGAGCTCCACCGCGCGCTGCGGAAAAACGGGTTCCCGGTGACGGTGGCGCGCTGACGGGACGGGACCGGCGCGGTCCCGTCCGTGCGGCGTCCCGCGTCCGGTCGCCGGATCGGGCGCACCTCGCTTCGCGGGGCCGCCCGCGAACGCATCGACGGCCCGGGGACAGCCCGGAGGGCGGAAGCGCGATCAGAGCCCCCGCAGGTAGGCCAGGATGTCCGCGACCTCCTGCGGGCCGAGCCCGAGCTGGCCGGCGCTCATCATGAGGGAACGGTCGAGCCGGCGGCGGGATTCCACGCGGTCGGACGGGATCAGCTGCACAACGCCGCCCATGCTTTGGACGACGAGCGGGTCGCCGGTCGAGAGCACCAGCCCATGGACGACCGTGCCGTCCTTCAGCTTCACCTCGGTGCCCTCGTAACCGTGCGCGATCTCGGCGGAGGGATTGACGATGGCCTGCGCGACCACCGCGGGCGTCTGCAGCTTCGCGAAGGCCGTGAGGTCCGGGCCGTAGTCCACGCCGTTCGCTCCGACCTTGTGGCACAGGTAGCACGCGGCCACCAGCCCCTCGCCCCGCTTGGCGTCGCCCGCGAGCTGGAGGATGCTGTCGATCGGCGGCGGCGTTTCCGTCAGCGGCGACGGCACGACGCTGGCGGTGATCTCCTGCTTGGCGGGATCGTAAAGCCCGCGCGCCTTGAGCTCGGCGTCGATGCCAAGGTCGGCCCAGCGTGACGCGCGGTAGTTCAGCAGCCACCAGAACGCGTGGTTGCGCACCGCGCCGGTTCCGCCGTGGGCGAGCTCGACGAGGGCCATCGCCGCCGCGCGTGTCGGCATGAACCCGAGCGCGGTGACGGCGGCGAGGCGGTCCCGCTCGGGCAACGCGGTGGCGGCGGCGCGCTTCGCGAAATCGGCGGCGGCGTCCGGCGGCGTCAGGCGCCACGCGAGCCCCGCGTGCGCGGCGCTCCAGCGCAGCGCGTCCCTCTCGGGATTCGCAGCGGCGAGCGCCGCATAAACGTCGGCTTCCTTGCCCGTGCAGCCGATGCCCCAGGCCTCCAGGTAAGTGCGGTCCTGCCCGTCGTAGCCCCGGGCCAGCTTCAGCAGGAGGTCGCGGGCCGACGCGAAGGGGACATCCCGGAGCGAAAGCGCGACCTCGCGGCGGACCGCGGGGGAGGCGTCTTCCGCCAGCGCGGCGGCATGTTCCAGCGCCCGGTGGCCATGCCGGCGCAGCGCGCGGAAGGCCGCGGCACGGAAGCGCGGGTCGTCGTGCCGCAGCAGCCCCTCGACCTTCGCGAGGCCGGCGGGGCCAAGGTCCGCGAGGAGCCACACGGCGCGGGCGCGGATGAAGGGGTTCTCGTCGTCCAGCAGCGCGCTGACGGCCGGGATCGCGGCCGCGCCCTTCTCGCGCAGGCCGACGTAGCCGAGGGCGCGGACGTTCACCGCCGGGCTTTTCAGCGCGGCGAGGAGGCCCTCGGTGGTCGCGAGGTCGAGCTGGGGCACGACCGGCTTGAAGCCCTTCGGCGCGATCCGGTAGATCGCGCCCGCCACCTTGTCATCGTGATCGGCGTGGCCGCCGACGCGCGGGTCGAACCAGTCGGCGACGTAGAGCGCGCCGTCGGGCCCGATCGCGACGTCCGCGGGACGGAAGAAGGTGCCCAGCTCGGTGCTGGTGCGGCCGCGGAGGCTGTCGATGCCCGCGAGGACCTGCGCCTTGTTGCTGGTGAGGAAGGAGAGGCGCTCGAGCTTGTAGCCGGCGCCGTCGGCCTCGGGCTTGTAGCCGAAGAGCGTGTTGCGCGCGGCCTCGGCGCTGATGAGCAACCCGCGCCATTCGGCGCCCAGCCCGTCGCCCTCGTTGAAGACGATCCCCGTCGGCGCGCCCGCGCCATACACGTCGCCCGACGGGATCACGCCCGGGTCGTCCTGGCGCCATTGCGCGACGGGCACGGTCTGGCCCGGCCGGCGGTCGGCCTGCCAGGTGCGGTGGCCGTCGCGCGAGAAGAAGCCGGCGTTGCCGTGCTCGAGGAGGAATGCGGTGCGGCAGGCCGGGGTGTCGTCGTTGTCGTTCTGAAAGATGTCGCCGAACGACGTGACCGTCTGCTCGTAGCTGTTGCGGAAGCCGTGGCCGAGGACCTGGACGTTCGTGCCGTCGGGCCGCATGCGGAACGCGAAGCCGCCGACATAGGCGTGGCCGTCGTCGCTCTTCACGCCGGAGATGTCCGGCGGGCGCCAGCCGAAGACGGGCGTGGCCCCGCCGCTGCGGATCGGGTCGTAGGTGCTGCCGACGCGGAAAGTCCGGCCCGAGCGGTCCGTGAAGAGCGCGCCGCTGTTCCCCTGATTGAGGTACCACCAGCCGTCCGGCCCGAAGGTGACGGAATGCAGCGAGTGGTCGTGGTTCGCGCCGTTGAAGCCCGTGAGCAGGACCTCGCGCTTGTCGACCGCCGGGTCGAAGCGCGCGTTGCGGTCGACGTCGGTGTAGACGATCAGGTCGGGCGCGTTCGAGACGATGATCTTGTTGTCGAGCACCGCGATGCCGAGCGGCGCGACGAGGAGCGGCTCCTGCACGAACACATGGCTGGAGTCGGCGGTCCCGTCGCCGTCGGTGTCCTCGAGCACCACCACGCGGTCGCCGGCCTGGTCCCGGTTGAGGTGGCGCCGGTAGTTGACGCCCTCGGTCACCCAGATCCGCCCGCGGGCGTCGATGTCCATGTTCGTCGGGTTCCGCAGCTGCGGCGCCTTCGCCCACACGGTGAGCTCGAGCCCGTCGGGCAGCGCGAAATGGTCGAGCGGCACGAGTTCCGGCCCGGCCGGGGCGGGGGCGGCGGGGCTGGCGGGAGGAGGCGTCTGCGCGTTCGCCGCGGCGAACGCGAGGGCCGCGACGAGCGCGGCCGCGGGGCACAAGGGGTAGCTGGCCATGAGGGAAGAGGAGGGCGCCGCCCGCGCCGTCCGTCAAGGGCGCCACTGGTTATAGCGTTCACCCCGCCCGGCGGCGCCCGAACGCGGGATCGACCCGCAGGAACGGCAGCACCGCGAACGAAGGCAGCGTGGCGAGGCACGCCCAGACGAAAAAGGCGGTGTATCCGATCGCTTCCTGGATCTGGCCGGAGAACTTCATCGGGAGCATCATGCCGAGGGCCATGAAGCTCGTGCACACCGCATAGTGGGCGGTGCGGTGTGGTCCGTCCGCCACGAGCATCATGTACACCATGTAGGCGCTGAACCCGAAGCCGTAGCCGAGCTGCTCGAAGGCGACGGCGGCGGTGATCATCCAGAAGCCCTCCGGTTGGGCCACCGCCAAGCCCACATAGGCCAGGTTGGGCAAGTGCATCGACAGCAGCATCGGCCAGAGCATGCGTCGGAGTCCGAACCGTGCGATGGCCAGGCCGCCGAGGATGCCGCCGGCCGTCAACGCAATGATCCCATACATCCCATAGGCCCGGCCGACCTCCTTGGCGGTCAGGCCGAGGCCGCCCGCGGCGCGGTCCTCCAGCAGGAAAAGGCGGGACACGCCGACGAGCTGCGATTCGCCGAGGCGATAGAGCAGCAGGTAGGCGAGGATCACCCCGATGCCCGGCTTGCGGAAGAACTCGCCGAGCACGACCGCCCAGCTGGCCTTCGCGGCGCGGTCGGCGGCGGGCGCCGGCCGGTCCCCCGCCGGGCGCGGCAGGGCGAAGAGGTGGTAGGCGCCGGCCACGAGGAACAGGACGCCGGGCGGCACGAAGACCAGCGACCACGCCAGCCGCAGGTCCCCGGTGACCTCCGTCAGCCAGCCCGCCAAGTACACGAGCCCGCCCTGGCCCGCGATGTTCGCCGCGCGGAAGAACGTGCTCCGCACCCCGACGAACGCCGCCTGCAGGTGCGGCGGGAGGGCGAGCAGGTAGAAGCCGTCGGCGGCGATGTCGTGCGTCGCGGACGCGAAGGCCAGCAGCCAGAAGAGCCCGAGCGACCAGCGCAGGTAGTCGGGCCCCGGGATGATCAGCGCGAGGGAGGCGAGCGCGGCTCCGAGGAAGAATTGCAGGACGGCCGTCCAGGAGCGCTTCGTGCCCAGCCGGTCGACCAGCGGCGACCACGCGCCCTTGAACACCCAGGGCAGCTGCAGCCAAGCGATCCAGGAGGTGATCTCGGCGTTCGAGACGCCGAGCTGCTTGAACATGGTGGCCGAGAGCGCGGTGACCGCCACGTTCGGGATCGCCTGGCAGAAATACAGCGACGGCACCCACGACCACGCGCGCCACGGACTGGGGTTGGGAGGCTCCACCGCCGCCAGCGTGGAGCGCGACCGCCGGGGCGCAACGGCCGAAAACGCCGGCGTGCGATTCTCCTGTTGACATCCTACATGAACTCCTGTTGAGTATCTACATGAGCGATTCGAATCGCACCGATCTCCTGCAGGGCACGCTCGACCTCCTGGTCCTGAAAACGGTCGGCACGCTCGGGCCGCTTCACGGCTTCGGCATCGCGCGCCGCATCGAGCAGGTGTCGGGCGCGACGGTCCTGCTGAACCAGGGCACCATCTACCCCGCGCTCGTCCGGCTGGAGGAGCAGGGGTGGATCACGTCGGAATGGGGCACGAGCGAGAACAACCGCCGGGCGCGCTTCTATTCGCTCACGGCCGCCGGCCGGAAGCAGCTGAAGGAGGAGGTGGCCAACTGGCAGCGGGTGGCGTCCCTCGTGAACGCGGTGATCTCCGCCGCCTGACATGGCCAATCCATTCCGGCTGCTGAAGAACTTCCTCGGCCGGGGCGCGCGCCTGCGGGCCCTCGAGGAGGAGATGCGCGCGCATGTGGAGCTGGCGCGGGACGAGTACGTCCGGCAGGGGCTTCCCGCCGACGAGGCCGCGCGGCGCGCGCATCTCGAGTTCGGCAACCTTCTCGCGGCGCGCGAGGAGGCGACGGACGCGATGGCCGGAGCGCGGCTCGATTCCTGGATGCAGGATGCCCGGATCGCCGGGCGCAGCCTGAGCCGGCGGCCGCAGCTGGCCATCAGCGTCATGGCGATCCTCGCGCTGGGGGTGGGGGCGACGACGGCGATTTTCACGGTCGTGCGCGGCGTGCTGTGGACACCCCTGGCGGTGCCCGCGCCGGCGGAGCTGCACCTGGCCGTCGATCCGGATGACCGGCCGATGCTCCTGAGCGCGCCCGCGGTCCGGCGGCTCGAGGCCGATCCCGCGGCGCGCGGGCGGACGGTCGCCTACAGCTCGTCCGCAGGCGTGGCCCTCCGGCGGGACGGCGCCCCGGCGGAGCCGGTGCAGGTGCAGTTCGTGAACGGCGGGTTTTTCGAGGCATTGCGGGTGGCGCCGGCGGCGGGCCGGATGCTGTCGCCCGCGGACGACGAGCTGGGGCGAGCGCGGGCCGTCGCGGTGGTTTCCTGGCGTTGGTGGCAACGGGAGCTCGGGGGCGATCCCGCGGCCGTCGGCCGCGCGTTCCGGCTCAACAATGCCGAGGTCACGGTCGTCGGGGTGGCGCCCGCGGAGTTCACGGGCGTGGCGCTCGGCGACGGCGTGGATTTCTGGCTGCCGACTGGCCAGCACGCTCCGCTGCGTGCTTCGCCCGCGGCCTGGGCGATCTGGGATGACGAGCCGATCACGATCGACCAGTGGGGCCGGGAGGACCGCGTCGCGTGGCTGAACGCGATGGTGCGGCGGGAACCCGGCGAACCGGGCGGCCAGGCGTTGGTCGAGTCGGCCTGGCGGCCCCAGCGCGACGCCGTGCTCGCGTTGGTGGAGGACCCGGCGGACCGCGAGCGCTTCGCCAAGCGCGGGCCGCGCCTCGTGCCCAGCCCCCAGGGCTTCTCGTCCACGCGGAACTCGTTCCGCGGCGTCGGGACCCTGCTGTCCGTGCTCGTGGGGGTGGTCCTGCTGGTCACGGCCGCGAACTCGTCGACCCTCCTGCTGCTCCGGATGCTCGGCCGGTCGCGCGAACTGGGCGTGCGGATGGCGCTCGGTGCCGGCCGTTGGCGGCTGATGCGCGCGGCGTTGATGGAGGGCCTCTTCCTCTCGGCGGGCGGCGCGGCCGGCGGCCTGCTGCTCGGCATCTGGCTCACCCCGGTGCTGGCCGGCTGGGTGGTGCCGGAGGCGGCCGAAAACATCCCGGGCGTCGACGGCGCGCTCCTGGGCGTTCTCTGCGCGCTGGTGGTGGTGCTCGGCATCGTGCTGGGGGCCGTCCCGGCGTGGCTGAGCGCCCGCCTCGCGCCGCAGGCCGTGCTGCAGCAACGCGGCGAGATCGGCGGGTCGATGCGGATCGGGCGCGCGCTCGTCATCATGCAGCTGGGCCTCTCCGTGGTCCTGGTGTCGTTCGCCGGGGTGCTCGCGCGGGACGTCCAGCGCATGCTCCGCCGGGATCTCGGCTACGCGCGCGAGGGCGTGGTCTCGACGTTCTTCAGCCTGGGCGCGGCGGGCTTCACGGCGTCCGACCGGCCGGCGGTGATCGACCGGCTGAGGACGGCCGCGGCGTCGGTCCCGCAGGTGCGGGGCGTGGGCTTCGCGGCGGGCGGGATGCTGAGCGGCCGGCAGACGCGCAGCGCCGTGTTCTTCCGCGGCGAGGGCGTGCACCGGCCCGGCGACGGCAATGTGCAGCACGAGGCGGTGGACGAGAACTATTTCAAGGTCTGCGGCCTGACGCTCCTGCGCGGCCGGGGCATCGAGGCGCACGACCGGGCCGGGCGGGGGCGCGTCGCGGTCGTCAGCGAACGGCTGGCGCGGCAGGTTTTCGGCGACGCCGATCCGATCGGCCGCCGCTTCGGATACGACCGGGAGCCCGGCAACGATCCTGATTTCGAGATCGTCGGCGTGGTGGCGGACGCGTGGGTGAACGGCGTGCGCGATGAACCGCCGGGCGTGTTCTACACGTCGCTTGACCAGACGGGCTCGGATCCGGGGTGCATGGCGATCCGGGTGGACGGCGACGCCGAGGCCGCGCGGGAGGCGTTGCGGCGTGCGATCGGCGCGGCGGAGCCGGCGCTGATGTTCTCGTCCTGGCTCACCATCCAGGAGCGCGTCCGCCAGCGGGTGCGCAACGACCTCGCGACCGTCCGGCTGACCGCGGGCTTCGGCGCGCTCGCGACCCTGCTGGCGATCGTCGGCGTGGTGGGCGCGCTGGGCTACCTAGTCGCGACGCGCTCGCGGGAAATCGCCGTGCGGATAGCCCTGGGCGCCGATCCCGCCCGGGTGTGGCGCGAGATCGTGCGCGGGGCGGTGGCCTTGGGCGCGGCCGGATCCGGGCTGGGGGTCGTGATCGGCGTCGGGGTCCCGCGGCTCTTTCACGCGGCGCTGCCGACCGACGTTCTTGCCGTCGCCCTCGCCGCGGTCATCGGGCTCGCGGCCGCGATCGTCGGCGGCCTGCTCCCGGCGCGGCGGGCGGCGCGGGTGGATCCCCTGACGCTGTTGCGGTCGGAATGACGACCGGTCGGGCGCGCACTCAGATCCGGCCGGGCCTTTCGACCGTGCGGTCGCCGCCCGCGCTGCCGGTGTTCATGGTGGTGGCCGGCTCGAACAGGAGGATGCTGCACTCGCGCGCCGCGACGGGCCGGTGTTCGACGCCGCGCGGAACGACGATCAGGTCGCCCTCGCTAAGGTCCACGTTCCGGTCCCGGAACTGCATCTGGAACCCGCCCTGCACCACGAGGAAAAGCTCGTCCTCGTGTTCGTGGTGATGCCAGACGAATTCGCCCTCGATCTTCACGAGCTTCACCTGCTGCCCGTTCAGCTCGGCGACGATCTTGGGGTCCCAGCGGGTGGAGAAAAGCGAGAGCTTCTCGGCGAGATTGATGCGGTTCATGGGGGTTGAGCGAAAGGCGCCGGCAGCCCGCGGGGTCAGTCCTTTTCCGGACCGGGCGGGACCGGATCGTTCGGCAGCTGCTTCAGGCGGTTCGCGAGCGACGGATGCGTGGGGAAGAGCTTTCGGGGGTCGCCCTTTTTCGCCTGCAGCGCCACGAGCACGGCGCGGAGCCCGCCGGGCGCGAAACCGGTCGTGACCGCGAGCTCGCGGCCATCGCGGTCCGCGGAGTACTCGGTCTTCGCGTCGAAGCCCTTCGACAGGATCAGGTCCGCCACCTTTCCGACGTTCACGTCGAGGAACTTGGCCAGCTCGGGGCTGACCTGCGCGGCCTCGGCGCGCGCCTGGTCGACCTTGGCCTGGGCCTCCCGCAGGTCGCCGCTGCGCGCGGTGGCGTGGCGGCCGATGATCGAGAGCGCCTCGCCGCGGCCGACGATCTTCAGGGCATGGCGATTCGAGATGTGCGCGATCTCGTGCGCCAGGATGCCGGCGAGGGCGTCATCGGTGGCCGCGAGCTCATAGAGCCCGCGCGTGATGAACACGTAGCCGCCCGGCGCGGAGAACGCGTTGACGCTGTCCGAGTCGAGGAGGCCGAACCGCCACTCGAGCGCGGGCCGCTCCGAGTAGCGCGCGAGGGCGTTGCCGACGAGGTTCACGCGGCGGGTCGCCTCGGCGTCGCGCCACAGCCCGCCGAAGCGCGCGATCACCTCCAGCGCGACGGAGTCGCCCATGACCTGCTCCTCCTCGTCGGAGAATTGGCCGGACGCGCCCTTCGCCACCTGCTGGCCCTCCTTCACCGCGTCGAGGCCCTTCTTCGCCTTGTCCAAGGCCTCGCCGAGCTTGTTCAGTCCGCCGAACTGCGCGGGCAGGGAAACCGCCGCGCCGAGCGCGGCCAGGACGAGAATCATGCGGAAGGCTTTCATTGGGCCTCCTCCTTCGCCGCGTCGGGCGCGCCCTGGAACTCGCCCTTCCGGTTCGCCTCGAGGTACGCGGTCACGTCGGCCGCGCTGACCGTGGCGCCCTCGGCCACGAGCCAGGCGAGATCCTCCTGCGCCTTCGCGAGGTTTCGGCGCGCGCCGTACTCGGCCGCCGCGGGGGCCAGCGGGCGGGCCGCGGCGGTGGCCGACGTCGCCGACGCATCGAGGGGGACCTGCGCGAGCGATGATTCCGTGTCCGGCTCCGTCGCGCTGACGTTGCCCTTGAAGATCCAGCCGGCCGCGTCGCCGTCGCCGCTGGCGCGGAGCCACGGACCGCGGACCTCCACGATCTTGAGCTTGGTCCCCAGCTTGAGGCGGACGGTGGGAGCGGCGAGGGGCGCCGGTTCCGCGAGCAGCGCGGTGTCGGCGCGCTTGGTGAAGGCGAAGCTGCCCGGGGCGTGCGCGGCGGACGCGAGCGCCAGGCTGCCGAGCAGCAGCGGGACGAGACGGATCGGTTTCATTTCGATTCCAGGATGGTCACCGGCTCCCAGTCCGGCGGGGGCGGCGTTCGGATAAACTGCTCCGCCTGGCGGCGCAGGTCCAGCGTCGTCTGGTCGTCGGGCCTCAGACTTTCGGCCCGGGCCAGGGCGGCGGCCGCCTCGGGGAAGCGGCGTTCCGCGAACGCGGCGTAGCCGCGGGCATAGTGGTCGAGGAAAGCCCGCTCGTCGGCCGGCAGCGTCGCCGCCTCGCCATGCAGGGTGAAGACCTCGACGGCCTGCTGCTTGCCCTTGACCCGCAGGCGCGCCAGCGGCCGCACGGCCAGCCGGCCGGCCACGCGCCGCGCCGTCTCGGGGCCGAGCAGGATGCCGGTGCCGAAATGCTTGTTCGCCCCCTCGAGCCGCGAGCCGAGGTTCACGGCGTCGCCCATCACCGTGTAGTTCTTCTTCCGCGAGGAACCGAGGTTGCCGACGATCATCTCGCCCGTGTTCAGGCCGATGCGCACCGCCAGCCGCACGCCGGCGGCCGCGGCATAGCGCGCGTTGACGGACTCGAGCGCCTTCTGCGCGTCGAGCGCGGCGCGGCAGGCCTGGAGGGCGTGGTCCGCGAGCTGCTGCGGCGCGCCGAACACCGCCATCACCGCATCGCCGATGTACTTGTCGACGTACGCGCCGTGCCGGTGAAGGCATTCCGAGGTGTCCTCGAGGTACGCGTTGACCACCTCCACCATTTGCTCGGGCGGCAGCTTTTCCGAGAGGTCGGTGAAGCCGGCGAGGTCCGAGAAGAACACCGTCGCGTCCCGCTTCTCGCCCCGCAGCGGGATGGACTGCGGATCGCTCACGAGCCGCGCGACGACCGCCGGGTCGACGTACGCCCCGAACATCGCCTGGATCTCGCGTTTGCGCGCCTGCTCGGCCCAGAACCGCTCGGCGAGCAGTCCCAGGAGCGCGAGCGCGACCGCGACGACGACCGTCGCCGGCGGGAAAAACCAGCCGAGCGTCAGGCCGGCGTACGCGGCGGCGAGCACGCCCCCGGCCAGGCCCGCGGCCGCGCCGATCGGCGCGCGGAGCCCGCCCCGGCGGTGGACGCCCCCGAGCAGGCCGGCGAGGGCCGCGGCGGATGCGAGCAGCGCGCTCCACGCCGGCAGCGGCCGGATGAATCCGCCGTGCGCGAGGTTGCTCCACGCGGTCCAGTGGATCAGGACGCCCGGCTCGAGGCCGCCAATCGGGAGCGGCTTCACGTCGAACGTGCCCGGCGCGTTCGCGCCGACAAAGATCACGCGGCCGCGCACCGCTTCGGCCGCCGGCCCGGTCAGGGGCGGCTCGGCGAAAAAAGCCCGAGCGAGATCGGCGGGGGCCAGGTCCGGGGCCGCCGCCGCCATGCGGTCGACGATGCCGCGGCCGGCGGCGATGAACGGGCCGGCGGGCAGGACCGGGACGCCGCGACGGCGCAGGTCGGCGAGTCCGCCGTGCCAGCGGAGCAGGCCGCCCGGCGCGGGCGACGGCGGGTCGAAGGCCGCGGCGGCGAGCGACCCCCGGGCGGCATAACGGCGGGGCACGCCGTCGGGGTCCGGGCGGAATTCCACGCCCCCGGTGCGGGGCTTCGCGAACCAGGCGGGATTTTCGCTCCGGAAGGAATCATCCCAGAACGCCGGCCCCTGCCGGTCGGTCGCGGCGAGCACGATCCGCGGCGACGCGGCCGCGACCGTCGCCAGGAGCAGGTCCTGCTCGGCCGCGTCGGAATGGTCGACGAACGCGAGGTCGACGAGGATCCGCTCGGCGCCCGCGCGGTCGATCGCTGCGAGCAGCGCGGCGAACGTGGCGCGCCGGAACGGCCAGCGTTCCCCCTGGGCGCCGAGGGCGTCCATCGTGTCGGCATTGATCAGCACCAGGGCCGAGCGGTCCGGCAGCGCCGGCTCGCGCAGCGGGCGCCGGCTGGCGAAGTCGAAGAGCGCGTTGTCGAGCTCGCGGCGGATCGGCGAGAGATGCACGGCCAGCACGATCAGCGCGACCGGCAGGAGCCAGCGCCAGCGGGCGGGCGGGGACGTGCGCGGGGATGCGATCAACCGGCCGGATATCAGGGGGGCGCCGCTTCGCTGGCAAGGATTGGGGAGGAGCTTTGGCGTCTCCGACGAAGGTTCTTGTGGCCCGCCCCCGGAAGGGGCGGGGCCGCACCGAATCCCGGCCCTCCCGGGCCGGGCCACGCCGAGGCGGGGAACGTCGCGCCGGCCGTCACTTCACCTGCTGCATGGACGAGATGAACGCGTCGGCCTCGCGGATCGACTTCTCCATGTCGGCGATCAGCCGCGAGATGTCCCGCTGGAGGTCGCGCGTCGTGTCGTCGAGCGCGGCGATGGCCTGCGCATTGAGATTGTGCTTCAGGTGGAGCGTCTGGTCGCGGAACGCGTCGAGCACCGGCGTCATGCGGTCGGCCGCCTGGTTCATGACCCGCATCAGGCTCGCGTACCGCTGCTTCGTCGCGGCGAGCTGGCGCTCGCTCTGCTGGCGCATGCTGGCGCTGGAATACTGGGAGAGCTCGACGTTCCATTCCTCGAACAGCGCCTTCGCCACGCTGTCGATCGCCCCGATGCGCTCGCGGACTTCGTTCGCCCGCGCCTCGCTGCGCTTGAACTCCCCGTTGAGCCGTTCGTAGGTCGCCTGCAGCTCCGTCGCGGGAACCTTCGTGACTGCGAGGAACTGCTCGAGCGCGCTCGCGAACTGCTGCTTGGCCTCCTGCTGCGCCTCGCGGGCCTCGCCCACGCGGTCGACGAGGATCTCCCGCTTGGGGATGCCGATCTTCTCCATCGCGCTGTAGTAGGCGCCGGCGCAGCCGGAGAGAAGGAGGGCGAGGCAGGGCAGGAGGAGGCGCATGGCGGCAGGTAATCCGGAATATCGGCCGGCACAAGCCGGCCTCCCCTAGACCGCGGGATGGGGCGGGGCGTTCCGCGCGAGGCGGGAGAGCCGCGAAAGGACGCTGGTGCGGGCGTGCGCCGGGCTTGCTAGTTGCAGATGCAACCAGACTTGCCACCTTCTCCCGGCATGAAGACGCAGCTGCCCGAGGCTCATCTGGAAGCTTGGCGCGGCTACTACGTCTCGTTCTGGCGGATCATCACGGCGGTCGAGGCCGACCTCGAGGAGGCGAAGCTGCCGTCGCTCAGCTGCTACGACGCCCTTTACGAGCTCTACCTCGCGCCGGAACGGCACCTGCGCATGAGCGAGCTCGCGCGGCACGCCCTGCTGAGCCGCAGCGGGCTCACCCGGCTCGTCGACAAGCTCGAGAAGGACCAGCTGATCGAGCGCAAGGCGTGCGCCTCCGATGGCCGGGTGCAGCATGCGCAGCTGACGGACAAGGGCGTCGAGATGCTTCGGCGGATCTGGCCGGTGTACCGCGCCGGCATCGCGAAATATTTCGCGGCGAACCTGTCCGAGGCCGAGGCGCGCGCAGGCGCGCGCATGTTCGGCAAGGTCCTCGGCGGGTTGGAGCCGGAATGCGCCCGGCTGAAGGCGCGCGCGGGACAGGCCGGTGGCGCACCAGAGGTGGAGCGCGACGTCCCGTCGCGCTGACCGCGCTTTCCGGGCAGGCGCTACTCCTCGATCTCGTCGTTGAGCGAGTCGGCCCAGTCGGCGATCGCCGTCCGTTCGGCGTCGGTGAGGACCGCCTCGCGGTGCATCCACGTGTAGGATTCCAGCGGCATGGATTTCGCGATCGCGACGGTGTCGACGATCTCGTCGAGCGCGCGCGATTTGCGCTCCGCGTCGTAGCGGGCGAACGCCGAGAAGTTGAGGTGCCGCTTGCCGTCGTTGATGTGCGAGTCGAGCCACCACCGCACGGGCTGGATCTCGGAGTACCACGGATAGCTCGTGCGGTCCGAATGGCAGTCGTAGCACGCGCGGCGGAGGGCGTCGCGGACGCCCGGGGGCACCTCCTGGGTGCGCACGAGGGAGTCCGGCCCCTCGGCCTCGCCCCGGTTGCGTTCGGGCCGGACGAACTGGATGCCGGCGAGCGTGACGAGCAGGACGAGGGCGGCGACCTTCAGGGGTTTCTTCATGCGGCGGGAGTAAGACGTCGACCGCCGTCCGGCGGCTACGCGGACGCGGTCGCCTCGCGCACCAGCTCGGCGATGGCCGGAGGCAGCGACAGCCCGCGGGCGAGTTCCTGGCCGCGGCCGCTCATCTTCCGCCAGGTCTTCCGAAGGATATCGACGAACTTCTCGCGGGGGTAGTCGGCGTGCTCGGCGGCGAACGCCTCGATCTCGTTCTCGAGGAAAACCAGGCAGGCCGCGTCCTCCAGGGCCTGCGTGCCCGCGTTGGTCTTGAGGCCGGACTTCGCGACCCACGTCGCGACCTGCTCGGCCTCGGCGGCGGGATAGCCGGCCGCGAGCAGGATTTCCCGCGCCCGGGCGGCCTGCTTCCCGTAGAGCGACTTCCGCCACTGCAGGTAGCCGGCCTTGCCCTCCGGGAAGGTCGAGCGCGGCACGAGGAAGCGCTCGAGGTGCTGGCATCGCGCCGCGAGCCGGAGGAGGGGGGAGGCATCGGGCACGAGCCGGATCACCCAGCGCTCCATGCGCTCGGCGTAGACCAGCTCGGCGGGGCGCCCGTCAGGGGCGCGCTTCGGGTCGGCCGCATGCGCGGCGTCGATCTGCTGGCGGGCCCGGGCGTCGGCATCCATGCGCGCGACTCGAATGGTTTGGACGCGTCGCGGCAAGCCGCGCGTGCGTCGCGCGCGCCTACTTCTGCACGGGTTTCGGGCCGTCGCCGCGCACGACCAAGCCGTCGCGGAACACGATCTCGTGCTCCTCGACGGGCTCGTACGATCCGCCGCTGCCGCCGCTGCCGAGCACGATGGGCGCCGTCGTGATCCCCGTGCCCGGGTACCCGCCCGGATAGCCGCCGCCCGGATAGCCGCTGGGATACCCTGGGTAGCCGCCGCTGCTGCCCGCGCCGATCGAAACCGTCGTCCCCCGCATCAAGCTCGAGCCCGAGCTGCCGCCGCCGCCGGTGCGGTAGACCCAGACCTCGTCGCCGCTGCCGCGGTCGACGACCTCGGTGGGCTTGCCGCGGGCGACAAGCACCATCGTGCGGTCCATGCCCTTGATGACGCGGCCGTCGAGCACGGCTTCCTTGATGTTGAGCGGCCAGGCCTCGTACTCCGCGCGGTTCGCGTCCACGCGGTCCATGATGGCGTCGGGGGAAGTCGGCGAGGCGCAGCCCGCGGCGAGGGCGAAAAGGGCGGCGGGCAGGAGGCGGAGGACGGGGGGTGCGCGCATGCCGTCACTATGAGCGATTTTTCCGCGGAAGCCAGAGCGCTGATCGCGCCAATGTTCGACCGTTCCGGGCGGTTGCCTCCGGACGGCGGGCCTGGCTGGCTCCCGGGATGCAATTCCGCCTGTTCCTGCTGCTGTTGCTGCCGTTCGCTACGTCCGCGGCCGACCGGCGCGACCCGTCGCCGGAGCCTCCCGCCGGCCTGAAGCCGGCGGAGGTGCCGCAGTTCATCCTGCTTAGCTTCGACGACAACCCGCACGCGGACTCGATCGTCTGGCTCCTCGACCTGCTGGCCGACCGGCGCAACCCGGCGGGCGCGGGCCGGGCGGCGACGTTCGACGGCGCGCCCGTGCGGGCGGTGCTGTTCAGCAACGGCAAGCCCCTGGCGGGCAACGACGCGCTGGTCGCGGCCCACCGCCGCGCGGTGGCGGAGGGCCACGAGTTGGCGAACCACACGCACAGCCACCCCCACGGCGGCGGCTTCACCGTCGAGCAATGGCGGCCCGAGATCGCCGCCTGCGTCGCGGCCTTTGCGGAGGCCGGGCTGCCGGGCGGGGCGGTGCGCGGTTTCCGCACGCCGTTCCTCGAGTACAACGCGGCGACGTTCGCGGCGCTGGCGGCCGAGGGCTATGCGTACGACTCGACGATCGAGGAGGGGGTGCAGGCGGAGCAGGACGGGACAAATTTCCTCTGGCCCTACACGCTCGACGGCGGGGCGCCGGGCAACGCCGTGCGCTTTCCCGCCGGCTCGCCGCGGCGCGTCGGTTCGCACCCGGGCCTGTGGGAGCTGCCCCTGCACGTCTACCACATCCCGGACGACCCGGCCGCCGCGCGCCTCGGCCGCCCGGCCGGGCTCCGCGACCGCGCGCGCGCGAACATCAAGGCGGCGTGGGGGTGGGACTGGGACGCGAAGGCGGGCAAGATCACCGGGCTCGACTGGAACGTGCTCGAGATGGCGAAGCTCGACGGCGACGACTTCTTCGCGATCCTGCGGCACTCGCTGGACCTCCGGCTCGCCGGCAACCGCGCGCCGTTCGTCTTCGGCGGCCACACCGCGCTCTACCCATCCGACAAGCCCGACCGGCGGAAAGCGCTGGCGGACTTCATCGCCTATGCGCTCGCGAAGCCCGAGGTGCGGTTCGTGACCGGACCGCAGCTGCTGGAATGGCTGCGGAATCCGCAGCCGCTCGCGCCGTAGCCCGGCGCGCGTTTTCGCCCCCCGGGGTTCCCGACCATGGAGGGATCGGGCCGGCTGCGCGCAGCGCGCGGCCGGGATACAGGACCACGCCGCGGACCCGGCGAGCCTGGGGAAGCATGGCGGGCGGTCGCCGGGACGCCGCCCGCCGTGCGCGCTCAGTAGACGCGCTCTTCCAGCAGCGCGAAAAGCTCGGTTTCGGTGATGCGCTTCTGCGCCATCGAATCGCGGTCGCGGAGCGTGAACGTGCCGTCCTTCTCGATCGTCTCGAAGTCGATCGTCACGCACCACGGCGTGCCGATCTCGTCCTGCCGCCGGTAGCGCTTACCGATCGCGCCGCCGTCGTCGTAGAACGCGGCGTACCGCCGCCGGAGCTTCAGGTAGAGCTCCCGGG
Organism: Opitutaceae bacterium; assembly: GCA_035626915.1. Taxonomy (GTDB): domain Bacteria; phylum Verrucomicrobiota; class Verrucomicrobiia; order Opitutales; family Opitutaceae; genus Didemnitutus. Next base: position 189,807 of record DASPMS010000049.1, read on the forward strand.
CGCAGGCGGTGAGCTGCTCCTTGTTCTTGAGCAGCGGGAGGACGGCGACCTTCACCGGCGCGATGCGCGGGGAGAGGCGGAGGACCGTGCGCTTCTCGACGTTGCCCTTCTCGTCCTTCACGTCCTCCTCCGCGTAGCCCGCGGCGAGCACGGCGAGGAAGATGCGGTCGACGCCCACGGCGGGCTCGATCACATGCGGCACGACCTTCTGCTTGCCCGCCTCGTCGAAGAACACCTGCGGCACGCCCGAGAATTTCTGGTGCTGCTGCAGGTCGTAGTCGCTCCGCGCCGCGATGCCCCAGAGCTCCTGCACGCCGAACGGGTACTTGAACATGATGTCGACCGTGCGGCGGGAGTAGAACGCGAGCTTCTCCTTCGGGTGCTCGTGCAGGGAGAGGTGCGACTCGGGCAGGCCGATCGACTTAAGCCAATCCTGGCACCACCGGAGCCATTCCTCGTGGCAGGCAAGCCAGTCGGCGTTGGGGTGGATGAAGTACTCCATCTCCATCTGCTCGAACTCTCGGGAGCGGAAGATGAAGTTGCGGGGCGTGATCTCGTTGCGGAACGACTTGCCGATCTGCGCGATGCCGAAGGGCAGTTTCACGCGCGTCGTGTCGACCACGTTCTTGAAGTCCACGAACATGCCCTGCGCGGTCTCGGGCCGGAGGTACGCGACGCTGGACGCGTCCTTCAGCGCGCCGACGTTCGTCTCGAACATCATGTTGAACGCGCGCGGGGGCGTGAGGCTGCCCGGCTCGCCGGTGGCGGGCGAGGGGATGAGCGGGATCTCGGCCTCGGTCGCCTCCGTGAACTCGCGCACCTGCACGGCGGCGAGCGCGCCCTGGATCGCCTTCTTGCGCTTGAACTGCTCGGCCGCGGCCTGCAGCTCGGCGCCGGTGTCCTCGCTCTCGAGCGCCGAGACGTAGCCGACGGCCTTGCCGTCGACGACGACCGCGGCGAAGAACAGCTGGTCGGCGCGGTAGCGCTGCTTGCTCACCTTGCAGTCCACCAGCGGATCGGTGAAGCCGGCCACGTGGCCCGACGCCTCCCAGACTTTCGGATGCATGATGATCGAGGTCTCGATGCCGACGATGTCGTCCCGCCGGTGCACCATGTCGCGCCACCAGCACTCGCGGATGTTGCGCTTCAGCTCCACGCCCATGGGGCCGTAGTCGAAGAAGCCGTTGAGACCGCCGTAGATCTCCGAGGACGGGTAGACGAACCCGCGGCGCTTCGCGAGCGACACGAGCGATTCCATGAGATTGCTGGGTTCGGCGGTGGTGGACATGGGCGGAGGCGGCGGCGGCCGGCAGGTAAAAGAGGGCTGGCGAGTGAAGGGGCCGCGGCAGGGACGGTCAAGGCGGGGCTCGGTCCCCAGTCGCGCCTTTACACGCCCGGCGGGCGGGGCTGGAATGGGCCGCGTGAGCGCGAGCTGGATCCTCTTCCTGGCGGCCCTGGCGGCGGGCGGGGTGGCGGCCGAAACCGGGTACTCGGTCGTCCTCGCGGTGGACGTGAACCCCGACGGATCCGTGGCCGACGCGACGGTGATCCGCAGCGAGAACGACTTCCTTTCGCCGCTGGCGATCGCGACCGCGCGCACGTGGAAACTGCCCATGCGTTCCGCCGACGGGGCCCCGGCGCGCTACCGCGCCGAGGCGCCGGTCTTCTTCCCGGTCGAGGGCGACCAGGGAGCCGCGGCGGACGCGGTGCCGAAGCCGTCGCCCCGCGAAGTCGTCCGACCCGAATATCCGGTCGGCCTGCGCCGGTCTGGCCAGGCCGGTGGGGCGATCCTCGAATTCACGGTCGACGCCAACGGCCGGGTAGGGGATGCGACCGTGCTGCGGGCCTCGCACGCCGAGTTCGGCAAGGCGGCGCGCGGCGCCCTGTTGCGCTGGCGCTTCCATCCGGCGGAGGCCCGCGGGACGCGGGTGCCGTCGCGCGTGCGCATGGCCTTCGCGTTCCAGCTGGACGGAGTGCCGGCCGACTGGCGCTGGCTGGTGCCGCCCCGGCCGGCGATCCCCTCGTTCGTCATCACGGCCGCCCGGGACTAGCCTCCTCCGGCGCGCGCCCGGGGCTTTTTGGGGAGATTACGCCATTGCCCGGCCCGGGTCGGCCAGTATGCTTCGGTCCGCCATGAAAGGTGTGCCCCGGCTCGTCGTGACGGCATGCGCGCTCGCGCAGGGGGTGGTCGTCACGGCGGCGGAACCGGCCTCGAAGCCGGGCAAGGCGCGGCCGGACGCGGAGAAGGAGGCGGTGGCCCGCGGGCAGCAGGTCCTGCTCGAGACGCCGCGGCAGTCGATCGAGGGCACGATGTACGTGCCGCCGAAGGCGGGGAAGATCGAGCTGCCGGTGTATCCGTACGACCTGCTGCGGCAGCGCATCACCGGCGAGGCGAGCGTGAGCTGCATGATCAACACCGAGGGCATGGTGATCAACACGCGGGTGATGAAGGCCACGCGGCCGGAGTTCGGCGCCGCGCTCGTGGCGGCGCTCGAGGCCACGCGGTTCGGCCACGCCACCAAGGAAGGCGAGCCGATCGCGTCCGTGCTCGGCTTCCGCCACACGTTCAATCCCAAGGACCACGCCGAGAAGGACTGGCAGCCGGAGATCGAGCTGCTCGAGCGCGCCGTCCGCCGTCCGCAGACCCTCGGCAAGGCGCGGGACCTGGACCGCCCGCTGCGCCCGCGGGAGCAGCGGTCGCCCGCGTTCCCGCCCAGCCTGCTCAGCCGCGGGGTCGGCGGCGAGGCGCTGATCGAATTCCTCCTGGACGAGACCGGCCGGGCGCGCCTGCCGCGCATCGTGTCGGCCACCGATCCGTCGTTCGGCTACGCGGCGGTGCATGCGGTCGCCCAGTGGCGCTTCGAGCCGCCGACCGCGCGCGGCGAGCCGACCGTGATGCGCGTCGCCATCCCGTTCACGTTCCGGGTCGACTGACCCGAGTTTGAAGCTTGCGGGCGGGGCGGTCGCGGCAAGCGTCGACCCTCGCCATGAAAGCCTCGTTCACCGCCAAGGAATACCGGCAGCTCCTCGAACTCGTTCACCTGGGGATGTGGGTCGTGACCGGGTACCAGGGCGAGGACACCGCCGCGGCCAAGCGCTACCACGCGTTCGACCAGCGCCTGATGGAGATGGCGGAGGCGATGGGCTGCGCGGACCTCGTGGAGGAGCGCGACGACGGCTCGCTGCAGCCGGCGCCGAAGCTGGCGGAGGACGAGCGCCTCAAGGAGATCCAGAGCGAGTTCCAGAACGACGTCTTCTGGCACGAACTCGTGGCGCGGCTCGCCGACCGCGACTACGCGGCCGAGCAGGCGAGGCGCGCGCTGGAAACGCCCGGGCTCGAGCCTCCGCCGACGCCCGAGGAAGTCACGAAGCGCATCGAGGACCGTTATTGGGGCGAGTTCGAGAAGCACGACCTCGCGAACGTGGTGCTGCTCCGCGGCGGCCGCGGCTAGCGCGGCCGGGCGGCGCGCGGGACGACAGGGCGCGGCGCGCCGGCTGGCACACGACGTGCGACAGGGAGGGGCGACCGCGCGGCCATCGCGCGGATTCATCGTTTCCATGAAAGCGCCTCATCACGGATGAAGGAGATCATCGACAGCCGCCAATTGCGGGCCTTCGTCGCGGTGGCGCGCCGCGGCAGCTTCACGCACGGCGCGAAGGACGTCTTCATCACGCAGTCGGCCGCGAGCCATGCGATCCGCTCGCTCGAGGACGAGCTCGGCTGCCGCCTGTTCGAGCGCGTCGGCAAGCGCGCGATGCTCAGCCAGGCCGGCGAGCACCTGCTGCGGCACTGCGAGGAGATCCTCCGGAACATGCGCGACGCGCGCGGCGAACTGCGCGCGCTCAAGGACTGGGGCCACGGTCGGCTGCGGCTCGGCGCGCCGGCGACGGTGTGCCAGCACCTGCTTCCCGGCATCCTGCGGGAGCTGCGCGAGCGGCACCCGCGTTGCGCCCTGAACATCGAGTCCGGGGACAACCCGCAGCTGCTGGCCTTCCTGCGCGGGAACCGCATCGACGTGGCGCTCATGATCGAGCCGGAACGGCAGCCGGAGGTGGAATTCGACGCGATGTTCACGGACGAGCTGTGCTTCATCGTCCCGGCGGATCACCCCTGGGTGGCGCGGCCCGCGGTGACGCGCGAGGAGCTGGCGGACGCGACCTTGATCCTGGCCGGAAAGGCGACCCGCACCTTCACGCTGGTGGAGGACTATTTCCGGGCGCACCACCTCGTGCTGCCGCGCTGCATCGAGCTGGGCAGCGTGGATTCGATCAAGGAGCTCGTGAAGACCGGGCTCGGCGTCGGCATCGCGGCGCCGTGGCCGGTGCGGCGGGAACTCGAGGCTGGCGAGCTCGTCGCCCTGCCGCTCGGCCCCGAGCGGCTCCGCCGGCGCTGGGGCGTCGCGCGCCTGCGTGGGCGCCGGCTGGGCCTGGCGGAGGAGACGTTCATCCGCTATTGCCGCGAACAGACCGCGGTGCTCGCCGCCGGGGCCCTGCGGCCGCGGCGGCCTATTGCGCCGCCAGTCGTGCTGGCGCCGGATTGAACTCCGCTTGATAGAGCGCGAGGTGCCGCCGCAGGGCCGCCTCCTCGGCCCGCGTCGGCGCGAAGGGCGAACGCATGGCTGGCGGCGGGCCGTGGCGCGCGACGCACCGCCGGAGCAGCGCCGCGGCCTCGGCCGGATCGCGCGCGCCGCCGTCGATGAACCAGCTTTCGTCCAGCGCCAGGCCCGGCCGGGGGCCGCGGGCGAGGCGAACGACCGGAACGCCCGACCGGGCGGCAAGCTCGAGCCCGCGGCGGGTGCCGTCCTGGAACAGCCCCCGGCGATCCCCCACCGCCACGAAACCCGCGGGCCGCCCGGCCGGCCGCGCGAGCCGGAAAAGGATCTCGAGTTCCGCCGCGCCCTCGCGGGCGGGGTCGTCCGGCGACCACGAGGGGTCGATCACCACCGCAATGTCCGCCGCCCCGGCCGGCGGCGCGGCGGCGAGGAGGAGACCGAGGCAGAACCGGAGCGGACGCACCATGCGTCCGTCCGCAGCACGCCGGGTGCCGACGGGACCGGGCGGAGCCGTCCCGGCGATGAAGATTATTCAACGAAACCGGCGCCTGGACGTCAGGACGAACCCGGGTCCGACCGCTGTTCCGCCCGGTGGATCACCGCGCGCAGCGTTTCGCGGACCTCGTTCGGCTGGCGCGCCAGCTCGGCCCGGCAGATCGCGACGGCGCGGTCGTGCCGGGCGGCCTGCTGCGCGAACGACCAGCGCAGCTCGCTCCCGATCCGGCCCTCGCTGCCCAGGGCCGCGAGGATGGCCCGGACGGGACCGGCCTCGCCGGTGGCGAGGAAGACGCCCCACTGCAGCTGCGCCGAGGATGGCGAGCGGACGGCGGCGCCGTGGAGATCGGGGGTGTCCGCCAGCGTGCGCGCGAGGCCCGCCCGGACCTCTCCGCCGGTCGTGCGGGCATAGGCTGCCAGGTAGGCCGCGCCCTTCGGATGTCCCGAGTACCAGAGCGCCGACACGATCAGTCGCTGGTGCGCGGGGGGAAGCGCCTGGCAATGGTGCAGCCAGTCGTCGACGCGCTCGGGGTTCTGCTGGAAAACGCTCGCGACGAAGCCGATCGCGAGCGGGACACGGCCGTCCGCCTCGAACCAGCCGCTGCGGCTCAGCTCGAACATCGCGGGCACGAAGCGGTCCGGCTGCGGGTTCACGTAGTAGGAATCGAGCCACTGGACCGCGGAACGCTCGGTCCCCGCGAAGGCGGCGGGGAGGGCGAGCAGGGCGGCGGTGACGACCGCCCGGCGAAAAAGGAGGGAGGGAGACAGGTGCATGGGGTGGGGGAAAGCGCCCCACGGTAACGCACTCCCGCCTGCCGCGTAAAGGGACCGGACAATGAAATCATTTCATGGTCATGCCGGGGCCGGGGGGCCCGCCGGGCACGGCTCCGGCTTGTCTCGCGGACATGACTGCTGGTCGAGTTCATCCTCCAGCGGGAACGCCAGGGGGTGCCCGCCCGGGCGGCGGTGCTCGAAGCGGCCGAGGCACGGCTGCGCCCGATCCTGATGACCACCGCGCGACGATCCTCGGCACGGTGCCGATCGCCCTCGCGCTCGGCGCCGTGGCGGAAAGCCGCGTCTCGCTGGGCATTGCCGTGATCGGCGGACTCCTCGTGGGCACGGCGCTGACGCTTTACGTGGTTCCCGCGATGTACCTGCTGCTGGCGGGGCGCGTCGTCCGGCCCTGGCCGCCGCGACGGCCGAACCAGTGGCGGGCTGAGGCGGGCACGAGAAGAGGCGGCGATCCCGAGGGATCGCCGCCCGTTCAACCTCCAACAAGATCAGTTCAGCGCGCGAGCCAGCGGACGACGCTGTAGGTGGCCGACGCGAGCTGCTGGGGCAGCTCGACATGGCCGTAGTGCGTCATCAGCGGATCCCACACCATCAGCCGGATGTCGCCGGCGGGATTCACGCGCCGGTACTCGTTCGCAAAGAAGACCTCGGTGCTCTTCATCGGGTCCTCGGGCACCCAGTGGTTCCGATCGTAGTGGGCGACGGTCCAGACCATCCGGTTGTAGCCGTCCATGCGCGTGTAGTGCGTCGAGAAAAGATCGGCGCTGACTTCCTCGAGCTTCACGCCCCACGGATTGCCGGACTGCTCGAGCAGCTTCTCGATCGAGACCTCGATCCACCCCTTCAGCTCGATCGATCCGCCGTGCTCGATGCTCTGGATCTGCTGCTTGAACTGCGGGCGCCGGCGGGCCTCCGCGGCGATCCATTTCTCGGCGATCTGGTGGGTCGAATCGCCCGGCTCGTAGAGGGGGTTGAGCCAGCGGCTGTAGCCCCGCGCATAACCGGCGGCGTCCCGGCGCGAGAGCTTGTGCAGGGGCGTGCGCTCGCGCGGGGCGCCCGATCCGCCCGCGGCCGCGGCGGCGCGGCCGGCACGCGGCGCGTCCTCGCCGGCGGAAGCGCCTTCGCGCGTCTCGCGGACGCGGTCGAGCCGGGCCGGGCCGCCCGACCCCCAGCCGAGGTAGCGGCCGTTGGTCCGCGCGCGCAGGTCGGGATCGTTGTTCGCGAGCATCGCCATCTCGCCCGAGGTCGAGTGCCCGATCAGCAGGAGGTCGCCCGTCGTCTGCTTCATCAGGAGCTGCTTGAGGCCCTTCATCACGTTGACGTTGGTCAGGAGGCAGTTGCGGAGCTCGGATTCCTCCAGCGGCAGATCGCGGTCGAGCAGGTAGGCCGGCTGGCGGAGCTCGCTCTTCACCGGCTCGTCCCAGCCGCCGTATTTGAAGTTACCGGGGATCGAGACAATCATCACGTTGAGCTTCTGCGCGAGGTACTGGCCCCAGCCGGGGCGGTTCTTCAGGTCCACGTAGAACTCGTACACGTTCGCGGCGCCGCCGTTCATGATCACGAGCCACGGGTAGTTCTTCGCCCCCGGATCGAGCGAGGTGAGCCGCAGGCCGGTGATGTCCCAGTCGAGATTGTAGTGACGGTAGCGCTCGACGCACCACTTCGCCTCGTAGCCGAGGGCGGAAGGCGGGAGCTTCTCGAGCTCGCGCGGATCGAACGCCCCGCCGGGCGCCGCGAGCGCGAGCTCGGTCACGTGCCGGCCGCCGTCCGGCAGCTCGAAGCCGGCGCCGAGCGCCATGAAGTCCGGCGTCGACAGCGACACGTAGACGGATTTGGGGTCGTCGAGCAGCGCCCAGATGCGCTTCTCGATGTCAGGCGTCGCGTGGACGCCGGGCGCGGCCACGAGGGCGGCGCAGAGGCCAAGGCAGGCTTGTTTCATGGAAAAAGCGGAGGTGTTCAGGAATCCTGGCGCAGCATCCAGTCGATCACGTCGACGAACGCGGCGGCGAGCTGCTCGGGCAGCTCGACATGGCCGTAGTGGGTCATCGGGAGGTCCCAGCCGATCACCCGGATCTTCGCGTCGGGATTGCGACGCCGATACTCCTTCGCGATCGTCACATCGCCGCCGGCGTCCGGGTAGAGCGCGTTCCAGTGGCCGTCGAGCTTGGCGACGCACCAGACCATCGTGCGGTAGCCCCTGGTCGGGGCGAAGCTGGTCGAGCAGAGGTCCTTCTGGACGTCCTCGACATTGATTTTCCAGGGATTGCCCGTCTTCGCGAGGGCGCGCTCGATCGCGACCTCGACTTCGCCCTTCATGTGGAAGTTGTCGCTGTGCTCGAGGTCCTGGAGCGGCTGCTTGAAGTTCGCGCGGCGGCGTCCCTCGGCGTCGAGCCACTTGGTGGCGATGGCGAGGACGGAGTCGCCCGGCTCGTAGAGCGGATTGAGCCAGCGGCTGTAGGTGCGCGAGTACACCGCCGGCGTCCGGCGCGCCATCGTGTTGAGCCAGAGCGGGCCGGGGGCGGTCCACTCGCGCGCGCCGCCCTCGCCGCCGCCCCCGGTGAGAGTCGGAGGCGGGCGGTACGCGGGGTCGGCGGCCTTCTGCGCCGCGATCGCGGCCTTCAGGCTGACGGGCCCGCCCGAGCCCCAGCCGAGGTAGCGGCCCTTCAGCCGCGCCTTGAGCTCGGGATCGGTCTCGGCCAGCGCCGGCAGCTCGCCGCCGGTCGAGTGGCCGACGATGAGGATCTCTCCGGTCGTGTGCTTCGTGATGAGCTGCTTGAGGCCCTGGAGGATGACCTGGAAGGTGAAGACCGAGTTGTAGACGAGCTCCTCGTCGTCGGTTAGGTCGCGGTCGAGCAGGAAGGCGGGCTTGCGCGTGGCGATCGGGTCGGGCCACCCGCCATAGCGGAAGTTGCCCGGGATCGACACGATCAGGACGTTCACCTTCTGCGCCAGGTACTGCCCCCAGCCCGGCTGGTTCTTCAGGTCGATGAAGAACTCGTAGATGTTGGCCGCGCCGCCGTTGAGGATCACCACCCACGGTTTTTGCGACGCCGCGGGGTCGAGGGAGGTGAGGCGCAGGCCGCCGATGTCCCACGGCAGGTTGTACCGGGTGAACCGCTCCACGAACCAGTCCGCCCGGTAGCCGAGCGTGCGTGCGTCGACGCGGGCCAAGTCGCGCGGGTCGAACGCGCCGCCGGGAGCGGCGGCCGCGAGCGCGGTGACCGTGCGGCCGCCGTCCGGCAGGGGGCTCATCCGCAGGGCGCGGAAGTCCGGCTCGGCGAGCATCACGTAGCTCTTCGGCTGGTCGAGCAGCGCGGCGATGCGTCCGCCGGAGAAGTCCGCGGCGGCGAGCGGCGCGGCCAGGGCAAGGAGGGCGAGGAAGGATTTCATGGGAGGAAGCGCGTCAGTTGAACCAGCGCACGACGCTGTAGAAGGCGGCCGCGAGCTCGCGGGGTTTCTCGACGTGGCCGTAGTGCGTCATCGGCAGGTCCCACACGAGAATGCGGATCTTGGCTGCGGGATTCCTGGCGCGGAATTCCTTCGCGAGGAAGACCTCCCAGCTGTCCATCGGGGTCTCGGGCACCCAGTGGTTGCGGTCATAGTGGGCGACGCACCACACCATCCGGTCGAAGCCATCCATGCGCGTGTAGGCGGTCGAGAAGAGGTCCTTCTGCACCGCGTCGATGTCGACGCCCCAGGGGTTGCCGGACCGCTCGAGCAGCGCCTCGATCTGGCGCGTGACCTCCCCAATCCGCCGCCAGCCGGCCGCGGAGTGCTCGAGGTCCTGCAGCGGCTGCTTGAACATCGGGCGCCGGACGCCCTCGGCCGCCATCCATTTCTCCGCAATGCGGTACGTCGAGTCGCCCGGCTCGTAGAGCGGGTTGAGCCAGCGGCTGTAGCCTCCGCTGTAGCCCGCGGCGCTGCGACGGTTGAGCTGATGGAGCGGCGGCGGGGGCCGGTCGCCACCGTAACCGCGCTCCTGGCCCGGCTCCTTGACCGCCCGGAGGGCGTGCGCGCGCGCGGGGCCGCCCGAGCCCCAGCCGAGGAAACGGCCCTTCAGCCGCGCGGCGAGCGCGGGGTACTCGTAGGAGAGGAACGCGAGCTCGCCGGAGGTCGAATGGCCGATCATGAAGAGGTCGCCCGTGGTGTGCCGGGTCACGAGCTGCTCGAGGCCCGCCATGATCAGCCGGTTGGTGAAGATGGCGTGGCGGACCTCGTACTCCGCGGGCGGCAGCTCGCGGTCGAGGAGATACGCCGGCTGGCGGGCGCTGCTCTCGATCGGCTCCTGCCAGCCGCCGTACCGGAAGTTCCCCGGGATCGAGACGATCAGGACGTTCAGCTTCTGCGCGAGGTACTGGCCCCAGCCGGGCCGGCTCTTCAGGTCGACGTAGAACTCATACACGTTCGCGGCGCCGCCGTTCATGATCACGAGCCACGGGTACTTCTTCGCCTCGGGATCGAGCGACGTGAGCCGGAGTCCGGTGATGTCCCAGTCGAGGTTGTAGTGGCGGAAGCGCTCGACGCACCACTTCGCCTCATAGCCGAGGACCGCCGGTGGAATCTTCTCGAGGTCGCGCGGGTCGAACGCGCCGCCGGGCGCGGCGAGCGCGAGCTCGGTGACGTGCCGGCCGCCATCGGGCAGGACGAAGGCCTCGCCGAGCGCGAGGAAATCGTCGCCAGGGAGGGAGGCGAAAATCCGGTCCTGATCGAGCAGGGCGTGGATCTTTTTCTCGAGGGCGGCCGGGTCGGCGAGGGCGGGGAGGCCGGCGAGGAGCAGGCCGGCCGCGGCGAGGAGGGGGGAAGGACGGAACATGGCGGTGAAGGTTGGCCGGGACCGGGCGGCCGCGGCGGCGGACGCCGGTCCCGAGGCGGGTTCAGAAGGCGCGCGTGAAGGTGAACTGGAAGCGCCGGGCCGGATTGACCGTGATCAAGGTCTCGCTGCCGTCGCCGCCGCTGCGGGCGCGGAAGCTGACGTCGTCGGTGACGTTGAACACGTCGACCTTCGCGCGCCACTCGCCGAGCTTCCAGAAGGCCCCGAGGTTCACCGTGCGCACCGGCGGGAGCTTGAGCAGCATCCAGCGCCCGGAGTAGGTGGACGCGAAGTAGTTCGCGCTGAAGGTGAACCCGAGCCCGTTCTCGAACGTGTAGACCGAATTCAGGCCGAACTGGTTTTCCGGCAGGCCCTGCTTCTCGGGATACAGGTTCGCGACGGCCTGCGGGACGGCGAGGTTGAGCTTCCCGCCGTAGCCGAACGCGTTCGCCGGATAGATCACGCGCCCGGTCGCGGGGTCGACGACGTCGGAGAAGCCGAGCCATTCGGCGTTGATCCAGATCGTGCCCGTGCGCACCGGATCGTAGACGGTCTTCTGCGCGAGCGCGTACCCCGACACGGAGAGCGCCTTGGTCGGCGCCCACTTGATCTCGATCTCGGAGCCGCGGGTGCGCGTGGACGAGACCTCCGCGGAAAGGACCGACGAATCGGAGTTCACCGAGACGTCCGTGCGGGTCTGCTCGTAGGCGGCGACGGTGATGAAGAGCCTGTTCTTCAGGAAGCTGCCCTTGATGCCGGCCTCGAGGAGCTCGCCTTCGCCGATGTGCCCGGCGCCGATGACGGCGTTGTCCATGCTGTTGTTGTTGGACTCGAGCGTCAGGCTGGAACGGGCGGCCGTGAAATAGGGCGTGACGTTCCGGATCCCGCGGTAGCTGAGGCTGGCGCTCCACGACCGGCCCGTGTCCCAGCCCTTCGCGGAGGCATCGGCGGTGGCCAGCGCGCCGGGGTTCGCCGAGGTCCCGGTGTTCGGGCTGAACGAGGCGAAGTCGGTGTTTTCGGCCGTCGACCCGTCCATGCGCCCGCCCAGCATGAGGTTGACCTGCGAGAACAGGTCGACGTCGAACATCACGCCGAGGCCGACCTCGGTGTAGAGCGTCCGGTACCGGCTGGTCCACGGTGCCCCGTCGGCGTCGATGTCGGAGTTCTCGAACGCGTGGACGAAGTTGTCGTACCGGGGCGACGGCAGCGTGGCATCGACGCGGTAGCCGCCGCCGAAGTCGCCGCCCCAGCGCCAGCCCGTGGCCCGGGTGCCGCGGCCGTTCAGCGACGCGAGGCTGTTGACCGCGATCCAGTCGGGCAGCCCCGTGAAGCGCTTCGTGACGGTGAACTTGTTCTCGATCACGTAGACGTCCTGCTTCCCGCCGGACGGCGTGTTCGAGATCTTCTGCTGGTCCTGGCTGTCGAAGAAGAGCTGGTTCTTGAAGGTGAGGTCGGGGTTGGCGTCGTTGACCAGGTCGGCGTAGGCGACGATGAATTCCGCCTCCAGGTCCCGCTCGAAGGCATTGGCGCGGCGGTAGTCGATCTTCGCCGTGCCAACGGTGCGCGGGTCGAGCACGAATCCGATGGGCAGCTGCCCGGAGGCGGGCAGCGGCGAGCCGATGCCCTGGGCGCGGAGCAGTCCCGTCGGGTCGGCGGCGGGGTTCGCGACCAGATATTCATGCATGGTGCGCGGGATGCCCGCCACCTTGGGGAAGGCGCCGAGGCGGTAGGGCGTCCCGCTGGGGTCGACGGGCCACGTGAAGCGCTGGCTCAGCGGGGCATTGTTGCCGCTGAGGTTCCCGCGTACGGGGGACCCGCGGTAAAGCTCGTAGTAGCCGACCATGCCGTTGCCGTTCGCGTCCAGGTTCTTGAGCGGCGTGCCGGTGATCACGGCCCCGTCGTCGATCCAGCCCTGGGTGATGCGGCCCGGGAAGGCGCCGGAGGTTCCGCCCAGCTGGTAGCTGAAACCGGTCTCGAGCCGGAACCCGCCGATCGCGTCGTCCACGCTGACCGCCGCCTGGGCGATCTTCTGCGTGATGCCGATGTCGCGGGTGTATGCTTCCGAGTCCTCCAGCAGACCGTAGACGTAGAAGCCGCCCTGCTTCCCCGCGAGGTGCAGGGGACCGCCGATCCCGGTCGTGGCCTCGAACTTGTTGTAGCTGCCGACGGTGACCTGCGCGATGCCTTCGTTCTCGCGGAGATAGCCGCCGGTCTTCGCCCGCCCGGCCTTCGGCACCATGTTGGTGTAGCCGCCGATCTTGCCCATGCCGTAGATGGGCGCGGGCGGTCCCTTGACGACCTCGATGGAGTCCATCGCCGCGAGCACCGAGCGGCCGTGACCCTGCAGGTTGATGCGCTTCATCCCGCGAAAATAGGTGTCCGACGGGACGTTGCGGACATCGATGCCGCCCTGGATGCCGAAGCGCGTGACGGTGAACGCGCCCGGCACGACGCGCACGAGGTCCTCGACGGCCGAGAGGGCGAGGGTGTCGATCACCTCGCCGCTGATGTAGGAGATCGAGCGCGGCGTGTCCTGCATGGACTTGTTGAACCCGAAGACGGACTCGGTCTCGCGCGTCGGGAGCACGCTGAAGGGATCGGCGTTGCGCTCCTCGTGGATGAAGCGCTCGAGCTCGATCACGGGCTCGGCCGCCGGCGCGGCGGCCGGGGGCGGGGTGGCTTGCGCGGGCGCGGAAGGCGCGGCGAGATGGCAGGCGAGGCCCGTGGCGGCCGCAAGGCGGAGGATTCTGTTCATGGTTGTGTGCGGAGGGATTGCTTGGCGCGCATCCCTCAGCATGGCCGATGCCCCGGCGCGGAACGTGCCGCAGCGCATCCATGAAAAAAAATCCCGTGAACGATGCGGCCGCGCCCCGGCCGCCGTCGTCGCGCACCCCCGGCGCGGCCGGCGTCAGTATTCCACGCCGAGCTTCTTATACACGAAGTGCAGCAGCCACGCGGGGCCGATGAGCAGGAACTGGACGTCCTTGAAGAACGACGGCTTCTTGCCCTCGATCCGGTGGCCGATGAACTGGCCGACCCAGGCGGCGACAAAGAGGATCAGGCTGCTCTTCCACACGGGGAACGGGCACAGCAGCCGCTGCATCTCGAGTGTCAGGTAGCAGAACGACATGAACCCGAGCATCCCGACCGCCAGCGGCGCGGAGAGGCGCAGGTAGAAGGCGAGCACGGCGAGGATCACCGGCTGGGTCCAGTTGAACCAGGGCGCGGCCCCGTGCAGGGGGGCTGGCACCGGGACCGACCAGACAAAGCCCATCACCGTGTAGAAGATCACCGGCACGCAGACCCAGTGGATCAGCTCATTGGCGTGGTCCTGGTGGCTTTCGCCGTATTCCGCGAACCACTGGTCGGCCGACTTCCTGTGGATGCTCATGAGGTGCGCCCGGCGCGCGCGGAGCGCACGCCCGCCGGAGGATGCCGGCGCCCGGGGCGGAGGCAAGCCCCGCGCGGCCCAGCCACTGCGGATTTGCCGTCCCTCCGCCGGGCCCCTTTAATAAACGCATGAAATTCCGGCTGCTGGTCCTGCTCCTGGTCCTGCCGTTTTCGCTGGCCGCGGCCACGACCCTGAAAGTCGACCGCCCGCGGTCGTTCGTCGACGTCGACGTCAAGGCGACCGTCGGTTCGTTCACGGGCCGGCTTGAGACCTACGAGGCGCAGGTCACGTTCGCGCCGTCGGACAAGATCCAGGCCGCGGTGTTCAGCTTCAAGTTCGCGGACCTGAAGACCGGCGAGGCCAAGCGCGACGCCGAGATGATCAAGTGGCTCGGCGGCGGCGACCCGGCCGGCAGCTTCCAGCTGGGCGCGCTCGCGCTCACGCCCGACGGCCACGGCCACGCCACCGGCCGGCTGACGATCAAGGGGCGCGCGGAGCTGATCGAGTTTCCCGTGACCGTTTCGCAGCTCGACGGCGAGTGGACCATCGCGGGCACAGCGACCCTGCACTACACGGACTGGGGCCTGAAAGTCATCCGGAAGATGGGCCTCCTCCGCGTCGACCCCGAGGTGAAGGTGCGCTTCAAGCTCATCGGCACCCCGGTGGAGGCGAAGTGAACCGGGAGGGCGCGGCCGGACCGGCGGGCGCGGGCGTCCGATTCCTGTCGCTCGTCCCGATCAACCTGCGGCGGCACAAGCTCCGCGCGCTCATCGGGGTCGCGGGCATCGCATTCGGCGTGGCGGCGATGCTCTCGATCCTCTCCGTCGTCCAGGGCGCGATCGGCATGTTCGAGCGGATCCTGGCGGTCGACTCCCACTTCCTCGTCTTCGAGCGCAATGTCTCGGACCTCTTCTTCAGCAGCGTGCCCGACGACGAGGCGGCGGCCATCCGCGCGCTGCCGCAGGTCGCGTCGGCGCATCCGCTGCTGTTCGGGCTCGTGACCTCGGGCGACCGGCCGATCATCACCTGCTTCGGCCTCGAGGGCGACAACCCGCGCCTGGCCCGGGCGGCGTGGCGGGCGGGGCGGCGCGAGGACTTCGGCCGCGTGCCGGGCGGGGTCTGGCTCGGCGCGCGGGCGGCGGAGTTCCTCGAGGCCCGGATGGGGGAAAAGATCGCGATCGGCCGGGGCGAGTTCACGGTCGCGGGCATCTTCTCCACCGAGAACGGCTTCGAGGACGGGGGCGTGTTCCTGCCCCTCGCCGACGCGCAGCGGTTCTTTCACCGCGAGGGCGTGGCCTCCGTCGTCGCCGTGAAGCTCCGCGACGAGACGCGGGGCGCGGAATTTGCCGCGGCGGTGGCGGCCGCCCACCCGGCGCTGATCGCGCTGGAGAACCGCGAATTCAACCAGCGCTACACGCAGTTCAAGATCCTGAACCTGACCGCCTGGGCGGTCGGGCTGTGCGCCTTCCTGCTCGGCGGCCTCGGCGTCGCGAACACGATGCTGCTCTCCGTCTTCAGCCGCATCCGCGAGATCGCCGTGCTGCGCGTCTGCGGCTTCTCGCCGGCGCAGGTCGCCGCGCTGATCCTCGGCGAGGCGGCGGCCATCGCCGCGCTCGGCCTCGCCGCCGGCCTGGCGCTCGGGTACGCGGGGCTGTTCGTGCTCGAGCGGGCGCCCCAGTTCCACGGCTACGTCCAGGCCGTGGCGCGGCCGGGGCTGCTCGCCGGCATCGCCGTCACCGCGCTCGCCACCGCGGTGCTGGGCGCGCTCTGGCCCGCCCGGTTCGCCTCGCGGATCCAGCCGGCGGAGGCGCTGCGCTATGAGTGACGCCGGACCCGCCCCGGAGGTTAATCGTGCCTGACCTCGTGATCCGTGCCCGCGGGCTGCGAAAGTCCTACGACGGCGGCCGGGTGCCGGTGCTGCACGGCGTGGACCTCGACGTGGGCGCGGGCGAGGTCGTCGCGCTCTGGGGCGCGAGCGGCTCCGGCAAGAGCACGCTGCTGCACCTGCTCGGCGGGCTCGACGTGCCGGATGCCGGGGAGCTGGCCGTCTGCGGGCTGGACCCGCGCGGGGAGCGCGCGCGGCTCGAGCTCCGGCGGCGCCACGTCGGCTTCGTGTTCCAGCTCCACAACCTCATCCCCGACCTGACGGTCAGCGAGAACCTGCGCGTGCCGGCCCTGGCCGCGGGGCGCCCGGCGCCCGAGGCCCGCGCGCGGATCGCGGAGCTCGCCGCCGCGGTCGGCATCGCTCACCGGCTGGGGCACCGCATCCAGGACATCTCGGGCGGCGAACGCCAGCGGGTGGCGCTGTGCCGGGCCCTGTTGCACCGGCCGCGGCTCGTCCTCGCCGACGAACCCACCGGGGCGCTCGACGAGGCGACGGGCGACACCGTCTTTGCGCTCCTGCGCTCGCTCGCGAAGGACACCGGCACCGCCGTCGTGCTCGCGACGCACGAGCGCCGCTTCGCCGAGCAATGCGACCGGCTGCTGCGCGTGCGGCAGGGGCGAATCGAGCATTGAAGTCCGGCCGACGGCCGGGGTCGCCGCGAGGCTGCGCCCGGCGCCGGCGAGGTCACCGCGGCGCGCCGGTGTCGAAGATGCCGACGAAGGGCTTGGGCACGAGGGCGGCGGTGCGGCTGTTGCCCGCCGGCAGGATCCTGGCGGCCCAGGCGTTGAGCTCGTCGCGCGTGAGCTGGCCGACAAGGTCGTTCTTCAGTGCCGCGACGTCGGCCACGCGCCCGGGCGTCTCCTGCGTGCGCTTCAGCACGTTGACGAGAAAGTCGTTGTTCTTGAAGGCCTGCCGCAGCTGCCCGCGCACGATGCCCTGCGCGCCGATGAATTCCTCCGGATCGATCCCGCCGGCGGCGAGCGCGGCCGCGGTCTCCTCGACGATCCTGGCCACGCGCTGGGCGTCGCTCGGCGTGCAGTCCACCGTCGCGCGCATCATCGCGAAGTCGTCGAACCCGCCGAACGCCTCGAACGAGGCCGAGGGCGAATAGGACAGGCCGAGCTGGTCGCGCACCTGGGTGCGGACGCGCAGTTCGAGCACCTTGGCGAGGAGTTCCAGCGCCGCGTGGTCGCGCATCGACAGCCGGCCCTCGATGGGCCAGTTGCCGAGGACCATGCCGAGGTTGAGCTCCCCGACGAACTCGATCCGGCGGTAACCGGGGGGAGCGGCGACCTTGACCGGCCGCGGCGGCGAGGCGTACGTCTTCTCGGCGGCGCGGGGCCCGAGCGTGCCGAGGGTGCGGCGGAGCGCGGCCACGGCCACCTCCTCCGTCACGTCGCCCACGATCGTGACCTCGACGTAGCCCTTCGAGAGCGGCTCCTCCATCCAGCGGCGGACCTCGGGCAGCCCGAGCGATATGTAGTCGATGGGGGTGCCGGACATGAACCGGGGATCCCCGCGGAACAGGTGGTTGTTGAGCTCGCGCATGCCCTCGGCGAAGCCGCCGGCCGCGGCCGACCGGGTGACGTACGCGCGCACGCGCTCCTCCTTATGGGCGTAGGCCTTGAACTGCGGGGCGCGCAGGAATTCGGTCGCGACCCCGAGGAACGTCTCGACGTTTTCCACGCCCATCGCCCCGCGGAACGTGAACGCGTCGTTGTCGGCGGTGTCGAAGCTGAAGTCGAGCAGCTGGCGGTCGATCACCTGCGCGATCTGGTCGGGCTGGTAGTAGACGGTGCCGCTGCCGATGTACGTGTTGAGCCCGAATTCCTTCAGCGCGGGCTGGTTCCCCGGCATCGTGAGGAGCCCGGATCCGACGCGCACGATCCCGTGCACGATCCCCGGCTCGGCCTTCGAGGGCAGGAAGTTCAGGCGCACGTTGTTCCCGAAGCGGATGAGCGTCACGCCGAGCTCGGGATCCACCTTGCGCTCGGCGACATCCGTCGGGGGGCCGGGCTTGCGCAGCGTGAACGGCACGTCCTTCGGCGGCGTGGGCAGCAGGTAGGGGAGCTCGCCGCGCCGGTGGCGCTGCACGGCCTTGAGCACCTCCTCGGGGCGGAGCTGCAGCGGGACGTCGCCGCCCACGTGGTACGCGAGCGCATCCGGGTTCCACATGGTGCGGAACACCTGGACCGCCTCGGCCGGCGTGAAGCGCTCGAGCCATTCGCGCATCCACTGGTACTCGACGTTGGGCCCGATGAAGACGGAATGGGCGGCGATGGACTCGAGCAGGTTCCCGCAGAGCATCGCGGGGTCGAGCACGGGCGTCTGCTCGGCCATGTGCGTCGCGATCCGCAGGTAACGGCGGCGGAGCTCCTCGACCTCCGCGGCCTCGAAGCCGCGGCGGAGCGTCTCCCGGATGGCGAGGTCGACGCCGAGGATGCCCTCGGACCACTGCGGGCCGCCGGTGCGGATCGAGGCCAGGGCGGCGTCGTACTGGAACAGCGGGCTGTAGCTCGCCTGCGGCGCCCCGGCGCCGGGAAGCAGGTACTGCAGGCGCTCCGAAAACAGCTCCATGACGAAGCTCTTCCTCTGGGCGTCGACCACCGCTTCGCGCGAGTCCGGCCGCGCCGGCTGCGGGGTGACGCTCGCGGCCATCGCCTCGGCCGAGCCGATGCCCGGGATGCGGAACACGCCGGCGCGCAGCGTCCGGAGTTCCGGCCGGCCCTCGTCGCGGGGCGGGACGGGCCCGGACGGCCTCGCCAGCGTGCCGAAGCGCTCGCGGAGGAGGGTTTCCAGCCCGGCGACATCGATGTCGCCCGCGGCGACGAACACCATCAGGTCGGAACGGTAGCAGCGGCGGTAGAAATTGAGGAAATGCTCCTGCCGCAGGGCCGTGAGCGTGCGGTCCGTGCCGATCGGGGCGTGCTCCGCGAATTTCAGGCCGCGGAAGACCACCGGGAAGGAGGCCTGCATCTGGCGCTGGGCGAGGCCGTCGCGGTTGCGCTTCTCGGCGAAGATCACGCGGCGCTCCCGGTCGATCGCGGCCGGCTCGAACAGCACGCCGTCGGCAAGGCCGCGGAACCAGCGCACGCCCTCCGCCAGGAGCGCGGGGTCGTTCTCGCGGAAATCGAGGCTGTAGGCCGTGTAGTCGTAGGTCGTAACCGCGTTGACGTCGCTGCCGTACTCGGCCCCGGCGCGCCGGAAGAGCGAGAGCATCGCGGCCTCGTCCATCTCCCGCGAGCCGTGGAAGGCCATGTGCTCGGTGAAGTGCGCGATGCCCAGCTCCTCCGGCTGCTCGTCCATCGAGCCGGCCAGCACGAGCAGCTTCATCGCCACCCGCCCGGGCACGCCCTGGTGGGGGAGCAGCGCATAGCGGAAGCCGTTGTCGAGGCGGCCCCAGATCACGCGGGCGTCCGGCCGCAGGGCGCTGTCCTCGTGGGCCCAGCGGCCGAGGCGCGGGCCGACCTCCTTCGTGCGCTGCGCCGCGGCGGAGCCCGCCGCCACGACTAGGCACACGAGCGCGATGATCAGGCGGGGTCGGGGCATGGGCAGCGGACGGGCATCAAGCTGGGCCAACTCGGCGAAGGTTCAACTCTTCGTTGGCCCGGCGGCTTCGGGTAAGGACAGCCGGGCCCGGCCGGGGTTCGCGCCTGTTTCGTCCGGACCGGGGCGCCCGCGCCGGCGGCATCACCGGTGCCGCTGCGCGAGCACGGCGACGGCGTCGGCGAGCGCCAGCTTCTTCACGCGGAGCAGCACGATGAGGTGGTAAAGGAGGTCGGCGGCCTCGCCGGCGAATTCGCCGCGGTCCTTCTGCAGCGCGGCGAGGGCGGTCTCCACGCCCTCCTCGCCGACCTTCTGCGCGACGCGCGCGACCCCCTCGCGGGCCAGCCGCACGGTGTAGCTGGCCTGGTCGCCGGACTTCAGCCGCTCCGCCACGATCCGGTCCAGGTGGGCGAGGAAACCGGCATCGGCGGCCCGGCCGTCGCCGAAGCAGCTGACCGTGCCGCGGTGGCAGGTCGGTCCGTCCGGCCGCGCCTGGACGAGCACCGTGTCGCGGTCGCAGTCGACCTCCAGCGAGACCAGATGGAGGAAGTTGCCCGACGACTCGCCCTTGGTCCACAGCCGGCCCTTCGTGCGGCTGAGAAACGTGACCTTCTTCGTGCGCAGCGTCTTTCTCAGCGCCGCTTCATCCATGTAGCCGAGCATGAGCACCTGCTGCGTGCCGGCATCCTGCACGATCGCGGGGACGAGCCCGCCGGTCTTTTTCCAGTCGATCTTCGGGAGTTTCATGGGAGATGGGCGTTTTTCCTGATTACGGATGGCACGGATGAAGGCGGATTCATCGGAATCGGTCTGGTGCGGTCGGACGGTGGCATCCGTGGCGGTCGGTGGGATCCGTGGCAGGACTAGATTCGCACCGGGACGCCTTCGCGGCCGAGGTAGGACTTCAGCGCCGGGATCGGGATTGAGCCGCTGTGGAAGACGGAGGCCGCGAGCGCCGCGTCGGCGCCCGCCTCGTGGAACACGGCGCGGAAGTGCTCCGGCGCGCCGGCCCCCCCCGACGCCACGAGCGGGATGCGCAGCCGGGGACGCACGGCCTTGAGCTGCGCCAGGTCGTAGCCGCGGCGCACGCCGTCCTGGTTCATGCAGTTGAGCACGATCTCGCCGGCGCCGAGCCGCTGCGCCTCGGCCGCCCAGTCGAGGGTCCGCCAGCGCGTGGCGCGCGTCTTCGCCGGGTCGCCCGTGTACTGCTTCACGAAGTAGTCGCCGCCCTCCGCCAGGCTGTCGATGCCGACGACGACGCACTGCGAGCCGAACTCGGCCGCGAGCTCGCCGATCAGCCCGGGCGTCTCCAGGGCGGGGGAGTTGATCGAGATCTTGTCGGCGCCGGCGTGGAGCACGCGCCGCGCGTCCTCCAGCGAGCGGATGCCGCCGGCGACGCAGAACGGGATGTCGATCACCCGCGCGACGCGGGTGACCCAGTCGGCGGACACCGTGCGGCGGTCGCTGCTCGCGGTGATGTCGTAGAAGACGATTTCGTCCGCGCCCTCGTCGCGGTACCGCCGCGCCAGCTCGAGGATGTCGCCCATGTCGACGTGGTCGCGGAACTGCACGCCCTTGACGACGCGGCCGTCGCGGACGTCGAGGCAGGGGATGATGCGGCGGGCGAGCATGGGAGCGGCGCGGAAAACCTCGTTGGTCGGGAAAGGCGGCGGGACCGGCGTCAGCAGGCCAGGGCCTCCGGCAGGGTGAACTTGTTCTCGTAGAGGGCGCGGCCGACGATGACGCCGGCGACGCCCGCCGCGCGGACGGCGCGAAGGTCGGCGAGGGAGGCAACGCCGCCCGAGGCCTGGATCCGCAGCGCGGGGAACGCCGGCACGAGCCTGGCGTACAGCGCGGTGTTCGGGCCGGTCAGTTTCCCGTCGCGGCTGATGTCGGTGCAAAGAATGTGGGCGAGCCCGGCGGGCAGATAGCCGGCGAGGAAATCATCCAGCGCGACGCCGGTGGCCTCCTGCCAGCCGGCCGCGGCGATGCGGGGCACGCCCGCGCCGTCGAGGCGCACATCCGGGGCCAGCGCGATCCTCTCGGGCCCGAAGGCGCCGAGCCAGCCGCGCACCAGGTCGGGGGCGCGGACCGCGAGGCTGCCGACGACCACGCGGGCGACGCCGGCCGCGAGCAGCGCCTGGACCTGGGCTTCGTCGCGGATGCCGCCGCCGGTCTGCACGCGCAGGCCGCTTTCGCGCGCCAGGCGCTCGACGAGCGGCGCCTGCCGCCGGGCGGGATCCTTGGCGCCGTCGAGGTCGACGACGTGCAGCCAGGTGGCGCCGGCGGCCGCGAAGCCGCGCGCGACCGCGAGCGGATCGTCGCCGTAGGATTTCTCCTGGTCGAAGCGCCCTTCGGTGAGCCGCACGACGCGGCCGCCGCGGAGGTCGATGGCGGGATAGAGGATCATGGGATGATGGATCCCGCCGCTCCCGCGGCGGGCCACAGCGGATGGGCGGTCCGGCCCGCATTGCGAGTGTGGCCCTGCGCGGAAGCGCAGCGAAAGACCCGGCGGCAGTCGTGGGAGGGAATGACGCGGCTTGCTCGCAGGCGCCTCATGCGGGCATCTCCAGGAAGTTCTTGAGCAGCCGGGCGCCGGCGGCGCCGGATCGCTCGGGGTGGAACTGCACGCCGTGGAAGTTGCCGCGGCGGACCGCGGCGGAGAAGCGCACGCCGTGCTCGGCGCTGGCGAGGGTGTGCTCGCCCGGGGGCGCGGCATAGCTGTGCACGAAATAGAAGCGGCGGCCCGCGAGCCCTTCGAAGAGCGGCGTGGGCCGGTCGACCGCGACGGTGTTCCAGCCCATGTGCGGCACGGTCAGGCCGGGCGCCGCCGGAAGCAGGGCGACGCGCCCGGGCAGCACGCCCAGCGCCGGCGTGGGGCCCTCCTCGGAGGCCTCGAAGAGCAGCTGCATCCCGAGGCAGATGCCGAGCACGGGCTGCCCGAGCCCGCGCACGCACTCCACGAGCCCGCGCTCGCGCAGCCGCTTCATGCCCTCGGCGGCCGAGCCGACGCCGGGCAGGATCACGCGCGCCGCGGCGCGGATGACCGCGGGGTCGGCCGTGAGCTCGCCGGCGACCCCGAGCCGCTCGAGGGCGAATTTGACCGACGCGATGTTCGCGCCGCCGCTGTCGACGATCGCTAGCATCGGCGGCGATGCCCGCGGCCGCGCGCGGCCGGGCGGGCCTCGGCGTTCGGGTTTCGGGCGTTGGTGAACCGTGGGAGCATCGGTGAGGCGAAAGGGGACGGATGGGCGACGCCCGGCTAGAGGGAGCCCTTCGTGCTCGGCACTTCGCTGCCGCCGCCGCGGGCCAGGGCCGGCCGGAGCGCCCGGCCGAAGGCCTTGAAGAGCGCCTCGACCATGTGGTGCGCGTTCTCGCCCTTAACCTCCATGTGGAGCGTGGCGGCGAGGGCGTCGCTGACTGACTTGAAGAAATGCGGGACCATCTCGGTCGGCAGCTCGCCGACGCGCTCGCGCGGGAACCGTCCGGCGAAGACGAAGTGGGCGCGGCCGCTCAGGTCCAGCGCCACCTGGGCGAGCGACTCGTCCATCGGCGTCGTGAACCCGTAGCGCCCGATGCCGCGCTTGTCGCCGAGCGCCTGCCGGAGCGCGGCGCCGAGCGCGAGGCCGACGTCCTCGACCGTGTGGTGCTCGTCGACGTGGAGGTCCCCCTTGCACGAGACGGCGAGGCCGACGCCCGCGTTCTTCGCGATCTGCTCGAGCATGTGGTCGAAGAAGCCGAGCCCGGTCGCGAGCCGCGAGGAGGCGCCCGGCGCGTCGAGGTCGACCGCGACCGTGATGTCGGTCTCGTTCGTGCGGCGCGTGACCGCGGCGCGGCGCGGGGCCTCGATGAGCTGCCGCGCGAGCTCGGCCCAGCCGAGCTTCCTGCGGTCGTAGCGGATGCCGCGGACGCCGAGCGCGGCGGCGAGCTCGAGATCCGTCTTGCGGTCGCCGACGACCGCCGATTGCGCGCGGTCCCAGGTCGTGTCGCGGAGATAGTCCAGCAGGAGCCCCGGCTTCGGCTTCCGGCAGTCGCAGCGGTCGGCGCTCGTGTGCGGGCAGACCCGGACCGCGTCGAACTCCAGGCCCTGCGACGAAAGGATGCGGAGCAGGAGCTCCTGCAGCGGCTTGAAATCGCGCAGCGGGAAGCTCGGCGTGCCGAGGCCGTCCTGGTTCGTGATCATCACGAAGCGCCAGCCCGCGTCGCGCAGCCGCAGCAGCGCGGGGACGACGCCGGGCTCGAGCTCGAACTTGTCGAGGCGGTCGATCTGCTGGTCGAGCGGCTCGTGGATGAGCGTGCCGTCGCGGTCGAGGAAGAGGATTTTCTTCATGGCAGGGAGCGGAAGACCTCGAGCACCGCGGCGTTCTCGGCCGGCGCGCCGGCCGTGATGCGGACCGTGTCGGGCACGTCCCTGCTGCGGTCGCGCAGCACCACGCCGCGCGCGCGGGCCGCGGCCATGACGCGGGCGGCGTCGTCCACCGCCAGGAGCAGGAAATTGGCGTCGCTCGGCCACACGCGGCGGACGGCCGGCAGCTTCCGCAGCGCGGCGGCGAGCTGCTTGCGGCCGGCGACGAGCGCCGCGACGGAGCGCTTCGCCGCGGCCAGGCCGCCGGGCGAGAGCGCGGCGAGCGCGGCCTCGAGGACGGGACCCGGGATCGGGTAGGGCGCGATGATCTTGCGCAGCACGGCGATGACCGCGGGATCGGCGACGGTGGCGCCGCACCGGACGCCGGCCAGCCCGTAGGCCTTCGAGAGCGTGCGCAGGACGATGAGGTTCGGATGCCGGCGGAGCTCGGTCGCGAGGCTGCGGCCGCCCGCGGTCCCCCGGCCGGAGGCGAACTCGATGTAGGCCTCGTCCACGACGACCACGGCGCGCCCGAGAAGCTTTTGGGCGAGGCGGAGCACGGCGCCCCGATCCAGGAGCGCCCCGGTGGGATTGTTGGGGGAGCAGAGGAAGACGATCTTCGTGGCCGGCGTCACCGCCTTCAGCACCGCCGCGGCGTCGAGCGCGAAGCCTTTCCGCGCGTCGAGCGGCGCCGTGTCGACGCGCGCGTCCTGGATGGCGGCGGCGACCCGGTACATCCCGTAGGTCGGAGGGGTGATGAGGATCGCGTCGCGGCCGGCGCGGCAGAACGCGCGCAGCAGGAGGTCGATGCCCTCGTCCGAGCCGCGCGTGACCAGCAGGTTGCCGGGCGCGACGCGGTAGAGTTGCGCCAGCCGCGCGACGAGATCGGCCGGCTGGGGCTCGGGGTACCGGTTGTGCAGCGGCGCGCCGACGCTCGGGGTCTCGGGGTTCTCGTTGGCGTCGAGCCAGACCCGCGGGCTCGGCCCGGCCCCGCCCTTGGCCTCGCTGCGCGCGGAGCTGTACGGCGTGAGCGCGAGCATCTCGGGCCGGACGAGCGGGAGGATGTGTTCTTCGGCGGCGGTCATCGACGGAGGCGCTCGAGCCGGACGCGCACCGCGCGCTGGTGCGCGTCCAGGTTTTCGGCGAGGGCGAGCCGCTCGACGACGGGCCCGAGCCGGCGGAGCCCGCGCGGCGTGGCAGTCTGGACGGTCATCGCGCGGAGGAAATCAGCCAGCCCGAGCCCGGAGCAAGCGCGGGCCCAGCCATAGGTCGGCAGGACGTGGTTGGTGCCGCTCGCGTAGTCGCCGAGCGACTCGGGCGTCCAGGGGCCGAGAAACACCGAGCCGGCGGTGGTGATGCCGGGCAGCAGGGCGCGGGCGTCCTCGACCTGCAGGATGAGGTGCTCCGGGGCATAAGCGTTCGCCACGGCGACGGCCTCCGCCCGGGACCCGGCCAGGATCACACGGCTCTGTTCCAGCGCGCGCCGCGCGATGGCGGCCCGGGGAAGGAGGGCGTACTGGCGGTCGAGCGCCGCGCGCACGCGGTCGGCCACCTGCGCCGAGAGCGCGACCAGCATCACCTGCGAGTCCGCGCCATGTTCGGCCTGCGAAAGGAGGTCGGCCGCGACGAAGTCCGGATCGGCCGAGCGGTCGGCGAGTACCATCACTTCCGACGGGCCCGCCGGGAGGTCGATGGCGGCGCCGGCGGGGTCGCGCGAGACCTGCAGCTTGGCCTCCGTCACGTAGGCGTTGCCCGGGCCGAAGAGCTTGTCGCATTTCGGGACCGAGCCGGTGCCGTACGCCATGGCGGCGATGGCCTGGGCGCCGCCGGCCTTGAAGATGTCGGTGATGCCGCAAAGCCGCGCGGCGAGGAGGATCCACGGGCTGACGCGGCCGTCGCGGCCCGGCGGCGTGCAGAGGACGCGGACCGCGTTGCCCGCCAGCTGCGAGGGCACGCCCAGCATGAGGGCGGTCGAGAAGAGCGGAGCGGAGCCGCCCGGCACGTAGAGGCCGACCCGGCCGATCGGGCGGGCGAGCTTCTCGCACCGGATGCCGCGCTGCGTCTCGACGCGGACGTCGCGCGGCCGCTGGGCGAGGTGGAAGCGGCGGATGTTGCGATAGGCGACCCGCAGCGCGGAGCGGTCCGCCGGCGACAACGCCTTTTCGGCCGCCGCGACCTCCCCCGGCGTCACGCGCAGGGAGCGGAGGGTGACGCCGTCGAACTCCGCCGTGAGCCGCCGGAGCGCGGCGTCGCCGTCGCGCCGGACGCGAGCGACGATCCGCGCCACCGCGGCGGCGGTCTCCGGCCGCGCGGCCTGCGCCGGGCGGGCCAGCGCGGCGGCCCGGGCGGAGGCGGGGAGGGACTTCCAGGTGAGGAGCTGCATGGACGGGTGGGCGGGGCGTGGTCGTCGAGGCATTCGGCGATCGATTCAGCGGCATCGCTTCGCCGGCGCATCCGGCGGGCCTTCGCGCAATGACGGCTGGGAGGTCACAGCATCATTTTCTCGATCGGCAGCACGAGGATGCTGCTGGCGCCGGCCTTCTTCAGCGACTCCATCGTTTCCCAGAACACGGCCTCCTGGCAGACGGCGTGGAGCGCGACCTTGGTATCGTCGCCCGCGAGCGGGAGGAGGGTGGGATTCTCCGAGCCCGGCAGGAGCTTTTTGATTGCGGGCAGCGCGGTCTTGGGCGCGTGGAGCATGATGTACTTGGCCTCGGCGGCGAGCTGCACGCCGTCGATGCGGCGAAGCAGGATGTCGAGGGCGTGCCGCTTGTCGCCGCCGAGCGGCCGGTCGCCGCGGATCAGGACGGCGGTGCTCCTGAAGATCGTCTCGACGGCGCGGAGCTGGTTGGCCTCGAGGGTCGACCCGGTCGCGACGAGGTCGCAGATCGCGTCGGCGAGCGCGAGGCGCGGGGCGATTTCGACCGAGCCGCTGAGATACACGACCTCGGCCTCGACTTTCTGCTCCTTGAGGAACCGGCGGGTGAGCTGCGGGTACGACGTGGCGATGCGCAGTCCGGCAAGGTCGGCCGGCCGGCGGTACTTGCGGTCCTCCGGCAGGGCGACCGCGAGCCGGCAGCCGCCGAAGTCGAGGTTGCGCTCGGTCGCGTAGGCGTGATCGCTGCCCGCGAAGCGGCGCTCGAGGGCGGCTTCCTCGAGGACGTTGGTGCCGACGATCCCGAGGTCGCACACGCCGTCCATGACGAGCTGCGGGATGTCGTCGTCGCGCACGAACAGCACGTCGATCGGGAAGTTCTCGGCGTGCAGCACGAGCTTCTCCTTCGGGGTCTTCACCTTGATGCCGCAGCGCGCGAGGAGCTCGAGCGAATCGGTGGAGAGCCGGCCGCTTTTCTGGACGGCGAGGCGGAGGCGGTCTTTGGGCGGAGCGGAGGGGGCCATGGGAGGGAGGATGGATGAGGAGGGGGACGGTTCGTCGGGTCGGCGGGCGGCTCCGTTCGCGGCGCGCGAGGCGTCTTTTGTCGGGACAAAAAACAACCCCGGCGGGCGGTGCCTGCCGGGGGTCGGGAACTCAGTCTCTTATCACCCTCGGGAAGGCACGTCGGAGCCTCCCCGCGCGGGAAGGCTAGGCTTCGTGGTGATGATGGCGGCGGGCCATGGAGAGGGCGCAGAGAGAGCACCCGGGGCGGCGCCGTCGCAAGGCTATTCTCGGGCGCGCGCCTGGCTATGACGCGGGGCGACGCGCGGGGGAATGCGCAAGGAGCGTTCGTCCGCGGAGATGCGTCAGAGCAGCTCCAGTTGCGTGCCACCCGGGCGGCGGAAGTGTTCCGTCGAAAGCCGGCGGGAACCGCGAAATCCATCGAGGCCGAGCCGGCGCGCGTGAATATGGAAGAGCTGCTGAATCTGTTCGGCGAAGATGCCTGCGCCGCGCAGGCGGTCGCCCCAGGTTGGGTTGTAGAGCTTGCCGCCGTGCATCTCGCGGAGGCGCGAGACGATCCGCTCCTTCTTGCCCGGCTCGTGCGTATCGAGCCACTGCAGGAAGACGTCCTTCACCGAGTGGGGCAGCCGCAGGGTGATGCACCCCGCGCGCCGGGCGCCCGCCGCCGCCGCGGCTTCGAGGATGGCGGGCAGCTCGTGGTCGGTGAGCCCCGGGATGACCGGAGCGACGTTCACGCCGACGGGGATGCCGGCCTCGGCGAGCATCCGGATCGCGCGGATCCGGTGCTCGGGGCGCGAGGCGCGCGGCTCGAGCTTGCCGCCCAGGCCGGCGTCGAGCGTGGTGACGCTCACGGAGACCGAGACGCAGTTCCAGCGTGCGAGCTCGGCGAGGAGGTCGAGGTCGCGCGTGATGAGAAAGTTCTTGGTGATGATTCCGGTCGGCTGCCGGAATTCGGCCAGGACTTCCAGGCAGGCGCGCGTGAGCCGGAAATGCCGTTCGGCCGGCTGGTAGACGTCGGTGATGCCGCTGAGCATCACGGTGTCGGGCTTCCATTTGGGTGAGGAGAGTTCCTCGCGGAGCAGCTCGGCGACGCGCAGCTTCACGAGGATCTTGGTTTCGAACTCGATGCCGCTGGTCCACCCGAGGTAGTCGTGGAAGGGCCGGGCGTAGCAGTAGGCGCAGCCGTGTTCGCAGCCGCGGTAGGGGTTCAGGCCCCAGCCGGGCCCGATGTCGGGGCTGTCGAAATGGTTCAGCACCGACTGGGTGGCGTCGGGGTAGAACTGGGTGCGCGGCAGGGGACGTTCGATCGGGACGCCGTGCTCGTCGAACTCCGCATAATCCGGGTCCGGCGCGATCACCAGCGGGGTGAAGCGGTTCGGCGGGTGCAGCACCGGCCCGCGGCCGCGGACATAGGCGGGATCTGGCCGGGGGGCGTTCACTTGAACAGGTGTGTCCCAGATTCGCCCGGCGTCAAGTCGCCGGCCAACAAGGGTGACGGCCGTCACCTGGCTTGGCCCAGGCCTGGCGGTGACGGTCGGCATCGTTCTTGGCCGGGAGACGAAAGCGCCAACACTTGGGCGGCCGCTTCGGGCGCCTTCCAGCGGCCAGCACACGGTCCGACCGTCACCGCGGTTGGCCAGGGCTCGGGTCATTGCCGGGAGCGGCGGGGGCGGCCAGCACAAGGTCCGACCGTCGCCTGGGCTGGCCGCAGGCCGGCGATTGGAGGCTTGCCGCGGACGCCGGGCGATTGAACGAATGGGCCTGCGCGTTGTCGTACGCCCCGATGAGATTCCGGACTTTTTCCCTCCTATTGCTGACTCTGGCGGCGCTCGGCGTCGGGCGGGCCCAGGAGACCCTCGTGGAAAAGACGCTGCTCGAGATCCGCGAGCGCCAGCGGCAGGTCTTCGCTCGGGCGGAGCAGGAGGGCGAGCACCTCGACGAGGCCCGCCTCCGCGCCGAGGTGAAGTCGCTGACCGACAGCTACGATGTGCTGCTGCAGAAGGCGCCCGACTTCACGCTGGCCTACGTTTCCTACGCCGAGCTGCTCGGGCGGATCGGGATGGTGAAGGAGGCGGTCGCGATGCTCCTGAAGGCCAACCGCCTCGATCCGAACCTGCCCCGCGTGAAGAGCCAGATCGCGAAGCACCTGGCGGAGGACGGCAAGCTGCCCGACGCGCTGCCCTGGGCCGTGGCGGCCGTCGACCTGGCGCCCAAGGAACCCGTGTACCACCTCAACCTCGGGCTGCTGCTGGTGGAGGGGCGCGACGATTTCATCAAGACCGGCCTGTTCACCCGGGACGCGATCGACAAGGCCCTCCTCGAGGCCTTCCAGCGCGCGGCCGCGCTCGCGCCCGACAACATCGCCTACGCCTACCGGGCGGCCGAGGCCTACGGCGACCTCGAGAGGCCCCGCTGGGAAGACGCCATCAAGGCCTGGGGGGAACTCGAGGAGCGGGTCGCGCCGGGCCTGGAGCGGCAGACGATCCGGCTGCAGGCCGCCAACGCCATGATCAAGGCCGGGAAGCCCGACCATGCCCGCGCGGTGCTCAACTCGGTCGACGACCCGCGGCTCGCCGCGCCGAAGCAAACTTTGCTCGACCAACTGGCGGCGAAGGCCGAAAACTGACGTCCGCATGTCGTTCCTGAACCGCCTCGAGCGCAAACTCGGCCGCCTCGCGGTCGAGAACACCACGCTCTACATCCTGATGGGGCAGGTCGGGTTCTTTCTGCTGGCCCTGCTCGGCAAGGACCTCACGGACCTGATTGTCCTGCAGATGGACCTGGTGGTGGACAAGGGCCAGGTCTGGCGGCCGTTCACCTTCATCTTCGAGCCCCCGGCGATCAGCCGGGATGCGTTCGACATCATGTTCATCGTCTTCGGCTGGAGCCTGTTTTACCTGATGGGCAACGCGCTCGACGAATTCTGGGGGACCTTTCGCTACAACATCTTCCTGGGCGTGGGCTGGGTCCTCACGGTGGCCGTCGCCTTCCTGTTCCCGCGCGAGCCGGCGACCGCCCTCTTCATCGGACTGAGCGTGTTCCTCGCGTTCGCGTACCTGAACCCCGAGTTCGTGATGATGATCTTCTTCATCCTGCCCGTGAAGATCAAGTGGCTTGCCCTGATCACCTGGATCGGGCTGGGCTTCGCCTTCATGACCGGCCGTTTCTCCACCCGCCTCATGATCGCGGCCTCCCTCGCGAACTTCTTCCTCTTCTTCGGGGCCGACATCCTCGCGCGCATGCGCGGCGGCCAGCGCCGGATGC
Source organism: Opitutaceae bacterium (assembly GCA_035626915.1). GTDB lineage: Bacteria > Verrucomicrobiota > Verrucomicrobiia > Opitutales > Opitutaceae > Didemnitutus. Next base: position 220,285 of record DASPMS010000049.1, read on the forward strand.
AGCAGCAGGCGCGGCAATTCGCGGTGAAGAACGCCGCGCCCGCGGCCCGCCACACCTGCACCGTCTGCGGCAAGACCGACCGCACGCACCCGCAGCTCGATTTCCGCTACTGCTCCAAGTGCGCGGGCGACGAGTGCTACTGCCCGGAACACATCTTCAACCACGTCCAC